>CAZGKT010000047.1:0-29456 GCA_964525605.1 uncultured bacterium
AAAGAACCAATCCCACTTCCCGAAAAGAACGCTTTAGAACCAGCACCGTCAGAACGGCCAGGGTCAGGGCGGCCAAGGCGCCAACGCTTTGAGTGGCCCAGAGTCCCGCGATCAGGAAGAGGCACGCTGTATATAAGAGGGTTCGCTTGAATCCGGATGCAATTTTGGCCCGAATAAAAGCCTGGGGCAGAAAGAATAGGATTAAGGCCGCCAGGGCGCCCGGAGTCACCAGGGGGCCGAAGGCCCTTTGGTTGTGGATCGCCGCTTTGACCATTTCTTGTTCCTGCCTGGAGAGGTCCGGTAATGTTTGATGAAGAGCGGGCAAACCAAAAAACCTTTGTTCCAAGGCCATCGCGACGGCGATGAGGGCCAGAAGAAGTCCGAAATATTCCACCACCTCCTGGGTCTTCCCTTCCCAACCCGCCTGGGACAAAAAAAGCAGCACGGCCAGAAATAAGAACCCCGCCGCGACCAAGCTGACACCCGGCTGGCAGGACCAAGTAAAGGATAAAAGCGCGTAGGTCATGAAGGCCCATACCCCAAAACCAAGCCGGGGAGTCGTGTTTTGTAAAAAAGGGGAGAAAAGCGCAAGGAGAAGACCGCCCCCTAGGGCTATGGCTGTGGATTGGGGGTTAGCCAAGGGAGGATTAAAGACGAGATAAGAAGCCAAAAACAGGAACCCGCTTTGCCAAATAAATACGGCGGAAAGGGGCAAACCAAGGATGGATTTCATGGGGCTATTTTACGGGAAAATGCATTTTCAAAGCATTCCCTTTTCTTCAACCCTCGAAGCCATGCGAGCTTGACCAAGAAAATCCTTTTACGGATAGGACCATTCTTGGTAAGCAGGCGTCTAAGTTGTTAGACTACCTGGTATCGAATAGATATTTCCTGGGGAAAGAATGAACCTCAAAACCGTCTTTCATTTGCCCTGTATGGCCTTCCTTATTCTTTTGACGGGTGGATGTAGTTCACTGGACATGAAAAGCACCTGGCTGGATCGGGACCTCCCCCTCAACAGCAATACCAAGGATTGGCCGGGAGGCGTGAATACGCTTTACGGTGAAAAAATTTCACTGGGAGCGTCCAATAACAGGGATTATCTTTTCCTGGCCTTGGTCATTCATGATTCGGGAGGAGGGGTTTATTCCAATTATTCCCATGCCATTGCGGCGACAGGGTTGACCACTTGGATTGATCCCAAGGGGGAAGACGCCTGGAATTTCGGCGTTCGCTTGATGGGAATGGAAGAACCCGGTTTTCAAACACCTTTGCTAGAACCCTCGGATGATCCAGCCGAATCCGAAGGCCGGCCCCATTCCCTCAATTTGGCCGGAGGCCTCCTGGAAATCATCAACGATAAGGGCAATGTCATCAAAACGAGCGCCCAATCCCTGCGACCATTTGGGTTCGAGGCTAGGACGTCTTATACGGGCGATTCGTTCATCTATATCATGAAGATTCCTCTCAAGCCCCTGGTGAATTCCCTTTTTCCCGCCGCGTTGGCCACCAGTAAATCGGTTGGCATTGATTTTGAGAGTGGGCCGTTGAAAATTCATAAGCCCGGCTACGGAAGCGTTGTTTCAAACGGAACAAGTATGGTTTCAAGCGCCGGCAGCAGCGTTTCGTACGGGGCCGGCAATACCAGCAATGGAATCACGAGCGGGGCTGGCGGAACAAATAACGCGGAAACCAATGACAACCCGGATCAATTGAGTTACTGGTTAAGTATCGATCTGGCGACGAGCCCATAGTCTGTTTAAACGTCATCACAGCGAAACATTTAGTTTTCCTTTAAACTCAAATTTCGGGGGTGTGGATTGAAGCAAAATATCGTCTTCACGTTTTCCTTATTGGTTCTAATGGCCCTGCTCGAGGGCGGTTGCGGTTCACTTTTATTGGTCCGAAGCACTGCTCTGGACCATGACCTTTCCCTGAGCACGGATATAAGGGATTGGCCTGGAGGCGTGACGGCAGTGGGTGATGCGGTTTCCCTGGGATCATCCAATAACAGCGATTTCCTCTTTATCGCCCTGGTGGTGCGGGATTTTAAAAACAGCGATGATAACCCCCTATATGCCCACTCCCTCGCGGCGGGTGGATTGACCGTGTGGGTGGATCCGCAAGGATCGGATCACAAGACTTTCGGCATTCATCTCCGGGGAATGGAAGAGGTTGAGGACGGGATGCCGGACTCGGGGTCAGCGGTTGCCACCCCCTCCCCGGCCGATCAAATCCAGTCTTCGGATTTAGCCGCGAACGGGTTGGCCATCACGGACGCAAAGGGAAAATTTGTCCGAACAACCGCTGCCGCCTTGCAAACATATGGTTTCGAGGCCAGAACATCCTATTCCGGCGACCGGTTTGTTTACGTCATGAAACTGCCGCTCCACCCCATGGAGAACTCGCCCTTCCCTTCCGAATTGGGGAAAAGCCAAAACGTGGGTTTTAGTTTTGAAGGCAAGGACTTTACCGCGCATAAGCAGGGCGGGGGAAGCGGCGGAGGATCAGGGAATGTTTCAGAGAAATTTAATGTCTGGTTCAGCGACCAGTTGGCGTCTAACCAACCCGCGGTTATAAAATCGAAATGATTTTAAATAAACAGTTTATATCGACTCCTGCTTGGCTCTGCCAAGATGATCCCGTAAAAGAAGGGCCGGAATTCTATTGGTGGTTTGCTTCCCGCCCAACCTCTTCGTTAAATGATCATTACAGCCTCGGAGGCTTATGTTGAATTTGATGCATTTCAATGGTTCTTCCTTGCTGGCGGGCCTTTTTCCCTGGTCCCTCGGCCATGTCTTTTCGGTCCTCAACTTTCTATTGGCGGTTCTTTTCGTGTCTTTCATTCTTCGTTCCCGAAGACCCCCTGGAAACACCCTGGCCTGGCTCTTGTTCGTTCTGTTGATTCCTTATGTCGGTATTCCCTTCTATATCCTTCTTTCCGGCCGGAAGTCTGAATCCCGCTTCCAAAAAAAGAAGCCCCTCTACGAACCCCATCCCCAAAAAATTTCCCAGTGGGAAGGTGCCCTGGAAAAACTTCTTGCCGGTTATGGACTGCCCCCCTCCCGGGCTGGACAAAAGGCCCGATTGCTTGCCACAGGGGAAGAGGCCTATTCGGCGATCACTCAACTCATCTCCTCGGCACGAAGCCGAATCCATATAACCACCTTTATCTTTGCCCGAGACCCTGTCGGCGAGCACCTGATGGAACTTCTGGAAAAAAAGGCGGAAGAGGGTGTAGCGGTGCGCATTCTGCTGGATTCCTTCGGGTCGGCCATGGTCCATCATCCATCTTTCAAACGCCTGAAGGAAAAAGGCGGTCAAGTGGTTTTCTTCAACCCGGTTTTCCATCTGCCATGGAGGGGAAGGACCAACCTGCGGAATCACAGAAAATTTCTGATCGTCGATTCGCAAAAAGCCATCCTGGGGGGGATGAACATCGCCAAGGAATACATGGGCCCCCGGCCTGATCCCAGCCGTTGGATTGATCTTTGTCTGGCGGTGGAAGGCACCAGCGTAATGGATTTGGAAACCATTTTTATGGAAGACTGGAAATTCGCGTCAGGAAAACCCGAAAGATTGAAAACCCTCTTGCGTCCAAGTCTTTTACCTCGCCCCAGAGTCCCGGCCCAGGCGGATTGCGCGGTTCAAGTGATTGCCAGCGGGCCGGACGTGAAATCCGACCCCCTGTACGATTCTCTGGTCTCGCTGATATACCAGGCAGAAAAAAGGATTTGGATCGCCACCCCCTACTTTATCCCCGATGAATCCTTGACCCGAGCGCTGGAACTGGCGGCCCGAAGGGGAGTCGAAGTCCGGATTCTAATCCCTCGAAACTCCAATCATTTTCTTGCGGATCTAGCCCGGGGGACCTATATCCGCCAGGTATTAAAAGCCGGTTGCCGGGTTGAATTGACCGAAAAAATGCTTCACGCCAAAGCCTTTTTGGTGGACCAAAACCACGCCTTACTGGGGTCGGCCAACTTTGACATGAGAAGCCTGCTGTTGAATTACGAGATCGGCTTGTTAATTCGTCCCAGCGCAGCGTGGTCAGCCCTGGAGCATTGGTTTGAGGGACAGTTCCAAAAATCGGGCAAGTCTAATTTTCAGGTAAATTACATGAGGGATTTGGCCGAAAGTGTTGGCCGTGTGTTGGGTCCACTCATATAGAACAGGTTGAATGGTTTCTCGATCCAACAAAAAATTCCTCCTTTAAATAACCAATGAGATAATCAATTATCTTCTTTTTGTGGAGAACCCCATGGCGGAAGTCACGGTTGGCATCGTGGTCGTACTATTTTTGGCGGTCGCTTTTTTCAGCTATCTCATCATTATTTACAATGGGCTGGTGTCTTTGAACGTCAATATCGGAAAGTCCTGGGCCAACATTGATGTATTGTTGAAACAGAGGCACGATGAGATCCCGAACCTGATTGCGGTGGTAGCGGGTTACAAGGACTTCGAGAAAAAGACCATCACCGACCTGACCGCGACCCGCACGTCCGCCCTTTCCGCTACCTCCATCGAAGAGCAGGCTCAGGCCCAAAAAAATCTGACCGGCGCCCTGGGACGTCTCATGGCGGTGGCCGAAAACTACCCTCAGCTCAAGGCCCAGCAAAATTTCCTTGCTCTTCAGAAACGTCTCAGTGAGCTGGAAAGCACGATCGCGGACCGGCGGAGTTTCTACAACGATTCGGTAGCCGCCTATAACACCCGCATTTCTCAGATGCCCGATCTTTTCATCGCTAACGCCATGAAACTCAAACCCCATGACCTCTTCCAGGCCGGGGAGGCGGAAAAAGATCCGGTAAAAGTGAGTCTGGCGTCATGATCCGTCGATTTTTTTGCCGCGCCTGCGGCCCGTTCTTTTATTTACTACTGGTTTCCGCGCTCACGCCAGCTTACGCCTCCTCGGGCGACCCACGCGTCAACGGAATCGTTTTTTCCGCGATCGGGCTAGCCTTCGGGCTTTGGGCCTTCTTCCACGGTTTTACCGACTTGCGCATCAAGCGCCGGATGGAGGATATCCCGGTTTCCACGCTTCGGGCCATGGCACCCGGCCAGGTGGAGGTCAACGGAACGGCTGTGGATTTCATGACCCTGACCGCGCCCCTAACGAACGAACCCAGCGTTTATTACGAGTTCAAGATCGAGCAAAAGGTCGGGAGCGGTAAAAACAGCCACTGGGAAACCCTGTTGGAAGGAAAAACAGCGAATGAACCCTTTTTCATCGATGATGGCACGGCCTGCGTCAAGGTCCTTCCAGCCGGAGCCCACATCATCCTCGACGACGGCTTTCACCTCGAAACCGGGGTGTTTCACGACGTCCCACCCCAGATCGACTCTTTCATGACGAGCCGGGGCCTTTCCTGCCGGAGTTTTTTCGGATTCGAGAAGACCCTTCGCTTCACCCAGAGACGCTTCAAACCCGGGGAAACGGTTTTTGTACTGGGAACCTACCAGGAAGAAGAATCAATTCCCGATCACCCCCTCAACCCGAACTATCTGGACAAGGTTTTCTTAGGGTTGAGAAAAGGGGATTTTTTCATCCTTTCGAACGAAAACCGGGAAAAACTGGAAAGTTCCTTCGGATGGAAATCAATACTTGGGATTTTTGGCGGAGTGGCCCTGATCGGGATTTGCCTTTATTTTCTCATCAAGTTATTAACCGGCGCTTGAACGGCAAAAATCCAAGCGGTTTGATCCTTCAGGGCAGTAGGGCCGCAGCCTGGAGCGCCAAGAGATAACTGTTTTTTCCAAATCCCACCACCTGACCCACTGAGACAGGGGACACATGGGAAGCCTGGCGAAAACCTTCCCGGGCGTGGATATTGGAAAGATGGACCTCGATGGTCGGCAGCTTGACCGCCGAAATCGCGTCCCGGATAGCCACGGAAGTGTGGGTATAGGCGGCAGGGTTGATGATAATTACGTTGGCCCAGGTACGGCCGGTCTGGATCGCGTCCACAATCTCGCCCTCATGATTGGATTGGACAATCTTCAATTCCATGTCCAGGGTCTTGGCCTTTTCCAATAATTCCTTGTTAATTTCCTCCAATGTGAAAGAGCCGTAAACCTGGGGCTCACGCTCGCCCAACAGGTTCAAGTTGGGGCCGTGGATAATAAGAACTTTTCGCATGGATTCGCCTTTCATGGAGACGCCGCTTTCAGCCGGCAGGGGCCTATGCTACAAAGAAGCGATAAGGCCCGACAAGGGAAAACCGAAAAACACGCCCTAATCCAGAATTATCCCAACCCCCACACCCGAAGGATTATCATTTCCCCACACTATGATTCAACGAATGAAAACGTTCCTGTCCCGTCCCTTTCAAGAATCGTTTCTTTATGGTTCGCCCCTCGTCCCTTTTGCCTGTTTTGGAACCATCGTCGCCGGTAATGTTCTTCTTTCTTACTTCCGTTTTTCGATGACCGTCAATCTCTGGATCATTCTCCTCGGGCTCGTGGCTCCTTTGTTCCTGGCAATCAACCTGCCCGAAGCGGAAAAAAGTCAAGCACCCCTCTTTTCTGTCCCCGCATGGGCCTGGCTGACGCTTTTGGTCCTGTCGCTTTTTTTACGCCTCGTTCAATTGACGACCCTTTCCGTCTGGCCGATTGTGGATGAGGGCGTATTCGGTTATTTCGCCACCCTTCTGGAACAAAAATGGACCTGGCAGTTGACCCACGGTTACGCCCAGGAACCCATTCTCTATACCTGGGGCCAGTTCCTTTTTTTCAAACTCTTTGGCAATTCGCTGTTTTCCCTTTGGTTCTTCCCGGCCTGCTGTTCCATCCTGGCCCTGCCCCTCGCCTTCTTCGCGGTTCGAAAAGTGAGTGGTTCTTCCCTTGGCTTCATGGTGCTGGGCCTCATGGGTTTGAGCTTTTGGCCCCTTTACCAGGGGCGTATTTCCGTACAAAGCGCCTTGATGGTCCCCTGGGAATGGCTGGTTTTTCTGGTATTGGCCCACACGTTGAGCCAAAACAAAGCCGCACGATTTCCTTCCCTGCTTCTTCTTTCCGTACTTACCGCTTTTGGCTTTTATTTATACCTGGCCTGGCCCCTGGTCGCTTTCATGGTCCTGGCGGCGCTTCTTTTTCAGTCCGGTAAAGACGGGAAAACCCGGCTGGGAAACCTGACGATTTTCATCTTGATCCATGCCGCCCTTCTTTTTCCACTGGCGATGGATTATCTGGGGGACAACCATAACTACTTGGGTCATCTCTGGTCTCCAGCGGTACATGGCCCACTGTTTGAAAAAATTCCCCTGCCCTGGAACTACCTCTCGGCCCTCTTTTGGGGCGCCGATTCATCCTCGTTTTCCCACGGCCCCCTCTGGGGTGGATTGTTCAACCCCCTGTTGACCGCTTGTTTCCTGTGGGGCCTGGTGGACCTGACGCGCTTCCCCCGCAGGCCGTTGGACCTATGGATTTTACTTTCACTCTTTGTTTATTTTCTCCCCGCTTTTCTGACCAACAATTTCGAGATGATGCGTCTGACCGCCCTGATTCCCCCGGTCATCCTGGTTTGCGCGATAGGCATCCGAAACTTGCTCTCGCTCGCGCCCAAGGATAAAAGGTTAACGGGGTTCCTCCTGTTGCTCACCTGCGGTTGTTTGTTAGACAGCCATCATCTATTCCAGGTTTACGGAAGCCAATGCGAAAAGGGCCAGGATTATTTCAAGGACCATAAAACACCCGAGTTTTCTAAAGCCCATTCCCTTTTGGAGGATCAGTACAAAAAGGCGGGCCCGGGATTAATCCTGTTTAATTTCAACCCAGACCCTTACGACCAAACCCTCTTTGTGGCGACCTACGGTTTTAATGCGGCGGAAAACCCAAACTTGAAGCCCGGAGGAGCGAAATGGGCCGCCGTATTGGTCAACGCTCATGAACAGCCCGCCCTCAAGCAACTTTTTCCGGAAGGTCAATGGGTTTGGCTCTCTGAGGGGTTATTACGTTCCGATGGCGGATTCATGTTGGATGTCATTCCACTCAACCCAACGAACCAGGGGCTCCTGGAACGCTGGTGGAAAGCTGATCTATCGTTAAATGTGATCACCTACCAGGTTATGCAAAACGGCGTGGACCCGTCACAGGGCCCCGCGCTTCATGTGCTGGATCAGGCCTATCCCCTCTTTCAAAGTGACCCGCTTTTGGAATCACGTTATTGGCGCATTCGCGCCCTGCACGACCTGGCGGGCAATAATCTGGAGCGGGCGATTTCGGATTACCAGAACGCCCTGGCGAAGGGACGTCCTCAGGCCGAGTTATACGATGAATTAGGCAAGTTGGAATGGAAAGCGGGAAAGGCCAAAGAAGCGGAAAATGCTTTCAAGTCGGCCCTGGCCTGCCGCCCCAATCTGACGGACGCGGCCCAGAATCTTCAGGCATTGGAAATCTTCAAGAAAAAACCTTAGTTGGACCCCGGCGCGGGAAGCAGTGCCGGTAGGCTGGAGGAAGCAGGCGCTCCGCCGTTCGGGTCGTACTGGTTAAGCCAGGCTTTCAGGGTTGTATCCGTGGGGTCGTACTTGACGGCCTTGCGGTAACACCAGATGGCTTTGTCCTTGTCACCCAGGTTCAAGTAGCAATCCCCCGCCGAACGATAAGCCGGGGCATAGCGTTCGTCGGCCTCGGTGGCCATGAGGAACCGTCCCAACGCTTCCTTAAAGTTCCGTTGGGCATAGAGAGGCATCCCCTCTTCCACCATCTCAGGCGCCGTTTCCACCTTGACCCCCGTCACGATAAGCTCCACCCGTCGATTCTTCGCCCGGCCTTCCGGGGTGTCATTGGTCGCCACAGGCTTGGTATCCCCATAACCCATGACCGACAAATGATTGGGGTCCATCCCCTGTTGTACCAGGTAGTTCTTAACCGCCGTGGCGCGGGCCAGGGATAGGACATCGTTGGAGGCGAACTTAGCGCCGGACGAAAGATTCTGGTTATCGGTATGGCCGGCAATGGTGATTTGGCAATCCTGATACTTCTGGCGGATACTCAAGACGGTCTGTTCGAGCGTGGTGAATCCACGAGGCTGTAGAACATCCTGTCCCGAATCAAACAAAAGATCACCTGAGACCTGGAAGTTGTACTGATATGGCACTTTTTTCGGAACCCACTGGGCGGTGATGGTTCTCGGAACCGCCTGGGTTTCATGGCCCTCGGTATCGGCCACCTGCAAGTGGACGGTGTAATCTCCGTGAGGAACCAGTTCTCCGGCCTCGTTGCGTCCGTCCCAGGGAAACTGGGGAGGAGGATTGCCGGCGCCCGAGAGGGACCGTACGATCTGCCCGTCCGAATCCAAAATGGCGATCCGCCATTTATCCAGAGGCTCTTCGCTCCTCGTGGCGAACCGGGCCAAGGCCGATTGGTCACCCAGGACAAAGGAAGACGTGGCGGTGATTTTGGCGTTGAGAAGCACCGGGGGCTCCCCGACGATGATGTTGACTGAAATTCGGTGGGTGTCGCCCAGGATGCCGTACGGCACAAAGGCGTAGTCTACGTCCGCTTCCACATCGTCAAAGCGGTGGGCAACGCCCGCCCCCAAAGCTAGGCCATCCACGGTTCCCAGGTCGCTTCCAGTGCGGTACCCCCCTCGGAGGAAAACATCATTGGCCCCGAACCTCATACGGTACTCGTCCCCGAGACTCGCTTTAAGACCAGTATCGTTATCGACGTCCACATCCGAGGCGATAATCATGCGGTCTTTTTTCATGAAGGTATTTTTCAGCCAATAGGATCCCGCGAAGGTGCAGATGAAAGGTTGAGCGAAATTCTGGATGGTAGTGGCACCGGTAGCATTATTGAGAATAGTTGCTGGGAAGGTACTGCCGATGTTGGAAAGCATGGCTCCCAGAAAAAAAGTTTTTGGTTTGGCCTCGTAAAGCAGACCCAGGTTAAAAGCCACCGCGGAGTAACCCAAGTTGACTACGTTCTGGCCCACGACCGAAGCTTCCAAACCCACTCTCAAATTTTGAAAAAAGCCCCCGCCCGGGATCCAATTTCCCAACCTTTGGGCGTAAGCGATGCTCCCCTCGTATTCCGCCGCGCTGATGGAAGGCCCCACCCCGCCGTAACCCCCGCTGGAAGTTTCCAGAGCCCCGTCAAAACTACCCGTGCCCAGATAATTCAGGCTTCCACCGATGGCCCCGTCGGTGTCCATGTTTTCGGAAAAAGAGAAATACTCGCTATCCACACCCTCAAGCCAAACCCCGTGGGTGAGGTTGAACTCCGTTCCCCGGGCCTGGATCAGTCCCGCCGGGTTCCAGTACATGGCGGTGGGATCGTCAGCCACAGCCGTAAAGGATTCACCCATACCCACCGCGCGGGCGCCCATAGGAATTTTTTGGAAATTGGTGCTGGTTGATCCGGCCCCGGTCGTCTGGGCTAAAAGCAAACTTGGAAGAAGGATAACGAAGAGAACAAAAGCGAACCCAATGGAAAGACAAAACTTCATTCGCTGGGGGGGGACGAGAGATGTCACTATTTATATCCTTGGGCGCGGTCCCGGATTAATTACGGACGATTAGAAGCGTGCCGCTCAGCAAAGTATTATCCCCTGATTTCACTACATAGTAATAAATTCCGCCTGAAACCAAAATCCCGAATTTGTTGCGTCCGTCCCAATGAATCCAGCCAAGATCGTCCGCATCAACATTGATCACCAATTCACCCGAAACCGTGTAGATCGACAAGATTGAATTTGTCGGAACCTGGTAAACCTTCAGGGTGTTTTTGTAGGCGTAATTGGGATTATAGGGGTTGGGCCAAAGATGCAGACCCACAGGAGTGTTGGTAGGGGTCAGAGTAATAGTAGGTGTATTCGTAATGGTCGGAGTGTTTGTGACTGACGGGGTATAGCTGGGTGTTGTTGTGTATGTGGGCGACAATGTGTAGGTAGGCGTCAGGGTATAGGTGAGTGTTGGACTTAAAGTGGGGGTTGGAGTGACCGTGAACGTATTGGTGGCTCCTGGAAGAGGCGTATTGGTGATAGTGGGGGTGACCGTGGGAGTGTAGGTGATACAGCTTCCTGTAATGGCCAAGGTAACTGGGTTGGAAACAACATTGGACGATAAAGAAGAGGAACTTATGGTGGCTTGGTTCACGATAGGCCCAGGGCAGTATGCGGTACCTGTCCAACTGATGGGTGTGTTAAAGGAATACATCGTCACTGGAAATGAAGTTGGCGCAACCCAGGAAATGGCATTGGTTCCAGCATTGTATACCCCTCCCGCGTTTGCGCTACCTGAGACATAAGTTACTCCCGATGGAACAACATCCCAAACAAGGGCATTCACTAGCGGCCCAGGCCCAAAAACTTTCAAATTTGAAAACCAATCCGTTCCCGCGGTTTCATCAGCACGCCAACCCTGGTCCCATCCCCCCGAACAAGTCGGTAGAGGTGTGGATGTATCCACATAGGAAAAAGTGGTCGCATTGGATGGGTTGTTTGTTTGCCAAAGGATAGTCGTAAAAGAAACTCCCGCTCCACCCGAAGAAAATTGAACGTTAGTGAGCAAGGTGTACCAAACGCCTTGATTAATCACCAAGGCGTTGGAGCCCGCCGCGCCTGGTATGGGATTGTTATTCTTCTGGTAAAACTCATAAGCTGGTGCACTGTTTTGTGATATGGCCACTTCATAAGTGATCCCCTGCGAAGCATTCGCCGCAACCACCATATGGCCGTCCCCGCCATTCGTCGCGCCTAATGCCGTGACCGGTATTTGGATGTCACCTTCCACCGAGAAGTCATCACAGATATCAAGGCCGGGCCCGTTCCGAACTAAAACAGGGTATCTTCCAGATCCCCCGGATGAATCGAAGGATACGCTTGCGGAAAGAAAATTATTGCCCAAAGCATCGGAATCAACGACCCAAGTACCAGGATCGCTTGCGGCTGGCACATCCGTATAATTCGTTAAGTCATAACCCCAGGGCACCGAACTTCCACCTGTGCTAACTCCTGCTGCGACAGGAACGTTGTCATAAGAATCATAAAATTGGAGATCCTGGCCGGTAGAAACCCAATCGAGGTTATAGGAAACGTTATTTCCAGTGCCAATGCTCGAGACGGATTCGCTTTTTACAAGGTTACCGATTGGAACCTGGACCGTCGAGGAAGCGGTATTAGAGGTAACGGGACCCGATGGCGCTCCCGCAGCGGTGCCAACAGCCGTGTTGTTAATCAATGAGCCATTAGATACCCCCGTATTGACGCTCAATAATACCCACTCATTGCCGCTTTGCTGGGTCGTCGCAGCACCATTGTAAAGGTTCCAAGTCACGGTGTTTCCACTGAGAGACCCTCCCGGGCTCATGGTGACAGGGGTTGTGTTACCAGGTATTTGATCCGTTAGAACAAAATTGGTTGTGTTCACGAAGGTATAGGCAATATTGAAGAGAACAAGCCCATTGGGGGCAACCGTGGGACCTTCGGCTGTTTTGATGACAGTGCAACCTGGCGTAGGCAGGGGCACGGTGAATTGGGCTGAATTGAAGTTATAATTTGTGTCGCCACATTTCGCAGAGTAATCATCAGTTGCCACAAAGTAATAATAAGTTCCACCAGCGAGAGTTGCGGGTAATGACACGGTCCAAACTTGAGTAATGGTGGAGGGGTTATTCCCGCAGGTAGTCACACCCAGGCTTCCAGGCGTTCCCGGATTATAACCACAGCAGCCGGGATTATTTGTCCATGGTAAGTTTGTTCCGTTCGAGTAAACATCAAACATTTGGTTTGCCGAACTACAAGCTTCAAGGGTGTTCGTCGTACTGATCCCGGCAACGAAATTGAACGAACCGTAATAGTTGGTGTCACAAAAGGAGACCGTGACGGAAAGCGTAGAACCGGCCAGAGGAAGTATATTGGACAGACTGACCTGGGAAATCGTAGTAGTGGGTTGTGCCAGAGCCTCGAAGTGCACAAAAAAGAGAATGATCGGAAACATGACCCAAAATAGTTTTTTTCTTAATGAAAAGGGCATGACACCACCATTGAAACGTTTTTATTAAAGCCCATAATTTAGGGTTAAACCGAATCCCACACTGAAATTTTATCATTATTTTACGCAAAGTTAACTAAAGCTTGGAGGTTTTCAGCCTCGAATGCATCCTGGTCGCTCCCAACAGGTTTCAAGACAACTTCCTTTAAATAAACGCTTTCTTGGGTGAAAGCGTATTTCAGCGGCCTGATGTCATTAGAAACTTACCTGTTTGAAGCACTATTCCTCCCGATGATTGAACAATATAAAAATAGATGCCAGGTGATACGAGAGCGCCATTGCGGTTTTTACCATTCCATTGGGCCTCCCCTTCCTCTTCAAAGACCTGTTGGACCAATTCGCCTGAAACCGTATAAATTGAAACCTTACCCCGGGGAGGGAGACAACCAACTTTGAGGGTTCCGTCAAAAGCATAATTAGGATTATAGGGATCGGGCCAAAGTTGAATCTCGCAGGTGGGCGTAGGCGATAGGGTCCATGTGGGAGAAAGGGTTGCGGTGGGTGTTAAGGAAGGCGTAAAGGTTTGGGTGGGGGTAAAGGTGCGGGTGATTGTGGGTGTCATCGTGGCGGTGCAGGTGATGCCGGGCCATCCGCAGGGAGTCGGAGTTTCGGTCAGGGTGGGTGTTTCGGTGGGGGTGCAGGTGACGCCTCCCGAGGCAATGCAAGGAACCGGGGTGACGTTGGAAACCGAACCTGAATTATTCCAGGTCGCGTCATCCAAATACGCGAAACAATAATGCTCGTCCCCCGAGCAATCAAAAGCCGTGTACTTAATGGTGACTTGCTGTCCTATATATGAGGTGAAATCGTAAGCATATTGGGTCCAGGGAAGATGCGCCCAGGTGACAGGTCCGCTGGTGACCCCCCCTGAAAAGGCATAATTGTTAATGGCTCCGTCGAAAACCAAGGTCACGGGATAAATGGGAACTGGCAGAACCGGGTTGGGGGTGGTAACGGCCACGGGCGGATAATCCGTATACCAACTATAGATCTCGGAATAAACAGTCATTCCGCCCACCTGGATATCAAACTCGACATCGGCATCCGCTGAAGGAGTCGTATCCGGAAGCAAATAATGGTGGCCCTCAAGAACCGCGGCGAAACTAACCGTCAAGATCGGCTGGGTGACGGGCACCGTGTCCGTTTGTTGGATACTGGCCCAATCCTCGTGGTAGGCGTCTCCGAATCCCGAGAACAACTCGGCCGCGTAATTGCCCGAATACACCGCGTTTAAACAAATGGAGGGGGGAGGACATATGGATGCAAAGTTGAAAGTTCCATTGGTGAGAGTGGCCGGCCCTGGAGTGACGATACTGACGGAAGGCATGGCATAAGGAGTACTCCCCACCCCAGATGTAACCGTCCAACCGTTGGTATTTCCCGTCTCAAACCCACCGTTCACCCAAGCCAGGCACGAAGAAGGAAGGATTAAAGTAAAAAAAATAAAATTTAAAAGCCACGAAAGAATCGTAGAAAAATGATTCTGGTTGGGAGATGAAGCCATTGGAAAATTTTTCCTTATTGGCGGAAACTAAATGGGATAAGAGTTTTAAACCCCTCTGTTCTTAAGTATATCCCAACATCCTTCCCTTCTTTGTCCGGGAAGGGGGCAAAAAAAAGCCCCGTCCCTTGAGGGGACGGGGCTTTCAAAAAGCCAAAGCCCGTAAATTTATCGCAAAACCCTATTAAATATCGTGATAAAGAACGAATTCGTAAGGATGAGGCCGCAAGCGGATCGCATCCACTTCCTTCGTACGCTTGTAATTGACCCATTCCTCGATCAAGTCTTCGGTGAAGACCCCGCCCTTCAACAGGTACTCGTGGTCATCTTCCAAGGCGTCCAGGGCCTCCGGCAAAGAGGAGGGGACGCTCTTGATCTTCTTCAGTTCGCGCCCTTCCAATTCGTAAAGATTCATGTCGTGCGGCTTGCCCGGATCGATCTTGTTTTGAATCCCATCCAAGCCGGCCATCAACATGGCGGAGAAGGCCAGGTAGGGGTTGCAGGAGGGGTCCGGCGTACGGAACTCGACGCGCTTGGCCTTCGCGCTCTTGGAATAGAGCGGGATACGGCAGCAAGCCGAACGGTTGCGCTGACTGTATACCAGGTTCACCGGCGCCTCGAACCCGGGGGTCAACCGCTTGTAGCTGTTGACGGTCGGGGTGATGATGGCGCAAAGCGAAGGGGCATGCTTCAAAAGTCCGCCGATGTAGTACAGGGCGTTCTGCGACAATCCGCCGTAGCCCTTCTCGTCGAACATGATGTTGGTGCTTCCCTTCCAGAGGGATTGGTGGACGTGCATTCCCGAGCCGTTGTCCCCGAAGAGGGGCTTGGGCATGAAGGTGGCCACCATGTTGTGGCGGCGAGCCACTTGCTTGACCACATACTTGTACTTCATCAGCTTGTCGGCCATGGTCACCAGGGTGTCGAACACCATGTCGATTTCGGCCTGCCCGCCGGTCGCCACTTCGTGATGATGGGTCTCAATCTGGATGCCGATCTCCTGCATGATCGTGGTCATCTCGGAACGGATATCCATCTGGCTATCGGTCGGGGGAACCGGAAAGTAACCTTCTTTGTTGCGGACCTTGTAGGCCAGGTTGGGATATTCGTCCCGGCCGGTATTCCACAAGCCCTCAGTGGAATCCACGGAATAGAAGGCGGCGTTCATGCTTTGGTCAAACTTCATGTCGTTGAAAATGAAGAACTCAGCCTCGGGACCCCAATAAGAGATGTCGGCGATGCCGGTGGACTGCAGGTATTTCTCAGCCTTTTGAGCCACATAGCGCGGATCGCGGGAATAGCTTTCCCGGGTGACCGGATCGATCGCGTTGCAGGTCAAGACCAGGGTCGTCGCCTCGAAGAAGGGATCGATAAAGGCTGAATTGGGATCGGGGATTAAAAGCATGTCGGATTCGTTGATCGCCTGGAATCCGCGGATGGAGGAACCGTCAAAACCCTTACCATCCTTGAATACGTCCTCGTCAAAAAATTTAACCGGCGAAGTGGTGTGTTGCCAAATACCGGGAAGGTCCATGAAACGGAAATCGACGTATTTCACGTCCTTCTGCTTGATCAAATCCATAACTTCCTTGGGCGTCATTACTTTCCTCCTTTAAATTTGAGAGTGCCTGCAGGATGGCGTGGTAAAAGGGTCGCTCATGGGTCCGCAAAAACGCGAGCAGTCTACCACTCCCCTCACCAGCCCCGACACATAAGTTACGAGGCTTTTTAAAGCAAAAGTCTTGCCAGAGATTAAAAATTTTAATTTACCGGTTTATTTATGGATTAAAAATTAGTTTTTCGTTTGTTTTTGGACGTGTTTAATTTCAATAACTTAGAAAGCTGAAGTACATAAAGCCTTGATATTCGTTGTTTTTAGGACAAAAAAGTAGGCTTATATCCAATTTTGTATTTCTTTAATTTATAGCCCAACTGCCTGGGCGTGATGCCCAGAAGCTTGCAGGCCCGGCTTTGAACCCCTCCGCTCTTCTCCATGGCTTCCATGACTTTTCGTTTTTCCATATCGGTCAGGGTCAGGGTTTCTCCCGCAGACGGAAAAGGATTGGTTCCCTCGGGGCTGAAATCGCCCGCCGAATCCTTGTGGAGTTGTCCCAGGGATAGAGGAACCCCTTCCAGGGTCAATTCGTTCCCACGGGCCATAACGGCCAGGCGTTCGATGGTATTTTCCAGTTCCCGGACATTCCCGGGCCAAGGATGGTTCACCAGGCTCATCAGGGTTTCAGGATGGATGCGGTATCGGGTCTGGTTCTCCCGGTTGTACTTGGCCAGGAAGAAGTTGAGCAAAAGGGGCACGTCTTCCTTGCGCTGGCGCAGGGGAGGGAGAAAGATGGGCACCACATTCAAGCGGTAATAAAGATCCTCACGGAACTTCCCTTCGCCGATGGCCTTTTCCAGATTGCGGTTGGTGGCCGCGATGACACGCACGTCGATGGAGAGCGTCTTGGTCCCGCCCACCCTTTCGAATTTTCTTTCCTGGAGAACCCGCAGCAACTTGACCTGGGTGGCCGGGGAGATGTCGCCGATCTCATCGAGAAAAAGAGTGCCCTGATCCGCCAGTTCAAACCGTCCCTTCACCATCTCGCTGGCTCCGGTATAACTTCCCTTCTCGTGGCCGAAAAGCTCGCTCTCCAGGAGATTCTCCGGCAGGGCGGCGCAGGATACTTTGATAAAGGGCTTGTCCGACCGCGGGCTGTTGTAATGAATCGCCCGGGCGATCAGTTCTTTCCCGGTTCCCGATTCGCCACGGATGATCACCGTGGAGCGGGTCGGAGCCACCTTTAGGACGTTCTTGTAGGTATCCACCATGGTTTTGGATTCACCCACGATGTTTTCCAGCCGGTAACGCCCCTTCAGCTCGGTCTGCAGCTCCAGCTTTTCCTGCACGAGGGTTTCTTTGTCTTTCTCGATCATCTGGTGAAGTTTCAGGTTCTGGCCAATCAAGGAGGCCACGATCGTCAGGAGGCGGACATCCTCGCCGAAAGAGATGTCTTCATCTTTGAAAAGGCGGTCCACCGAAAGAACCCCCAGGGTTTCCCCCTTGATCTTGATGGGCACGCAGAAGAAGGAAATGTTCTGGCGCTTGAAATCACCCCGGGAACGGGTCCGGTTCAAAAAGAGGGGTTCCTTGCCGATATCGGGGATGTACATGGCCTCCCCCTTTTCCACCACCTTGCCCGTGACGCCTTCCCCGATCTTGTATTTTCCGCGTTCGATTTCATCCTTGGTCAGGCCGTGGGCCGCCGCGATGGAGAGCTGATTGTTCTTGGTGTCCAGCAGGGTTACGGTGCCGCGTTTCATTTCCAGGTGGCGGGAGAGGATATCCAGAATCCCGTTCAGGCAGTTCTTGAAATCCAGGGTGGAAGCCATCATGTGGGTAATCTCGTAGAGGGCGGTCAGTTCCTGGATTTTGCGTAAAAACTTTTTTTGGTTTTCTTTGTTTAAATCATTCATGGTTTTTCCATTTCGGTTCAATGTGACAAAATAGACTTATGGAATCATTTGTGCATAAATCTACATATTTGTCAATAACACCCGTTCTTGAGTTAAGTCTCCGTTTGCACTGACATCGCAAAAGAACTTTCGAACCCGGCGCGGGCGTCTTCGTGCGCCAACCGTTTAATAACAAGCAATAACCCTCAAAAAGATCCCACTTGATTCCCAATCGTTACTTATGCCACAACACTTTGCGGTCCTTGAAACCGTCTGAATGAACGTGTTCTTCGCCTCAATCTTCTTAATATTCATGCTATAAAGGCGCATCATGAATCGAACCAATCCCATGCTTTTTTGCCTGCTTTGCCTTGTGACCGCCCCGGCCCTGGCCCAGCAAGCCCTCACCTTCGGCCAATGCGTGACCGAGGCAGAGGCCCACAATTTGGATCTTTTGGCCGCCATACAAACCGTCAAGGCGGATGAAGATTCCCACGTGGCTAGCCTGGGGCAGTTTTTTCCCCAAATCACCTTTAATGCCTCGATCGGCCGTTCAGGTCCGGGTGGGATTAATGACGCCTTCAACAGCCCCTATTACGGACAGAACTCCAGCCTCGCCCTCAACGCAACTCAGGATATTTTTTCCGGGTTTAAGGATATCGCGTCGGTGGATCAGGCCAACGCCCAGTTGGATTTGGCCCGCGCTCAATTAACCCAGGCTAAATCCCAGCTTTCCCATGATTTGAAAGTGGATTTTTACACCCTGCTCTATACGCAGCAAGAAATCGCGCTTTTGGAAGACATCGTAAAACGCGACCAGGCCAACCAGGATCTGGTCCAGATGAATTTTCAGGGCGGCACGGATAACAAAGGCTCCCTGATGCAGGCCCAGGCCGCCACCGCCCAGGATCAATTCACAGTGGAGCAGGCCCAGCGGGCCCTTCGGGTCGCTCAGCGAAACTTGGACCAGGTTTTGGGACGCAACCCCATGGAAGATGTCGTGGTCCAGGGCGATTTCGATCCACCTTCCCTTCCCGACACCCCTCCGTCTTTCGTCCAACTGACCAATTTGACTCCGGCCCACCTGGAAGCCGTCGCCCAGCTTCACTTATCGGAAAGCGGTTATGTCACGGCGCGAAGCGTCTTTCTGCCCACGCTTTCGGCTAACGCTTCCCTTTCCCGCAATGGTTTAAATTTCGACGAAAACCAACCTGAATGGTCCGCGGGTTTGGAATTAAGCCTGCCTCTTTTTACCGGCGGCAAGGATTTGTTCAATCTTAAAAGCGCCGAAGAAACCAAATTGGGAACCCAAGACGCCTTGCAAAGCACCGATTTGAAAACCGAAAGCTCCCTGGAAAGCGCCTATGCCTCCTTCGAGGACGCGCTGGATGAAATGCAGGTGCAGGTGAAACAAGTTCAGGCGGCCCAAGCCCAGGAAGAAATCGGCAAAGCCGAATACCTGAACGGACTCTTGATCTTCCAAAACTGGAACCTGCTCGAAACGGCCCTGACCAACCAGGAAAAGACGGAACTTTCGGATTCATTAAGCATTAAAACGATGGAAGCAAACTGGGAATTAACCCAAGGAAAGGGAGTGATACCATGAAGAGCGGTAAGAATTTTCAAGGCCCCCATGCGGCGGCGTTCATTTTGTTAACAGCGTTTGTTTTTCTGACGGGTTGTTCCAACGGCGGCGGCAAAAAAGGCGCCGGAACTTTCCGCGCGATCCCGGTGGTCAGGGACGATCTTGAAATTACGGTGCTTTCAACGGGAAACGTTCAGCCCAACAACGAATTGGCGATCTTTTCGCCAATCGCGGGAAGAATCGAGAAGATTTATATCCGGGAGGGAGATAACGTCCGAAAAGGCCAGAAATTGATGGACATGAGCTCCACCGAACGGGCGACCCTTCTAGACGAGGCGGAGTCCCAAGGCCCATCTATCCTGGCCCATTGGCAGGAACTTTACCAGGAAACCCCCCTGCTCTCGCCCGAAAACGGCGCGATCATTTATTTGCCGACCGTTCCGGGGCAGATCGTCTCCACCGGAGTGACCCTGATGGTCATGTCCGACCACTTGATGGTCAACACCCAGGTGGATGAAACCGACTTAGCCCAGGTCAAGCTGGGTCAAGACACCACCATCACCCTGGATGCCTATCCCAATAATCCCATCGAAGGCAAGGTTCACCGCATCTCCTATTTTTCAACCTTGGTGAATAACGTCACGACCTATGAAGTGGACGTTTGGCCTACGGAAATACCGAACTTTATGCGAAGCGGCATGACCGCCAACGTCGTTTTCTCCGTGAATGAGAAAGACGACATTCTTTTGATCCCCACCGAATCCATCCAGCAAAGCCCCGATGGGCAGTCGTCTTATGTTCTGAAAGGGGCTGATCAACCCAATGGCAAACCGTCAACCGTTGTGATTCAAACCGGCATCACGGACGGCAAACAAACCGAGGTGACATCCGGTCTCAAGGAAGGCGACAAGGTCCTGATTAAAACCTTCTCGGCGGGCCAATTAGGGTCGGCCAGCGCCGGCACGAATCCATTCATGCCCAGCCGGCCCACGGGCACTGGAAACAGGGCAGGCGGGGGCGGCGGCGGAGGCCGTTAATCGGGACAGCCGTCTGCACGGGGCAAAACTTTTAAACCTTCAGCCTTTAAACGCCGTCTTTTTCGGGAGTTTTGATTGAACGTCATTGAAATTAAGGACATCACCAAGGTTTACACGATGGGCGACACGGAAGTGCGCGCCCTCAACGGCGTTTCCTTAAAGATAGAGGCGGGCGAATTTGTGGCCATCATGGGCGCCTCGGGTTCGGGCAAGTCCACCATGCTCCAGATTCTGGGTCTCCTGGACGCTCCTACCTCCGGTTCCTATAAGCTGTTAGGAAAAGAGGTTTCCTCCCTCAACGAGGATGATACGGCCGCCATCCGGGGCCAGACCCTGGGGTTCATCTTCCAAATGTTCAATCTTTTGGCCCGCACCTCTTCCCTGGAGCAGGTAAGCCTCCCACTGCTTTATTCCGACCCCAACGCACCCCATGGCGATCCCAAAGAACTGCTGGAG
This sequence comes from uncultured bacterium, assembly GCA_964525605.1. GTDB lineage: Bacteria > Oederibacteriota > Muellerivitia > Muellerivitales > Muellerivitaceae > CAVTWJ01. Next base: position 21,025 of record CAZGKT010000047.1, read on the forward strand.
ATGGTGGGTCTGGGACAACGCCTGGACCATAAACCCAATGAGCTTTCCGGCGGTCAACAACAAAGGGTGGCCATCGCCCGAGCCCTGGCCAATAAACCCAAGATCATCATGGCCGATGAACCCACCGGGAATCTCGATTCCAAAAGCTCGGAAGATATCATTGAATTCCTGGGCAAAATGAACGAAAGCGGAATCACGGTCATCCTGGTCACCCATGAGCCGGATATCGCGGCCCATGCCCGGCGGATCATCACCATGAAAGACGGAAAAATTCTCACGGATAAACACAACTCCAAGTCTCAAACCTCTGAACCTTCCTCTAAAAAAACATCCGAGATCCTCAAAAGCACCCAGACCAAAGGGCACTCCACTTTCAGCTTCCGACAGGCTAAAGAATATTTTAGGCAGGCCTTCCGGGCCCTGTTGGCCAACAAAGTCCGGTCGGGGTTGTCGGTTTTGGGCATTCTCATCGGGGTGGCCGCCGTCATCGCCATGCTGGCGGTAGGAACCGGCGCGCAGAAATCCATGGAACAACAATTGGCTTCCCTCGGCACGAACCTCTTGATCCTTATGCCCGGATCAATCGCGGTGGGCGGGGTCCAGCAAGGCGTGGGAGGTACCAGCCGCATTTTGCTTTCGGATGTGGATGCCATCGCCAAGGTGCCCATGGTCAAACGCACGGCGCCCGAGATTTCGGGCCGGGTCCAGGTGACCTATTCGGATAAAAACTGGAGCACCTCCGTAACCGGAACCACCCCCAATTACGCCCCCATGCGGGCCGCCGATCCCATCTTTGGGCGGTTCATCAGCAAAGATGACGTCGCCAAGCGCAACCGCGTCTGCCTCCTGGGGCTCACCGTCATCAAAAACCTTTTCGGAAACAACGGGAATCCGCTGGGGGAATATATCAAGATCAACCGCGTCAATTTCCAGGTCATAGGCGTTTTGCCCGTTAAGGGGTCCAACGGCTTTCAGGATCGCGACGATACCATCGTGGTTCCGGTCACCACTGCCATGTACCGCCTTTTCGGAAAAGAATACGTGAACTCCGTGGACATCGAGGCGGATAGCGCCCAGGACACGAACCCCTGCATCGATGCCGTCACGGCCTTCATGATGAAGCTCAAGCACATTCCCAACCTGCCCGGCTACCAAAACGCCTTTCAGGTGAGAAACATGGCGGATATTCAGGCAACCCTCAGCGCCACCACCCAGATCATGACCATCCTTTTATCTTCCATCGCCGCCATTTCGCTTTTAGTGGGGGGGATCGGCATCATGAACATCATGTTGGTTTCGGTCACGGAGCGGACAAGGGAAATAGGCCTTCGCAAGGCCATCGGCGCGCGACGGTTTGACATCCTTTCTCAATTTCTCATCGAGTCGGTGGCGGTGGGTCTTGCGGGTGGCGCCATGGGCATTCTTCTTGGCTGGGTCACGGTATTGCTGATTTCGGCCTTCGCCGGATGGGCCGCCATCGTGACGCTGGGCGCGGTATTGATGGCTTCCTTTTTCTCAGCCCTGGTGGGCGTCCTGGCCGGCCTCTGGCCCGCCATCAAGGCCTCGAAACTGAGCCCCATCCTGGCCCTCAGGTACGAATAAAGTTCATCCTTCGATTCTTTCCAAAATCTACGGAAACAGACTGTGTTTGTCCCTACTTTCAGACTTGACCTGTTTACGTACCTAGGATCGGTTTCAACGATTAGGAGGTTGGAATGGGAAAAAAATACTTATGGGGTTGGTTCTTCCTTTTATCCTTGGCTCCCTCCCTTTCTCTCCAGGCTCAAACCCCCACATCAACCGTCCCAGCGGCCGCCATCACGCCCCATGTGGATACGGCACAGGCCACCCCGACCCCCGTTTTGACCCTTCCAACCACTCCTGCCCCAACACCTACCCTGCAAGGGGACAATGCTCCCACATTGGATGACCTGAAGGCGGCGCAGAAGGAAATCGGCGACTTGGACGACAAAAGGGCGGATTTGTCCATCCAATATGACGTCACGCTTTTGAAAAACGTCGAGGCCCTGATGCGGGAAACCGTCCGGATCGCCAAACGCTCGGGGGACAAACGCCAAGCCCGCGAGATTTTAAAGGCCATCGATGACCTGGAAGCGGCCCAGAAGGACGAATTGAACCAGGATCTATTGCTGTTGGAAAAACGAAACGACCTCAAGAAGCTCAACCTGGACCGAGTCCTGGACTATAACCGGAAACTGGTGGAAAAATTCCAGACCGACGGCAACACCACCCGGGTTCAGGAACTCAACGACGGAATGGATTTCATCAAGCAAATGAAAAGTCTGCTGGATCAAAAACTCCTGTTGGACCAACAACTCCTCCAGGCCCGGGTGGCTTGCGACTTCAAGACCGCGGACGATATCCGGAAAAAGCAGGTGGATTTGAGAAACCAGCTGGAAGAACTGGATAAGCAGACGAAGACGAAATTACAGCTGTTGGAAGAAGAAGGCCACCCCGGCCCCGGGAGGCATTTCAATCAGGACGAACCGGAAAACCTTTAGAGAAATTTCTGGAGCCTGCATTTCCTCCCGTGATTTTGTCATTCATGTCGGTGGGTTGGCTGGGCCGCCCTGATGGTTAAAAGCTGATCCCCCTCCTGGCCCTGAGGACGAATAAGGTTCATCCAACGTTTATTTTCCCAACCTTCGCAAACAGGCTGGTGTCATTCCTATTTTCAGGGTTTACCTCGGCCCCATTTGTATTTCATCCCATGTTCCGGATCGAGAAATGTAAAAAGGGTTTGGGTGATCGGTTGACGGGTGGGGCGGGGTACTAGGCCGAGGGGTTTGAATTCCGCTTGGCCTTGGCCGTGCGGGTGGCTTCCTTGAGGTCGTTGAGTTCTTTAGCTATTTCCCGAATGCGCTGAGGGTCGGGATCGGGTTTGCGCAACTCGTTTTCTAATTCGACGCGTTTGTTGTGGAGCGGATAGGATTTACGGATGGTTTTGAAAAACCGCTCCAGATCGGGGTGGATTTGGCCGAACTGCAGGGTCACGTAATTCAGGGCGATGGCATAGGCGATTTCGGCGTGATCGGATTTGAGGCCGGGGTTTTGCTCGATAAACCGGTTGAAATGGCGGATCCCATCCAGGTACGCGGTTTGGGCCATGAGATCGTTCTTGTCCTGGTAATAGCGGCCGACCAGGTAATAGAGGGCCGGATCGAAATGGTCGGCCCGGACGACTTCCCGGTAATGGTCCAGGGCTTGGGTCAGGTGTTCCTCCGGGATGTCCTCGTGGGTGTAGTGGCTGTAGAGGCAAAACTTGGCGACTTGAGCCCGGAGTGAGTGGTCCTGCGGGTTGCGAGCCAGCGCCTTTTGGAATTTCTTGTACTCGCTGGAATACCTGGCGCCTTTTCGCTTCCCCGGTAAAAGTAAGTTTGCGAACAGATCCATGGTCAGTGTGCCTTTTCGTTAAAGATTCAGGGTTCCCAGTAATCGGCGGGGCGTCCACGGGGAAGCGGTTGATGGGCCTCCAGCTCCGGCCCGGGGGGAAACGCGGTAGCCACTGCGGTCGGTACGTCGGGAAAGGACCGTAAGAGGATGTGGAGTTCCAAAAGGTTGAACACCTCCAAAACATCGGCCTTCATCCCCGCCAGGACCAGATCACCCCTTTTTTCACGAATCTCCTTGATTTGCATGACCAGAATACCCCAACCGGCGCTGCTGATGTAATCCGCATCTCTCAAATTGAGAATCATCCGGGGCGCAGGCCCTTCCAGCGCCGAAAGCAGTTTTTTCTCGAACTCGGGAGCGGTCAAGGTGTCGATCGAACCCCTCACCGAGAAGACGGCCAGATCAGGGCGGAAAGTAGGATGAATCAGGGTAAAAGACAGGAATTCCATGGCTAGGCCTCCGAGCGGGTATTGAGACATTCATAAATCCTGCGGCTTACCACAATCCTCTCATCGATCGTCAGTTCCCGTCGTAATTGCGACTCGACTTGATCCACGCATTGGTCCAGCATGCGGTTGAAAAAAAGAATATCCCTTTGGTCTTCCGGCCCAGCCCAGTTCAACTCCTTTTGCAGCAAGAGGACGGTCGTCGCCAGGGCTTCTTTCGTCATGCATTTCATGAGAAGGATGTTTTCCATATCGTTAAGAATCCACACGGTTTTCCCTCAAATTGATTTTTGGGTCGATATCAACGAAATTGATTATTCAAAAAAGGGGAAGAGACGACATATACCAAAGGTATATTTGGAGGGATTTATTTAATCTCAATAATTAACACGGTAATTACTTTTGTCAGTGAAAAGAAAAATTGATGCGGTTGGTTATCTTGGGGTGAAACGTATCGGGCGTGGTGGGATCAAGGCGGGCTGGTCGAACGAAAAGGGTCTAGGCCCCTGGCCAAAGTTCATAGGGGTTCTCGCGGAGGGTCTTTAATAGAAGGCGGCGCCTTTGCTTCAAACGACCGCTGGTCCCCATTTCCCGGGAAGAAACGGCGAATAATTCCTGATCCACCGCCTCCACCTTGTCATAAACGGCCCGCCAACGTTTTTTAATGGTGATGAGAGATAGACCCAGGGCCTGGGCGATCTCCTCGTCCGTCTCGTCCGCGAGTGCCCGTTTGAGGACCTCTTGCTCCACGGCGTTGAAATGAAACCTGGGGGGACCCATCAAGGCGAAGGCCGCGGTAGTCGTGCCGGTTTTCTTGCGGGCCGCTTCCGCGGTAATTCCCACCAGGTAGGGATAGTGCTTCTCATCGGTTTCCGGGAGGTATTTCGTCCCCACGAACTCCCGGTAATCGCGGTAAATGTCGCAACCCATGTGGAGGATCATGTCCCTTTCCCGGGCTTCATAAACCTCCTCGGCGAAATCCTTGCACCGAAATCCCCTCAAGAGGGTGACGAAAGAGTCGATGTGGAATTGGCGGATCTTGTTGAAGCCCTCCTGGCTGTATCGGCGGGCATCCCAGCCCACGTGCAGGACCAGCATGTTCAACCCCTGGCCCACCTGGGCCTTTTTGGGCTCTCCCTTTTTCAGAAAGGGGCGGTTCCCTTTTTTCCATTGGTCCAGCACCTGAAGGGGCAGGAAGGGAGGGAGGGTGGTCTTGGCTTGTTCCATGAATGCGTCGGTGGCGAACATGCTGATGCCCAGGCCCACGTGTCTTTGCTCTTCCGGCTGGTCCCGATCCTCCATCACGTGGGAAAGACAGCACCCATCTTCGATCAGGGTTTTCCAGAGGGAAAGGATGTCTTTTTTCAAGCTGTTGTCGTAGTGGTAGCGGTCTTGGATGAATGGGAAACAAGGTTCAAGATCGGAGACTTCGGTTAAACGGTAGTGCAAAAACATGGTGTCCCGTTCATATGAAAGTGAAAACTACGGTTGAGAATTAAATATATACGAAAAAGGGGCTAGGCCCCAATTCATTCCTGTAACATTTTTGAGCTAGGAATAATCTTCCAGATAATTTTTCGACCATCAAAAGGCCGGGGATTATTTCCGAAAAACAGCTTATTTCGTTGAACCCTTTATCGATAGTCCGAAATCGCTATGGCGGATAAAATGGGGCGAGGCCGTAAAAGCCTCGATCTATAAGTTCCAATGGTTTCGAAAGGTTCCATCATGAAAAAGTTCATTTGGTTCGTTTTGTCGTACATCCTCGCCGCGAGCCTATTCGCGGAAGAAATCAAGACCTATATCGTCATCCCCCCCCTCGCCGACGAAGAGGCGGTTTCCCTCAAAGGACCGAACCAGTTTCTGGTGCGTCAGCCCACGGAGGAGGAATTGGATCTCGCGAACAAGATACTCGATCAACATATCCGATTGTCCGTCAAAACCGACTACCAGAATTTTCTGGGCATCAAAAAAGACCCCACCCTGATCCTGTTCGAATCCCAGACCCCGGCAGAAGTGGCCAAGGAAAAAACCCTGGGTCCCGCCGAGGCGGTGGCGGGCCCGCCCGACGAAGCTAAAAAAATGCAGGACCACTTGAACGGCATTTATGGTTTTTTAAGGGACTCGGAATTTCAATTGGGCTTGGGCGCGGGAATCCCCTTGAGCTCCAAGATGGCCCGTGAATTCAACCCCGGCCTCTGGGGCGAATTGGCCTACGGCTTAAAACTATCGGATGTATTCGCCCTTACCCTTGATTTCCAGGGGGGGCAATTGACCTCGCATAACGATTCGTTGACGGATGGGGGCTACGGTTTTGCGCCCGGCATGTTGTCCCTGACCGCCAAGTACCGGTTCGCGCCCAAGGGGATTCGGCCCTATGTCTTCGCGGGCCCGGGTTTGTCGATTGAAAATTACAACTACAACTACCTTAACGGCAATTTCAGCGAAATCACCAACTACAGCGACATCGGTTTTGGCCTGGTCGGCGGCGTGGGGGTGGACGTGCAGGTGGACAAGATCATTTACCTGTACGCTCAAACCGAGATGTATTGGTCCACCACTCCCAGCGACGTGAACGGTTTTATCCCGATGGATAATCCGATCAGCATCGTACCCATTGAGGTTGGAATTCTCTTCGGCCGCTAAAGGGCCCGCCGCGGGCGGTTAAAAGTAAAAATGCACCGCCCCGCTGAGAATTGAGAAGGCGTTTGACCCTGAACCCACATTGAAGCTGGAGGTAGAGGTTTGGGAGTTGGCGTTGCTGTCGAAGACGCTGTTGTAAAAAGTGTTCGATTGGTTGAAATTCAGGTTGGTATTCAAACCCACGCTTCCCTCGATGGAAAGGCTTTCCCAGAAGGGGATAAAGGCCTCGAACCCCAGTCCCAAGTACAGGTTAAAGGCTTGGGATTGGGAGTAGTACTCCTCGTATCCATAATTGATCCCATTGTCATTGGTGGTATAGATCGTCTCCGCGTAGGACTCGGTAAATGTGAGACGCTCGATCCATTGGATGAACACATCCTTGACGGGTTCCTTCCAGTTTTCCTTTAAGCCCACCGCAAGGGAATAGTTCCAGTTAGGGGTTGTTGTATTGTTTCCCGAGAAATCGAGACCGGCATTCGATGCATAATTCCCTCCGAGAAATATATCCAGAGCCGTGGAATCGTTCATCCAATATCGGTAGGTCAGACTAGTACCGGAAAGGCCGATGGCCGAGGTTCCATTTAAATGTTCGGGTGAAAAGGCAGTCGCGGTAACGGTCGGCGAAGGGGTAACCGAGGGTGTGGAAGTTTCAGTTTGGGCCCAGGCAGCCCCCACCAGGAATACGGCCCCACTTAATAAAATCCACATCGCAAAACGCATAAGCCACCCCCCGAATATATTCACTTCTCAAGACCGCCCTATTTTCCTCCAAAGGGTCCCGGCTTTCATCAAAAACATTACGGGCCCTCGCCTAATCCGGTTTGGGATACAATAGGGTCGGTATTTAATTCACCGCTATCAGGAGATTGTATGAAGAACATAACACTTAAATTAATTTGCCTTGTTGCCCTTGTTTGCTTCCTTCACGCCTGCGCGGTGAAAGCCCCCAACCCCGCCTCCACTGCAGTACCCTCGAACAACTTCGCAGTGGTGGCCATCAATAACGCCTCTACGGGAACCTGCCCGGTGAACGTCTGGCTGGATGTGACCGGGCCTGTGACGGTCAGCGCCGGCACCGTTTATTTATTTAAAAAAGTCTCTAGCGGCGATCACACCTTGACCTTCAACACCACCTCTACGGTTTCCTGCGGCGGACCCGCTACCTGTGTTTTCAACAACGGCGGAACAACCGTGACGGGTGAAGGCTGCGAATTTTACGTATCGCAGGGCCAGACCGTCACTTCTTCCATTACGGATAACGGCTGTAACGTCCTTTCCGTCACCTGTGCCTATTGATTTTGTGACGCCGAACGTGAATACCTGGAAAAAGATCTTCGCGGGTTTTCTTCTTTTACTGGGGGTTTACGCGGCCGTTTCGGGCTGTGTTTTGAAACCGCCCGCCGCCGGCACCCTGGCCCCCACCACCCAAACCGCCACCCTCGCCCTACTTGATGCCTGCACCGGGCCCTGCCCCATTTATTTGACCCTGGATAACGGCAATCCGGTGACCCTGACCGCCAACGAGATCCATTACTTCCCAAACGTCACCCTGGGTTCGCACTCGCTCAACTTCAACGCCAACGCGGCTATTTCTTGCTCCTCCGGCCCCGCGACCTGCCTGTATTACGGTTATATCCAGCAAATGGGATACGGCTTGGGAGTCAACAACGCCGGAACCACCCAGACAATCTCCGTGACGGACAATGGTTGCGGCTACTTAATGATCAATTTGTATTAGGTTTAGCAGACCCTCTGGGACGAGGTCACAAGCCTTCTTCATGTAAAAGTGTTATTGACCCCTTATTTCTTTTTGTGAACAACCGCCTAGCCTATACCCTTGATACCCCTCAAAAGAAACTATCCTTCCGCTTTACTTGCCAACAAGAAATGGGGTTGCATACCATCCTTTTTAAAACACCCATGTGCAGG
>CAZGKT010000048.1:0-29354 GCA_964525605.1 uncultured bacterium
ATTACCGTGCCTTGCAATTGGGGCCAGTCTCCTCGGTCGCGCCGGTGGACAAGCTCAGCGTAGTTCTGGCCATGTTGCTGGGGGTTTTGATTTTGGGGGAGGCGGCTACACCACGGCTCGTCTTGGGCGGGGTTCTGATTGTGGCGGGAGTTCTCCTGGTGGCCTTGAAATAAAAGAGCCGTCGTCTCATTTTTGATTAAATAAAATTTAAGGATTTATCATGGCCCACTTGTTCGAGCCGCTGAAACTGCACGATGTCACCCTCAAGAACCGCATCGCGGTTTCTCCTATGTGCGAATATTCGAGCCAGGATGGTTTTGCCAACGATTGGCACATGGTTCATTTAGGGTCAAGGGCGGTCGGGGGAGCGGGTCTCGTCTTGACGGAAGCTACGGCGGTAGACCCGGAGGGGCGCATCAGCCCGGACGATTTAGGAATCTGGAAAGATGAGCATATCGAACAGCTTGCCCAGATCGCTAATTTCGTGAAGTCCCAGGGCTCGGTACTGGGGATGCAATTGGCCCACGCGGGGCGCAAGGCCTCAACCTATTCTCCAATGAAAGGGACAGGTTACGTTCCCGCTGACCGGGGCGGATGGACACCCCTGGGGCCAAGTCCGATCCCCTTCGATGAAAAGGCGCCCTCCCCGAAAGAATTAACCGAAAAAGATATTGCCCGAATCATCGTCCAGTTTGGTCAGGCGGCTGCCAGGGCACTGAAAGCGGGCTTGGAAGTGTTGGAAATCCACGCCGCCCATGGGTATTTGATCCATGAATTTCTTTCCCCCATCAGTAATCGCCGCAATGACGGTTATGGCGGACCCTTCGAAAACCGAACCCGTCTTCTCAAAGAAGTGGTTGCGTCTATCCGCCGAGTTTGGCCTGAGTCGAAGCCCTTGATGGTGCGCTTGTCGGTGACCGATTGGGTGGAGCCGGAGGGCTGGACCCGTGATCAATCGGTGGAATTGGCCAAAGGCTTACACAAACTCGGGGTAGACCTGGTGGATTGTTCTTCGGGGGGACTGATTCCCGGGGTCAAGATTCCTGTGGGCCCCGGTTACCAGACTCCTCTGGCGGAAAAGTTGAAAAAAGAAGGGGGAATCGCCACCGGCGCGGTGGGATTCATCACCTCTCCCGCCCAGGCGGATCACATCATTCGAAATGGACAGGCCGACATGGTTTTCATCGCGAGGGAATTCTTGAGGGATCCCTATTTTCCCCTTCGTGCCGCCAGGGAATTGGGACAGGATGTGGCATGGCCGGCGCAATACGATCGGGCCAAGCGGTAAATCGGCTGTCCGGGAACAAGGATTTTCAGGGTTTTCTCTGTCATAATACCGTCTTGGTTCAACCCAAGCTCAGGAATTCGGATTGAAACCTCTTCAGTTAGAAAACAATTCCCGCTTTTGGCCCCTTTTGGGAATCTTTCTTCTTATCAACGTATTACTTTCATATGTACCGCTCCAACCCGGGTCCAGATTGATTCTGATAACAGTTCTGATTCTTTTGTTCATCATAGGTTTACGACTTGATCAGGGTGAGGTTGCGGGGGCGACTAGCCCACAAATCTCATCCGAATTTAACCCTCCCCTCTGGGTTTGGATTGTTTTCACCGTTCTTGGGCTTCTCTTGAGGTTTGGCCTGTTGACCAGCTTTGAGGGTTGGCCGGGAGGCGACGAAGCCTTACAAGGTGTTTTCGCCCTGGAATTGAACCGTCATTGGACATGGCGTGTTTTTTATGCGACTGGCCAGGATCCCCCTTTTTGGATGTGGCTACTGAGCCTTTTTTACCGATTTTCCTCTAATACCGCTTTTAATCTTTGGTTTCCGCCCGCCCTGGTTTCAACACTCTTTGTGGGGGTTTCCACCTTGGCGGTACGCCGGTTTTTTTCGAAGGGAATGTCATTCCCTTTTTTCTTAAGCCTTTCCGTTGGTTTTTGGCCTTTTTATTTCGGAAGGTTTTGCGTTCAGGGCGTCCTGGTGCCTTTATTTGAGGCGATTGCCTTCTTAGTACTTGGATATTTGTGGAATGCGGAACAGGTAAAACTCCAGAAGCGTTGGTCAATTGTTTTGGGGGTGTTGGTAGGGGCGGGGGCTTACACCTATCCGGGTTTTCTTTCGGTCATCATGGGGGTGAGCCTGGCTGTCCTGGTTTGGGCATGGGGAAAAAGTGATAGGCGTTTGTCAGTGCTTCTCTATTTCTCGGTTTTGTTTGTGATAATGTTGCCCTTTGGATGGGCGATTTTCAATGAGCGTGTGGGAGGCTATGTTTTAAGTTGCAGTCCGTTGGGAGGACTGTACGCATGGAAAGACGAGTTCTTACATTCGGCTTCTTATATCACCACGCTGTTTTGGGGACCGATTGGATCGGGGACGGATTTCGGGCCGGTTTGGGGAGGGTTCCTGAATCCGGTCGAAACTAGTTTCTTTATTCTAGGTTTGCTCAAAATTGGTCGATTGAAAAACAAGGCACCGAAATATTTTTTAGGAGCCTTTTTTTTCCTGTTTCTCCTTCCAGGCCTTTTGACGGCGGATCAGGTGGAAATGTTGAGAGTCATTCCCGTCATGCCCGTCCTTTATGTGATTAGTTGTGCTGGTTTTTTAGGCTTTTGGTGTTGTGAACAGAGCAGAGGCGGTAGGGCGGTTTTAATATCATTGATTGCTCTCTCTGTATCTTTAAACCTTTTCCATCTTGCAAAAGTACGTTCTTTGGATGGACCCCTGACAGAAAGATTCTCCCTTCAGGAAAGGACGAACGATGGTTATTGGGCTTATCGCCGGCTATTAGAAACCTCCCGGACGAAGGGCCCGGGGTTGGTCTTTTCCGATTTTCTGCTTTTGGATCGCGACACATCCCTCCATGTGATGAGTTATCCCTTTAATGCTCTGCTGAATCCGCATTTGGATATAGGCAAAGCCCAATGGGCCGGGGTGCAGACCAATGTACATTATGGGGATTTACTCCAAAAAAGATTTCCTGACTCCCGATGGCGTTATGTGACCCCGCCTGGGGAAAACCCGGCGAGACGCGCTGACGGGGGATCGGTCGTTGGCATCATCCCCATTACACCTGAAAATCGGGAAATCTTCATACGCTGGGCTCAAGCCCACGATTATTTCCGAGAATTAGGTTTCGAAGCCCAAAACACAATGAATAACCAAGAACTTTATACCCGGCAGGTGGAAAAACTTCCCGCCGGTTATGCATTGATGGAAGGGGATCCTTTCCTGGAATCGGTTTATGGGGAATGGGTGGCTCAATACCACATAGGACCCAATCTGGATCCCAACGTGAAGGCGTTGGAAAGGGCCTTGCGAAATGGATACCCTACCGCGAATCTTTATTTCAAACTGGGGAATTTCCTGACGGTAGAAAATAGAATGATGGAAGCGGAAAGGGCCTTTGCGCAGGCTACTCAATGCCAACCAGATCATACCCAAGCCGCACTTTATTTGAAAGCGCTTCAAATCCAAGCCGGTTCTAAATAACGGTTATGAGGAGAATCTGTTTTAAATAGCGAAGCGGTATAGTTTGCCTTAGGGAAATTTGCGATTTTGAAAGGTTCTTCCAATCATGAAAAAAATGATCCTGATATCGGCCTTGGCCCTGGGAACGGGCTTGATTTTGAGCGGCTGCTCCAAAACGCCGGATGACACGGGCAAAACCGTGCTGAAGGTAGCTACCTGGGACTATGTGCGCATGATGCCGGTTTTGGAAAACCTGGCTAAGGATTACGAAAAAACCCATCCCGATGCGGTTGTCAGGATCCGACGGATTCCCTATGCCGAATATTTGGACCGGTTGACGGCATCCCAACCCGCTTCCCTTCAGCCCGATGTCCTTCTGGTATCCACCAGTCAGGCCCCTGAAATGATCGCGAGGGGGATGCTGGCTCCCCTCCCGAATACCGAGACTTATCGGGGTGGGAAGAACCCCGTTGGATATGATCCGGACCTGGTCAATTATTTTTCATATCAAGACAAGCTTTACGCCCTGCCGCGAGATTTGGCGCCCGTCTGCCTGGTCTATTACAACAAGGCCTTGTTTGACTCGGCTCATTTACCCTATCCAGCCCTGAATTGGGATTGGAACCAGTTTCTGCAAACCGCCCAAGCCCTCACGGCTGGCACTGACGCCCAGCATAAAAGGCGCGTCTGGGGCTTTGTGGAAGACTGGCCCATGGTGGAACCCTGGGTTTATGTATCGGGCGGACGTTGGGTCAACCAAGAATTGAAACCAAAGAAATACTCCATGACCTCCAAGGGTTTTCTCACTGGGATCCGGTTTCAAAATGACCTGATTCATAAGGAAAAGGTGGCACCCTCACCCCAGGACTTCATCGCGGAAGGGCAAGTTGGCGGAGCGGATCTTTTCCTCCAGGGTCAGGCAGCCATGTTTTTATCGGGGCCCTGGAAGGGCGTCGAGTTTAAGGATCATTCCGATTTGAAGTGGGGTGTGGTCGTCCTGCCGCGGGGGCCTAGAGGGGTGAGGGCATTCCAAACCGGAGGAGCGGGCTGGGGATGCGCGTCGGCTTCTGAACATCCCCGGGAAGCCCAGGACCTTCTTCAATTTCTCTCATCCGCAAAGGCTCAGGAAAAATACGCGCAAACGGGTCTTGCCTTACCCGCGTTAAGGGAATTGTGGCCAAAGGTCGGGGATTGGAACAATCCAGCCCTGGCTGAAGCAATCCGAGCTCTTTCCGTGGGACAGGCCATTGAGGATCCATGGGCCTGCAATTGGGCGGACGTGAGAGACAACCAGATCAACCCGATCCTTGCTAATGTTTGGAGCGGGGAAATGACGGCTGAAAAAGCCGTTGGGGAAATGGATCAGGTCTTGAAGCGAAACCCTCTCAATATGACACCACCCGAGCGAAAACCCCCAGCTCAAAATAAGCCTCAGATGTTTCTGTTTTAACCACAAGGATAAACTTCACGACCGAGTGGTTGTTTAGCCGTTTTGGGTCCCGAGCGCTGGAGACTTTCACAATTTATTTGCTCAAACAAAGCAATCAAACCTTGGATAGTTGAATTTTCTACCCGGTCGGTGGGAAGATACATCCCATGCACTGCTTTTTTCGAAAAAGTCCCCTCCCAACCTTTCTATCTACCCTATTGGTTTTCTTTATCGTTCTGCCTGTTTTCGCGAAGAACAAAGAAGAATGGATAAAAGCCCCCCATCTCGCGGTCAAGATGGTTTGCGAGCAAACCTTTCTCAATCCGGATCAAACCGCCATTATTGGTGTTTGTTTCCTGATGGAAAAAGGCTGGCATCTCTATTGGGAAAATCCGGGGGATTCTGGTATGGCGCCAAGGGTTAAATGGATTCTTCCCCGTGGATTCAAGGCGGGGGAGATCATGTGGCCCCTTCCCGAGAAAATTCACATTCCCTCCCTGACCGATTACGGATACCGGGAGCATTTATTGTTGATGGCGCCCGTGGGGGTACCGGCTGGCCTGAAAATAGGGTCCGCGGTGACATTGAAGGCGGAAGTGAATTGGTTGGTTTGCAACGACAAGTGCCTGCCCGGAAAGACGGTTTTGAGCCTTCGGATTCCGGTTCAAAAGGGAATCCCGAAGATTCCCTTTGAGGATACGACCCTCTTTGCCTGGGGTCATTCCAACTTGGCCAACCCTTTGCCTGTGGATTGGACGTCTAAAGGAAGCATGTCTTCGGAGGGATTTGTACTGCAGTTTGGGACGGGTGTCCAAAAAATCGCAAGCGCCGATTTTTTCCCCCTCGACCCCGATGTGCTGGATAACGAGTCGGATCCTGTTTTTCGGGCCGAGACATCCTCCTTCAGCCTGAAACTCAAGAAATCAGATCAACTCCTCAAAACGCCGACGAGCGTGAGGGGGCTTTTAATTGCTGTCGATGATAAGAGACGGAAGTTCGGATATTGGGTCGATGTGCCCATCAAATGAAAAAAGGGGATTAAAAATGAAAAGAAAAATAAACTGGATGGGAACTTTGCTGGGAGGGCTTCTTTTGGTGTCAGTTCAGGCCCAGGCCCTGACGGTGGGTACGAAAGCGCCGGACTTTACCTGTGCGGATAGCCAAGGCAAAACCCAAAAGCTCTCCGACTACAACGGCAAATATGTCGTTTTGGAATGGCACAATCAGGATTGCCCCTTTGTGGTCAGTCAGTACAAGGGGAAGATGGAAAAGCTCCAGCAGGTTTGGACGAAAAAGGGAGTGGTTTGGTTCTCAGTTATATCTTCCGCCCCCAGTGCGGAAGGTTCAGTGACGCCCGAGCAGGCCAACGCGGATGTGAAGAGCCACGGGGCCTTTCCCACAGCGACCCTGATGGATCCCTCCGGCAAGGTGGGGCATTTGTTCGGGGCCAAGACCACCCCCCACATGTTCGTCATTGATCCAAAAGGGATACTCATTTATAACGGCGCGATCGACAACGCTCCCCGCGAAGACGCCATATCGGACAAGACTGAAGAAGGAAAGGCCTATTTGAATTACGTGGATCAAGCCTTGACCCAGGCCCAGGCGGGCCAGGATGTGACGGTGAAAACGACACCGCCCTACGGCTGTCATGTGAAGTACAAAGACTAGAACTCGGTAAAATTCTTCAGCCAGCCAATGAACGCGGGGGGGGACGGGAACTGCAGATCGATTTCTCGGACCGGTATCCGGTTTCCCACCGCGATTTTTAAGCCTTTTTTTCCCACCACTCTCATGGCTAAAAGGTCGGCCCGATCATCCCCGGCGATGATCGGCAGATAACCCGGATAGGCTTTCAGGATCTTCGCCACTGCGCCGGCCTTACTGAATCCCTTCGGCAGAGCCTCAATCATCTTCTTGCCCGGATGAAGTTCCCAGGCTTTGGGTGTAATCACGGACGCGAACCTTTTGCGGTATTCCTGCCATATGGCTTTTTCCTCCCCGGCGGTCAGATCAAGTCCACGATAATGAAGCGTGGAAGAAAAAGGTTTCTTTTCGATATGGATTCCGGGAAAGGAAAGGGTCATGCCTTTCACGGCCTTCCAAAGCTCAAGGGCTTCCCGGCGATACCTCTTTTCCTGTTGTTTTGTCGCAAAACGGATTCCCTGGGGGAGACGGCTTGCCTCGAAACCGTGGGTTCCAGTGATGGGGATGGATCGGAGGCCCGAAACTTTCCGAAGGGAAACCGCGTACCTGCCGCTGACCAATATAACTGGAAACTTTCGCGACAAACGGTTGAGGAGGGCTCGGCCTTTGCCCGCCAAATGGGATTTTTCTGGGTTATGGGTAAAGTCGGCGAGAGTTCCGTCGTAATCGAGCAAAAATAGTAATTTAGGGGAATGGGGAAGAGGTGTTTTTTTCAAGGAATAAGGACGATCTTCCCGTAAGCCCCCGAGGCCATGACTTCCATATGGGAACGGGGAGCCTCGGCCAGGGGGATTTTCTGCCCCACCAAGGGCTTCAAGGAACCTTCCGCTAAACCCCGACCCAGATCCTCGTGAATTTCCCTGAGATTCTCGGCGGTGGCGTTGAAAAGGGTCATTCCCAATATCGCGGCGTCGCGAGACATGATTTCCCGTGGGTTAATCTCGACCGGACCCCGGCTTCCAATGACCACCACTCGGCCAAATTTGGACAGGTAGGGAAGATCTTTTCCTAAATTAACGTTGGCCAACATTTCCAAAATGATTTGCACTCCCTTTCCGGCGGTCAACTGGGAAAGTTTTTGGTCGAATTCGGGATCATGATGGTTTAGGGCGTGGTGAGCGCCCGCGACGGTGACCAACGCCAATCCTTTTTCGGTTCCGGCCGTTCCGATAACCGTCAGGCCTGCCCGACGCCCCAGTTGAACCGCGGCGGTTCCCACCCCTCCGCTGGCTCCATGAACCAGCAGGGTCTCACCTGGTTTGCAACGGGCCCTGCCAAAGAGGGCTTGATGGGCGGTGCCGTAAGGAACCCCCAAGGCGGCGCCTTGGGAAGAAGTTACTTTTTCCGGCCGGAGATGAACATTGCTTTCCATGACCAACGCGAACTCGGCGTAAGACCCGCTCATGGCGGAATTGAAATAGACCCGGTCCCCGGCTTTAAAGTTGGAGGCGCCGGCGCCGATCGACTCCACCAGGCCCGCCCCGTCCGCGCCAGGCGTATAGGGAAGGGATGGTTTGGAAGCGTAGGTTCCAGACCTCACATAGTTATCCACGGGGTTGACCCCCGCGGCCCTCACCCGCACGAGCACCTGACCCACGCCAGGTTTCAAATCGTCGGTTTCCTCAAGTTTCATGACCTCAGGACCGCCGAATTCGTGCACGCGGATGGCTTTCATTGTGACTCCTTAGTTCAAAGGTTGGGGGTCATGATAAACACTTAAGTTACTTTGCCTCAAGGGAAAGGACCTGAGTTTTTACATCCGGTCAAACCTATCGAACGAACGAGGACTGAATGGGTTTGATCCACGTTGATATGTCTCGTCCTGTTTTTGAAATCTGATTTTGGTTTTGGTGCGGAAGCAACGAACAAAATTGTAGATAATCGTTAAAGCGCACCGGCAGAAACCATCTGGCAAATATTGACAGGCCCGATAGGGGTTTCGAGATAACTGGAAAACATGACAGGTTCTTGTTTTTGTTACTGCAACTTTTTTAATGGGGTGATCGTCTTATTTAACGGGAAGTAAAAGATCCCAAACTAAAAAAAGAAGTCTCTTGGAGGACTCAAATGAAAAAGTTCATGGTTGCCTTGATGGCCGTGTTGTTCCTCGGAAGCACCGGGTTGGTATTTGCCCAGGCTCCGGCTGCTGCGACTACGCCCGTTGCGAAGACGCATAAGGCTAAGAAGCATGTCAAGAAAATGAAGAAAACCGCCACTGCTACTCCGGCTGCCGCGTCGACCACGCCTGCCGCGAAGTAAGTTTCTTCAAAGGTTTCGGAAACCGCCTTCGGGCAGTTTCCCAAGGCCCCTGGATCCGCAAGGATTTCAGGGGCTTTTTTATTTGGCGTAAGTTTTTTACCAACTTTTCTTTTGGGTCGTTCGAACAAACGTATTTGAATGGATCTTTTTCAACCGTTGGACAGTTTACTCGGACGCCCATACGCTATCGGGTTCATTAATTCACCGGCCTCCTTTTTTACGATTTTCGGAAACCCCCTGGTCCCACCTCCGACGATTATTACGGGGCGGACCGAAACCTCTAATAACGATAAAAATTACACCCGAATCTTAAAATGGCCCTTTCTGAAATGGATAGGGCACGTTTGGCTATGCCAAATCTTTACTGGTATCAATACCCCTTCTCTATCAACCTATAAGGTCGGACCTATCTATAATGGGTTCTGTGATCCTTGCCAATCCTAAGTTTGAGGCTCCTTAAATGGGTGTTGTTAGGCGTGAGGGATTGAAGTCCTTCCGATTGAAATTTATTTGTTTCCTTGGGATGGAGTTGTTAACTCCTCTTTTTGTTTGGGCCCAGTGCCCGAACAATCCTGCCCTCACCCCCACCGCTTGGGGAGACGGGTCCGGAAGCGCTACTTTTTCCTCACTCAGCCAAGCTTATACCGTAATAGGTACGGGAACCGATGTGTTCGGACAGGATTATGAAAATGGGTATGCGGATTTAACGACATTTATTGGAAATGGCCAACTTGTTGCGAAAATCATGAATGTGACGGGTCACAATGTGATGGACACTGCGGTGGGTATTTTTATCCGCGGTAAAACCGATTCCGGCCCGGATGGTGGCCTCCTTTGGGTGGGAAACTCGGGAATCAACCAGTATCAATTCGGGGCTAGGACCAATGATGAGCCTCTCACTCAACTGGATTCAGGTACCAGTTCTCTTCCCTATTGGCTCAGGATTCAGAATTCAGGAAATGTTTTATATCCCGCGGTCTCAACGAACGGCAGCACTTGGACTCTACTCCCGGCTTTGGATCTGACGTCGGATTCGGAGTTTTCCGCGGGAAGCACCCTGGCCTGCGGTTTGTTCGTTTGGAGCGGGAGCGTCAGCCAACCCACCACGGCTGTTTTCAACAATGTATGTTTCGATGACTCCTTTACCCCCTATCCCACCTTAACCCCGGTTTTTACACCGATGGCCACTTTGACTCCCACCCATACCCTCACTCCCTCCTTTACTTTTACCCAGACCAACAGCCTCACGAAGACTTTCACTCCAACCCAGACCCCTTCACCCACCGTTTTCCAAAGTCCCACCTTTACCCCGTCCATGACAAAAACGCAAACCCTTACCGATACTCCCACTCCAACGTTGACCTTCGCTCCAACTCTTAGTCCAACGCCCTTGGGTTCACCTACTTTCACCCCGACTCCTCCCCCGGGCGTTAGGGTTTGGCCCAATCCTTTTACACCCCAAATGGCCACAAATACCGTAACCCATTTCCTATTGCCGGTGGGCCATGGGTCGGGAAGGCTTTTGATCGCCGACCTGAGGAGGCGGCAAGTGCGGGCTTCGAATTTCACCGCGGGTTCAGAAGTTCAATGGGACGGAAAAGATAACGAGGGAAATGGGGTGACCTCGGGAGTGTATCTTTATCTCCTTGAATCGGATGGAGTGGTGAGGCGGGGAACCATCACTGTGATGCGATGAAAAGAAAACATTTTAGCCCATGGGCCGCAACATCGCCACGATGGCTACCCTTTCCACTTCGCAAGAAGATGTTTTTTTATTTTCAACTTTGCTTCTGTTTCTCGGCGGCGACCCCGATTGTATTGAGCGCTCAATCGGCGTTTTTGGATTTCAGCACGCCCCCCCGTGAAGCCGCCCTGGGGGGGAACGGGGTCGCCCTGCCGGAGGGTACTTCCAGCCTGGCCTTTAACCCCGCGGGTTTAGGCGATTTGGGTCTTTTCAAGGTCTCCGCGAGGTATGAAAACCTCTTTCCCGGGATCGAGGGGGATAATCTTTCCACGGGGAACCTTTCGGCGGTTTTTCCAATGGATTCCGGCGATGGGATTGGTTTTTCACTGGACCATTTCGGTTCCAACACCCTGGGGCAGGACCGGTTGCAGGTGGCCTTCGGAAAAAGTTTTGAAGCCAGTTCTTTTCTTCATCCCCTACGGCTGGGTATTGATCTGTCCTACCTGCGTCAGCAATTCACTCTTTTGGCTCCCCTGGCCGGGGTGAATCCCGCGAATGTTTCGGCGGGGGCTTTTTCAGTAGGAGCCGGCGCCCTTTATGACCTTTTCACCTGGGGAACCCTTGCGATTTCCGCCGAGAACCTGAACCAGCCCAACCTGGGTGTGGTGGGGGTGGATGAGATTCCCCTGTTGATTCGATATGGAGTGGCGGTCCGGCCTCCGGTGGGTGAGGACCGGGTGGTCTTCACCCTTTCCCAGTCCTGGAGCGGTGATTCAGGGGATACCCAGGGCGGGGTCGAATGGAAATTCACCCGCTGGGGCGTCTCCGTCCGAGCTGGGGGTGACGCCAATATGGGAGTGGCGGGATTCGGCTGGCAGAACGATGGATTGAGCATTGATTACGCCTACCAGTTTTCCTGGAACCAGGCGCCTTCACTGGACGGAGTGGGACTTCCCGGAAGCCATCTATTGGAAGTGGGGTTCTCTTGGGGAAACACCACGAGGGAAGAAAAGGTACTCAACGATTTGATATACAAAGGACAACAAGCTTCCCAAAACCTAAAGTGGAAAGAGGCGTTTTGGTATTACCAGCAAGCTTCGCTCCTCCAGCCAAGTGATCCAAAGGTACTTCAAGGCCGGGCGGAAGCCTTGAAGGAATACAACCTCCAAAGGGCGGAAGCCTATTACCAGGAAGGGCTTCTGGACGAAGGACAGGGCAATTTCGGGGAAGCCAAGCGTGATTATGAATGGGCTCTGGCTTTGGCGCCCGGTGAACAAAAATATTCCAATGCCCGGGATCGGATGAAGAAAGCCCTCACCCAAGGGGCCCTGGGGGATCCCCGAGTGAGGGACTTGTTGGAACAATCGGTCAAACTCGTCAAAAACAATGAAAACAGGTTGGCTTTGAAAAAAATAAGAGAAGCCCTGGCGCTCTATCCGGAGGATGTATTTCTTCAATTTGTCTCGAAGGCTTTTTCACTTAATAAGGGCTCGGCCAATGATCGAGAAAATAAAAAAATTCAGCAATTGGCGGCGGAGGCGGAAATTTTCCGAAGCAAGGGCCGCTTGGACCTGGCTCGGGAGGCTTGGCGGGAAATGTTAAAGGCTGATCCGGCCAACAGCCTGGCCCGCGAAAATTTATCGGCCAACGCGGTATCCCAATCCGCTCCTAACTTAACGGAAACGCAAAAAAGCCAAGTTCAGTCGCTGATGCAAAGGGGTCTTAAAGCCTACGCCGATGGGGATACGGAAGCGGCCATGGCAGACTGGGAAGAGGTCCTTCAGATCGATCCTCTCAATGTGAACGCATTGAACAACCTGACCCGGGTCAAGATGGAAGAAGGGAAGAAATGAAACTGACAACCCGGTTTTTCCTCAGCCATAGCGGTGTGGTCGTGGTAGCCCTTCTGGTTAGTTTTATTCTCGTTTATGAAGGTTCCCGTTTTCTTTACCTTCGCCAGGCGAAGTTGAGCCAGGCCCAGGAAATTTCCGATTTTGCGCTGGCCGTCAATGAGTCACTGATTCAACACGAGGATGTGGCGGTCTTGAACTTCATGAAATCCGTCGTGAAGAATCCCACGGTCGCCTACGTTGCCTATTCCAACCCGACCGCTGGAAAACCCGTAGTGTTGCCCCCCGAATACCAAAAGCTAGTCGACCTTTCAAGTGATACGAAATCCAGTCCACCCCATTCCCCGGTTCAGCGCCGGCTTGGTAATGGCCTGGAAGCCATTGAATGGTCAGCGTTGGTTCAGTCGGTGAATGGATTGAGGGGGCGCGTTTGGCTGGGTTATTCCCTGTCGGCTATGGAAAAGGATTTAGAGGAGCAGACAGAAAAATGGCTGCATTTGGAACTGGAGGCGGGGGTGGCCGCCTTACTGGTGGGGCTTCTGGTGTCCGTAACCCTGGGCCGCCAAATGGCCGCGCCCTTGCGAAAAATAAAGGAGGGGACCCATTTGGTTCGGTCGGGCCAGTTGAATTCCCTGGTGGGAGTGAGCCGCAATGACGAGATCGGAGACCTTGCCCGTGACTTTAATGCCATGGTGGTGCAACTCAAGGAACTGGATGAAATGAAAAGGGATTTCATGGCGGGTGTCACCCACGACCTGGGCACGCCCCTCCATGCGATCCGCAGCGCCATCAATTATTTACAGGCCGGGGACGCAGGACCTCTGACGGAAAAACAATCGGAATACCTTCTCATGGTCTCCAATAGCACGGCCCATTTAACAGCCTTCATCAACAATCTTTTAACGACGGCCCGCATCGAGGCGGCGAAGGTTGACCCCTATCCGGAGCCGGTGGATGTATTCGCCCACGTCAAGGAACTGGTGACCCTTTACCAGCCCCAGGCCGCTGAGAATGGGGTCAAGTTGACCCTGGTGAAAAAGAACCAGTACATCTCCCTGGTCGCGGACGTAACGATGTTTCGCCAAATCGTGCTGAACCTACTTTCCAACGCCCTGAAATTCACCCCCCAGGGCGAGGTGGATGTCCTTCTATCGGAGGAGGATGGTGATTTTATTTTGGAAGTCCGGGATACGGGTATTGGCATTGATTCCATGCATCACCAGCTTATTTTCGACAAATTTTACAGAGTCCACCAGCCGCCCGGGATTCCGGCTCGTCAGGGAAGCGGGCTGGGATTGACGATCGTCAGGGGTTTGACGGAGGCCCATGGGGGTCGGGTGATTGTTGAAAGCGTCCTGGGAAAGGGAAGTTCTTTTAAAGTGATCCTTCCCAAACAACCCAGGCGGACATGAACCTTAGAATATGAAAAGTTTCCAGGCCGATGGGGACGGACTATTCGACTGCGATGCGGAATTTAGGAGGAGAGAAACCATGAGGCAGCCTTCGATACTTATGATTGAAGATGACCCGTCCGTATCCACTTTGACCCGTGATCTTTTTTTGAAGGAGGGGTACAAGGTTACGACGGTTTCGAGAGCCATGGAAGGTTGGGACATGCTTCAAAAGGAAGCGTTCGATCTCCTGATACTGGATCTGGGACTTCCCGATATGGACGGGTTGGAGCTTTGTGCCCGTATTAAAAAGGATTCTGCGAGGGGGCAGATCCCCATCTTCATACTGACGGCCCTGGGTTCCTCCGAGGACACGGTGAGGGGTTTGGAGGCTGGCGCGGAGGATTACCTTTCCAAGCCCTTTAACGAAAGGGAATTCCTGGCACGTGCCCGGGCGATCTTGAGGAGACGGGACCCCCTGATGACCAAGGACGAACAAATTCTCTCCGGAAAAATAAGATTATCCATCGCATCCCATGAGGCCTGGTGTTCGGATTCGCCGATCCAGTTGACGCTAAGAGAGTTTGACATTCTTCGGGTCTTTTTGGCCAATCCGGGAAAATCATTGACGCGGGAAGAAATTGTTAGGATGGCCTGGGGTCCTTCCACGAACATAGTGCCCAAGGTGGTGGATGTTCATGTCGGGCACTTGCGGGCCAAACTGGGGACTGAAGGAAAAAGAATCTCAACAGTGCCCCAAGTCGGTTACAAATTGGTTCCGGCAAAAAATTAGAAACTGGACTTTTGGTGGTTAAGCTTATTTGTTGACTCCCGAAATAATATTTCCAAACACTCGAATTTATTTTTAAAGACTCACGAAAATGGTTTAACGTAAATTAATAAACCGTAACCGGTTTCGTTTTTTCGGAAAATCAATTCTTCCCAAAAATATTTTTAATCCCAATCCAGCTCATATCGTTATGAGTTCTTTACCGCTTCTATACCGCATCTTTACCGAATAAAAAAAAATTAACGGGTAAGCTTACTTT
Organism: uncultured bacterium; assembly: GCA_964525605.1. Taxonomy (GTDB): domain Bacteria; phylum Oederibacteriota; class Muellerivitia; order Muellerivitales; family Muellerivitaceae; genus CAVTWJ01. Next base: position 14,837 of record CAZGKT010000048.1, read on the forward strand.
AAGTAAAAAACTATTTGTTGAATTTCTTGTTCCTGCTCGGGTAAGGAAAAAATCGATAAAAGTGTTTCTGAAACCGATTGAAGTCGGTTCGAGGATGTTGAATGACAGCTCAGTGGTTTCATAAAAGGATTTCCGTCGAAACGGAAATCACCTTTGATAGTTTTTATTATTCATTTAACCGATTGCGAAAGGGGTCCTGTCCCCGAAGCTTTCGTGCTGGAACATTTCAGTTTCACCCTTTCGCCCGCTCCATCTTCTTATTCCTGGCTGTGGTTTTTTTGGTCATGGCCGGTCCGTCAAATACATCGGCGCAGGTTTGGCCCAACGGCTGTTTTACCAACGGGCTGACCGATTGGTCTTCGGTCGTCAACGCGGGAGTCACGGCGACTGCGGGTGGGTTGAACGGAGCCAACAACAACCCCGGCGGTCCCAACTATAATTGTATCGGTCAGGTTTTGCAGGTGACCAACACCACGGTTTATCCAGGCCAGACCGCGCCGGGATACGCCCCGAACTCCAATGGTTTACTGACCATGGTTCCTTCGGCTGCTCCGTTTAACCAAACTTCCGCAGTGCAGCTTTTTTCCGGCCATGGTGACGGAAACAACCAGGATTGGGCCCGAGTTTGCCAAACCGCCACGGTTCCCACCGATGGAAACACATGTCTCACCTTCGATTTGGCAGGGGTGTTCGAGAATTACCATTATGAACAGTTCATCACCGGGCAAGGCAATGATGAAAACGGGGATGCCTACTTTGAGGTTCGAGTGCTCCTGGGCGCGGCCAATTGCGCCGCTCAACCCGCCACGAATCCGATCCTTGACGATATTCTGATCAACTGGACCTATCTTGTGGGGAGTGGATTGGTTCAGGTTGACGGCCTGACGGACAACAATGCCGGGACCTACGGGAATGCCACCCTGTGCAAACTGAATCCCAATACCTCCACCCCAAACACAAGCTGGGGAGTTTTTCCCTGGACTCCCTACGATATCAATTTGTGCCAATACGCCGGCCAACAAATCACCATTGAAGCCACCATGTACAATTGCAATCAAGGCGGCCACTACGGATGGGGTTACTTCGACTGCCCCACTTGGACGTCCTGCGCTCCAGCTTCCGTCACCCTGACTAAAACCAATAGTCCGACCGGGGAAGTCAGCGAAGGGCAGACCATCACCTATACCCTGAACTATAAAAACACCGGTTCTTCCTACGACGATGGGGTGGTGATTTATGACACGATCCCGACAGGCACGGGATATGTATCCGGCTCTCAGGCCAGTACACCCTACATGCCCGAGACTTTCGTGACCGGAAATATCGTGAGTTGGGATATCGGCTACCTGGCTCCTGGCGCTTCGGGTTCTCTTTCTTTTTACGTGACGGTCGGATCTTTGCCGCATGGTTCCTGCGATGAAGTGATCGTGAACCAGGCCGGTGAAACCGATCTTCTAACGTGTTATTTGACGCAAGGGGTTCTGACCTCCAATCCCGTCACTAATATTCTTGGATATACCTGTACTCCGTCCCCCACCATCACGAATACTCGCACTCCCACCTCCACCCCGACGACTACACCTACCAAAACCCCAACCAACACATCCACTTTCACCTACACCCCGACCCCCACCAACACGCCGACCGACACTCCGACCGTAACCCCCACCTGGACACCCACGAATACCTACACGGTCACCAACACCCCAACCCCCACCGTTACTCCCACCAATACTTTCACGCAGACTCCTACCCAGACTCCGACCAATACCTATACGGTCACGAATACACCGACTCCTACCAACACGCCGACCGACACTCCGACCGTGACCCCAACCTGGACACCCACGAATACCTATACGGTCACCAATACCCCAACCCCCACCGTTACTCCCACGAATACTTTCACGCCGACCCCTACCAAAACTCCGATCAATACTTTTACGGTGACGAACACTCAAACCCTACCTGGACTCCTGTTTTTACTTTTACCCAGACACCGACCCCCACACCCACGAACACTTTCACGGCGACTCCCACCTATACCCCGACCCTAACACAGACCAACACCCCCACGGTTACCTGGACCTACACCCCTACCCAGACATTGACCCACACCTTTACCCAAACGCCAACCCTTACCCCCACGAATACCTTTACCGTGACCCCCACCCACACCCCCACTCAAACCCCAACGATCACTTGGACGTCTACTCCATCAGTGACACCGACCAACACCTTTACCCTGACCCCGACTCCAACTCCCACGAACACCTTTACAGCCACCCCGACGAATACCCCGACCAACAGCCCGACGAGTACCCGAACCAATACTCCCACCTGGACATCGACCAATACCTTTACCTGGACCCTGACTTGGACCCCCACATGGACCCCGACTCCCACCTGGACGGTAACGCCCACCTTGACTTATAGCCCCACCCCCGTTTATTTGCTGACCAAACAAGCGTCAAAAAATACCGCCACGTCCGGTGACTTGGTGGATTTTACTATCGATCTGGTCTTGCCTGTTTCCATCCCGGCTGGATCGGTCATCAACGATGCGCTTCCTCCCGGTGTCACTTTTAAAAGCTTTGTTCAAAGCCCCGCCGGTGCCATTCCTGTCCAGACGGGTTCTACCCTCACCTGGACCCTGCCCGCCCTATCGGCTGGAACTTATCCTTTTATCTATGGGGCGGTCTTGAATAATTTCCTTCCGAACGGGGATCAACTGGTGAACACCGCGGTTTTTTCCGCGCCGTCCCTTCCCACACTGTCGGCCGCCGCCACGGTTCTGGCCTTCGGACAATATGTCGTCAAATTGGACGTTTATAACGAAGCCGGAGAATTGATCTACAGTTTCCCGGTGACCGAGATGACCCAGCCTGTGCAGTCTCTGCAGTCGCCGGTTTCCGTTATTCAGACGGCGGCCGATGTGGTTAAAATTTATTTTGACGGGGTATTGATGGGACAATGGAACGGGTCCACGAACGCGGGAACGCCCGCCACCAACGGAACCTACCATGTTCAGGCCACGAACATTGACTCGCTCGGCGTCGTGACCACCACGAAACTTCAGGTGATCGTGAATCGGACTTACTCGAAGGTTTCCGTAGAGGTGTTCAACGAGGCCGGGGAAGTAGTTCGAAATCTTTACGCTACCCTGAATGCTCCCGTGAGCGTTCAGATGGCGGGGCTCGCCCTTTCGGCGGAAACCTTTAATCCCTATTCCGCCAATCTTCCGGTGGGGACGGTGCTCACGATTACGGACACTCAGGGCGGAACGGTGATCCTTTCATGGAACGGAAGGGATGACGCGGGGGGGGTGGTGACCTCCGGAAGGTATTTGATTTCGGCTCACTGGTTGGATGGCCTGGGTGGGGAGCAAACCATCAACAAGGAAGTGACCGTCATGGATCAGGGCGGTCCCACGAGGCTTGTTTCAGCCCGTCCCAACATTCTCAAGGGGATAGGGGCAACGACTTTGTTCGTTTCGTCCCAGGGCGGACTGACCCTCCAAGTTCAAATTTATGACATGTCGGGGGAGAGGGTGGCCGATGTTACAGGACAGGCGGGCCAAAGCCAGGCGGTTTGGTCCGCTGTTAATGTGGCCAGCGGTATTTATCTGGCGGTTGTGGAACTTAAGGATGCGTCAGGCAACCGGGTTGCCCGACAGACACTCAAACTGGCAGTGGTTCATTGACCTAAAGTTTGTCACTTTAAAAACATTGAAGATTTGTTGGGAGGGAAAATGGATCAAAACCTAGAAAACATACCCGCAAGCCTTGCATTGAATATAGGCATTGAAAAATGGTACGAAGAAGTGGTTTATTCGGTTGCCGAGGAAATTGAATCGGAACGACGGAAACAACTGGATGTTAAGGCAGGAAAGGACTCTTTCCCCCCTAATCCGTAGGATTCCCTCCCGTGATTCGGCTATAATTTGCCCCCTAATAAAAAAACAAAGGGGAATACATGGTCCAGTCCTTGGGTAAATTCAGCTTTCCCGCATTTTTTTTGTCTTTCCTCGGGTTCTTCGTGGCCTCAGCCTTCGCGGATGTTTCTTCTTCACCCGCACCCCTCGCCGGTCAAGCTTCACCTGAAATGAACCTGCCGGTTATCGAAAAAACCCTCAGTAACGGACTCAAAGTGCTTGTGGTGGAAGAACCTGGTATTCCAGTGGTTTCTTTCTCCTATATGCAGCCGGTTGGGGCACAGGATGCGCCCAAGGGCAAGACGGGCCTGCCCCACATGCTGGAGCACATGATGTTCAAAGGCACCGAAACCATCGGGGCTAAGGATTACACTAAAGAAAAACCCATCCTCGAAGCGCAAGATAAAGTCGCGCAGGAAATGAATGATGAAAACGCCAAGTTGGAACCTTCGGCGGACCGCCTGAAAGAGCTGGCATCGGAAATGAAAAAACTGCAATTGGAAGATCGCCAGTGGGTGGTGAAGGATGAACTGGATTCCATCTATACCCAGAACGGAGGCCAGAGCCTCAACGCCTGGACCAGCCAGGACGCCACGAACTACACCGTTACATTGCCCGCCAACAAGGTGGCCCTTTACGCGACCATCGAGCAGGACCGCCTGACCCATCCGGTTTTCCGCGAGTTCTATTCCGAGCGGGACGTGGTGGCCCAGGAAAGGCGCTGGCGCACCGAATCCAGCCCCGATGGAAAGTTGGAGGAAGCGCTGGAATCCACTGCTTTTTCCGCCAGCCCCTACAAAGATCCGGCCATCGGCTGGATGGGCGATATCCACAAACTCATGCGACCCGACGCGGTACAATTTTATCGAAGTTCTTACCGCCCGGACCGGGGAGTTTTAGCCGTCGTGGGCGGGGTGAAGGCGGATGAAATTCTGCCCCTATTCGAGAAAACCATCGGCCAGGTGCCCAACCCGGATGTGCCTCCCCTGAAACAGGCCTGGACCCAGGAACCGCCCCAACAGGGGCCCAAGACGGTGAGGGTCACTTTTGACGCCGATCCCATGGTGATGATGGGCTGGCATATCCCCAATTTTCCGCATAAAGATTCCGTAACGCTGGATGTGCTTTGCGACATCTTGACCAGCGGAAACACTTCTCGGCTGGTGAAGAACCTGGAGCTGGGGAAAAAGCTTGTAACCTCCATCAGCGCTTCGACCGGCTATCCGGGTGACCGCAATCCCGACTTGATGGTTCTGCAGTTCAACCCTGCCGCGGGACAAAAAGAAGAGAAGATTATTTCGGCGATCGACGCTGAAATCGCCTCCATCCAGAAGAAGGGCGTTACCCAGGAAGAACTGGATCGTGCCCGCCGGGGATCCGAATCATCCTTCCTCTGGGGCAAAACCAGCCCCTCGGGGCTTGCCACCGATTTGGCTTATAACCAGGCCGTGCACGGCGATTGGCGCTATTTGGCCAAGTACATCGACATGGTTCGTTCAGTTACCTCCAATGATATCCGGCAGGCGGTGGTCAATTACCTGATGAGCACCAATCGAACAACCGCCTACCTTGAAAGGAGCAAACCATGAAAACAACATTCGGCATGCGTCCAATCTTTGGAGTGTTATTTTCTTTGTGGCTTTGTGGCTTTGTGTTGACGGTAGGTATCGCCTTAGCCAACCCGCCCCAATTTCCACCCGAGACACCCTTGGATATCGTGGTTCCCGCTTTTCATTTCAAAACACTTTCCTGCGGTTTGAAAGTTTTGTTCCTGCATGATGACCGGCTTCCCCTCGTGTCGGGTTCCCTCCGTATCCCCGGAGGCAATGTTTCCGATCCGGCGGGTAAGGAGGGCCTGGCGGCATTGACGGTTGACGCCCTGCGCAACGGGGGCGCGGGACGATTAAAACCGGCGGCCTTCGACGCGGCTTTGGAAGATAAAGCCATTTCCATGGGCTGTGTCAGCGAAACGGAAGATTTCAACGCGACTTTCAGCTGTCTTTCCGAAAACCTGCCTGAGGCGCTGGGATATTTCGCCGACCTCATCCGGCATCCGGGCTTTGACGCGCTACGCCTGGCGACCGACCAATTGGACCAGGCGGATGATTTGAAACGGGTTGAAGATACGCCCGATGCCATCACCCGGGTTCTTTTTACCAGGAGCCTCTTCGGCCACTCTCCTTATGGACGGTGGGGAAGTCCTGCGACGGTTAAAAAGCTGAATCCCCAAGATGTGAAAGGTTTTTACCACGCCCGTTTCGGGCCTCAAGGATCCCTCCTCGTGATTACGGGGAAGTTCGACGAGGATACGGTTTCGGCCAAACTGGAAAACTTATTCCAGGGATGGAAGGCCCAGTCCAAAACTTCCGCCTTTGCCGACGCGGCCCCGCTGGGCCCCACGATTTACTTTTTTCCCAAGGATGTGACCCAGGTTTTCATCCGTTTTGGATTGCCTGGTTTAAAACGCCATGATGCGCGCGATATCCCGCTCCAGGTCGCCAATTATGTCCTGGGCGGTTCGGGTTTTACCTCCCGCTTGATGAGGGAAATTCGATCGAACAGGGGATTGGCTTATTTCGTGGATAGCTATTTCTTGCCCTACAACATCACGGGTCCCTTCCAAGTGGTGGGCGGAACCCGGCCGGACTCGGTCAAAGAATATCTCAGCGTTATGTTTGACCAGTTGGCCCTATACGCCAAGGAGGGTCCGACCGAAGCGGAAATGGCCTCCGCGCGGAAGGGAATGATCGAGGAATACGCCTACAACTTCGAGTCCTCATTCAATTTGGCAAACTACGAAGGATCGTTGGCCTTCAACGCCTATCCGGACGATTACCTCGCGAATTACAGGGACAAGATCAAGGCGGTCACCCGGGATCAGGCCGCTCAAGCCGCGAGTGATATCCTGACTCAAAAAAACTGGGTGCTGGTTGTTTGCGGACCCGAAGGTTTGCAGAAAGACCTGGAAGGTTTTGGCAAGGTGGTCACGCTTAAGAGCGTCTTCGCGCCGTTGCCCTCCAACCCCTAGTTCGGCGTGGAAATTCCTGGTTGATAGTTCAGGTGGATTTTCCTAAAATCCATCCCTCTTTGTAGACATTTGATCGTTTTACGCGTGAACGGTACGGCCCCATCGTCTAACGGTTAGGACGGATGGTTCTCAGCCATTAAATCGGGGTTCGATTCCCCGTGGGGCTACCAAAAAACGAACCCGAGTCCGTCAGGACTTGGGTTTTTTAATTTGCCCCGGCTTCTTGGCCGCCGAGCAATGTGCGGGTGCCACAAAGTGCCGAAATGATGCGCGGTGACACTCAAACTACGCGATTGATTCGACGTATCCCCTCTATTTCCAAAATTCACCTTATCGAGGGTGTGGACATTGGAAAGTTGCACGCCCAACAATCCGAATTCAATTGTGAGTTCCCTTGCTCTCCATAAAGGGGATTTCAAGAGACTTTTAAAACTGCATAATAAATCGTATAGTATTTCTAACGGGATTTCATTTCAAGAAAAGGATTTATACTTGCGAGCTCACCTTCTCATTGTGGACGACGAGGAAAGCGTCCGGGAGTCGTTTCGCTTGGCGCTTCAGGATAAATACGAATTAACCTTCGCCGAAGACATCAAGTCCGCCTTGAAGGCGATCAAACTTCGCGAATATGATCTCTGCCTCCTGGACATTCTTCTTCCCGATGGGTCGGGCTTGGACCTGTTAAAGCAAATCAAACGGCGGGATGAGACGCTGGACATTCTCATGGTCACCGCGCTTCAAGGGGTGAATACGGCCCTCGAGGCCATGAAACTGGGCGCGTTTGACTATGTGACCAAGCCCTATAAACTCGAGGATCTTTACGCGATTCTCGACCGCACGCTCCGAAAAAGGGAACTGGAACGAGAAATTCGTTATTTCCACGAGGAACGCCAAAAAGAATTCAGTTTTCTATTTTTGGGTACCAGTCCGGTCATGCGGGAATTACGCCAAAAAATTGAAAAAATCGCCTCTCAGGATTTACCCACGCTTCTGTCGGGCAAAATGGGATGCGCCCAGGAGGAGGTGGCCCGGGAAATTCATCTTTTAAGCTCTAGGGCCAAAAGCCCCTTCGTCCGGCTGGATTGTTTTTCCGTTCCGAGACGGCAGTGGGATGTCGAACTCTTCGGATGCGAAGGAAACCATTCGAAAGGTAACCAGCCCCAGACCGGGAAATTGGAATTTGCCCAAGGCGGAATTCTTTTCCTCGACCACATTGATTCCATGCCTGCCCCTACCCAGGAAAAGTTGGCGAAGGTCCTATCGGAAAAACGCTTTAATCGACTGGACACCCATACGGTCCAAACATTAGATGCCCGGATTATCGCGTCCATGGAAACAGACCCGTCTCCCCCCAAGCCTTCTCTTTCCCTTCGCCCGGTTCTTTATAAAATATTGAATGCCACCTCCCTGACGGTCCCTGCACTGAAAGAAAGAAAGGAAGATCTATCCGAACTCATCCGTCACATCCTGAAAAGAGCAAGCCTCAGGGCGGGCAAGCCCGGCAAGACACTTCAAAAAGAAGCGAATCAGTTCCTGATCCATTATCCCTGGCCGGGAAACCTTCCCGAAATGGAGACGGTCCTGGAAATGATGGTCTTTTTCTCGAAAAATGAAACCCTGAGCCTGGAAGATGTGCCCCTCGATCTTCTGGTGAAACATATCGGTACGGCTTCCACCCCCCAGGAAGCCAAAATTTCCTTAAAAAAAGTCCGGCGGAACTTTGAAAAACACTATATCCGTAAAATTCTTGAACAAACGCGGGGAAATCAAACCCGTACAGCCTCGGCCTTGGGGCTGCATCGCAATACCTTGATTTGGAAATTGAAAGAATTGGACTTAGAGGGCGAATACCACCAAATTGTTAAAACGAGGCGTGAAAGCCGATTAGGTTATAAGGACCTATGATGATCTCATGGTGAATAATAAAGATTTGAAGCATCATACGGTCCCGCCCCTCCCTTCTGTCGTATGGAAAGACGGAACGGAGGCCGATATCAACCTGGGCCCCATTAGCCGTTATTTTGAGAAGCAATTCCGATTTTCTCCCATTTATTATCTTCGAAATACCCCTAGGGGATTGGTCGGAAACAGGGCGGGGACCCCGGTCAAAATAGGGTGTTCGAGCCCCACTTACCGTTGCATTGAAAAAAACCTGAATACGACTCGTGGGAAGGTTTTCGAACGGCAGGAACTTTCTCATTTTTTCCCGGTTTTATGCGGGGAGGAATGGGCCGGTTGTATTGCGGTGGATAAGAATGGGAGCCGAGCCCAATCGGGGGGGCCTTCCCAACAAATATTATTGTTATACCTTTCGAAGATATTGGGGATCCTTTTGGAAAACCAACGGCTTTGGAAAATGTTGGAAAGATCCGAGCGCCAATCATCCCTTGGTTTTCTATCCGCAGGCGTTTTTCATGAAATTCGCAATCCTCTGACGGCTTTGAGCACTTTGCTTCAATTACTGCCCCAGAAAAAGAACAACAGCGACTTCATGAATTCATTCCAGGCGCTCATGTTAAAGGAACTGGACCGCCTGGTTTTTTTAACGGATCAGAGCCTGAAATTCGCGCTGGTTCGCGGCGAAAAACCGGCGGAGGTCGATTTAGAGGAAACACTCGAACGAATCCACCAGTTGATACGACCCTCCTTGGGCCGAAAAAAAATACAAATCAAAATCAGGATTGAGCCGGGGTTAAAACTGAGGATGGAGCAGGTCCAATTTGAAAGTTTGGCGGTGAACCTGCTCAAAAACGCTCTTGCGGCCTTGGGAGAAAAAGGCGCGATTGAAATCACTGCGAAAAGGTTTGCACGGGGGAAAGAAAGGAAAAACGACGGAATCTGCCTGATGGTCAAGGATGACGGAAAGGGAATCGACTCCAAGGAAATCGAAAAGATTTTTGATCCCTTTTTCACGACCAAATCCGGGGGGACAGGTCTCGGATTGTATATTTGCCGAAGGGTCGTGGAGAATTATGGGGGGGTCCTGAAGGCCAAGAGCAAAAAGGGGCAGGGGACCGTATTTTCCGCCTGTTTTCCTTCCGGAAATAGCTGGGAAAAGCAGGAAGATCTTTAATCCGTCGAAAGGCCTACCTTTTGGATGAGGAAATCTGGTATCTATGGAATGTCGAATAAGGAGGATCGCGGATGAGCCAGGATAAAAAACAAATATTGATTCTTCATGAAGACCCGGTTTTCCTGAACGCTCTTGAATCGGTTTGCCTGCCTTTGGGAGAAATTTATTCAATCCATAGGCCCGAAGAGGCATTGGAACCTTTTAGCTTGATAAGATTCGACCTGCTTCTTTTGCAATGGGACCTTTTTTCCACCCAAGGTTCACTTGATTTTAATTCCTTTTGTCAATTACAGCCCGAAAGCGTCAAGGTGGCCATTTTCAAAAACCCGGATTTGAAGTCCGTGGTTTCAGCCATGAAATCCGGGGTTGTGGATGTGCTTTCGGCCCAAATGGAATTGGCTTCCCTCGCCCAGAAGATTCAGGATTACCTATCGGGAAAACAGGCGGTTAAAATCAGGCACGTTTCCCTGGCCCCCTTTATCGAAACCCTGACCCAAAACGGCATGGAAAGTCAGACCACGCTTTATCAGGCCCGGAAAGAATTTTATAAATTATTTGTGCGGATTATTTGCGGTCATTCGAATTTGACCAGGCAGCGGCTCGCCTCCCTTTTGGAAGTGAGCCCTCGGACCCTTCAAAGGTACATCACCCGCGCCGGAGTCGCCCGGAAAAGCTGAAACCCGTCTGCCTTTCGAAGGTCAGCCTCCGGAAATCAATTTTTCCCACATCGCCTCATTGATAAGTATTTTGCTGATGAAATCTCTTTCTTCGGCCTCTTTGGGCTTAAGGGCCGGGTTGAGGGGAAACGTCATCGTAAAGATATTGCCCCTCCCTTTTTCACTCCGCGCTTTGATCCGGCCCCCATGATGGTAAATGATGAAGAAACAGGTCATCAGATATATGCCGAATTCATTGGGCTTGCCGCTTCTCACGAAAAAGGGATCAAAAAGGGATTGAAGGGCGTCCTGAGACAAACCGGGGCCATCGTCCTCGAGTTCTATCTGAATTTCCGCGGGCCCTTCCTTGGGTCCGATGGCAAGGGCGGCCCATTTCATCTTGCCGCCGGGGCTGAGGGAAGCCGTCTCCTCTTTTAACAAAAGCTCGAAAAGACGCTGAAACTTTTTCGCGTCCACCCGGATTTCCGGGAGGGAAGCGGGGATTTCATTTTGGACCCCGATTTTCTTTAGGTCCAAGTCCTCCTTCACATTTAAGACGGCCTGTTCCAGAACCTGACGGATATTCACTTTATCCTGGAATTCGAGGGATGGTTTCTCGGAGGATTCCCACAAGTCGCTCAAAAGGCCGACCACCTTATCCATTTGGACTTGAACTTTTTGGTAATAGTCCTTCCAAAAGTCCGGATTTCGCATTTGTTCGATTTCCAGATGTTCTTCTTTTAGTTTTGTAGGCGCCAGGTCTAAAAAGGTTTTCACGGCCACCAGGGAGTTGCGAAGGTGGTGGCTCAAACCCACCGCGAGGATGCCCAGGCTTAAGATCCGGTCGGTCAGCATGACGTTGTAAAGGGTGGACATTTTTTCCCGAAGCAATTGGTCCCGCTCGCTTTGGACGATGAAAAATTCCAGGCCGCGCTGCAGGGTGACCTCCAATTGGGGAATATCCCAGGGCTTCGTGATGTACTTATAAATGGCGCCTGTGTTCACCGATTCGATGGCGGTTTCCAGGTCCGAATAGGCCGTCACCATGATGCGAAGGATTTGAGGCTTCAAGAGCCGGGCTTTTTCCAGAAGCTGAATCCCCTTTTCCCCGGGCATCCGCTGGTCGGTCATGAGAATGGCGGTTTGGGCCATGTGTTCCCTCAAGAGCTGGTAACCCTCAAAGGCGTTGGGCGCGGTTAAAACCGAGAATTTTTCCCCGAACGTTTCCTTGAAATATTTCAGGGACTTCTCCTCGTCGTCCACATAGAGGATGTAAAATTTTTTGTAGTCGTAATAATTCGTCGGCATTTCCATGTCCTTTACGCTTTTTCGGGCAATTCCAGGATAAATTCGGTGTATTTTCCCTTTTCGCTTTTCACCGAAATCCTCCCGCCCTGTTCCTGCAATATGCGGAAGCAAATGCTCAAACCCAGTCCCATCCCCTTGCCCACATCCTTCGTAGTGAAGAAAGGATCGTAAATCTTGTCCAAATCCGAGGGGGCGATGCCAGCGCCGTTGTCCCGGACCGAGATGAAAACCTTCCCGCCCTCCGGGCGGCTCTGGATCGAAAGGAGGGGCTCCTCGTCCTTGTAAATTTTTTCCCGCATGGCATCCGCGGCATTTTGGATCAAATTCACCAGAACATGGACCATCTTGTTCCGGTCGGCCAGAACCTGCTGGCCTTCCGGCACATCGACCTCGACCTTGATCTGGTCCTTGAACTCGTGGCCCTGGAACCTCAGCGCGTTGGCCACCAGATCCTTCAAGTCGATCAGGTCCACGGCCCCGCCCGACTTCGGGTGCGTGAAGTTGCGCAGGTCGGATACGATGCGCTGGACCCGGTCCATGCCTTCCGCGATATCCGATACGGTCTCGACGAATTTAGCCCGGTCTTCCTCCGGGATGCGGTCCTGTTTCCCCTTCAAGACGTAAAGGGCTTGCGAGGCGTAATTGAGGGGATTGTTGATCTCATGAATAATACCGGCGCTGAGACGTCCAAGGGAAGCCATCTTTTCATTTTGAACCAATTGTCCTTCTGTTTCTTTTAATTGTTCGAGTGTCATTTCCAGTGCACTTTTTTTGCGGGCCAAATCGCGCTGGTACTGGTGGGATTCGATCAGGTTTTTGACCCGCACGTGGAGTTCGGTGGTCGAAAAGGGTTTGGTCAAAAAATCGTTCGCGCCCGCGTTGAGCGCCGCGTATTTGGTGTCCTCGTCCGCCCGGGCGGTCAATAAAACAACAGGAATGGCCTGGGTGGAAACCTGGGCCTTCAATTCGCGACAGGCCTGGATGCCGTCCTTTTCAGGCATCATCATGTCCAACAGAATCATGTCCGGCAGGTATTGCCTCGCTTTCTCCACCGCCTGGTTCCCATCCACCGCTTCTAAAACCTCGTAATGCTTCTCCAACTGGGATTTGAGAAACCTCAGCATGTCCGGTTCGTCGTCCGCCACCAGTACCTTGGGCAAGCGCCCTCCCCCAAAATTTTCCGGCCGCATCGATTCGGAGAGAGGGGTCAGGGTGGGGAAAAGCTCGGCCCGGCGGTAAAGATTGGCCAGCCATTCCTCTTCAGGCTGAGCTTCCCCTTTTTTCGGGGAAGCGGGGGCTTCCTGAAGTTTTTCGGGGGATGCGGATAACCCCTGGGCCGCTTCGAAGGGTACTTGAACTGTCATGGTGGTTCCCACCCCGACCTGGCTTTGGGCCGTCACGGTTCCTCCCATGGCTTCGGTGAGTTCCTTGACGAGGGCTAATCCAATCCCCGTACCCTGGTATTTCCTTTGGGCCGAGGAATCGGCTTGCCAGAACCGGTCGAAGATAAAGGGCAGGTCATGTTCGGATATACCCATCCCTGAATCTTGGATGACCAGGTTTAATTGGGGTCCTTCCTTACCGATGGTCAATTCCACCCGGCCACCGGCGGGGGTGAATTTCAGGGCGTTAAAGAGGAGGTTCAAAACGATTTTTTCAAATTTATTCGCGTCCAAGAGCACTTGAATCGGGGAATCGTGGACTCGGGCCGTGAGGCGGATTCCCTTGTCCTTCGCCGTACCCTGAACGGACTGGACCAGGCCTTTCAGGAACCTGTCCAAATCCACCGGCGTCTTATGCACCTCCATGCGGCCCGATTCCAGCTTGGCTAGGTCCAGCAAGTCGTTGATCAATTTCAGCAGGCGCATGGCGTTGTTTTCCATCGTGGCCAGGATGTCCTGGGATTCCTCGTCCAGAAGATGTTTTTTCTGGATCCGCAGGGCCTGAAGGGGCGAGAGCATGAGCGTCAAGGGCGTCCGGAGTTCGTGGCTGATATTGGCGAAAAACCGGCTCTTGATCTTGTCCAGTTCGATCAATTTTTGGTTGGATTCGGCTAGTTTTTTCCTGTTCTGGTCCAGTTCATAGCGGTTCGTAAATTCGCGGACGCGGAGCTGATAGGTAAAGAAAGTCCCGACGACCGCAAAAACAGTCGTTAAGGATAAAAAATAAAGATTATTGAAAAACAAACCGCTTACTGAAACGCCGCCATGTCCCCAACAGGCGGCCAAATAGATGGCAAGCGTGGCAATGCAGACGATCGATGTTTCTTGATAGGTCCAAGGAACGATCAGGCAGAAAGCCACCAAAACAACATTCAAACCGGCGTAATAGGGGGAAAGGGCCCCTTCCGTCGAGTAAATCATCCAGGTGATGAATCCGAGCGGGATCATGGGAAGAAGGAGGAAACAGATACGGTCATACTTGGCTCCCCACCGACTATAAAAGAAGGCAAAGAGGGCCGCGACGAACAGGGATGAGAGCAGGCGAAGTTTCAGGAAATAGGGAACGAATTTCGGGTA
>CAZGKT010000049.1:0-25443 GCA_964525605.1 uncultured bacterium
CCCAATTCATGGGGGTCATAGCCCACAGTGGTCAGGGTAGGAGTCACATAAGAAGCCATCTCCAGATCGTCAAAGCCCACCAGAGCGAACAGACCTTCCTTTTTCCGGTTCTGCAGAGTCTTCATGACGCCAATGGCCATTGCATCGTTCGCCGCGAAGATGGCGGTAGGCGGATTGGACATTTCCAGAAATTTTCCAGCGGCCTCGATTCCGGAGGGGATGGTGTAATCCCCCTTTAGAATGAGTTTTTCATCGATGGTGATCCCAGCCTCTTTCAGCGCCAGCCGGTAGCCCTCCTCGCGGTCCGAGGAATCGCTCATATCTTCCCGCCCGGTAATGAAGCCGATGCGGCGGTGGCCCTTTTGGATCAAATGTTCGGTCGCCTGCTTGCCTCCGTTGAGGTTGTCGAGGGTGATGGTGGGCATGAGATATTCAAAACGCTTTTCACCGGCCACCACCATGGGAAACTTACGCTGGTTCAAGGTTCGGATCAGCCCTTCCATCTGGGGCGAGGGCGTGAAAAAGAGAAGGCCGTCCACCACCGGAGGTTCGGTGAGGGTATGGATGATTTCCCTTTCTTCCATGGTTCCTTCCGGCAGGGTCGCGAGGGTCAAAAGTTTTCCGTGGCGCCGGGCTTCCTCTTCCATTCCCGAAATCACCACCGCCGCGAAGAGGTTCAAGGAGGGCGTGACCACGCCCAGGAACCCGGTCTTATGGTTGGCCGCCAAACCGCGAGCGAACCGATTAGGCCGGTACTTCATCTTTTCCATCATGGCCTTGACTCTTTGCTCGGTCTCGTACTTCACCGCCAGCCCGTTCAAGACCCGCGAAACGGTCGCTTTGGAAACCCCTGTGTTTTCAGCGATCTGCTGGATAGTCACTCCCACGATGGCTCCTTGATAAACGGGTATATTTAGGCCAAAGTCAGCCTTGAAACTTTTAGAGAAATATTGAAACCGGTTCAATTATTACGCCTAAAAGTATTTAGAGAAAGAAAAATCCACCAGGAAACCGCGTTAGATGGGAATGAACTTCAGGAAATAAGGAAAGATCAGCGGAAAAAGGCAGGTGTGGGCAAGGGCCTCTGGCTTAATAGCGGCTCAGGGGCAGTTCTGGATCAACCGGATATTATCCACATAAATGTTCCCGATCGCCTGCCCTGCTCCGGGCGTGCTTCGGTTATAGATGAAATACAACTCATAAAGGGTGCTTGTGGGAGGCATGGTTCCGACCTGTGGGGCGAAAGCGATATTCCAAGTCACGGATTGGGAACCCGCGAACAGGGTCGGCGTATTGCTGGAGATCGGCGAAAAATAGGCGGTGGTGTTGTTGCTGGCGATTAAATTGAATTCACTATAGCTCGCGCCCGCCACGACTGTGGGGTCTACCGTAACATCCATCGTGAGCTGGCTGATGTTGGTCCAGACATTGGGCGTAAACCCGGTCAACTGGAGCATGTTTTGGTTATAGCCGTTGGCCGGGCTTGAAGTGATATTCACATCCAGGGAGTATTGCCCCTGAGTCACATAGAAGGTTGAAAGAGAGAGGACGGAAGTAAAGGTGATCCCCGTAAGGGCATTCCAACTTCCGTTGGCCGTGAGGCTGTCGCAGCTGTTGAAAAGGATCGGGGTCGGGCAAGGGGTTACGATAAAAGCGGATACCGGGGCCGGGCGATCCACGCAGCCCTGCTCACCCAGCCAAAGCACCGTTGAGGCCAGGACCAAAACCATGAAGGCGGCCCCTACCCCCATCCGGAGGGCGTCGTGAGTTTTCTTAGAATTTGACTTCATACGTCACCTCCCCGACCTGGTTGTTCAGTGTGCCCTGTAAGGGGACCGTTGGAAGCATATCTCCGAAGGACCAATCATAATCCAGATAGATGCTGGAATTGCGGCCGACCCGGAAGGTCGTGGACCACCTCAGGCTTTGGACGGTGCCGTTCACGTGAACGGGCGAATAGGCTCCGATATCCGACCCATCGAAAAGGTAGGTGTATCGGGCGTAGAGTGTCCCATCGTATCCGTATTCAACCCCGTTCGCCTGCCGCTGGCTGTAGGCCGCCGTCATTTCCCAGAATGGAAGGATCTGGACGCGGGCACCCCCGATGACCCAGATACTGGTCAGGGTTCCCAATGAACTGGTGGTTTGCTCATACCGGAAGTTGCTCCCGATCTCCAGGGCCCGGTCCCAGCCG
This sequence comes from uncultured bacterium, assembly GCA_964525605.1. Classification (GTDB taxonomy): domain Bacteria; phylum Oederibacteriota; class Muellerivitia; order Muellerivitales; family Muellerivitaceae; genus CAVTWJ01. The sequence continues at coordinate 2,195 of CAZGKT010000049.1, forward strand.
ATCGAAGGCCCCAGGTTGAAGGAAGGACCCACGTTGATGTAGGTGAAATTTCGAACCGGCGCCGCCGCGCCGGGACTGACCTGGACCGGCTCCATGACCGTGCCGTTGGGGACCAACGAAAGTTCACTTGTGATTTCCTGCGCCAGATAGGCCGACCCCAACACCTTCAGCGCCTGTTGATTCAGCGCTTTCACATCGAACTCCAGCCCGATTCCCTGACGATTGGGGGTCGCCAAACCGTAAGGGAAGGTGTTGTCCTGAGTCCGATCATAAAAACTGTAAATCGCGCCGGGCCGGGGAACGTCGCTGAGGAAATATTCGCTCCTCAAGGGAGGCTGCCATAATTCAGGGGAAGAAACATATTGCGCCATGTTGGAAAGGCCGGTAACGGCGTCCTGCCGGGTCTGGGCCATCGGGTTGTAATAAAAGGGGTCCACATTCAAGAACACGAGGGAGACGCTGGATTGCCCGACTTGGAGATAAGGCCCGCCCCGCAGGGCGTAATCGGCCACGATCCGGGCGGAATCGAGCTTATCGTCCTGGTAGCTGGAATAGGCGTATTCCATCATCCCGCCTACATAGATGTCGTTACCCAACCCCACTTTCAAGCCTGGGCTGACGCTTCCGATCAAGTACTGGTGCGCCCAACTGGAGGGTTCATTCGGGTTATAGGGCGTTCCCGGTTGGTTCGTGTAGAGGGGCTCATCCAGAATCAATCCGTTGAGATCCAGGGTTCCCTGCCAGGAAGCGCCAACCCCGTAACCCTTTTGGGTTTCCAGGGAGGTCCGGCCGCCCACCAGCCAATCGGTATATTGGTTCGGGCCGAAATACCAACCGCCGTAATCGCCCGAATCATCAAACCCGCTCCGGATCATGTTGACGAAGGTGGAAAGATTGAGGTGGTCCAAGAACCCGGAGTCGGGCCAGACGATCTTCGTCCCCAGCTTCATCCCCCGGAAAGGCCAGTCGGGCTCATGATCCAAAAAGCTTTCGTACTTGGCGATCTCATCCTGCCGGGCCCACATCTCCGGCTCGTATTTAAGATCCAGGTTATTCCGGTTCCAGAGGGTGAAAGGCGTATAGGATACCTCAAAATCGCCCAGGATCGCCGAGAACCACGGTGGGTTGAATTCCAGGGTCACGCGCCGGATCGTGAGGGTGAAATTATTGGCCGAATCTTCCTGATCGATGGCGTAGGGGGAGAAATTGGTCTCAGCCCGGAGAACCCCAGTGAATCTGATTTCTTTCGTGACGGTGGCCTCCGGTTGCAGGTCCAGGTAGCCGTAGGTCAAACGCATTCCGGGGTTGGGAAAATAAACGCCCGAATAATCCCCTGAATATTGCTGGGTGTAGCCAAAAGCCCTTCCTAAACCGTGGATGGCTAGGGTGGGAAATTCCTCCATCCCCTTGAGTCTCTCGCGCAAACCATATTCCTTGGCTTCCAGGTCATCCAATGATTTCCCAAGGGCTTGGATGCTGTCTTTCAATTGGCTCAATTCGTACCGGTAGGTATCCTCCAGGTCATGCAGGATCACACCCGCCTTGTAGATCACCGCGGGGCCGGGGCGGGGGGAAGCCGGGGTTAAAAGAGTACCGGCTGACCTCATCGGCTGGGCGTCCGCCACCACGATCCCCTCGTAATGGTCCCTGGCCTTCAGGATGTCCAGGGCCACATCGAACCGGGTCAAGGGACCCTGGCTTTCCTGCGGGGTCAGGAGTTGGGCTTCCGATAACTGGCGCAATTGGCCATAGACGGGGTCGGTCGGAGGAACCACCGTGAATAGCGAATCCAAAGTCGCGGCCTGAAGGGCGGTACCGCCCAGAACACAGAAGGCAATAAACATTAGTCCACCGCCAAGACGCGAAGGACGCCAAGAACGGCCAAAGAGACAAAAGCCTTTAAACCAAAATTGTTTTAAAGCCTTTCTTGGCGAACTTGGCGTCTTTGCGGTAAAAATCGCCGTTGCCTTGTGGTTTTTCATGGGATTCTTAGAAGCTGACGTCATATGTCAACCTCCAGATCTGTTCCCGCCGGTCGAAGCCTGGAACATCGCTCCAGGTGTATTGGTTGTAAAACCAATCGCCGTGGATATCGAACGTGGGACTCAGAGGGCACCGGAACCCGAACGCGTAAGAGGTGCGAGTGATGTTCAGGGCCCGGTAGCTGTACCCGTACAATTCGCTTGGATCGACGATCGATGAATAGCTGGCCAGGGTGTCGGGTTCCCCCTCGTTGGTGAGGGTGTATTCACTCCCGCTGGACTGGGCCCATTCAAAGGCCCCCGAGAGGGTTAAACCTTGCAGGAGAGGAATTTGGGGAAAGGGCCCCGCGTCCGCGCAGGCAATAAAGGTATCCACGCTATAGGGCGCCGTACCCAAGCCCAGATCCGTGGTCTGGTGCTTGTAATCGAAGGCCAGGTCGCAGGTCGAAGGCAGACCCTCCAAACCCTTGGCGAAATCCGCTGAGATGGCCCCTTCATAACCGCCGAAGGTCCGGGTATTGGTCCGTGGGATGCCGCTATCCACCGGCAGTACATCCGGGCCGGTCCCGGTCAAGACGTAATCGGGCTGGAGTTCGTGAAGGTTCAACAGGTAAGTGGCCTGGGGTTTGAACCACCCCCCCTTCCCGATGTCCGCCGAGAAACCCAACACATAGCCTTCCCGATTAGGAGTAGCGTCTCCGTAGGGCAGAGCGTTTTCTTCCATCCGGTCGTAGGGGGCAAAGGATGGCCTCGTGACGTTTTGGAAAACATAGCCGTTCAAATAGCCGATCAGCCCGTCATCCAGATTCTGGTTATTGCTCAAATATCCCGAACCCGCCGCTCCGGCCACCGGCGAATACTGGTTGGTCTGGGCGCCGGGTGAAAAGAAATTGGGTCCGTTCGAGAGGTACTTCATCGTCAAATGAGCGCCCATTACGTTCACCGAGCCCGTGCCCAGAAAGGCCCAGTCTCTATAGATGCTTCCTGGATTGTTCGCGTCATCCTGGTAGTAACTGCCCGCGTATTCGGCTGATCCTGACAGGCTTAAGTCCTGGCGCAGGGGGAGGGTTCCCGTCCAGCTCAAGCTTCCCACCTGGTACTGCCGGGCGAAGGTTGAAGGCAAGTTCGGGTTGTAGGGCAAGTTCAACGTACCCGTGTCATTCCAGAGCATGAGTCCGGCGGCCTTGAGTTCCAGTTTTTCCTGGAAGAAATCCATCGCGCCTTCGGCGCCGGCGTAATTGTTCCCGAACTCCAAGGGGGTCGCCGTGCTGAGGGCCCCGCCCATGGCCTGCAGGTGGAAGGAACTGATGACGGGGTTGTTGAGAACCTCCTGGTCCGAGGCGGCTTCCAGACCCCGCATGTGCCAATCGGGAGCATGATCCATGTAAACCATTCCTTCCACGTCCTGCCGGACTCGATAGTAGGAAGTGGGTTCGATCAGGTTATATACGGGGATCCCGGCGTTCCACAGGGTCAAGGGAGTGTATCGTCGGTAGAAATCCCCCGCCGTCAGGTTGGCCACGTCGTTAACGTTGTTGAAGGAAAGCCAGCGGACATCGTAGTTGGGCGAGATGGGGTCGCCGTAGATGAAACCGATGGTCCGCGTCAACCGGATGTCGGCGTCGAATAAAACGAAAGGAACCGGTACGCTCCGAAGCTTCACGTCCGCGTAAAAAATGTCGTTAAAGTTCATAGCTGGATAGATGGCGTTGGGTCCAAAACCCCGGTAGGTGTCGAAATAGCTCCGGGAATCGCCGGAGATCTGCGTACCCGTCTGGGTGAGGTACTCGGCCTGGAGGGACGTGAACCTTTCGTTCAGGGTTTCCACGTTCCGGAGGCGGTCTTCCAACCGGGAAACATCCACTTCCATCGCGGAAAGCTCGACATCGAATTCATCCAATAGCTCATTCAGGCTCCTCCCTGTCGCCGATTGCCCCGGAGTGGCGGAGGGAGACAGGTCATCCACTTTCTTGGCGGCTTCGGCCGTTAATTGGGCTACTTCCAGGTTGGTCAGTTCCCCGAGGGGTTTGTCCGGCTTCGAGGTCCAGCCGGCTAAAACCAGGTCCTCCAGGCTCGAGTCGATCCACCCATCCCGTTGGACGGTCGTCAAGGCGCCGTGCTCGGCGAAGGCCGGCAAGGTCAACCCCAATGCCATTCCCAAAGCCAAAAGTAACCTTTGGACAACTTGTTTCGGAACTAGGCACAAGTTAAGGCATGTGATCATTCCCTCTCCCCTTGAGGGAGAGGGCCAGGGTGAGGGGTGCTTTGCGACGGGAATTCCCCCCTCATCCCAACCTTCTCCCTCGAGGGGAGAAGGAGAAACCATGAAACGCAGGCATATATTTAAATAATTCACCAGGAGCATGATTCCGTTTCGTTTTTGTTTATTCGTTACTTTCACGCTTTTACCCTTTTTCACTTTCACCCTTCATCCGTTCAAAACTGCATCAAGAAGTAGGTGTAAACCTGATCCGCCTGGTAATTGTTGGCGGGCACGTAAGCGTCCTGGAACACCAGATGTTTGTAACGGAACTCCAGCTTGGAGCCACCCCAGGGCATGTCATAAGCCAGCCCGGCCCCGATGGAATCGGTCCGGTAATTCACGAGGGGCCAGGTGTAATTGGATTTCCAAAATTCCAGGCCGTAGTCCCCCATGACATTCACGAGGGGCAACAACCTGTAAAAGAGGGAGCCGTCGTAAACCGTCTGATCGAAAAGGCTGGGGATATGGGCCAGGGTCTGTCCGGGCCGGTTGGGGTCCGGCATGGCGGACTGAATCTCGTCGGAGGTGCTACCCGACACCTGGTGGTCGGTGAAAAAGAAATCGCCATAAAAGGGGTTGTCGGAGCCCATCATCTTGTTGAACTGAAATTTGGTGGTAAGGGTGATGTAGTTGAAGGTCTTCAGGTGATCCAGATCGGTATAAACGTTATATCCGCTCGTGTTGGTCTTGATCACCCCGGGCGCGGAATAAACCGGTAGGATCAACGGAATCCGCTGGGTATTACCGCCCCCCACGAACAGGTTGAAGTTATAGGATGGCGAGTTGGCCCCGCCCAGGTTCCGATCCGCCTCAATATTCGAAGTGAACCGGTTCCCCGCCGGGCTCAGCCCGCTGTAACCCGACCAGGTGCTTCCCCAGAGGCCCAGGTCTTCCGGCTCATAGACGGAGATCAATTGGTAAGCTTCCACGACGTTATTTCCCGCCTCATCGGTGAGCACGCTGTACTCGGTCTTTTGGGCCACATCCATATTCACCACGATGTCATCCAGGAAATCGGGCCAATCCTTCATCCAGGTTTCCTGCCGGCCCTTCCATCCCAGATTGGCACGCCAGCCGTACCGATCGCTGATCATGTCATCCGCCATGCCGACAAAACCGTACTGGCTATCCAACACGGGGTTCGTCTGTCCATAACCCCATCGGGCTTGATCCCACCCGGCGAGAATAACCTTGCTCTGGAAGTTCATGAATTCCTCGCTGATGGCCGTGTAATAGAAGGTCAGCGGATAAAGGTTGATGGAGGCTTGCCCGGCGGGGGCTTCCAGGGCCGGAGGGTCGGCGATGGTTGTGGGAGTTCCGAAAGCGGTGACACCAAACTGGGGTGTGGACATCCCCGTGTAAAAATGGGAGAAGGCCCCTTCGACATCAATGAAGACCGGTTTCAAATCGATGCCAAAATCCGCCGCGACCGATTTCTCATCCAGCGCCGGGGTCAGGGAGACCGGGTTGTAAGGCACCACCCCGTAGATCTCGTTCACCCATTCGGTCGAGAAAGAAGCCTGCAGGTGTCCCTCGAAAAAGGGCTGGCTGTATTTGAGCGCTTCCTCCCATTCCTGGGAATCCTTCGCGACCCGGCCCACCAGCAGGGTCGCCTTGGCGTCCTTGCTGACCAGGGGCAATTGGGTCCCGATCATGTACAACCCGTCGAAGACCCGTTGGGAATTGTTGGAGTTGCTCCAGGCCGCGTAACTGGGAACGTAACTGAGGTTGGTGATGTAATCGTCCCAATTCTTCATGTTCTTGTCCCCGGAATATTTTTTGATATCGAAAGGATCCTCGTAACGCTGGCTCCCCGTGGAGTTACCGCGGGTGAAGTCGCCCAGGTCCGTATCGCTGGTGTAGTCCTCCACCGCCACGGTGCTGTTCCACTTGCCCAGCATCCCGTCGAACTCGTAATTGAGGGAGGGACTGTTGACGTAAATGGAAGCGGGGCCGGCGCTGGCGTTCGAGTCGTACATGGCCCCATCCAGCCACAGGTTGATGGAGCCCTTTCCTCCCAGGTCCGCCCTGAAACCCAAGTTCATCTCATCCTTGATCCGCGTGACGCTAAAGGGCGTGAGGGGGCCCGTGATCTGCAAGTTCTCCACTCGAACATCGGAGACATACATCAGGTGGGGTGAGCCTCCTGATTTGTTCGATTTGCGGAACTCGGAATCGATATCATCCTGAAGGGCATTCAAATGATCCAGTTCCGCCTCTTGTTCCTTGATGCGCCCGTCGTCCAGGCTCAATCGGGTCTTGAGGTACCGGGATTCCAGCCGAAATTCATGTCGCAGGGCCTTGATCTCTTTTTTGATTTCTGCGGAAACGGTGGTCGCCATATAGGGCCCGCTGTAAATGGAAACAGAGGATTGCGCGGTACCCGCCCCCATCCTCGACGAACCAGCTTGCAAGACCGGTACGGGGGCTTCCGGAACGAGCGAAAGATCGGCCCCGTCGGTCACCATCGGACCAATCGAAACGGGCATGGCGGGAACGAACGATGGAATGACCCGGGCCGGGGCGGATGGCGCGGGAGCGGCCGGAACGGGGGCGAGCGGCGCAACGACAGGGGCCACAAAGGGAGTAGCCGTAGGGGGAGAATAAACGGGGGGCGCGACGACCGGCGCCAAAACAGGAGGAGCAACCGCTGGCGCGGCTACTGGTGGCGCCAGGGAAACAGGGGGAATGGGTGTGGCCGATGAGACCTGTCCCACGTTGTTCTCGGCCTTTTCGACGTAGAAGGCCAGTTCCAAACGGGTGACCACACGGCCCTGATCGAGAACAGCTTGATCCTGCGGGTCTAATAGCCCCTCATCCCCCAGTTGCTTGACCCGTTGGTAGAGTTGGTTATCGGGCATGACGTTCTCGAAGGGATCAGCCCAAGCAGAACCGATATCCGCAATCAACAACAAGAAAATCCAACACAAAGCTACAAAGACACGAAGAACAAAGACCCTTTGGATAACGTTAAGATCATTAACGTTGCAAATAGGTCTCTTTTTAAAGAAAGTTTCTGATTTTTTATTCAGCATGAATGTGTTTTTCCAAAAATTCTATTCACCGTTCTTCGTGGCTTTGTGTCTTAGTGTTGGATTTAGTTTTATTCTCAAAAGAACTCAACTTCGTCCACCCAGTAATCCATCGTGTAGGTTCCGGTGTTGTTGTCACAGGAATCCATCCATTCCAGATCGACGATCTCCTTGAGGTGTTCCGTGAATTCCGGGGGCGTCACCGGTGATCCCCAACCCGACCGCCGGGAAAGATCCGTGAAGGCAAGCTGTTTTTCAACCCAGGCATCCGTCTTGGTCAGGTCAACCCCGTAATGGTTACTGCACCCATCCGTGCAGGTGCCCCCGGAAGAACTGGGCACTGTGGCGGCGATGGGGATGTTGAAACGGCGCGTCGTTCCCTGATCGTCGGCGGGCCACTTATAGTAGAAACGAATTCCATGGAAGGGGCTGGCGTCATAGAAACCCCGGGGCTTGAATTTGCCCATGAGCAGAAAGGAAGGGTAGGTATTATCTCCCTTATTGATGAGCTTGCCTGAGACATGGATGGCCCACATCGTCCCGTTGGCGCCGCCGGGAACCACGACCGGGATGTTGATAGTGCCGCCATAGGTCGTCGCGGACCAGAGACCCGCTTTCGCCCCAAAGAGTTTGGGATTCATGTGAAGCGACCCATCCTCGAAATTACCAATGAGGGCCTGGTCGGCGGGAACGATGATTTGGGCAGTGAGTTTAGCGGGATTCTTTAGTCCGTCCCCCAGGGATTCGTCCTTGGAGCCCCGGTTCACGAGAACCGCTCCGCAACCGACGAGGAAGGTTACCGCGGCAAAAACAAGAACCTTGAAGGTTGCTTTTGTCGGGGTCATACACACCTTTGGGGAAGACTGAGGCTTTCAAGCTGGATAAAATAAAAATCCTTCTTCGTCAACGAATCTTACTTTACTAAAACCCATCGAGATATAAAACCAATAAAATTCCCGAACGCAACCGACCGAAACATTCTTAAACAATTTCAGAGTTTTGCATTCACGTCCGCGTTCCGTCTTCACATCCGGTCGGGCAGAGGATCACCGACCGTTCCTTTCCCTTCGGTCGGTTTAAAATTGCCCCGCAAAAATTTTTGAATCTATAATGAATTTCGTTAAAGATTAAGGATTCCTAAGTCACAACCAACACAAAGCTACCAAGCCACAAAGAAAGGCAAATAAACAGAAATTCTCCCGGATAAATCAAATACTTTCATTTTGCACTTCTTCGTGTCTTTGTGTCTTCGTGTTGGATGTTTTTTCGTTGAATAAATTCGGATTTCCCCTAACTCATAGGAGCATTTCATGAAACGTCTGTACCCGCCCCTCTTCGCGATCCTCTTGGCCGGGGCCCTTTCGGTCTTCGACACGGGCTGCACCCTTCGCCCGATGACTTCCCTGCAGAAATCCACGACCACCCCCTCCGACGCGATCCAGTTTTACGGGCCCTGTTGGGCCGACTCTTCCGGACGGGACGGTAAGGGGGGCGTGAGCATCGTTACCCAGGGAGATAATCACAACTTCCTCCTGCGCAACGACCCCAGCAAGAAGAAGATCGACGCCCAGACCCTCTCCGACCGACCCGATTGGGTGGTCTTCGACAGCGACAGCAACTCGGATGATTGCTTGTCCTACGAGTTCACCTGGAACACCACCCCCACGGACAAGTTCTGGGGCAAGAAATGGGCGGGCGGCGGCGTGGCGTTTGACAAGAGCTGGACCGCGACGAACCTGGCCGACGCCAAATACCTGGTCTTCTATGCCAAGACCAACGCGCCCGGTGTGGACTTCAACGTGGCCCTGACCGGAACCACCGATTCCTCCGCCTCAGGCGCGGTGAAGGTTTCCGATTTCGCCGAGGGGCACAAGATCGGGACCGACTGGACCCAGGTTATCATCCCCCTCTCCTCCATCCCCAACCTCTCCAAACTCGACATCACCCAGTGCAAAATCGTGCGGTTCGACCTCATCGGCGATTACCCCGAGAACACGCCGGTCTATGTTCATCTGGATAAGCTTTATTTCACCGAAGCCAAGATGGTGACCCCTATATCCAACCTGGGCTGGCAGAAGACCGCCAGCGGGGTCTTTTTGGTCTGGGACAAATCACCCGAGGAGGAGGTCGGCCATTTCGTTCTGACCGTGGACGGCCAACCTGCGGGGGAGGTGGACGGAAAGGCCCGCAGCGCGAAGCTTCCCGCCTCCTTTTTCCTAGCTCCCGGCCCCCACACGGTTGGGGTGGCCGCTGCCAACGATGAGCAAACCTCGTCCTATCAAACCTGCACGGTCGACTTGACCTCACATGAGACGGGCAAGGCCATCGTGAACCTTTCGGCCAAGACCGATCATCCCATTTCCCCTTATCTTTATGGCTTCAATTACCTTCCCACGGAAAGCCTCAAGAAGGCCGGCGGCACCTTGAACCGCTGGGGGGGCAACGCTACGACCAATTACAATTGGAAGGATGACGCGGATAACCGCGGCGCTGACTGGTACTTCTTGAATACCAGCCAGGCGGGAGTGGGCGCCGCCGAAAAAGAAAAACGCTACTACCAATTCATCATGGATTCCTTCAAGGGTGGCGCGCAGGCCATCATTACGATCCCCACGATCGGCTGGGTGGCCAAGGCCCCTCCGCCCGGCGGCAAGGAGTTGTGTTCTTATCCCACTTCCCTTTATCCCGACCAAGAAGCCACCGACGGCCAGGGAGCCGGCAACGGAGTCTTAGCGAATAATAAGGGCAAGATTTGGGACAACGATCCCAACCTTAACTACATCCCCTCCACCCCCGCCTTCCAGCGGGAATGGGTGCAAACGATCGTAAAGAATTTCAAATCCGCCTCCCAGGGAGGCGTGCGCTTTTACCAGATGGACAATGAACCGGGTTTATGGTGTTACAACCACCGCGACGTTTGCCCGAAGGGCCCCGGTTACGAAGACCTGGTCACCCTGAACGCCAGATACGCCGCGGCGGTCAAATCGGTGGACCCGGACGCGCAGGTCATCGGCTTTACGGCCTGGGGCGTGAAGGAGTTGGCGGGGTCTCCCTGGGACGATTTTCCCGGGGGCGTGGCCCATTATAAGGAACAGGGCGATGGCGAAAAATGGACCGACCGCAAGGCCCACGGCAACATGCCGCAGGTTGCCTATTACCTGATGTGCATGAACAAGTATTCCCAGAAGGCGGGCCACCGGCTCATTGATTACCTGGACGACCATGGATTTCCCGAGTGCTGGGGCAAGAACGCCAAGGGCGAGAAAGTGAACGTATTGGGGGATTTTCCCTATGATCCCGTGCTGACGCCCCAGCAGTTCGACGCTCTTCGCATTTTCTACGACCCGACTTTTGAAAGTCCGGACAGCTGGTGTGCCCTGCCCCAATTGAAAGCCTATCTTTTCGATCCCTTCCGGCCCCTTATCCCCAATCTCAAAAAGCTTATCGCCCAGTATTATCCTGGCACCAAGTTGTCCATGACCGAGTACTACCCCGCCAGTGCCCACTACTACCATGGCGGCCTTTTGCAGATCGTGACCATGGGCATCTATATGAGGGAAGGCCTGGACATGGCCTGCGAATGGGGCTCTTCCGGCGAAGGCAATTACGTCTTCCTGGGTCACCAGTTCTACAGCAACTACGACGGCAAGGGCTCGAAAGTCAGCGGCGATTATGTGCCCTGCACTTCTTCCGATCCCGATCTTTACAGTTTTGGCGCGAGGAACGGGGCCAAGAACTTCGTCATATTGGTGAACCGAAACCACGAAAAGGAATTCGAGACCCAGGTGAATTTGCCCCAATCGGCATCCAGCTACGAACTCTACACGGTCTCGGAAAGCCTGGGTTGCCGTCTGTTAGATTCGGGAAAACACCGCGCGCCCGGGGCAACTCTTTCTATTCACGTGCCGGCCTTTTCAGCGATCCTCGTGGTCGCCGAAACAGCAAAATAATCGTCCCAATTCATTTTTAAAGGACTATTCGATGAAAAGTTTCCATCTGGCGTTGCCGCTTTTTCTGCTCCTAACGCCGGCCCTGGCCCAGACGGAAAAATCCCTCATCATCCTCGACGCTTCCGTGACCCTCAGCACCTTCAAACCCATCCATCTCTTTGGGAACAACACCAATGGCTGGGCCAGCCCGGTTCCGGTTAAGGACAAGATCCAGGCCACCGGCAATTTCCTTTTGCGCTATCCGGGGGGGTCCTGGGGCGACGCCTTTTTCTGGAACGGCTCGGGCAAGTACGACGAGAACGGCAACTGGGCGGCCAGCGAAACCGATTACGCCCCTAGCCGGTTCATCGCCGATGACGGCCAGCTTTATGATTCTGCCAAGGCCATCGACGGCAAGGCCAACACCGCCTGGCGCTCCAACGCCGACACCGATTACCCCCACGCCCAATGGATCTACCTGGATTTCCAAGGCAAGAAGACTGCCGACAAGGTGCGCGTCACCTGGGGCGATGTCGCCGACAAAAGCTTTCCCTACGCCAAGACCTTTTCGGTCCAGTATTGGGACCCTAACGCCAGCCGCCAATGGATGCCTTACGGCGCCGACACCAACGCCTGGCTCAACACCTCGGCGGTCAGCGTAACCGGCAACCCGGGATCACAGGAAGTGGCCTTCAAACCCGTGACCACCCAGTACGTCCGTCTTCTTCTCATCGAAAGCTCCCAGGGCGACCAGGGAGCCTACTCAGTGGCGGAACTGAAGGCTTTGAACGGAAGTTCTGAACTCGACCGTCCCAAGGGAAGCTGTGTGGCCTCCAGCGCCGACACCGCCGCCAAGTTCGGCGACCGCAAGATCTTCGGTTTCGAAGAATACATGGTCTTCATGAACTCCCTCAAGCCCAAGGGACAACCCCTGATCATTGTGAATTTCGGAACCGGCACGCCTCAAATGGCAGCGGCCTGGGTGAAGTACGCCAACGTCATCAAGAAATACGGCATCAAGTATTGGGAAATCGGCAACGAGATCGGCGGTCACTGGGAATGCGGGGGTCCCCTGAATACCCGGGATTACGCCCGACGCTACATCGAGTTCTACGAGGCTATGAAGAAGGCGGACCCCTCCATTACCATCGTGGCCCAATGCGGTTACGCGGACAGTTCGGAACTCTATGACGGCATCCCCAGCTTGAAGGATTTCGTGGACCGCCTGGCCCAGGACCACAACGAAATAGACCTGGACGCCTTTTCTTACCATGACTATCCCAACTGGGGCCAATCCGTCGCCCAGTTGTTGGACACACCCCCGTCCTCCATGGCGGACCGCGAGAAATCCATCCGCGAACAATTGAAAGCCTATCCTTACCTCGCCCATGTGCCGGTGTGGGTTTCCGAATTCAACACCTCCGACCACGTCATTCCCGACATCTCGGTTCATCTGGAAAACGCCCTCTGGATCACGCAATACATATTGGAATTCGGCCGCACCTTCGGCCAAAGAGGTTACGCCACCATGTGGGACACCTTGAATGGCGGGACCGCCATCAAGGACCCCAAGGGCGCCGACCACGGTTACCTGCAATCTGAGGAAGGGCCCTACCAGTATCAGGAACGGGCTGATTACTGGGCCATGAAGATGATGACGAATTATTTCGCCTTGCCGGGTGACGACCACAAACACTCGTTTGTCTCAACCCAGTGCACGGACAAACAGCTGGCTTGCTACGCCAACTATCGGCCGGATGGGGTACTGAGCCTGCTGGTCGTTAACAAGAGCCCGGGCAAAACCCTTTCCGCCAATATCCAGGTGAAGGGTTTCCAGCCGGATTCATTAGCCAAAGGCTGGGTGTTCAACAAGGATAACTACAAGTGGAAAACCGATTCAGCACCTTATCATGCCGACCCCGACAAGCCCCCAACCCTCTTCAGCCTAGACAAGGTTTCAGCAAGCTTCCATTACGCATTCGCGCCCTATTCGATAACGGTCTTGCAGTTCACGCCGAAGGAGTAGAAAAAGGACCCCCGCCGCCGGGTGGTATAATTTCCCGAGAGCGGATGGGCCCAGTTTTGAAACCGGTTTAACTTTTAGGAGGCTGGAAAATGAAGCGTTTACTCTGGATGGCCCCGATTTCCCTCATGATCCTGACGGCCCTTTGGGTCGGCACCCAGGGCTGTCATGAAGTTTCAGGACCTACCTTCGCCCCCACCCCGACGGGAACCCCCACGGCGACCGCGACCTGCCCCCCCACCCTGTTCAACGGCTGTGAAAGCCTGGCCGAGAACGGGACCTGGACTTCCACCACCAGCACTATTTCCCTTTCCACCTTGAACGTGACCCAGGGCACCCATTCGCTGGATGTGGACATCACCACCGCCGCCGGCTACAACCAGAACATGATGATCCTGAACAATTTCACGCCCTCCGTTTGGAGCAACGTGTACGCGCTGGAGATGGACCTTACGGTTGACGCGAGCGTGGTGGCCGGGGCCACCTACACCCAATTCCTGGTCGTGGCCGATTCAGCCTCAGCCGGAAAATATTTCCAAACGATCACATCCAACGCACCCAGCCTTATCGCGGGTTCCCAAACGGCGGTCTGGATCATCGACTTCGCCGTGGGGGGCATGCCGCCCACCGCCGCCCTCTCCAAACTCACCTTCATCTACAACAACAACGCTACAGGCGGAACGGGCAACATTTATGTAGATAACATCCGCCTGGTCACCTGCCCCTAGGCCTTTTCCCCCTGCATAAAAAAAGCCCGGTTCCCTTTTGGGCCGGGCTTTTTTGTTTGATTTAGTTTCAATGAACCCTCTCCCCTTGAGGGAGAGGGTCTGGGTGAGGGGTGTCTAATTAAGTTGTTGCCTGATTTTCTCTAATACCGCTTCAGTGTTATTCAATACTTCATGATCCCAAAACCGAAGAACTTGAAAACCCGCCATTTGCAGATAACTTGTTCTTTCCTCATCTTTTTCCCGATTCATACCGTGCTGACCACCATCCAACTCGATCACAATCTTCCCCTGAAGAGAGCAAAAATCAGTGATGTAGGGACCCAATGGGTGCTGACGCCTGAATTTAATGCTTTGAAATTCTCTAGCCCGAAGAAACCACCACATCTTTTTCTCGGCATCGGTTTGTTGATGCCGTAAAATTCTGGCAAACTTTTTCAAACCGTCGTCAACCATCACCCTGACCCTCTCCCTCAAGGGGAGAGGGAAATGTAATTAGCTACTCTAGCGCTAATTCGAACGAGTCTTACTTCATCCCGAAATACTTCCGGTTTATGTCCGCTGTCAGTTTTGGCAAAACATCCTCGGGCTTTTTGTTCCCCAGCCAGATAGGATCCAGGGCCGGGCTCACCTGGCTGTTCCAGACCTCGCTCCAATTCTTAACGAAGGGCGTAAAGAAGGCGTTCTTCGGCATGTCGAGCAAAATGCTCTTATGGGGAGCCCCGAGGCTTTTCAAAAAGGCGTCCGAATTCGCCACTTTGATGAGGGCCGGTTGGACCATTCCGGTCCCGGCTACTTGGGAGGCCACCGCCGCCCCCGTCAACTCCTTGAGGACGATCCAAGCGTTATCCATGTTCTTGCAGTCCTTGCTGATGGCGTAACCCGATCCGCCGCATTGCCAACCTTGCTTTCCGCCGGGCCCACGGGGAAATTCCACCACGTCGAAATCCAGATCCTTTTTCTGCAGAAAGTGGGGCGTGTGCCAGACCCCCGAGCACATCATGGCCGCCTGGCCGTTCATGAACATGTTTTCCGCCCCGCTCCCGAAGGAGAAATTCTGGAGTTCGCTTAAGGAAGGGGAAACATGGTAGGTGTAGATCATGTCCCAGCGGAAGCGGAAGGCCTGAATGGCCTCGGGCGAATCCAGCGTCAGTTTTGTGGGATGGTCTTCGTTGTCCATGAAGTACCCGCCGTTGCTCAAAACGAAGTTCACCGCGTTGATACCGTAGGGGTCGATGAAAGCGAAACGGGTAATCTTGCCCGAGGCGTCCTTCTTCACGAGCTTCTGGCAGACGGCCAGGAAATCAGTGGGCCATTTCCACTTGGACGTGGGATAGGGAATCCCCGCTTCGTCGAAGAATTTCCGGTTGTAATAGACAAGGCCTATGGGCGCCAGGTCGGAGGGGATGGCGTAGATCTTCCCGTCCGGGCTGAAGCGGTTCATGATGGCGGGGTAGTAATCCTTCACGTCCATGCCATCCTTCTGGAAATAGGGCGTGAGGTCCATGAAGGCGTCGCGCATGTAGAGGTCCACGAACTGACTGGCTTCGGTGCCGATGATGTCGGGAGCCGAGCCCGCCACCAGCTGGGTGACGATCTTTTCCTCGAAATCGTTGTAGGGGATGCTGTCCATCACCACCTTCAGCCCCGGGTGGCGGGCCTGAATGTTCTGGATGGTGTTATTAAGGATCTGGATAACGGTGGGGTCGGTGCTAAAGATCGCCACTCGAACCGTATTCTTATCGGCCTGGTTACATCCCGCCGAAAGCGCCCCCAAAGCCAGCGCCACCAACGCAAACAGATAAATTCGCTTCATACGCACACTCCTCCAGTTGTTAGAAACCCCGATTAGATTGATCACGGCACCGACGGTCTTAACGGCAACGCTTGAGTCTCAAGTTTCAATTCCGTTCCCGACAATCCGTCCGAAACCGCCTTGAGAACGAGGGTGCCGGGCTGTTGGTTTGACTGCACGATCACCTGGGCTAGGCCGTTGAAAAGGCTGCGTTTCCAGGGCTTGGCCGGGATGACGGTTCGGATGCATCCCGGGTCGTAATTGATGTTGTCCCAGGTCCACCGCCGCAACAATTCGGGGCCCACTAGGGCGTAAACATTGCGGCCCTTTTTCAAGATCGACTTGGGCAAGGGGAACCCCTGGTTGGGCTCATCCCGCTTAATATTCTCGGCAATCAAGTGGCCGTTGACGTAGATGGATTGGTTCTCCACCAGACTTTTGGGGAACAACGTGATCTCGGAGTAGTCATCCAGGTTGGGCAGGTCAAAATGCCCCCGGATCACCCGGTTGGAGGGCGTGTCCTTCGAAACTTCCCCCTGGTCGTCGTGCCGCCCCTGGAACAAGTCGGGCCAGTTGGAATCATCCTGGCCGGGTTCCACCTCAGATCTCTTACCCAGTTCGCCTCCATCTTTCATCTTCAACCCCTCGATCTTCACCTGCGCAATCGTATCGACATATTGGTCTGGCTCGTGGCAGGAGGGGTCGCCGTTGCCCACGCCGATGATCCGTCCCGGGCCTTCCAACGAAAAGTGGATCAGGTTATTCGCGGTGGGTACGGACTTTCCCTGCTGGTCCACTACTCGGACGGTCACCACTGATACATCTTCCCCATCCGCCTTGAGGGTGGCGGAATCGGGCATGAGCACGATGGAAACGGGGTCGCCCGTGGTTTCCTGCAGGGCGAAAGCCGAGTCCTTCCCATCCTTAAAACCCTTGGCCGACAAAACTCCCGGGGCGTAGGGCACTTGCCATTCCAGATGTGAATTGGCCGGCACGGCCTGTTTACCCAGGCTCTTTTCATTCAAGAACAGTTCCACCTCATCGCAGTTGCTGTAGGCCCGAACCGATATGTTTTTGCCTTCCCTGCCCTTCCAATTCCAATGGGGTGAAAGCATCAGCACCGGTTCCTCGGTCCACCAGGCTTTCAGGTAGTCAAAGCAATCCTTGGGGAAACCGCAGGTATCCAACACGCCATACTGGGTGCTGATGGCGGGGAAGGTGAAAGGCGTTTCCTCGCCCCGGTAGTCGAACCCTGTCCAGAGGAAGAGTCCGCCCAGGTAGGGCCGGTCGGCATAAAACTTCCAAACGGTCTCGATACTGGTTCCCTTGGGAAGGGTGTCGGAAGGTCCCAGGTGGCAGGCCGCCTGGTCGGTCTCGTAGATACCCCGGGTCTGGTTGGTCGTGCTTTCCTCGGTGGCGAAGCTTGGTTTTTTAGGGAATTTCTCGTGGAAATCGTCCACCTCGCCATGTGCGTGATAGTTGAAGCCCATCACGTCGATCGCGGTGGAAGAACCCGCACCCCATCCCCCGTCGATGGCTTGCGTGACCCGGCGGGTCGGATCGAGGCTCTCTACATACTCTTGCATGGCCGCTGTGATCTGGGCGCCCTTTGTGTCGTACTCTATTCCCCATTCTTCGTTGCCAATGGACCAGGCGAAAACGCAGGGGTGGTTGCGGTATAGGTCCACCATCTTTCTCAAACGTTCCTTCAACTCGCCCGTTGAGCCCATCACGCGGTTCTCGACCAGTACCATCATTCCCAACCTATCGCAGGCGTCCATCAGTTCCGGGGTGGGCGGATTATGGGAACATCGGTAGGCGTTACAACCGAAATCCTTCAAGCGCTTCACGCGGTAATACTGCAGGGCATCGGGTATGGCCGCCCCCACCCCCGCGTGGTCCTGGTGGTTGCATGTCCCCTTCAGTTCCACCCGTTTGCCATTGAGAAAGAAACCCTTATTTGCGTCCCAACTCAGAGTGCGGATACCAAACGAAGTCTCGGTACGGTCCACCACCTTGCCGGTGGATACCGCCGTGGTGACCAACTTATATAGATAGGGAGTTTCCAGGGACCAAAGGTGGGGTTTGGATACTTTCATCTTCACCAAATAATCCGCTGAACCAGCGGGGTTCAAGGAAGCCTTGGCCAAAGAACCCTCGGCGACTTTTTTCCCATCGGCATCCAAAATGGTCTGGGTGATCTTGAAAGCCGCAGGTTTCTTGGCTTCGGAAACCATACTGGTTCGGGCGGTTACAACCGCCGAGCCCTTCCCAACTTCAGTGATTACAAAGGTTCCGTTGTAACCAATGTGGAGGGGCGAGGTTTTGTTCAACCAGACATGCCGGTAGATCCCCGCGCCCTCATAGAACCAACCCTCTTCCACGGTGGCATCCACCCTCACAGCAACCGTGTTATCCCCGCCATAGTTCAGGTAGTCCGAAATGTCGTAATGGAAGTCGTTGTAACCGCTCTGTTCCCGGCCCACATAGATGCCGTTGACCCAGACCACGGAATCACGAAAGACCCCGTCGAATTGCAGGTTGATGCGGCGGCCCTTGTCCGTCGCGGGAATGTTGAAGGTCTTGCGGTACCAACCCACGTTGGCGGCGGGAAAGTTACGGCCCATTGCCTTGTAGCCGTGACTATAGCTTCCCTTTTCATCGAAGGGTAATTCCACGGCCCAGTCATGGGGAAGGTTTAGCAAACGCCAGGCCCGATCGTCGAACTTGGGGTCGGCGGGCCCGTCGCCATAACCCGCCTTGGCGAAATCGGAGAAGAAATTGGTTCCGAATCCGTAATCCTGCGCCGGGTCAGTCGGGTGGCCCAGCGCGAAACGCCATCCGATGTCCATCAGGAGGTGCTGTCGGGGAGAGATCATGGCGTTATCTTTCGCCCGACTTAAAAGGGGACATAACGATAGGGCAAGCAACAGCATGATTGGTTTCACAATGGCCTTCCTTGATAGGAATAAAGAATTTGGAGGGGAGTGACATCAGGGAAGAATTATAGATGCAAACCATGAACTGCCAAATAAGACAAAATTTGATTCCGCTTCGAATGTTCAAACCTCTGCCAATGAAACTTCATTAAACTTTTCCCGCGTTGGACCAATTGGTCTTGCCGTGGTTTTATAGCTTTTAAACACGAGGCTTTCCTGCCCTATAATCAATTTCGCCTGGAAGTTTCATCGCAATCCCGGCACACTTGCCGGTCATAATTTCTCAACCGGATTTCCCCTGTTCAGAGAATGAAGTCGAAGAAATTTTTAAGGAGTCGTCATGAAAGAACTATCCAATCCGATTCTGAACCACCCGGTGGATAATAGCCGGGAGTTTTCGAATATGGAAAACACTCTATTTCTGCCCGAAAAATTGGAGCGGTTCAATTCCGCCAAGGCCGAGGGCGACATTTCCTTTGGCCGGTACGCCTACAAGGTTCGCATGGCCTTCAACCAGGAGGGCATCAACCTCATCACCAACCCGCCCTGGGAATTTCCCAACGAATACGGCAACGAGAAAGAACCCTACCCTTTCTCCCTGACCTTCTATGGCGACCGGACCGTGCGCCTTCGCATGCGCGGACGCAAATATGACAAAAAGGCCGAGCCTTCTTTGATGCTTAAGAGTGAACCCAAAGCCACCAGCCCCTGGAAGACCATCAAGAAAAAGGGATGCGTGATTTACCAGGGTAAATCCGGGTCGGTCACCATCAAGGAAAACCCCTGGGCCATTGAATTTCACGACGCCTCGGGCAAACTGTTGACCAAAACCATTCACCTGAAAGACAACGAGAGCCTGCGCAACACCGACCCCCTGCCCTTCTGCTTCATTCGCCCCACGCCCGAATTTGGCCGGCGTTTCGCGGCCACCTTCCGCCTGTCGAACGACGAGAAGATCTACGGTTGCGGCGAATCCTTCACGCGGTTGAACAAGCGGGGCCAGAAAGTTGTTCTTTGGACCTACGACTGCCACGGGGTTCAGCATGACGGCATGTACAAACCCGTGCCCTTCTTCATGAGCAACCGGGGTTACGGCATGTTCCTGCATACCACCGCGCCCGCCACCTTCGACTTCGGCCATGCCTACGGCGAATGCACCACGCTTTTCACGGGCGACGAGGATCTGGACCTGTTCATCTTCCTCGGCAACCCGAAGGAAGTGCTTTCCGAATACACCACCCTGACCGGTCGCAGTCCTATGCCGCCCCTTTGGAGCTTCGGGCTTTGGATGAGCAAATGCACCTACAAGAGCGAGAAGGAAGCCCGGGATGTGGCGAAGAAACTGCGCGACCACAAGATCCCCTCGGATGTGGTGCATCTGGATACCGGCTGGTTCGAGGAGGACTGGCGCTGTGACTACAAATTCTCCAAGACCCGGTTCAAGAACCCGCTCAAGATGATCAAGGACCTGGCCAAGCAGGGCTTCAAGATCAGCCTCTGGCAGTTGAGCTACTTCAACCCCAAGAACCGCCTCACCCCGGAGATCCTAAAACAGGGTCTAGCGGTGACCGACGGCAAGGGCGGCCTACCCACCGAGGAAGCCACCCTGGATTTCAGCAACCCCAAGACCGTGAAGTGGTACCAGAAGAACCTGGCGGGACTGTTGAAGATGGGCGTGGGCGCCATCAAGGTGGATTTTGGCGAGGGCGCGCCCCTCTACGGCGTTTACCACTCGGGCAAGACCGGCTTTGCCGAGCACAACCTTTACCCCCTACGCTATAACAAGGCCGCCGCCGAGGGTTCGACGGCGGTAAATGGCGAACACATCATCTGGGCCAGGAGCGCCTGGGCTGGTAGCCAGCGTTACCCCCTGCATTGGGGCGGGGACGCCGAGGATAGCTTCGGCGGGATGGCCTGTTCGCTGCGAGGCGGGCTTTCGTTGGGTTTAAGCGGATTCAGTTTCTGGAGCCACGATATCGGCGGGTTCGTGAAGGGCCCCTCAAAGGAACTGTACCGCCGTTGGACGCCCTTCGGTCTTTTGACCTCGCACAGCCGTTGCCACGGCATGTTCCCCCGCGAACCCTGGGTTTACGGGAAGCCTTTCGAGGACGAATTCCGCCTTTCGGCGGAGATGAAATACAAACTCATGCCCTATGTTTATGCCCAGGCGGTGGATAGCT
Organism: uncultured bacterium; assembly: GCA_964525605.1. GTDB lineage: Bacteria > Oederibacteriota > Muellerivitia > Muellerivitales > Muellerivitaceae > CAVTWJ01. The sequence goes on from CAZGKT010000049.1 coordinate 23,063, forward strand.
CCAAGAAGGGCTTCCCCATGCTTCGCGCCCTCTTTTTCGAGTACCCCGAGGACCAGACCAGCTGGTTGATCGAGGATGAATACCTCTTCGGGACGGACCTATTGGTGGCCCCCCTGATGGAACAGGTCTTGGAGCGGGATGTCTATTTGCCGCCCGGTACCTGGGTGGATTACCAGACCGGGACTTCCTATAAGGGGGGGCAATGGCACCACATCAAGGCCGGGAAGATCCCCTGCGTGATATTGGCCCGGGGAGGGTCGGTGATCCCCCATCTGGCCCTGGCCCAATCGACCAAGTTCATGGATTGGTCCAAGATCGAATTAAAGGTCTATGGCCAGGCCGTGGAAGCCCAGGGGCTCTTGGCCCTGCCCAAGGATAATGTTCTTAGACAATTAACTCTGGCAAGGCGGGGTAGCGGTTGGGATTTGGTGAAGGGGGCTGTGCCGAAGGTGAAGTTCAGCTTTTAAAGACGATCGTGTCATTTGGGGAAACGGTTATTGTGCTACCCGTTCAATAATCCTTGGTAGCCCATACAACAAGTGCTCAATACAACTACCGGTCGATTACTGGTTGATCCGGTAATTGGTAAGTGTATAGAGGATCTCAAGGTAGGCCCTGGTCACTCCCGGCACTTGAACCTGGATATTAAAGGTCTTGGGCAACCAAAATTTCCCCTGAACCCCATAATCGATGACACAGGTCTGGCTAACCCCCACGCCCATGATGCGCAAACCCCGCAAGAGATACCCCTTCGCCGTATAGGTGAAGGCGGGCTCGACGGTTGTTTTGTTCTTTCCACTCACGGTGACAAACTGCAGGAGTTTCCCCTTCTTATCGAAAATCCCCGTCATGGTGTCGCCCGAGGGGCTGGTTTGAACCACCTGGAAACCGTCAGCGGGCGTGACGAGCTTCAGGTTACCCTGCTTGAGATCGTTGGGGTCGTACAGGGGCTCAACCACCAGGGCCTTCCAGAAATCGAAGAAGTTCTTGATCGACATCAGGGCCGTCAGGTTGAGATCGGAAACTTTCGAATCAAAAGCCGCGTTGCCCGTACCGGCCGGGCTGGCCCCCATGATGGAAACAGGCACCCCGCTCATATCGACCACCGAATACCGGAAATCCCCCATCGCCTTCCAGAGTTTCGGGTCGTAGAGGTTCTGGGCCTTCAACTGGGCGGCGGACCGGGCCCCGAGGGTGCAGGTCAGGTCGCAGCTGTAGTTATCCAGGCCCGCCTGGGAGAGGCAGTAGTAGTAGCCGTTGAGCTTCGTGAGGAACTTGACCGTGGTGGGGCTGGTCTGGGCCTGGGTAGTTGACCCAGCGAAATAAACAAAGGCGATGGCCCAGAAGACCACTGCTCGGGCAGTAAAAGTTTTAATCGATTCCACGCGATGCCTTTTTAAAGTCCGATGATTATGTTCCAGGCAAAGTCAAGTATTCCACGGAAGGATCACAAATCCTATAGGTGAGCTGCCTTTTTGAAGGAATCCGTTAACACACTCTTTATTTCGGTCATTGGAATTACAATTTTCACAACCCCGCTACTGTGGGGCGCAACTGACTCCTGGTCAAAATAAAGAATCAGGTTCTTCTCATCCAGGACAAACGACTTGAATACTGACGGGTCCGAGTCAAGCCCACCGTCTAGTCGATATATGTCCAACTGGTGACTTGGTAGGTCTGCATCAATAAATTTATAAAAAAAGGGGTTCAAGGCTCGGTGCCAATTTTTCTTCGGATCCAGAACATCGAACAGTTCAATTTCTTTCCCGGTTTTAATGTCGTAAACAAACGTTTTGACTGAAGCAGAACCATTAGCGCCTTGCTCGTATTCGTAGTCTTCGATTTCAACACTTTCAAAAACGCCGCTCTGCGTAACATCGGAAGAAATCCAACATTCATTCTTTCGATGCATGTCAGGATCTAAATCCATGCCTTCATAGCTAAAATGATGTGCGGCATCGTCAATCCATTTGCGCACTTCACATTCTTTTTGGGAATTTGAGAGTTTTGGATATTCAACATCAAAAATGCAGGCTTTTGTTTCCTTGTGGATCTTCATCGGACCCGTGCAATCCGAAGAAACGTCAGAAGCGAACATTGGTTTTATCAATAAAAAAGAAACGGTTAAAAGAGCTAGACGAAAATATTTAAGCAACATATATGAATCCTTTATATAGCCCAATTTTGAGCATCATACCTGACACGGACCTGGGGAGGTTTGGAGAGTTTCGATACCACCTGGGCGGCACCGCCCGGGTTCATGCCGCTGGCAGGCGGCGCGAATAAGCGGAGGGGAAAGGGCTTGGCCGTTCCCCACCCGACGGCAGCCATGGTCACATCCACCCACTCGACCCCCGGCTTCTTATAGAACCATTGGTTGC
>CAZGKT010000050.1:0-25148 GCA_964525605.1 uncultured bacterium
GGTTTCCAGAAAGGCATGCATGGCGTCATGGACCTGGCCCCTTTGCAAGTGGATGAGGCCTAGGTTGAATTGGGCATCCAGAAGGTGAGGCTGTATTTGAAGGGCGTGACGGTAAGCTTCCAGGGCTTCGGAATGTTCTTGAAGGTGAAAAGCGGCGTGACCCACATCCCGGAACGCGAAGGCATCCCGGGGCCTGCGCGTTGCCACCGCTTTGAATAGTTTCAAGGCTTTTTCATATTCCCCTTGCTCAAAAGCCTCGATTCCTTCCATCGTCGATTTTCCGGCGGGTTCTTGGGGAATTCCGCAAACAGGGCAAAACCGGTGCCCTTCCTCCTGCGGATGGCCACATTCACGACAGGGAGCGCTCATTTTTTCTTATCCGTTCGAGAAGCCCGAGGCCCAGACTTCGGGATACCCGAAGGCCCAAGCCCGGAAGGAGAGCTGTTTTTCTTTTTTTCTTCGGTTTCAAGTTTCTTAATCTGCAGCGTTGCAAGTTTGGACGCCTGGGGCAAACCGGCGTATTCTTTTTCTAGCTTTCGATACCAGAGAAGGGCTCCCTTCCCGTCCCCCGCTTTTTCCAGCTTGTAACCCTTGCGGAATTCCTTCTCGAAATCGATGAACTTTTCTTGATCGGGCCGGGAGAGGCGGGTGGTCCAGAGATGCGCGAATTCGGTCAGGGCGGCCACGGTCAAGAGGTAGACAAAGTAGGGGGGGAAAATATAGGTCGCCAAAAGGGCCACGATGGTGAGCCCTCCCCAGTCTTCCTTTTTTAACATCGTTTTCTTCAAAATTTTTCCTCATGCCGATGGTTTAGGATGCGTAAAGTAATTTTACATCTTTCGCCCATCCGGAACCCATCTATTCATCGGGAAAAAAGATAAAAAAAAAGCCCCGTTCCCTGTTGGGAAGCGGGGCCGGAAAGACCGTTTTATTTTTTGCGATAATCCTCAATATTGAGGTCTAACGCATCCTTGCGGGAAAGCTTGATCTTCTTGGTCTTGGGATCAATGCCGATACATTTCACCAGCAGTTCATCCCCTTCCTTGACCACGTCTTCAACCTTCTCCACACGGCTCTTGGCAAGCTGAGAGATGTGAACCAATCCATCAGTTCCGGGCAGGATCTCGACGAAGGCGCCGAAATCCATGATTTTCTTGACCGTTCCGAAGTAGATTTTGCCTTCTTCAGCCTCCGCCATCAGACCGTCAATAAAGGCCTTGGCTTTCTCAATGGCCGCTCCGTTGGGAGACGCGATATGAACCGAGCCGTCATCCTCCACGTTGACTTCCACCTGGAAATCTTCCTGGATCTTCTTGATGGTCGCGCCGCCCTTGCCAATGATGTCCCGAATCTTGTCTGTCGGGACCTTAATGGTGACGATACGGGGAGCGTAAGGAGAGAGATTTTTGTTGGGGGAGGCCAGCGTCTTATCCATGATATCCAGAATGGTCAAGCGGCCCTGCTTGGCCTGCGCCAACCCCTTCTCGATCACCTCAAAAGGAAGGCCCGTAATCTTAATGTCCATTTGAATGGCCGTGATGCCCTTGCGGGTTCCGGCAACTTTAAAGTCCATGTCACCAAAATGATCTTCAAGTCCCTGGATGTCGGTCAGAATGGCGTACTTGGACATATCAGCGTTGGAGACCAACCCGAGGGCGACACCCGCGCAGGCGCTCTTTAAGGGGACGCCCGCGTCCATCAGGGACAACGAACCGCCGCAAACCGAGGCCATGGAGGAGGAGCCGTTGGACTCCAGAATGTCCGAGGACACCTGGATGGTGTAAGGGAAATCATCGAGCGAAGGCAGCAGGGGCTGCAGCGCGCGTTCGGCCAGATTGCCATGGCCGATCTCGCGCCGTCCGGGACCGGACAAACGCTTGATCTCGCCCACCGAGTAGGGCGGGAAATTGTAATGGAGCATGAAGCGTTTTTTCTGTTCGCCCTCCAGCTCTTCCAGAATCTGTTGGTCTTCCTTGGTGCCCAGGGTGGAGACCACCAGGGCCTGGGTTTGTCCCCGTGTAAAGAGGGCCGAACCATGGGTGCGGGGTAGAACTTTCACTTCCGCCGTAATCGGGCGGAATTCGTCAAACTTTCGCCCGTCCTGGCGCTCGTGGCGGTCCAGAATGGCTTCCCGGACCAGATCCGACTCGATGCCGTGGATCAATCCCTGGATGTCCTTGTCTTTCTCGGGAAACTTTTCCTTGAGGGCCTCGACCGTTTCCTTGCCGACGTGATGGATGCCTTCCTGTCGTTTGAGCTTGTCCTTCTCGGCCATGGCGGTCTTCATTTTGGAGAGGGCGAAAGCCTTGACCGCGGCGGCCAAGTCTTCGGCGGGTTTTACCAGCGTGAGCGTGCGCTTGGGTTTGCCGGCCTTCTTCACCAGTTCTTCCTGGATGTCGATGATCTTCTGGCAGGCCTGGTGGGCCAGCTTGATGGCCTCGAACAAAACGGATTCGGATTCCTCATCCGCCCCGCCTTCGACCATGACCACGGCCTTGCGGCTCGCGGCCACGACCAGGTCCAGGGTGCTTTCTTCCATCTGCTTGAAGGTGGGGTTGACAACCAGGTCGCCCTTGATGCGGCCGATACGAACGCAGCCGAACATGTCGGAAGTGGGGATGTCGGACACGGCCAGAGCCGCGGAGGCGGCGGAAACGGCCAGCACGTCCGAGTCATTTTCCTGGTCAGAAGAAATGACCGTGGCGTGCATTTGGACTTCATTGAAAAAACCGTCAGGGAAGAGGGGGCGGATGGGGCGGTCAATCAGGCGGGAAGTGAGGGTTTCCTTGGTGCGGGGACGGCCCTCGCGCTTGAACCAGCCTCCCGGGATGCGGCCTGCGGAAGAAGACTTCTCGCGGTACTCGACCGTCAGGGGGAAAAAATCCTTGCCCGGCATGGGCTCCTTCGCCCCGACCACGGCTACCAGCACGACGGTTTCGCCATACTGGGCTAAAATTGATCCGTCGGCCTGCTTGGCCATACGGCCCGTCTCAAAAGATAAAGTCGTTTGACCCAATGCGCAACTGACGCGTTCCATTCATGATCCTCCTGGATTGTTTTAGGTTTAAAAGCGTGGTTATTTGCGGAGACCCAAACGATCGAGGAGCGCAGCATAACGCTTCACATCGTGCTTTTTCAGGTAGTCCAGAAGGCGGCGCCGGTGCCCGACCAACTTGAGCAATCCACGTCGGGACGCATGGTCCTTGGGATGGGATTTGAAGTGTTCGGTAAGATACTTAATCCGCTCGGTTACGAGGGCGATTTGAACTTCGGGGGAACCGGTGTCACCCTCCTTCTGTTTAAAATCCTGAACCAGCTGGGTCTTCTTTTCTTTCGTCATCATGGTGCGGCTCCTCAAATTAAATTTTTCGGGTCGGCTCCCCATCGCCAAGCATTCGTCAGAGAGGACGAAGGCCGAGTGAAGGATCCAAGCCTTGGTCTGTTCCACCCTTTGAAACAGGGATGGACAGGGGGGTCATTCTAGGGACTTTAAAGAGGGGTGTAAAGAAACATCCTGAATTCCTCAGGGTGAAAAACGCCCAAAACCCTATAAAATCCGTTTTATCACGGCAGGGTTCAATCGAACCCCGAAAAGATAAAATCGGGATCGGATCGATGGCTTAGGGGAGTTGGAATGAACAGCGGAAACCGCTTCTTAGAAGGCCAAATCAAACTGTAGGTAATGATTATAACTTTGAGTCAGGGTGTCCACCGCAAAGGCGTATTGAATTCCCAGGGGAAGTCCCAAACCGCCGCATAAATTGCTGTTGGTTATTCCGCCCCTCAGTTGCAAAATCCCAAGCAAATTGTAATTAAACCCAAAATCCAGATGGGACAGGTACCCCAAACCCTCGTAATAAGACGTATCGTTGAAGAGATCGGCAACGTCGCCATTCACGGTTAAATCCCTCATCACCTTCCAGGACGCCCCCGCCTGTACCACCGTCGGCGCCGGATCGATCACCGCCGTACCCCCGGTTGGATTTAATGGATCACCCGGATGGGTCTGAATGGTGCCCGAGGAATGGAGGATATCCGTTGCCGCGATTCCTAAAGCCAACTTCGGGTCATCAAAATCGTATAACACTCCCAGGTCCACTCCCCACCGCATGGAATATTGTTCAAGATCATTCTGGATGTCATTGCTGATATCGGAGGAGCCGTTCGTGTTTTGGTTGATCAGATAACTGGAGGTAATGAACGCGATTCTCCTGCTGACCAGTTTAAAATTCATTCCCGCCGAAAGGGCCGGATCATCCGCCAGGGGACGGATGCAATAGGTTCCCATCGCCACTAAATCCAAAAAAGACAATACGTTCACGGGAGCGATTTTATTGAAAAGGGCGTTGTCCGCGCTGCTTGGATCCACACTGCTCATGATGTTATTGACAGTCGTCGCGAAGTTTGAAATGTCGGTTGAACTACCCCCTGATCCTTCGAGTGTATTGACGGCGTTTTGCAAACTAGTCTGCTGGGCAGGATTCAAATAAGCATTAAAAATAGACTTGGCTGAATTGTAAGCGCCAACAATGCTATCCCGCGTTGACGCCCCAGTTGAAGAAGTCAACTGAGGCAAAGGGGTGACGGATAAAAGGGCGTCCACCAACTGTCCGCGGCCCACTTGAAGCGCCATTTGGACATTATCGTAAATTTGAAAACCCCAGTGATCATCGAACTTAAAGGCGCAATTAAAGGCGCCCAGTCCCAGCTGAATTGACTTGTTGGTCAGGTTTGAAACGGCCGTTTGCGTATCGGCAATGGCATTATTCAGTCCGTTAATGCCGTTGTTGAATTGATTCACGTTGACTCCACCCGACGCGCCCAGAGCGTTATTAATATTCTGGAAAGATTGATTGATGTTTTGCAGGGAATTTTGAAGATTGTTAATACTGTTTGAATTGGTCGCATAGTTCGCGATACCGACAATATCATTTCCCAGATTGATATTTAGAAAATGAATCTCGGCGAAATCGGGATTATTGGCTAAAAGAGCGGGGTTAAAGGCGGTCGCGTTAAACAGGGTGCCGTCCGCCACGACCGCGTTTCCCATTCCCTTGGCCTCCACGACCAGGGGAGAGGAGGGAAAATTAACGATTTGTGCAGGAGAGGACGCCACGGAAAGGATTCCCTGGGCCAGGGACCACCCAGGGCATAGGAGAAGGGTAAAAAACAAAATCAATAGATTCCTGAATCCCTGACACTTGTTCATGATCCGCCTCAGTGTTCAGGGGTGTTTGCAGCCGAACGCTCACGAGAGAGTTTCAAGGATTCCAGAAAAGCGTAACCTTCTTTGGCCTGAACGAGATAAGCCGGAACCGCACTCAGGTTCTTTTCATCCCGGATTCGGTCCTGGGCCAGAACCACCCATTGATAGTTCGAATGGCCGTTCAACAATTCAAAGAACTGGTCCGAAATATCATTCCCTTTTTGAACTTCACCCAGCTTGGTTCCTTCGTAATCCACCTTGACATCCCGGAAATCAACCGCGACTTCGATGGCATCCCCCACCTTACTTTCACTCCCCGACTGGTCGTACACGGTGCCCGTAAGAACTAGCCATGGGTTTCTCGGCCCTCCCAGTTCTACACCATTGAGACTGAGACGGATATAAGTGGATTGACGGTTATCGCCGTTGGTTATTTTGCCCAGCCAGAGGAAAACCGACTTGTCGTGTTTCAAAAGGGAAGAACCCAGAGTCGTGGAGGCAAGCGAGACCGCCTGCCGTAACTCTCCGGAAGCCCCCACGCGGTCATACACTTGAAGGTTGCTTGAAAATTCAGAGGAGGTGGGCCCGCTCTTTTCCTGGGAAGTTATGGCCGGAGTGGGGGTAAGGACCGGCTTCAAAGCGGCGGTGGGAACCACGGTGGGGCTTGGGGTAACCTGAGGAGTCGCCTGGATCGTTGTTTTCTTTTTCTTGTGTTGCCGGGAGGTGGAAGTTGAGGAACCAGAGGGGGTGGGGGTGATCGAGGACCCGGCGTTGGCGGAAGTCGATTCATCCGCGAAAACCTTGGCACAGACCACAAGGCCAAGCACGGTTAGGACGGCAATAAACTTTTTCATACATCCTCCTTAAGGTAACCCCTTGAATGAAGATGGATTATATTCGTTTAACCCTGAACTTTGTTGAGGTTTTTTCGTTTAGGCCGAATTTTCGGAAAAAGGCCAAAAAAACAGGGGTTAGCGGGGGGTGGAGGAAAAAGACAGGCTTTGAATAGCTTTCAAATCCTTGGCGATTTGAAGTTGAAGGTTAGCCGGACTTGAGAATTTTTTTTCGGGCCGAAGATACCGCATGAGGTAAACCCGCAAGATCTTCCCATAAAGCCGCCCATGGTAATGGAGCAGATGGACTTCCGCTTTCCGGTGATGATCATCATCCTTGAAAGTGGGTCGACGGCCCAAATTCATTCCCCCTCGGTAAAGCTTTCCCCCCGCCCTCACCACGCAAGCGTAAACCCCATCCTTAGGTGGCAATCGGGTGACTCCCCCCAGATTGGCGGTGGGAAAACCGATCCTTCTCCCAACTTGGCGGCCCTTAATAACCCTGGCCTCAATAAAATACGGCCTCCCTAAAAAACGATTGGCCTTTTCCGTCTCGCCCCGGGAGAGCAGCTCTCGGATGAAACTGGAGGATACGGTCGATCCTTCCTTATGCACCCGGGGAACACCCCTGACGATAAATCCATTTTGTTTTCCCAATCGTTTTAAAAGCGGAACATCCCCTTTGGCTCCCCTTCCAAACCTGAAATTCCGCCCAACGACCACGCCTTTCAGGGGGCCCTGCGCGACCAGCCATCGGACAAATTCTTCGGGGCTTTTAAGTGAAAATTCCCGATTAAAGGGGAGGACCCGCACATGATGAAGGCCGTCGGCTTTGAGCAACTCAAAGGTGGTTTTTCGATCTAAAAGAAATGGTACTTTAACCCCGTCCGTCAAAACATGCCGGGGATGATCATGAAACGTGAGAGCCTCAGGAATGGCCCGCAGACGTTTTGCCAGGCGGATCGCTTCTTTTACCAATGCTTGATGACCCAGATGAACGCCGTCGAATACCCCGATGGTGAAGACCAAGCCCTTGGGGTGGGAACGCTTTGGTTTCATTCGATGCCTTCCAATCCGAAGACCTTTTGAGGCTTGATCCACTCATCCAGCGACTCGGCCATCGCACAAAGTCTACCTTCCGAATTCAGGACCCGCAACACTCCCGTGGGGGATTCGGGTACCCTCTGGGGCTGGCCCTGGCAAAGGGGTTTCAGGACTTCCGGGGATAGCGCAATGCCTGGCAGATGGGAAACGAGTGTCGAGGAAGGCTGCAAGGGCGTCTTGATCTCTCCCGATTCACCAGCCCTTTCCAACTCTGCCATCGAAACCGCCTGGGACAATAAAAAAGGCCCCGCCTGTGTGCGTCTCAATGCTTCCAGACAAGCTCCCACTCCCAATTGGCTCCCAAGGGTTTCACAGAGGGTTCGGATATAGGTACCCGAAGAACAGGATACTCGAAAGGAAACCCTCGGCAATTCGAGGGAGAGAATATCTATTCCCCAAAGACGGATGGGTCGGGGATTGCGCTCAACTTTTTTTCCTTCCCGGGCCAGCTGGTAGAGCCTTTTTCCCCCGCTTTTGACGGCCGAAACCATCGGGGGAATTTGTTCATGGATTTCGGATAATCGAAGCACCGCTTCTTGGACCCTTTTGGGATCCAGGCCCTGCCATGGATTCTCCCGCAGGAGGGCTCCCGTCACGTCAGCGCTGTCCGTTTCACGGCCCAAGAGACAAACCGCATCATATTGTTTGTCATAATGGGTGAATTCGATCAAACGGGTGGCAACGCCCACGGCGAGGGGTAGCACTCCGGTAGCCAGGGGGTCCAACGTTCCCAGGTGGCCGATCTGCCTTTCTTGAAGCAAACGGCGGGCCCGGGCCACGACGTCATGGGAAGTCCATCGGGAAGGCTTATCGAGAACCAGCACGCCGTCCAAGGGGGTAAACCTGCGCTTATTTCAAAACGGCCCGGCAGGCCTTGAGAACAACCTTTAGGACCGTGGGGAGGGTTCCGGGGATAACCGCGCCTGCGGCATAGCTATGCCCTCCCCCGCCGAACTTCTTGGCCACCACGGCCACGTTGGCGTCCGTCTTGGATCGGAGGGAAATCTTAATTTTCCCGTCCGGCCTTTCCTTGAGGAATGCCGCGATCTGCACGCCTTCCATTTTTCGGACAAAATTGACCAGGTTTTCCGAATCTTCGTCCGTGGCGCCCGAGGCAAGCAGATCCCGGTGAGAAAGCTGAATCGTTCCGATCCGGCCGTTCTCGTGGATTTCAACGCTCGCTAAAGCGATTCGAACCATTTCCAGAGCCTCGGGACTGACGCCTGAAAAGATTTTTTCTGAAATCTTGGCGCCATCCGCCCCCGCCTCCATGAGTTCCGCTGCCAGACGCAGGACTTGCGGGGTGGTATTGGAGTAACGGAACCCCCCCGTATCGGTCGAAAGGGAGGTGTAAACGCTCTCGGCGATTCCCTTGTCCAAAGGCACACCCAGGGCCCTGATGAGATGGTAGACAATCTCCCCCGTGGAGCATGCACCCGGGTCCACCAGATTCACATCCCCGTAATGGTCGTTGGAAAAGTGGTGGTCGATGTTGACTATAATTTTGAACTCTTTCCGGCTTACGTTGTCACGAATACGGGAGAAAACACCCGCGTCCATCACGAAACACACGTCATGGGGGGGAAGGGTGTCGGAAGAGTGGTAGGCGGAAGCGAAGGGCAGGTAGGAAAAGCGGAGCGGGAGGGGGTCATGGTTGACCACCAGGACTTTTTTGCCCAAATTCTTGAGGGCCACATAGAGGGCCGACTCGGCGCCCAACCCGTCTCCGTCCGGATTGACATGGGTTGTAAGCAGGAAAACCCTGTTTTTCTCAACCAGATCCAGCACTCGTCCCCAGGCGCTTTTTAAAGCCGGCCGGGTGGCCTTCTCAGTCTTCTTGGTTCTCGCCTTCATCGTTTTTCACTTCCTGGGACTTGATAGAATCCAAAAGCCCCTTGATCTTAAAGGCGTGGTCCAGCGAGGTATCGAGGTGAAACTGAATCTCAGGGGTATACCGTAATTGAACCCTTCGGCCCAACTCACTTCTCAAGAAACCCTTTGCCCGATTCAGGGCCTCCAGCGTTTCCTTTCGGGTAGCCTCGTCGCCCAGAACAGAGACGAAAATTTTAGCATGCCGGAGATCATCGGCGGTTTCAACACCCGTGACCGTCACAAAATGGATTCCCGGATCCTTGGCTTCCTGGGTCAATAAAACGCTAATTTCCCTCTTGATGGCCTCCGAAACCTTGTCCGCCCGTTTGAAACTCATGCGAAACCCCAAAATGATTTTCTTGTAACCTGATTGAGAAAGACAAAAGGCCGATCTTTGAAATACGGAAAATTTAAATAACTTGGGAGGAGTAATGGTTTCATAATCTTTGATCAGGCCCGAAGAGAGGGGTTACTCGGAAATTAATCCAGCTTGCCTGCCACCGCTTCAAGGATATAGGCTTCCAGCTGGTCGCCCACCTGCACATCCGTGAAACCTTCGAGACCGATACCGCATTCAAAGCTGTTGTTCACTTCTTTCACATCATCTTTAAAGCGCTTAAGGGAACTTACGGCACCCTCAAAGACCATTTCTTCCCCACGGAGAACCTTGATTTTCGCTTTATTGGTTATTTTTCCATTGGTAACCATACAGCCCGCGATCGCACCCTTGGGAGTGTTGAAGACCTGGCGAACCTCGGCGCGGCCCAGAGCGACCTGTTTATAGGTTGGTTCGAGTAGACCCTCCATGGCTTTGCGAACATCTTCCACCGCGTCATAAATGATTTTGTAGCTTCGAACATCCACATCTTCTTTTTCAGCCGTTTCCTTGGCACTCGAATCGGCCTTGACGTTGAAACCCACGATAATTGCGTTCGAAGCGGAAGCCAAAAGGACGTCCGAGTTCACCACGTTGCCTGTCCCGTTGCGGATGACCCGGAGGGCCACCTTTTCGGTCGAAAGTTTTTCAAGGGAGGAGGTCAAGGCTTCCACCGACCCTTGCACATCCCCCTTCACGATGACCTTGAGTTCCTTGATTTGCCCCTCTTTGATCTGCTCGAAAAGGTTGTCGAGGGTAATGTGTTTCATGGCGCCCACGAGGCGGTTGTCTTTCTGGGCTTCGGTCCGGCGGGAGGAGATTTCCCGCGCGACCTTGGGATCGGTCACTACATAAAAAACATCGCCGGCTCGGGGCACATCGGACAGCCCGAGGATTTCCACCGGCATGGTGGGTCCAGCGGCCTTGGCGGGTTTTCCCAGGTCGTCGTGCATGGCTTTGACGCGGCCGTAGGTGTTCCCCGCTAAGAGATTATCCCCCACCTTCAGGGTTCCTTTTTCCACCAGCAGGGTGGCGACCGGGCCCCGACCCTTGTCCAAACGGGCTTCCAACACCACGCCCTTGGCGGCTCGATGAGGATTGGCTTTGAGTTCCAGCACTTCGGCCTGGAGCAGGATCATTTCAAGGAGTTTTTCAAGATTGAGCCGTTTTTTGGCCGAGACCTCGACGAAGATGGTGCTGCCTCCCCATTCTTCGGGTTGCAGACCCCGCTCGGCGAGCTGGGTTTTTACCCTGTCAGGGTTGGCTTCGGGTTTGTCGATCTTGTTCAGGGCCACCAGGATGGGAACCTTGGCTTCTTTCGCATGATCAATGGCTTCCAAGGTTTGAGGCATGACGCCGTCGTCCGCCGCCACCACGAGAACGACGATGTCGGTGGCCTTGGCCCCGCGTGCGCGCATGAGGGTAAAAGCCTCATGACCCGGGGTATCCAGAAATGTGATGGTTCCCTTTTCTTGTTTGACCTGGTAGGCGCCGATGTGTTGGGTAATGCCGCCCGCCTCGCCCTCCGCCACCTTGGTCTTACGGATCGCATCCAGAAGCAACGTCTTGCCATGGTCGACATGGCCCATAATGGTCACCACCGGGGAGCGGGGCAAAAGATCCTTCGGATCGTCGGGCGCATCCTCAAACATCTCCGCGCCGTAAAGAGGTACCACTTCCACCACGCAATCGTGTGCGGAAGCAAGGGTTTCGGCGACGGTCATATCCAGCCGCTGGTTGATGGTCGCGAGGATTTTAAGGTCCAGAAGTTCCTTGATCAGAACGCCCGCTTTTACATTGAGTTTTTGTGCCAATTCAGCCACTGAAATCCCCTCAGTGACCTTGATCTTGGTGAGAACCTTGGGTTCGTTGGTTTCCTCAGATGCGGATTTCTCCTCCACTGTCTCCGGTTTGGGCGCCAAAGCCGCCGCCGTCTTGGGACGACCTGCCGCCAAGCCGTGTCCACCCTTGGCCGGATGGGGACGAGGACCTATTTTTTTAGCAGCGGGTTGGGACGGCCGGTAGGTGGTCGCACCCGGCCGGGCGCCGGAAGGCTTGGAAGGGGCTAACGCGGGATAGGTGGCCGTGGCTCCCAGCAAGGTCGGATTAAAGGTCGTTGTTTTCACGGTAGTACGCACGGAACCGGAGGGAACTCCCGCAGGAACCTTCGCGGCAGTTTTGGGCTCGGAAGCGGACACCGCGGGGGCGACCGCATTCAAATCGGCCAATCCTAAATCCCGGCGGATATCGGATTGAATTTTGTCGTCCACAAGCGTCAGCTGGCTGGGAATGTTAAACCCCAGCTTTTTGCAACGTTCGAGGACTTCCTTGCTGGGAAGACCTAGTTCTTTAGCAAATTCGAAAATACGCTTGGCCATGGCTGGTTAATTTCCCTCCGATTCAATGCCGGATTCCACCGGGTTGGAAACCTCTGGGGAGGGAGGAATCATGGGAAAACCATCCGTTCCCTTGCCCAATTCAGGCGCAATAGGGGGGGCCTCGGCCTCGACTGAACCCTCGTCAATCTCGTCGGGCGGAGCGGCAGATTTTTCTTCCTGGGTCATGGCCGCCGCTTCCGTGGAAGGAGCTTCCACCTTGGCTTGGGCGATTTCTTCGGCCGTTTCCTGGGAAATTTCCTGGAAGTGAGCGTCCATCCGGGCCCTTTCCTCCTGGGCGTGCTGTTCCTCGTTCTTAATGTCGATTTTGATGCCGGTCAATCTCGCCGCTAGTCGGGCATTTTGACCTTTCTTGCCGATGGCCAGGGAAAGCTGATCGTTGGGCACAATTACCTCGGCCGAGGGAATCTCCGCGTCTGCGTGAAGAACGATTCGTGCAATCCTTGCGGGCGACAAAGCTTTGGCCAGATAGGTACTGGGATCATCGTCCCAAGGGACGATGTCGACTTTCTCTCCCCGGATCTCGTCCACGATATTCTGAACCCGTATTCCCTTTACGCCCACACAAGCTCCCACGGGGTCAATCCGGTCATCCCCCACGACGCGAACCGAGATCTTGGTGCGGGCTCCAGCTTCCCGGGCCACGCTTTCAATTTTCACCGAGCCGTCGTATATCTCCGGGACTTCCAATTCGAATAGTTTACGAACCAAGTTGGGATGGGCGCGTGACACAATGATGGCCGGGCCCTTGAGAGTCTTTCGAACTTCTAGCACGAGGAACTTCATGCGTTCGCCCGTCGAATAACGCTCGCGGGGCACCTGCTCCTTGGCGGGCATCAGGGCTTCCGTATCACCCAGGGAAATGATGACATTGCGACTTTCGTAGCGAAGAACGCTGCCGGTGATGAGGTCGCCTTCTTTTTCCTTGAACTGGTCGTACACGCTCTGCCGTTCGGCGTCTTGCACCCGCTGAACGATGACTTGCTTGGCGGTCTGGGCGGCAATGCGACCAAACTGTTCCGGAGGAATACGGATCTTTAAGACCTCTTCTAATTCGATTTCTTTGTCGTGCTTGCGGGCCTCTTCCAAACTGATCTGGGTACCCGAATCCTCCACCTTTTGCACCACTTCCTTCAGGTAAAAAGCGCGGAACTCGTAATTAGCCTCATCAAACTCGACTTCCACTTCCTGGCCCACACCAAAAATCTTCTTGGCGGCCGAGGACAAAGCGGCCTGGATCGCCTCGACCAATTGTTTCTTGTCGATGCGCTTGGTATGTTCAATTTGGCTCATCACCAAGGCCAGCTCATTGCCCATTTCGAAAACCCCTTAAAGCAGTTTTAAGTTTTAAGTGCTTAGTTTTTGGTTTTACGAATTAAAACCCAAAACTAAGAACTTGTTCAAATCTCAACCACCAGCCGGGCGGTCTTGATGAGGGCCAGGGGAACCCAGAGGATCCTTTCCTTGCCCAGACGGATCAAAACCTTCTCCTGCTCGACTTTTTCCAGCCTTCCCTCGAAGCTCACCAGCCCCTCCAGGGACTCAAAAAGCGTCATTCGGGTCAGCCGGCCCTCGAACCGGATATAATCCGCTTTGTGCCTTAAGGGACGGTCCATCCCCGGTGAGGCGACTTCCAGGAGATAAGCCCCCGGCATCACATCCAGCTCATCAAGGCTCTTTTCAATCTCCCCGCTCACCGCAACGCACTCTTCCAGGCTGACATTGCCCGAAGGCTTGTCCAGGACCACCGAAAGCACGGTTTTTCCACCCTGCGAGCGGGTCCCCAAGTCAAAAAGCTCCAGAAAGTTGTCTTTTACAATCGCCTCGGCAATCTGCCTGACCTGAGCCAATTTCACTGGATCCGGTAACCCCATGGTTCACCTGCCCATAAACGACGAACGGCCTTTCGGCCGTTTGGGATCTCAATTTCGGGCTATTTCCCCTAGAAAATCAGAAAAAAAAAGCAGGCCGTTAAAGGGCCCACTTTTGGGGGTCAGCCTTAAAATTGCGTATTTGTTTTATCAAAATCAATGGTTTTTCGCAAGGAGAAAGGGCTTTTGAAAGACCCTAGACCCGGCCTTTTCTATGAAAAAATCGAAAAAGATCATCTGACGACTTAAACAAACCTTAAGGACGCCTTCTCTTCAATTCAAACTGGGTTCAAGTTGAATCGCGAAAGCCTTAAAAGAGTGAAACCTGCTTGGAATCCGGCATATCTTTTAAACATCCGTGTCCCTTGAGAATCTCCAAGACGTTTTTATTAACCCCGCACCTTTCCTGAATTTCCTCAATGGAGGTAAAGGGTCCCTTTGCCCTTTCAAGGACAACCCAATCAGCCGCCGTATCCCCCAGGCCGGGAAGGCCAATCAAGGGAGGACGGATCATTTTCTCGCCATTGGACTCTTCAATGAGAAATTGACGAGCATCCGACTTATAAAGATCGACCGGAAGGAATCGGAAACCCCGGGCATAAGTTTCCTCTACCACCTCCAACACCGAGGCCTCGTCTAATTCTTTGTTGGAGGGTTTCTCAATGGATCGAATGAGCTTGATGCGGTCCCGTACCCGGCCCAAGCCGTCACAGGCCACCGTGGCGTCAAACCCAAAACATTTGTTGGTGAAATAATCGGCGTAAAAAGCCAGAGGTTCATGGGCCTTAAACCAAGCGATGCGGAAACTCATGATGCAATAAGCCACCGCATGGGCCTTCGGGAAGATGTATTTTATTTTCTTACAGCTGTCGATATACCAGCTGGGGGTTTTGACGGCCATCATGGCTTGTTCGTGTTCGGGTTTGAGGCCTTTTCCTTTGCGCACATCCTCCATGATCTTGAAAGCGAGGGCTGAATCCATTCCCCTTCCCATCAGGTCGTTCAACATGTCATCGCGGGTGGAAATGACGGTGGAAAGGGTCGCGGTCCCTTTCTTGATCAAGTCCTGCGCGTTCCCCAACCAGACATCCGTTCCATGGGCCAACCCGCAAAGCCGAACCAGATGCTCAAAACGAGTGGGACGGGTATCCCGAAGCATGTCCATGGCGAATTTAGTTCCGAATTCGGGAACCCCCAGGGTACCCAGGTCTTTATCAATTTTTTCCTTCAACTCCAGGGCTTTCACCCCTGAAAAAAGACTCATGGTTTTTTCGTCGTTCAGGGGAATGGCGAGTGCCGAGATTCCCGTCATGTTTTCCAATCTTTTCAAGCTCGTGGGATTGTCATGCCCCAGGATGTCCAGCTTCACCAGGCAATCGTGCATACTGCTGAAATCGAAATGGGTCGTGATGATATCCCCGTCTTTGTTATCGGCGGGGTATTGGACCGGACAGACGTCCGTGATTTCCATGTTTTTTGGCAGGATGATGATGCCGCCTGGATGCTGACCGGTGGTCTTGGAAACGCCTGAACAGCCTTTAACCAATCGATTCAGCTCCGCGTTGCGGGCCGTCCGGCCGGCCTGTTCCACAAATTTTTTCACAAAACCGAAAGCGATCTTGTCTTGCACCGCCGAAATGGTCCCTGCTCGAAAACAAAAATCCTTCCCGAAAAGTTCTTCGACATATTTGTGGGCGATATGCTGATATTCACCCGAGAAATTCAGGTCGATATCGGGCATCTTGTCGCCTTTGAATCCCATGAAGACCTCGAAGGCGATGGAGAACCCATCCCGGGTCATGGGTTTGGCGCATTGAGGGCAATCTTTCGCGGGCATGTCCACGCCCGCCATGGAAACCGGATGGGAGGGAAATTCGTTCACCCGGCAAGCGTCACAGCGGTAATGGGGCGGAAGCGGGTTGACCTCGGTAATTCCGCTCAGGTAAGCCACGAAGGAACTGCCCACGCTTCCCCGGCTCCCTACGATGTAGCCGTCCGAGAGAGATTTTTTTACCAGTTTCATGGCGATCACATAAAGAGTCGAGAACTTGTTATTGATGATGGCGTTGAGTTCTTTTTGCAGACGTTGCTCGATGAAAACCGGCAAGGTTTCACCATATAGCCGGTGCGCCTCCCTGATGGATGTTTCCCGCAAAAGCTCATCCGCACCTTCCCAGAGGGGCGAAAGAGTCTGGGTTGGGAGAGGCTCCACTTCCTCGATCATATCGGCTATTTTCCCGGGGTTTGTGACGACCAGTTCATGGGCGATTTCCTCGCCGAAATACGCGAAATCCTTCTTCAATTCTTCGGTGGTCTTTAAATAAAGCGGGGCTTGGCGTTCCACCCCATAACCCATTCCCGCATGCAATATCTTCCGGTACACGTCGTCCCGAGGGTCAATGAAATGGGAGTCCCCCGTGGCCACAACCATTTTTCCCAGTTTTCGGCCCACCTCAAAGAGGATGCGGGTGTGGGCCTGGAGTTCCTCCATGCTCTTCACCATCCCGTCCTGAATCATGAATTCGTTGTTCTCGCAGGGCTGAATCTCGATGTAATCATAAAACTGAGCCACTTCCTCCACCGGCTTACCGCCATGAAGAAGCGTTTGCCAAACCTCTCCCTGTTCGCAGGCCGAACCCAGAATCAGGCCCTCCCGGTGTTTTTGGAGCAGTTCCCTGGGAATCAATGGCCGTTTATAGAAGTTTTTAAGATGGCTTTCCGAAACTAACTTATAGAGATTTTTCAAACCGACCCTGTTTTGAACGAGAAGGATAATGTGATAGATGGGAATGCCCTTCTCCCGTTTGAACTCTTCAACCAGGTACCCCTCCATCCCCAGGATCAGCTTGATATTGTTTTCTTTCGCGGCTTTTCGGGCATCCGGATAAGCCTGAACCACCCCGTGATCCGTGATGGCAATCGCCTTGTGTCCCCACTTAGCGGCCGTCTCGATCAAACGGTCGATTTTGGAAAGGCCATCCATCCGGCTCATTTGGGTATGGCAATGCAGTTCCACTCTTTTTTCGACCGCCCGATCCATGCGTGTTTCGGGGGCTTGAATTTTCATGATATCGCGGACGTTTAAAATCATTTCGTTCGGATCCCGGCTGTCAAACCGCAGGTCGCCCCTTACCTTGACCCAGTCCCGTTCCTTGATCCCGCCCTTGAACTTGCCGTCATTCTCATGGAAGAAAATAACGTCCATCGAATCGGAATAATCGGTCAGGGTCATCTTGACCATATGTCGACCGCTTTTGGTCTGGCGTTGATCGTAGACAATGACTTCTCCTTGGGCCACGAATCCTTTTTGTTCGTCGGTCACGGTCATGGATTGGTGAGGTTCCGTCACTTTTCGCCCATAGATTAGTATGTTCTGGGGAACAGAGGGCGCGCTGAAGTCTACGGGAGTTTCCTCTAGGACGAGTGCGGCTTTAGGAACGATGTCCGTGTTGATGGAAAGTTCCACCGGCCCCCGATACCCGCACCTCTGGCTCAAGAGATCCGCCAACACCTTCATGCATTGCTTGCGATCCATCTGTTGCCGGGCCAGTTCGTGGGGAACCTGAAAAGAGAGGCTGTTTTCCCGGGGCTCCATCCGGTAATGGGTAAACCAACCTTCCGCCACGTCCGATTCCTCGGTCAGGCAAAACATCAGGTCTTTTTCGTGGGCCATCAGGTAGTCGGCCAGGGAAATCTCTGGGGATGCGTAATGAACGTCCAGAACCACCCGCTGAACCCCCGGTATGCTTTCTTTGATGTGTTGGCTAATCAACTCATAGGTGGGGGCTGGAATTCCGGTGGACATTTTGATGCGCAGAACGATTAATGACTTCTCCGGGTAAACCTGCACCCCGATCAACTCAGACTCTAATAGTCTTTCTTTCTCAAAACACTGAAGAGGAATCTTTTGAAGAAGTTCGTAGAAAAGGGAAGGGTCGGCGCTGGTATCTGTATCGGCGGACGAGGGACTGCTGACCGGGGTCATCCTGCCTCCAACTGGCTTTTTCAGGGGTGGGGTCTAGGGGCTTGGGGCCTGCTCAGTCGGAATATACAACCTGCGGGGTAGAAGTCAAGAATATTGAAAAAATCTCAGCCTAAAAAAATATCTTCAATTAAAACTCAAGATGTATTGAAAATTTAAAAATAAATTCGTTCGGAAAACGCCGTTCAAACACATTGGAACGAATTATGCCGTCTTTCAGAATAATTTATTCGTAATTTCGGTTGCGGTTTTTAAGACAGAAAAGAATTTTTTGGGGCTTTTTTTCGTAATAAAACGTTAAGGATCGAAGAAAATTCCCAGCGACCAATGATTATCTGGCGTTAGATAAAACTGACCATATTCACTGTTGCCATTGAAATACATTAGGGCCATGCGGACCGCAAGACTCGATTCGGTTTTCCCCTTCCACTGGAACCCAAGCTCAAATTGCTGATTAGCGACCCCTCCCGCTTCACCTTTCACTTTCAAGTCGTAGGTAAAATATTCCCGGGCCACCGTGTCGAACAAAAAGGGCAGGAAGGGCGACATATATAGCTCTACGCCCATATGGGCAAAGTAAGGATTATCAGTCGGGGCGATATGGGGGTAATAGCCTAACCCTCCGTAAATCCGGAGTTGATCGCTGAAGGGTAAAGTTGGGTAATAAGACAGTGTGTAACGGAAGCTTTCGCGGGTATAAATAATCCTATTGTCCTCCAAAAACAACTCGTCCCCCAAATGAGAACTAACATGCAAATATTCCAACCGGTGGGACAAAGCGCCGGTTTGCTCACTGAAATAGGTTCCCAGGTACCAGTCGCTGACCCTTTCGGGAAAAACCCCACCTCCAAGCGAATCCAATTCGATAAAGCTATCCCCTTCAATTCCCCACCCCCACCTAGAATTGTCACCCGGATTCCATTGCAGTAGTTCGATGAATTTTCCAATGGATCCCTCGAACCGGCTCTTGTCCACCTGCGCGATCAGGCTATTTTGTGGCTCCCGTGGATCCCCAATCAGGTTTCTGAACACGTTATCCGGAGGAAGAAACAAAAGACCGTTTTCTTGCGCAAACGCACCACTTGTTCCCAAAAGCATCCCGTCAAGAAATAGCACCCCCCCGAAAACAAAAGATCCGATGATTTTGTTTTTAAAAATCAAAATACACCCCTACAGCCCAGTGGGTATCCGGTTCTTGATAAAATTGCCCGAACTCGGAATTGCCGTCGTAATAAATAAGCGCCAGCCGTATGGCCCTGCCTCCCTGAGGTTCCAGTCCAGCTCTAAGACCCAATTGCCAGGTTTTGTTCAAGGTGTTCGGCGTCTCTGCCTTGTAAGTTAAATCCAAGCTGGAATAAAGTCGGAGGTCCATCCTCCCCGAGCCAAAGGAGGGAGAATAAAGTTCTCCGCCGAGAGAAGAGAAGAAAGGATCGCCTGTCGGGGCCATGTTCTCCCAAAAGCCAACCCGGGAATAAAGGCGGAACAAACCGGGTTCCAAGTAAGAAAGGGCGAGATTGAGATTTTCTCGGCTGACGAAAAGAGGGGTCTGAATTCCTTGAAGCGAATCTCCTAAATGGGAACTTTCGTGTTCAAATTCGACCCTCCCCGAAAAATTACCGGATTTTTCACTGGCATACATCCCGGCGTACCAGTCCCCACCTCGCATGGGAAAGGTGGCCCCGTTCTCATCCAAAAGGATGTACCCCGCCCCGAAAATGCCCCATCCCCATTGGCTGCCATCGTCAGGACGATAACGTAGGAATTCAACAAAAGAACCGACTTCCCCTTCATAACGGCTTTGGGTGGTATAGCCAATTAGGTCAATTTGGGGTTCGCGGGGATCGGCAATTAACGGGGAAAACAACGGGGTTACAGGCAGAAATAACCAGGTATTCGAATCCGCCCTTGAAGGGGAAATAGCGAATAAAAGCGGGAGAAACCCCAAGAAAAACCTTACATATTGAAGTCGTTTTTTCATGTTTCAAAGCATGGTAACGGGCGGAGGGGTAGGTTCCAAGCCATTTCAGAACCTGGTTAAAATGCCTAACCTGCAATTTAACCCGTTCTCATTTTGAATATTTCAGGGGTGATATATTTTTTTTGGCTTATGGGGTTTCATTATTTTTGAGGAGTTCAATAGCCTTAAGGGCATCGGAGTTCCCGCGCGCAGCGGACTTCAAGTACCATTTCATGGCTTCCAGGTTGTTTTGAGTTACGCCGTAACCCCTGGCATATAGATTACCGATATTGTATTCGGCTTCCGCGTGGCCTTTCGCATCGGCCTTTAAAAACCATTTCATCGCCTCTTCAAAATCCAGGGGAACCCCTTCACCATAAACAAAAAGAATTCCAATGTTGTACTGGGCGTCCGCGTAACCCTGTTCGGCAGCCTTTTGATACCAAATCATGGCTTGTGGTTTATTCTCCGGTACGCCTAAACCCTTGTCATACAAAACGCCAATATTAAACTCCGCCTTGGCCAATCCCTGACTGGAGGCCTTAAGCCACCATTTCATCGCTTTGGAATAATCCTGTGACGTGCCCTGACCCGTGCAATAGAGAAGCCCCACGCTGAATTCAGCCTCCTCGTTTCCATACACGGCGGCCTTTTTCCACCACTTCATTGCCTGGTCATACTTCCCAGCCTTGCTCGCCGTCTGAGCTTTTTGTAGCCAACCAGAAACAGGGGAGGTCTGAGCACAAAGGAGGCCGGGATTCCAGGTCAACATTCCATAGATAAAAAAACAAATCAAAAAACCGCGAACAATTATTTTTTCCATCTCATGTTCCCTTCCCCCACCGAGAAACGGTTCATCGGTTCCCGCGCACGTTCAGCTCCCATTTTAACGACAGCTCAGTGATTTGATAGGGCCGGAAAGCCTCTAGAACGAGGGGAAAAAGAGAGGGGGAAGAAACGCTAGGCCCGCAAGATTCGCTCATAGGCGGTGATCATCTTTTGACCCATGGTGGTCGAGGACCAGTTCTCCGCTTCCGGCCGGGCTTCGGCCTTCTTTTGCGCGTAGAAAGACTCGTCGGTCAGCATACGCCAAACCGCTTCCGAAAACTCTTTCTTGTCCAGACGGGTCATGATCCCGCCCTTGCCCGAGGCCATTACATCCTTGACGCCCATTTCCCCCACCGCCACGACGGGGGTGCCTGCGGCCATGGCCTCGCTGATCACCAGGCCCTGGGTCTCGGTAACCGAGGCAAAAATAAATAGGTAGGCCCCCGCGTAGCAATCGCGCCAATCTTCCGGGGTCAAGTAACCAGCGAACAAGACGTATTTGGAGAGATGCCGTTCTTCCACAAGCCGCTCCAGCTTACGCTTGGCCGCCCCTTCCCCGGCAATCAGGAATTTCATGTCCTGTTTCTTGATCAGCAGTTCCTCGAAGATTTCCAACAAAAACCCGATATTTTTTTCCTCGGCCACCCGGCCCATGAATAACAGCAGTTTGTCTTTTTTAGGCACCCCCATGGCGTCGCGGAACCGGTTCGGATCGACTCCCTCGAACCTTTCCAGCCGGATACCGGTCGGGATGACTTCAATGGGTTTCGTCACCCGGTAGCTCAAAAGTACATCCCGCATTTCGGTGGATGGGGTGATGACCAGGTCGCAGGAATCACAGTAGGTCCGGCTGGCGTGTTTGGCGTACCAGATCCCGAAGGCCTTGGGAAGGAACCAAAGGTAATGCTCCGTGTAAGCGGCGAAAAGAGTGTGGTAAGTATGCACCACCTTGGCCCCCGATTTCCGGGCCCATTGGACGGCCGGCTTCCCCAGGGTAAAGGGGGTCTGCGTGTGGACGATGTCGAATTTCTGGTCGAGAAAATGCTGGATGAGTTTCTTGTCGGCGTCGGGTCGGGGGAGCCGGTCTTCGGGATCGAAAAATAGGTACCAGGAAGGAAAGCGGTGCACATGGTAGGGATGGAGGGGATCTACATGGTTGGGAAAGGCCGGGCCATAGATGTGAACTTCATGCCCCGCCTTGGCGAATTCCTCGGCAAAAATTTGAGTGGAGGTGGATACTCCGTTGATGCGGGGAAAATAGGTGTCTGTGACCAGGGCGATTTTCAAAGGGGTCCTTTACGGGTGCGGATTCAAACGAAGGGCAATGATAGTTAAAACCCTGGTCCGGTCTGTTTAAATCCAGGTAAATTCAATCACCAAGGATTCGCCCGGGATGATTTTAAATGAAATCCGGTGAATAAATCGGACCTAGGATTGGAGGGTTTTCTCATAGGCCGCGATCATCTTCTTGGCCATGGAGGTGGAGGACCAATTTTCCGCTTCAGGCCGGGCCTCGGCCTTCTTGTCCTGGTAGAAAGCCTGGTCGGTCATCAGGCGGTAAACAGCGTCGGAAAATTCTTTCTTATCAAGCCGGGTCATCAGTCCGCCTTTACCGGAGGCCATCACGTCCTTCACGCCCATTTCACCCACCGCTACCACGGGGGTCCCGGCAGCCATGGCCTCGCTGATGACCAGGCCCTGGGTCTCGGTCACAGAAGCGAACACAAAAAGGTCCGCTCCTGCGTAGCAATCTCGCCATTCCTGCCCTACCAGATAACCCGGAAAGAGGACCGAATCGTTCAGGTGCTGGTCGGTCACCCACTTTTCAAGCCGGGCCTTCGCGGGGCCCGCCCCGGCTATGACGAATTTCAAGTGGGGAACCTTGGGAAGCAGGTCCTTGAAGACCTCCAGCAAAAAGTCTATGTTTTTTTCCTCGGCCACTCGGCCCATGAACATCAGGATCTTATCCTCAAGCTTGTAACCATGGGTTTCGCGGAACTTTTTCGGATCGCTGTCGTCGAACCTGGAAAGAAGGATTCCGGTGGGAATGACCTCGACGGGTTTGGTGATGTCATAGCTCAAGAGAACCTTACGCATTTCACTCGAAGGGGTGACGATCAGGTCGCAGGAGTCACAGTATTTTTTACTTAAGTGTTTGGCGTACCAGATCATGGGCTTCGTAGGGATAAACCATAGGTAATGTTCTATATAAGCGGCGAAATGGGTGTGGTAGGTATGCGCCACCTTAGCCCCGCTCTTCCTCGCCCAGGGGATGGCAGCCTGCCCCAAGCTGAAGGGTGTCTGGGTATGGACGATGTCGAATTTCTGGTCGAGGAAATGCTGAATAAGTTTCTTGTCCGCATTGGGTCTGGGAAGCCTGTCTTCAGGATCGAAGAAGAGGTACCAGGAAGGAAAGCGGTGGATCTGGTATGGCAGAGGCTCGTCCACATGACCAGGAAAAGCAGGGGCGTAGATGTGGACTTCGTGTCCAAGTTGGGCGAATTCACGGGCAAAGGTCTGGGTGGAAGCCCCCACGCCGTTGATGCGAGGAAAGTAGGTGTCGGTGACCAGGGCGATCTTCAATGAATACCTTTCCAAAATAATTTCACCGCGAAGACGCGAAGAACGACGATTTAGCCAAGCCAAAAACAAAGAGATCGGAATTTTAAAATCTAAAAGGCTTTCCTCCGCGTCTTCGCGGTAAACCCTTATTCAGGGAGTGCAGAGTTTCCATTCTTCTGCGGCGAATTCTTTCACCTTGTCCAACACTTGCGCCAGAGGCACCTTGGCCACGTCTTTCGAGCGACGGCGTTTCACTTCCAATGCGCCTTCCTTCAAGCCCCGCGCGCCCACCCGAACCGAAAGAGGCATTCCCAACAAGTCCGCGTCCTTGAACTTGAACCCGGCGGTGGCTTCGGTGCGGTCGTCATAAAGGACTTCATAACCCCGCTGGGTGAGATCTTCATATAACTGATCCGAAACCTTGACCACCTCGGCCTCGGCGGGGTTGAGGCAGAGCAGGTGCACCTGGTAAGGCGCGATGGAAATGGGCCAGAGGATGCCGTCCGCGTCGTTATGTTGCTCGATGGCGGCCCCGACCGTGCGGGTCACCCCGATGCCGTAACAGCCCATGACCGCTTCTTTTTCCTGCATCTTCTCATCCAGGTACACGCAATGCATGGACTTGGAGTACTTGGTTCCCAGCTTGAAGGTCTGCCCGACCTCAATGCCCCGCACGATCTTCAGGGGTTTCCCGCACTTGGGGCAGCCGTCCCCCTCCGAGATCGAACGAAAGTCGTTGTACCAGGGGGCGGCACAATCCCGGGTGATCTCCACGTGAATCAGGTGCTTGTCCTTTACAAGGGCCCCGGTCACGTAATCGTGTCCATCCTTTAGGGCGTTGTCCGCTAAAATTTTGACCCCCTTCAATCCCACCGGGCCCGCGAAACCGACGGGCGCGCCGGTCACTTCCAGCACCTTCTCCGCAGGGGCCAGCACCAGTTCGGTGGCGCCGAGGGCATTCTTGACCTTAATCTCGTTCACGTCGTGGTCGCCTCGCACCAATACCGCCACAGGTTTTCCGTCTGCAAGGAAAATGAGCGTCTTGATGAATTGGGCGGGTGGTAATTTCAAAAGCGCACCTACATCTTCCACTGTGTATTTGCCCGGAGTATCAACCGCAACGGCGGCTTCCGGTGTTGCCTGCGCAACGGGTGCGGATGAAGGAACCCCGGTCGCTTTTTCCATATTGGCAGAATAGGAACAGGCCGGGCACCAGGCGATGGCCGCTTCCCCGCTTTCGGCCAGGACCATGAACTCATGCGTGAAGCTCCCGCCGATCAGGCCCGAATCGGCCTCGACAGGGGTGAATTCCAGCCCGCAGCGCTTGAAGATCCGTTTGTAGGCCTCGTACATCTTCCAATAGGTCACATCGGAGGCGGCGTCATCCACGTCGAAGGAATAGCCGTCCTTCATCAGGAATTCGCGGCTGCGCATCACCCCGAAACGGGGGCGGACCTCGTCGCGGA
Organism: uncultured bacterium; assembly: GCA_964525605.1. Classification (GTDB taxonomy): domain Bacteria; phylum Oederibacteriota; class Muellerivitia; order Muellerivitales; family Muellerivitaceae; genus CAVTWJ01. Next base: position 24,454 of record CAZGKT010000050.1, read on the forward strand.
ACTTGGTGGCGATCTGGAAAAGGTTCTGGGGAAGCTGTTTGTAGCTCTTCAACTCGCGGCGAACCAGGTCAGTGATGACCTCCTCGTGCGTGGGTCCGAGCGCGAAATCCCGCTCGTGGCGATCCTTGACCCGCATCAATTCCTTCCCGTATTTCTGCCACCGGCCCGTTTCCTGCCATAACTCGGCGGGGGTCATGATGGGCATCAAGACTTCCTGCGCCCCGGCCCGGGCCATTTCCTCGCGGATGATGTTGGAAACCTTGAAGATGGATCGAAAACCGAGGGGCAGGTACTCGTAAACTCCGGAAGCGACTTTTCGCATTAGACCGGCGCGCAACATCAGCTTATGGGAGGGGATCTCCGCCTCGCCTGGTGTTTCCTTAACGGTGGGGATCAGGGATTGGGATACTCGCATGGTAAAACCTCGTTTGGATGAAAGGGTCGGATAATGAAAGAGGCGAGCCGGAAGGCCCGCCCCTTTTGTGGAAGCAATATAACCGCAGAAACTCGGTTTAGGAAGTCTTGGCTTTTTCGATCTCGGCGGCCCTTTTCTTGATCTCGCCGATCAGGTGGGGCACCAATTCCTCTTCTTTCAGACGGGTCTTGATCTCGCCCTTCTCGATGATGACCCCATGGCCTTTCTCCGAGCAGATTCCCAAGTCCGCCTCGGCACCCTCGCCCAGGCCGTTGACCAC
>CAZGKT010000051.1:0-24691 GCA_964525605.1 uncultured bacterium
GATGCCTGTTTCAATAGGTCCCGTGTTGGCAGAGCCTGTGAAATCATTGTCACCCATTTGGGAAAGCCCCCCCGGATTATTTGGTTGTGTGATCGACAACTGGGCCAAACCGACATTTTGACCATTCGAAAAAGATCCCAAAAGGGTGCCGTCTTCCTGGAAACTTAATGATTGTAGCGTTCCGTCCGGGTAACCATTCTGGGATACCGCCTGAACATCCGAGTTGGGCACATAGGTGTTCACGCCGTTCATCACCTGATAGCTACCTTCCGCATCGCTGAAGAGGCCGTCCCTTTTCCCGACTTCAAGAAAACCAGCCGTTCCGAAATTTAAATCCACAGGCATTATTTCCGCTCCCAAAGTGGGTATGGGAGATGGAATTCCTCCCAGAGGCGCGGCGGGATTATACAAGTTGAATAACGGAAGATAGACCCGGGGCATGTCTTCAAAATTCGTCGCCAAACCTGCCGGGGTTGGAAAAATACCCCCCATCCCCCCGGTAGAACCCAGGGAACCATCGGTATTGAACCATATGAAATCGCCACCATAAAGAGTATCGGGACTCTGGCGATCATAGGAACCAATTTCATCGACGCCTCCACCAGGAACCGGTTCAATGAAGTCCCCTTCCGAGATCCCAGTCCCACCGATCATGTTCCAGGTCGCTATGGGCTGGCCATTGGTGGTGTCAAAAGCATACCAGACATAACAAGCTTGATTGGGCCCCGGGGAAGGATTTACCGGTGGATTTGCGCTTCCCAAGTCATTCACCTGATAAAAAAGGACACTGATGGTATGAGCGTTACCAGTGGAATCGTAAACGGTTTCATTGCATCGACAAGCGGGCGGAAGGGGCGGATTTTGTTCCCAGGCGTAATTCCCACCCGCATTTATGGCCTCGCCCAAAGTAATAAACCCGTTCATCAAGGGCTCGATTCCCGTATAACCCGGTTCAGGTGTGGAAAGATTACTGACCTGTTGAAACGACCAGTTGGTGCCCCATAAACTTCCTGGCGGCACGGGGATTGTAGTTTGCATTCTTCGAGTATCAATGGCATTGGCCAGTGGCGGATCGTTCATTCCGAACGAGGCAATGTTATATCCGATCGGCAGGGTCGGCCCCTGGGGCGGATAAAGATCCTGTATGCCCCCGGGTTGGTTAGCTTGCTGATAAGAATCAAGATTTCCCCGAAAGTTGATCTGTGTTGTGGCTTTGGGAAGAAGAGTCATCTGGGGGTTGATTTGAATATCCTGAATATTGGCTGGATCGGAATTGTTGATTAAAAGGGAATCGGTCGTCACATAAAGGTTGGGCGAAGGGAGTAGGGGCGGAAGGGTTTCAGCGTTAATTTGTTCTTGGGTGATGTTACTGCTAGCGTTGAAACCTTGGATATGCCCTCCATTCTGATCCACCAAATAGCCTTGGCTGTCTAGGGTTAGGACACCCGCTCTTGTGTAGACAGTTTGATCCCCGTTTTTAACCGTCAGGAATCCACTTCCGTCAATGGCGACATCCATTGGGTTTCCAGTGTTCTGGATAACACCCTGAGTAAAAAGGGTTTCAATGGATTCTAGGCGAGTGCCGGTTCCTATTTGAACGGAGTTAGTCCCGCCCTGCTCATTCGCCGTGTTATCCCCCGTACCTGTGGATAAAGCCTGGCTGATTTGATCGGCAAACTCGACCTGGCTGGCCTTGTAGCCAACCGTATTGACGTTGGCGATATTGTTTCCGATGACATCCATCCAGGAACTTTCGGATTGGAGGCCGGAAATGGCGCTATAGAGGGATTCCAGGCTCATGAAACCCTATCAATGTCGGAGTAGGTAGGCTTTGAAGAGGAATAGATGCATATTCTAACGGCAATTTCTTTGGAAAATTAACCGTTTTGGGGGTTTTTCTGAAAATATAAGGGTAACTGGAAACGGGAATTTAAGTTCGTAATGGGGAAACTGTCAGTGATTTTTTGTATAAAAAAACTATCCATAAAATAAAAAAGGCCTGGCTGGGGCCAGGCCTTTCAAATCGTATGGTTCGTCCTGTTTTTAAACTGCCACCTGGGCATTCTCCCTGTACTTGGGTCCGATTTGGACGACGCCCGCGCAACTGGGAGCTCCACACTGGCATTTGAACTCATAAGTCCAATCCCCCACGTTGTCGGTGATTCGGTAATCCCAGCTAATTTCCTCGCCTAGGGGTATATCCCTGCTGGCCACCAAAACAATACCATTGATCACCTTGGCGCTGGGCTCACAGGAATGATTGACGAAACAAAGGGGATCACAACCGTTGATATAGTCGTGAAGCATGATGAAACCGGGATAAATGTACATGGCGTGGTCGACGTTCAACTTGTCGACGGGCACGGTTTTTTGAAGTTTTTCCAACTCCACTTCGGGAACAACGATGCCCCCGAACACACCGATCACATCGCCTTTTTTGATCTTCCGAACCGAATAAACTCCATGACCTTCCGTACCACTTTTTCGTACTTCGACTGCGTCACTTACCCAAGGCGTTATTTTCATTGGCTTGTGTAAAACCGTCCTTTTAACAGATTCGTTCCTTCCCTTTTAGGAAGTTTCGCGGGTGATTGTATCGCAAAGGCCCTGCCGGTTCACGGGGAGTTTGCTCCCTTTTTAGGGGGGTTTTTAAGGCTTTTTGGTTTGCCGCCCCCGTCCCTTTAAAGATGGCAGTGGCTTAAACCCCGCTTGGCCAGATATTGTTGGTGATAATCCTCGGCGATCCAAAAGGGTTCGGCGGGAATAATTTGAGTGACGATCAGGCTCTTGTACCCGGTCTTTTGAAGTTTTTCCTTCGATGTTTTGGCGGCTTTAAGCTGCTCCGGACTGTGGTAGAAAATAACGGAACGGTATTGGCTTCCGATATCCGGCCCCTGGCGGTTTAACGACGTGGGATTATGGCTATGCCAGAAGGTTTCCAGTAATTTATCGTAAGAAATGACATCAGGATCGTAAGTAACTTCTACCACTTCCGCGTGGCCGGTTTCATCCGTACAGACATCCCGGTACGTGGGTTTTTCCAAAGTTCCGCCCTCATAACCCACCGCGGTTGAAACCACGCCCTTTAACTGCCGAAAGGTTTCCTCGACACCCCAAAAACATCCCGCTCCAAATGTGGCCTTTTGCATTTCCTCCCCCTTTTACATCCGTTCCTTTGAGTTCGCTAAAATTTACAACCCGTAGACTCGGTAGGGTTTTTATCTTAGGTTTTCGGGAGAGGAAAAACCAAGTGGTGACAAGGTTAAAATCAACCCGGTACTTTACCGGTCGTGCCGCCAAAAAGCGGCTAAATCGCCGGTAAAAACGCCAGGACCGTCTTCCTTCGAGCTTTTGACCGTTACAGCCAGGGCGATGCGCTGGTGCACCAGATCATTCGAAAGGTCAAAATCGGCGTTCACCATGGCGATTTTTCGTATTTCAAAGTCAATTTTCATCGAGGGTTTCTCGGGTTTAGGCGGATAAGGGATAGACGCATGGCATTGACGGGTCTGTTCTGCCCGTGGTGGCTTTGCGCTTTTGGAAGCGTCGCTAACTGAGACAATCCGGTAAACCAACGCTCCCTGCGGGTCATCCAGACTCCCCAGAATATTCTTAAACCAATCCGGGTAATTCGTTTGGGGCAAACCCGCCCAGATTAGATCAAGAGGTTGCACCTGGGTTTTTCCACCCTGGGAATCGTCATCGACAAGAACACCGCTGACATAAACAGTTGGGCCGAGGAGTGGCTGAAGCGATTCAAGAAAGGCCTGGGACTGGGTTGGCGTGACTTTGACTTTCAATTCGATTAAACCGTTCGAGTTGGACTTGCCGTTGCGATTGACCAGCCATTTTTTATCATCGGGCGCGAAAGCGACAATAAAGTCCCCTTCCGAGCTCATCTTGGCGGGTCCCAAGAGCTTTCCCGGGGCATTCGCCAAGTATTTGCCGGAATCCACCAGGGACGTTTTTCCAGAAAACATATCCATGAAACCCATTTCACACCTCCCAAACAATGCACGGCTTTTAAGATTATAGATTGAAAATCACCACCGGAGCCAATGACTACCAACCCCTGAAAATGGGCCAAAAAACAAAAAAGGCGAAAGACGATTGAAAACCCTATTCGGGTTTCTCCCGTCTTTCACCTTTTAATGATTCCCACAGCCGACTCGATCAACCTACGCAGAGACTTACAGGTGAACCGCCGCTTCTTTTTTCGCCTCCTGAGTCTTTTTCACCTTTTCCTTGGGAACAGCCGTGACGAAAGTGCCGAATTTCTTGATTTCTTCCAATCGGCAGCTCCAGTAAAGCTTTCCTTCATGCACCGTAATATCCGGGCATCCATCACACATGCTCATGCGCCCGTCCGCCAAAAGGTCCACCGGTTGAATGATAGCGAAATTCTGCATACACACTTTCGAAAACCATGCGGAGGGCGTAGTGAGAAAACGCCAAAGAGCCGTGCGCATTTGTTTGTCGCGCCATCCTAGGAAAAGAAGAGTCGACTTACCCGCATGCAAAAGAGGAAGGGATGCGTAGGAAAGCCAGGTCCCAAACCAACTATGATGGAAATTCTGGATGAACTCCATGAAACCCGGGCTGGTGTATCCGAAAGTTTTCTTGCGGTTGGCAATTCGCGTGGCCAGGGTCCACTTCATATCGTCGGCTTCAATGGTTCCGCACAAGTAGGCGGCAGGCACAAAGAGCGAATCTGCTTCGCGAATTTTGGAGACGATTTCATGGGCCTTGAGGTTCTTTTCCCCTCCCCACGATGTCTTGATGTAGGTCTCGTAAAGGTCCACTTTCTTTCCGAAGGCGTAAAAATCGAAATTGGCGCTCATGCCAGGCGTACGGAAAAGGATGAACACCATCGTGTTGATTATGTCCGGGTATTTTTCAGCCCAACGGACGATCTCGGGTATCTCTTCCAGTGTCTGTTCAGAAACGGTCTGGTTAAATCCACAAACCATGCCGCCTTCCTTGGCCACCATATCGGCCAGTTTCTGACGCAGTTCAATGTGTCCTATTTCAGTGTTCGCCTGGGAGTCTTTTCGTTTTTGGGTCGTGTCGATGTGAAAGGTAAAACCAAAAACTCCGGCCTTTTTGAGTTCTTTCAACAATTCCGGCGCCTGGCTTAAAGCCAGCCCGTTGGTGTTCATGATGGGCTTCCAACCGTAGCGGCGAACCATTTTCACGATATCAAGAATCTGCGGATGGAGAAGGGGATCTCCCCCCGCGATGGAAACGCTATCGGTCTTGCGCAGACGTTTGATGGTTTTAAATTCTTCCTCGATCTCTTCCAGCGTCTTGTGGGCCCCTTTGATGTTTTCGTGGTAGCAACCTTCGCAAGTCAGGTTGCATTGGGATGTGACCTCAAGCCAGAAAATGCCGTTATCGGAGAGGGACCAGGGAAGACGGTAATAATCCTGCGGGTTTAATGGCTTGGTTTCGGTGATTTGCATCATGTTCCTCCAGGGTGAAATGGCCGTTTAATGGCAGGGCGATATTTTCCTTGATGGTGCGCCTTCCCACAATCAACCCCCCGGGTGGAAAATGAAAAAACGTTACGTCGGGTTATTCGACAGCAGTCTTTCCAGCATCTGCGTCCTCAAAACTGGCCGAGAGGTCGTTTACCAGAACCAAACTTGCAGGAAACTTTGCGGTAATAACAGCCGGAACTCCTGTCCCCAAAGCTGCATTATTTCGTGCGAAAAGGTCATGAAACGAAAAATCCCGCGGGACGGAATGCATTATTTTTCCAACACCAAAGTCGGCAAAGAATATTTTGACGTTTTTTTCTTCCACGATTCCGGCTACCGGGTCGTAATCCTTCAACCCTTGAGGCAAAAATACGACACCTGGGTCAAAAGATTCACGAACCGGGGATTAAGCCATCGGGAACTGGACGTGGCCAAGCTTGGGTTGCAGGGTCTTACAAACAGCCAAATCATCAGGAAACTTGGTATAAGCCGCGCCACCCTCAAGACCCACTTGAATAACATCTACAAGAAAGTCCCTGAAATAAGAAACGAAAAATGGCGTCTTTTGAAAAACTAACCCCAAAAACAAAAAAGGCCCGGCACCCCGAAAGGGGCCGGGCCTTTTCCTTCCGCTTTTAATCGTTCGTAATACGCATGGCGTAAAATGTGCGCCACACGAAAATCAAAGCGATTGCCAGAAATGCCACGGCCAGGTAAATGGTCAGACCCGTCAAGATCGGCGAAATCGCCAATTCCACGGCCAAGAGTCCGAAGAGGGTGGTGAACTTGATAACGGGATTCATGGCTACCGAGGAAGTGTCCTTGAAGGGGTCGCCCACGGTATCACCCACCACCACCGCTTCATGCAGTTTGGTTCCTTTTTCTTTCAAGACCGCCTCCACGACTTTCTTGGCGTTATCCCAGGCCCCGCCGGCGTTCGCCATGAAGATGGCCTGGTAAAGGCCGAACAAGGCGATGGAGATCAGGTACCCGATGAAGAAGTAGGGATCGAAACAAGCGAAAGCCAGAGTGAAGCAGAAGACGGCGATGAAGATGTTGAACATTCCGTTCTGCGCGTACTTCGTGCAGATGGCAACCACCTTCTTTGAATCTTCCACATTGGCTTTTTTAACCTTGGAATCCAGCTTGATGTTGGCGCTGATGAACTCCACAGCCCGGTAGGCCCCCGTCGTCACGGCTTGGGTGGCCGCTCCCGTAAACCAATAGATCACTGCACCGCCCATGACCAATCCCAATAAGAAAAGAGGGTTCAAAAGGGAGAAATGGATGGCGACGTTATTGAGCTGATCCTGCGTGATCATACCAGTCGTAACATTACTGGCGTTTTTCGCAAGAAGCACAATGATGGAGAACAGTAGGGTGGTGGCACCCACCACGGCGGTTCCGATAAGAACAGGTTTGGCTGTGGCTTTAAAGGTATTCCCCGCGCCGTCATTTTCCTCTAAATAATCCTTAGCCTTTTTGAAGTCAGGTGTAAACCCAAAATCCTTCTCGATTTCCTTGGAAACACCTTTGATGGTTTCAATCGTGGAAAGCTCATACACCGATTGTGCGTTATCCGTAACCGGGCCATAAGAATCCACCGCAATGGTAACCGGGCCCATGCCCAAAAAGCCGAAAGCCACCAAGCCGAAGGCGAAGACCGCCGGGGCTACCATGAGAGAGCTCATGCTGATTCCCGTGGTGGCGACCCAGGCTCCCGTTCCCATCAGAACCATAATGGAGAGACCCATCCAGAAGGCGGAAAAATTACCCGCCACGAACCCCGAAAGAATGTTCAAGGAAGGGCCGCCCTTCCGAGAGGCCGTGACCACTTCTTTAACATGCTTGGAATTCATGGAAGTGAAAACTTTCACCAGTTCGGGGATGACGGCTCCCGCCAGGGTCCCGCAAGTGATGATGGTCGCCAATTTCCACCAGACCGTCCCATCCCCGATGTCAGCAATGAGTAGGTCGGAGGCGATGTAGGTGACGATGATGGAAATGATGGACGTGAGCCAAACCAGGAAAGTCAGTGGATCCTCAAAATTCATTTTGTCCACGTTTGCGTAACGCGCCTTGGCCAGCGCGGCATTGATCATATAGGAAAGGCCGGAAGTAATGATCATCATCACGCGCATGACGAAAATCCAAACCAAGAGCTTGATCTGGTCGGTCGGGTTGTTGACCGCCAAAAGAATGAAGGTGATCAAAGCCACACCGGTCACCCCATATGTCTCAAAACCGTCGGCTGTGGGGCCCACCGAATCTCCCGCGTTATCACCCGTACAGTCGGCGATAACTCCCGGGTTCCGGGCGTCATCTTCCTTGATTTTCAGAACAATCTTCATCAAGTCGGAGCCGATGTCCGCGATTTTGGTGAAAATCCCGCCCGCGATACGAAGGGCCGCCGCTCCCAAGGATTCACCGATAGCAAATCCAATGAAGCAATAACCGGCAAGATCCGATGGCACGAAAAGAATGATGGCCAGCATGATCAAGAGTTCGATGGAAATAAGCAGCATGCCGATGGATATGCCAGACCTGATGGGAATGGCATAGGTGGGGAAAGGCTTGCCTTTCAATGATGCGAAGGCCGATCGTGAATTGGCGAAGGTATTGATTCGAATTCCGAACCAGGCCACTGCCACCGAGCCTGCAATACCCACCAGGCTGAAGAGAAGGATGATCACCACGTTACCGAAACCCACGGGTTTCAGCCATCCAAAGTAGATGAAAATGATAGCGCCGATAAAAACCCAGAGAATGCCCAAGAATTTCATCTGGTTCTGGACATAGGTTTTGCAGGTCGCATAGATAAGTTCCGAAATTTCCCGCATCGACTGGTGGACCGGGAGATTCTTGAGGTTGTTGAACATGACCCATCCGAAGAGCATTCCCAGGACGCAAATCAGAAGCCCCCAGCAAAGTAAATCCCACCCGGTGATCGCCCCGCCCAGGAAGCGTACTGAAGCCAGGTCAGGCAGCTTTAAATCCGCCTCGCTCGCGAACGCGCTGGATGCTAAGGCAAAGATCGCGAAAACCTTGATGGCCAAACTGCGGGTTTCGCTCAACCACAGGCCGAATACGTCTCTCAAACCCATTTGATTCCTCCGAAGGATTTAATGCCAACCCTCATCCCGACACCTGCCCAACCCAACGACACACCCAATCCCCTTGGTTTAGTTCAAGCCCAGGCTTTTAATCCCTAGGGAAGTTGTGATTTCCACTCATGTAATGACCAGCTTCAAAAAATGAAACGAAAAATTGGCCCTTTGGAATTTCTTACCGACCGCGCGACACACAATGGAAAGGATGGTATGAAATAAAAGCGATTATTCAAAATGATGGCAATCATATTACAAAGCTGACAGGATCTTGTCGATTTTTTCTTGTTAGGTTCTTTGGCCAAAGATTAAGCATTTTTGAGTCAGGCATATAATTTCGAAGCCCTTATCACCTATCCATTTACCTTGGCGAAATCAATCCATCCTTTCTCGACGCTGACTCCAACAAGTTTAACGAGTAGACGATCCCCCACATCCAACCCCTTATTTCCCTGCGCTAGATAACCTTCCACCGGAGGTTTCAATAGTCTGACCCAGGTTCCCTTTTGGGAAGCACCCGTTACTAAAGCTTCAAAGGTTTCACCGACCCGTTTCGAGAGGAAAAGGGCGCTTGCGCTTTTGCGCATTTGCCGTTCCACCTTGTCGGCGGCGTTTTCCTGCTCCGTGCAATGACTAGCGAGGGACTGCAAATCGGGTAAGGAATAGGGCGAGGCCGCGCTAACCAAGGCCGACTTTAAGAGTCTTTGCGTGATCAAGTCGGGATAGCGTCGGTTTGGCGCAGTCGAATGGTTGTAATCTTTTACGGCCAAGCCAAAATGACCCTGAGGGATTTCCCCGGGTTTATCCAGCACATATTCACCTCTCCCCAACAGTTTCACCACCATCAAGGACAAATCGGGAAAACGAAGTATATCTTTGGCTTTTTGATCTTGCAGAAAACGATTGAGGGCCCTGGAATCGGGGGAAGCAGGGAGCTTGGTTCCCCTTTCTGCGGCGAGAGCCACAAGGCGGTCCCATCTTTCGGGAGTTTTCACCACCCGGCGCAAAGTGGGAAATCCCTTTCGGGTCAAAAACTTGGCCGTAATTCCGTTAGCCGCCACCATCAAATCTTCGATCAGTTCCCCGGCCCGGGTTTGATCCTCATGTTTGAGATCAATGACCTGACCATTTTCGGTGACCGGCCGAGTCTGAATCGTCCTCAATTCCAATGCCCCCGCCTCATGCCGCCTCTCCCTTAATCGTTGGGCGGCTGCGTCCTGCAGGCGCAATTGGCCATCCATCCCTTTGATCCGTTCAGCGGAAGCCGGCAATAGGCCTTTTTTTTCCAGCCAGGCCGAAACGCTGTTGTAGGCCAGTTTGGATTTATTAACCACTCGAGCCCGATAAACACTGGATTGCGAAATCGATCCGTCCGCCTCCACGTCCATTTCGATTACCAAGGCGAGTCTTTCCACATCCTGATTCAAGGAAGTGAGGTCGGTGGACAATTTCTCGGGAAGCATGGGAAAGGTTTTCACCCCGGTATAAACCGAGGTTGTATTCTTGCGAGCATGTAGATCCAAGGGGGACCCCAGAGGTACGAGGGCATCCACATCGGCCACCGCCACCCAAAGCCGGGTACGACTGCCGCCTAAATCTTCACCAACCGATATCTGGTCCAGGTCCCTGGAATCGTCATTATCGATAGAGCACCACAACATTTCGCGCATGTCCTTGATATCGCCGGAAGAATCCTGGGCTGGACCCAAAAGACTCTGAAGTTGTTTCATAGCGTCGGGAGGAAAAACCGGTTCCAATCCGAAAGTGACCATTGCGTGATCCGCGATTTGCGAGAGATAATTTTCTTTGGGGGATGGACTTTCCATTAAACAGCTCCTTTTTATTCAGAAACGACGGTCATCTATACAACTCCCATTTGCACGCAATCTAATTTACAGGGTCTTTTAATGATCAGCCTGTTTATTGTTTGCTAATCATAAGATTTTTCTTGTCCAGTTTCGTTTTAATGTAAAGTTCATTTAATTGTGACCGATGTTGTATCTTCAATGAAACGCAGAAAGTACGTTTGGGCCTCCGCAAACGAGGCGTTCTTCAACTTAATTACAAATTCCAAGGAAATTCCGTAAAATTTTCGAATAGGCCGATGTCCCGCGAAGGAGTAAATTACTCATCTACAAGCAGTCTATCGTTACTAGATTTCACTATTCGGCCGTTTATAAATAAATCATCAACACAGGATGGCTAATGACGCTTTTTGATCACCGGTGCATATTTGGGTGTGTTGTTATATGCCTAATGTTATCCACCCTTACCGTTCATGGCGCGACCGCCGAGGATTACTACAATACCGGGGTGTCCCTTTACCAGAAAAAGCAGTACCCGGAGGCCATTTCTTATTTGAAAGCGGCCATAAGTCTGGACCCGAATCATTGGCGGGCTTTCGATGTTTTGGCCCTCGCGGAATACGCTATTCAAAATTATGTGGACGCCCTGGATCATTGCGAATCCAGCTTGGCCCTGCACCCGGACAATCCTCCTCTGGCCCAGTTGGACAACGAACTCAAGCCAAAGGTTTACACGCCGCCCCTCTTCCCCGCCGCTCCCCCGACCCCCAAAGGCCGGTTGGAAGGACCACCGCTTAATCCCGTTTTTTGGATCAAAGGTGCCGGTTTATTCGATTATTCCTTGGAAGAGGACCTCAATACCGCACCTAATGGCTGGAATACCGAGACCGCTACCTTGGGGGGAGGCAAAATTACCTCATCGGCTGGAAACATCGGATTCGGTTTCAAAGGAGAATTGGGGTATCAACTGGATTCCGAGGACGCCATGTCCATCTGTTTCGAAAATTTCGGCTCGAACAGTTTTCAAGGCAAGGCCCTCTTCGGGTTAACTCAAGAAAACATCACGATTCAGCCTTCCCTTAACGCATTCGATCTTAAATTTACCCACTATTGGGTACATGATAATTTTCGCATCGATTTGAATTTCGGAATCGGATATTACGACGGGAACTTTACCTATCAAGCGCCAACCACCGCATATCTCAATCCTCCCTATTTCAATAATCTCGAAGAAGGAAACGTTCAATTTGATAAAGGCGATTTTGGCGCGGAGGTTGGCGGGGGGTATGAGTTGAGGGTCGACAAAGATATCGGTTTTGAGTTATCCGGCACGTTTCGATATTTAAGCATCTCAGAGGTGGCTGAGGGTGTGATGATCGGCCAAACCGCCGCCACAATGGGTTTAGTGGTTTACCCAAATGGTTTTATTGGAATCGCGAACGCCACCACCGTGAACCACAACGGGGTCCGGTGGGCAACATTTGATTTCATGGGTTTTCAAGCCGATTTAGGATTGATCTATTACATTTTTTAAATCGGAAATCCCATTAATACTATTTCAGATCCTGGGAACGGTCTGCGGTAATTTTAAACTCCGACATGAGATCAACCGTCGCTTGCTGAGCCTTGGCTGCGTCAATCACGATCCTGGTTCCAAACCAGGAGTGGTCATCCACCTCGATAACGTGGTAGCCATTAATCGGATTCTTAAACGCCTCCAGCAGATCCTTCATTTCCGTAATGGACTTCCCATTGACCTTTTCAACGATCAAATTGGTCTCGCGGTCATAACCCGTATTGATATCGTGCGGTAACACATGACTGATTAGGACGACCTGCTTGCAATCGGGGGAAGGAAACCCGTGCATATAAAGGTCTTTTAGTTCGGGTTTGAAATTTTCCCAATTGCCGGTCTGAAAATAATTAGCGGTCAGAGGAACAAAAACAAACCCGGCATAAAAAAGGTAGGTCGGATGGATATTGTCAGCCCGAAAGGGAACGAGTTTGACATAGGGTTTGAGGGGTAACTTTATTTTCATTGGCTGACCATTGCGGAAAATGTCCAGATTGGTCGATTCACCCATCAAGTAAAACGTGATCAGGTAAGTCCAATCGATTCGTTGGGATTTTGCTAGGGTTATATCGCCCTCATCGTCAATCGGGTGTCCATCAATGGCGGTCAAAATATCCCCCAGCTGCAGAACTCCGTCCGCCGATCCCCCGTAAACAATCTTGGTTACCACCACGCCCGTCTTATCCCGCGGTAGTTGGTAAAAACTTTGAAGTGCAGGGTTTTCCAGGGACTGAACATAGACCCCCGCGTCGGGAAAACCGTTATAAGAACGGTTATCTTTAATGCTCTTCAAGAACATCTGAACCACATTGACAGGAATGAACGAACCTGTTTTATCGGGTTCATGCCATGAGTCAAAGGTGATTCCAACAAACTTGCCGTTGGCAAAAACCGGACAACCCAACTTTTTAGCCTCAATGGGTTCATAGGTAATAAGTCCCGGAAGGTACCGACTCCCTTCCGTTGAAAAAACCATGTCCAGGCCGGATAGGGTGTCTTCCTTGATCGATAATTCATCCGCTCCGTGGATCAAAATCTTGTCGCCCGGCGACGGCAGATCTCCAAACCGAACAGGCACAGCATCCTTAAAAAACTCCGGGTCTTCCAAAGATAAAAGGGCCAAATCCATGTCGTAACCTACCTGTTCCACCTTGGCCACGTAGCGTTTGGTCTCGCCAAACTTTTGAACCTCGATATAGTTCCCTTTGTTCACGAAATGGGCCGTTGTGAGAATCCGATTACCCGGAATCACCACCCCGCAACCTTCCAATTGAGCTTGGGCACCTGGTTTCCAGGGTTCAAAAAAGTCGATGTTCTGTACGGTGGTGTATATCTTGACCACGGATTTTTTTAAGGTTTTCTCACTTTGAGGGCTACAGGAGGGAATAAGGAATAATCCGGCCAGAGCAAGCAAAACAGCGAAGGGGAAGAAAAGTCGTTTCAAGGAGTTACCCCCTTGAGATCCTGGGACCGATCACTCGGAATATTGTTTTTAGCCAGAATCTCCCGAGTGGCCTGTTGAGCTGTGGAAGCGTCCAAAACAATCTTCGTTCCAACTTCCACCGGATTGTCGATCTCGATAACGTGACGCCCGTCCTGCGGCTTTCCAAAAGCTGTGATTAGATCTTTCATTTCCGTGATGGGTACGCCGTTCACCTTTTTCACCTCTAGATTGGCGTATTTGGGTCCATATCCCTTGTTGATCTCGTGGGACAGAATGTGACTGATAATGACAATTTGTTTTTGGTTTTCCGAAGGCAACCCGTTGAAATAAAGGGGCATGAATTCAGAGGGTGGAGATTTTGTCGTTTGAAAGTAGTTAGAGGTAAGTGGCATAAAGACCAGGCCCCCGAAAATAAAATAAGTCGGGTCCGTGTCATATTTCACAAGAGGAATCAGGCGAGCGTCTCCTTTGAGAACTGGTGAAATCTTCATTGGCTTTTTATCACGTAAAATTTTTAAAGCCAATTTGTCGCCCTCCCGGTGAAGACAAATAGGGTATTGGAAATTAAGGCGTTCACCTTTTCGAAAATGAAGCGTTCCATCGTTGGAAATGGGATAACCATCGATAGAGAGCAGGACATCATTTTCCTGAACCTGGCCCCATGCCGATGAGCCGTAAATCACCTTTGAAACCAGTACCCCAGTCTGGTCCGACTTCAATCCGTAATATTTTCGCAAAGAGTCGTTTTCCATGGTTTCGGTATAGATCCCCAGGACCGGAACAGGACTGTAGCTTCCTTTCTTGGTTTGTTTAAGAAATCTTTGAACCAACTGGACGGGCACGATATAACCTGTATTTTGAGCGACCACCGCGTTGTAACCCTGAAAGGCGACCCCAACCAGTTTCTTATGGCTGAAAACCGGCCCGCCGCTGTTTCCAGGATTGATCGCGGCGTCGGTCTGAATGCCTAAAAGGTTTCTCATGGAATGGGAGTATGGAATGACTTCTATTCTGGAAACTTCTCCTTCGGTAATGGATAGTTCTTCCCCACCTACCGGATATCCATAGACCGCCACTTTATCTTTCAAGAAGGGCAATCCCCCGAATTTGACCGGATGAGTTCCGTGGAAAAAATTTGGATCGTCGACCTTCAAGATGGCCAGATCGCAGTCATGGGCCACAAACTCTTTTTTAGCAGTGTATTTCTTGGAATCCCCGTCCTTGAGCACCTGGATAAATATTTCATTGGAGACCACGTGGGCATTCGTCAGGATGCGGTTGCCGGAAATGATACATCCGCTCCCGCTGATGTCTTCCTGGGGTCCCGTTCTCCAGGGTTCGTAATAATTGGGGTTTTGGATGGTCGTGAAGATTTTTACCAGGGATTTCCTCAGGGGATCATCCGTGGCATTGGAGAGATTGGGACATAACAGGTAAAGGGCAAGTGCGACCCACTGGAATGCGATCCCATGACTGATGGTTTTTGAGTGAAATAACTTGTTGTTCAAAAGCATCTCCAAGCAGTTAAGAAAACCCGTTAAAAAATTTTACCGGAGTATCCCAAGGGAGGGTTAGTTTAACATGACACCCATAATCGGATGAGGCAAAACATCCGATTTTAGGAAAGAGGGTAAGTAAACAATGGTAAGGTAACGAAATTCAAGAAGACACGGTCATCGAGATCAAACCTAAACCTAACCTAGCCAACATTTCCTCCCGATTTATATTCAAAGCAAATGGCTTCAAACCAATCCTCGGGAGGAAAATCAATAATTCATTCACATCTTGATGAAAAAGTTATTCAAACCCGTAAAAAGAATACGGTATTGTCTTCGAATCTTTTACCGTGCTGTTGACATACACCGAACCATTCGTGCTGTCGTATAACCATCCCGTCCCACCCGCAGTGGGCGTGTGTCCTTGAGATGTCAAAGTGACTAAATTTCCAACAGGGGAAGGCGAGGCAGCCACAAAAGCCCCAGTCACCTTCACGGTCGAGATGTTATCCATGTATTTACTAAACGAATAGATGCTGTAGGTATTAAGCGTAGTGGGCCAAATACCTTGTTGATCCCCGTAATAAATCGAGGACGCCGATTTCAAACTTCCCAATGTGCCTTTCGTGGCGCCTTCACGTGATTTTTCAAGCATTTGCGCGAATTTGGGAATAGCAATCGCCGCCAAAATTCCAATGATCGCTACTACGATCATCAGTTCAATCAACGTAAAACCTTTAGTCTTCAAACGAATCATATGTATCCTCCTCGAATAATGAGAACCGAATGACCCTTGACCCAAATAAGGTTCTCAAATCATATTTTAAGATATTAATAAAATATTAATACATAATTGATTCTTACACACTTCGACAAAGCAATAAAAATCCCAATTTAACCTGAATAAAATTAAAACCCACCACAAAATCGATCTTTTTAAATGAGATCATGTTTTAATTTAATGGATAAACAAAATCTTTGCGAATTGGTGGATCGGGTTTCCTGAAACAGGATCTTTACCATCAAACACAGCGAGATAAAGCCCCGTCCCCAATTCAGCTCCATGCTGGTTCCGTAAATTCCAGGCAGCTGTACCATTCGACAAACTCAAAGTTTCTAACAATTCACCCGCCATATCATAAATTTTAATTTTGCATTGTGTATCGGGAGACGTACCGGAGAAAGAAGCGAGAATGGTGACCGTATCACCCGGATGTGCGATATTCGGCCGAGCGGACATTTGGAGTCCTCCCGACCCGGTCTCGGCGGCAATAAAGGCATCCCGCGCCAGTATGACAATGCTTCCATCGGTTGAATTTTCGGTGATTTTGAAGTGGTAGAAACCGTTGGGCACTAAATGCCCATTGGAACTCATGCCATTCCAGGCTGCCACGACTTGGTTATTGAGGAAGATGGTAATGGCCCCGCCCAAGCCCGAGGGGCTCGGCGCAAAACTGGATAAGCTGGCCGAATAGGCGGTTCCCGCAGGGAAAAGGATATTTCCACAAAGGGTTGTCACCAATTCCCCCCGGTCATCCAGTATTTGCACGACTTGAAGTCCACAAGCCGGAGTCGAAGACCCATTGGGAGTACCCGTGGGCGTTTGTGTTGTGGTAATGACGCTGGTGACCGTTTGGGTCGCAGTGGGGGTGAGCGTGGATGTATTGACCAATGTCGCGGTGGTGGTCCAGGTAAATGTCGAAGTGTGGGTTGAAGTGTGCGTTACCGTCAACGTCAGGGTTGGCGTCCAAGTGTTAGTAACCGTCGGAGTAATCGTGGGGGTGGAGGAGGGCGTCGAAGTATTTGTGATGGTCGGAGTATTGGTCCCCGTGTAGGTAAAGGTGAACGTGCCAGTGACCGTCACCGTCACGGTAGAAGTGGTTGTTGATGTAATGGTGGGAGTCACAGTGGATGTAAAGGTCGTAGTTAACGTTAGGGTATTGGTGGGTGTTTGGGTCTGGGTGAAAGCCGGGGTTTGAGTTTGAGTGAAAGTGGGGGTGGCGGTTTGTGTAAACGAAGGTGTAGCCGTCAGTGTAATGGTGGAGGTTCCGGTCTGTGTAAATGTTGGAGTATTGGTTTGCGTGAACGTTGGCGAAACGGTTTGTGAGAAGGTAGATGTCGCCGTTTCGGTAAAGGTTAGCGTATCGGTCGGGGTCGGAGTCTGAGTGAAAGTGGGTGTAGCGGTCTGGGTGAACGTCGGGGTAGCCGTTTCGGTAAAAGTTGGGGTGGCGGTTTCAGTGGAGGTCGGCGTAGCCGTCTGTGTGAAGGTAGGCGTCGCAGTTTCAGTAAAGGTCGGAGTTTCAGTCTCGGTAAAGGTCGGGGTGGCGGTTTGGGTAAAGGATGGAGTTTCCGTCTGGGTACATGTTGAAGTCGCCGTTTCTGTGAAAGAAGGTGTGGCCGTTTGTGTAAACGTGGGTGTTTCCGTCTGAGTAAAAGTTTGGGTTGCGGTCAGCGTAATGGTCGAGGTAAACATTTGGGTAATGGTCGGGGTATAAGTTTGCGTAAAGGTGGGTGTCACGGTAGGGGTAAAGGTCGGAGTTACCGTCTGAGTAAAGGTTGGGGTTGCGGTCTGTGAGAACGTTGATGTGACGGTGGGAGAGAATGTTGGGGTGGCTGTCTGGGTAAAGGTCAACGTCAAAGTTTGCGTAAATGTCGGGGTGGCCGTCAGTGTAAATGTCAGCGTAGCGGTCTGGGTGAAGGTGGGAGTCGCCGTCTGAGTAAAGGTCGGTGTAGCCGTTTGGGTGAAGGTGGGTGTATCTGTTTGAGTAAACGTAGGGGTAGCTGTCCGGGTGAAAGTTAGGGTAGCCGTTTGGGTAAATGAAGGTGTCGCAGTTTGTGTGAAGGTGGGGGTAGCGGTCTGCGTGAAAGTGGGAGTGGCCGTCTGAGTAAAGGTTGGAGTTGCTGTTTGTGTAAAGGATGGCGTTGAAGTCTGCGTGAACGTTGGTGTAGCAGTTTGTGTAAAAGTCGGAGTGGCTGTCTGCGTGGACGTCAGCGTAGGTGTTGGGGTAAATGTGGGCGTCGCTGTCTGGGTGAATGAAGGAGTAACGGTTTGGGTGAAAGTGGGGGTGGCCGTCTGAGTGAAGGTTGGAGTATTGGTCTGTGTAAATGTGGGTGTAGCGGTCTGCGTAAAGGTCGGAGTCGCCGTTTGAGTGAAGGTGGGTGTAGCTGTTTGAGTAAACGTAGCCGTAGCTGTCTGGGTGAAGGTGAGGGTAGAAGTTTGAGTGAACGTCGGAGTATCGGTTTGAGTAAAGGTTTGTGTTGCCGTCTGAGTAAACGTTGGCGTAGCTGTCTGTGTGAAGGTCGGAGTCTGGGTTTGAGTGTAAGTCGGGGTTTTTGTCTGAGTAAAAGTTGGGGTCTGAGTTTGTGTGGATGTCGGGGTTTGCGTCTGAGTCAAAGTCGGAGTTTGGGTTTGAGTAAAGGTCGGGGTCTGCGTTTGTGTGAATGTTGGGGTTTGAGTCTGGGTGAACGAGGGTGTCGGGGTTTGGGTAAATGTCGGAGTCTGCGTTTGTGTGAATGTTGAAGTTTGTGTTTGCGTGAATGTCGGAGTCTGGGTAAACGTGGGCGTTTGGGTTTGCGTAAAGGTCGGGGTTTGAGTCTGTGTAAAAGTAGGGGTTTGTGTCTGGGTGAAAGTGGGTGTCGCAGTTTGAGTGAACGTTTGAGTTGCGGTTTGTGTAAAGGTCGGGGTTTGAGTTTGCGTGAATGTCGGAGTCTGGGTTTGTGTAAAGGTCGGTGTTTGAGTCTGTGTAAACGTAGGTGTCTGAGTTTGTGTAAATGTCAGAGTTTGCGTCTGAGTCAAAGTCGGAGTTTGGGTTTGAGTAAAGGTCGGGGTCTGTGTCTGCGTAAAGGTTAGGGTTTGGGTCTGGGTAAAGGTAGGTGTTTGCGTCTGAGTGAAAGTGGACGTCGGGGTTTGGGTTAATGTCGGAGTCTGAGTTTGCGTGAAAGTCGGAGTCTGGGTCTGGGTAAACGTTGGCGTTGCGGTCTGTGTGAATGTGGGAGTGACGGTCTGAGTGAACGTTGGAGTAGCTGTCTGTGTAAAGGTTGGTGTAGCAGTCTGGGTGAAGGTTGGGGTGGCCGTCTGTGTGTAGGTGGGAGTCGCCGTTTGAGTGAAAGTCGCTGTGGCAGTCTGCGTGAAGGTCGGTGTAGCTGTCTTGGTGAAGGTTGGGGTCGCCGTCTGAGTAAACGTTGGCGTTGCGGTCTGTGTGAATGTGGGGGTGGCGGTCTGAGTGAACGTTGGAGTAGCTGTCTGCGTAAAGGTTGGGGTTTGGGTCTGGGTAAAGGTAGGTGTTTGAGTCTGTGTAAACGTAGGTGTCTGGGTTTGCGTAAAGGTCGGGGTTTGAGTTTGCGTGAATGTCGGAGTCTGGGTCTGGGTGAAGGTGGGCGTTTGGGTCTGCGTAAACGTAGATGTCGGAGTTTGGGTGAAAGTCAGTGTCTGAGTTTGAGTGAAAGTCGGGGTTTGTGTCTGAGTGAAGGTTGGAGTCGTTGTCTGGGTGTAAGTTGACGTTTGGACCGAGGTGTACGTTGAAGTTTGTGTGATAGTGGGCGTTAAGGTAATTGTGGGCGTATTCGTAAAGGTGTTTGGGGGGGTCAGCGCGCAGTTGTTCATGTTGAATTTGTAAACCAGGCTGGCGGCGTTATCTGCCACAAACCAGTTGCCGCTACCGTCGCCGGCAACACCTTCCGTATCCATGAAGGCAGGGGAAGTTCCTTGTGTTGTTATCCCAATGACGTTTCCGCTGGTGTTGTAAATGCCCACATCACCGGCCCCGTCGGACACGTAAACATATCCATCGGCGAGAGCAATAAAGTTAATCCCCTGCAAGCCATTACTAGCGTCCATTTGAAACAGAAGCGCAGTGCCATTGCTATTGAATTCATAAACCTGTTGTGTGGCATCATCCCCCACCCAAATATCACCGCTGGAGTCCAAGGCCACACCAGTGGGACTTGTAAAAGTCACAGGGCTGCCATCGGCGGGTCCACCGAATCCTCCCAAAGAGGTTCCAGCAGCATTGAACAGATCGACTCGGCCATTTCCATTATCCGCTACGTAAACTGTTGAACCCGCCGAATTGACCGCAATACCCCAGGGAGAAGAAAACACAGCACTTCCCCAATGAACATTGTTGGAACCTGGCGCATGGCCTGCGACATCACCCCAACTCACATCCACCTGATTGTTGTTCGTATCCGTCACATACACTTTCTCCGAGCCATCAACCGCAACGCCAAAGGGAGAACTGCTGCCATTTGAACCGGCTGGAACCGTCCAGCTTGTCACCGCAGCCCCATTGGAAACGTTGTAGACGTCCACACTGTTGTTAACCCCATCCGCCACATAAAGGAAAGTGGCCGCAGAATCCTCAGCGATGCCCCAGGGGTCGGTATCGGTGGATTGCCACAGGCTGAGGCAATCCCACGAGGGAGGAAGGGTGGGGGTTGGAGTAATGGTGCTAGTAGAAGTGGAAGTGGAAGTAATGGTGGACGTGACAGAAGGCGTGGGAGTGATCGTAAAGGTGTATGTGGGAGGCAATGTCCCGGTGTTCGTAATGGTCGGCGTGAGTGTGATTGTCGGCGTGGGAGTGATTGTGGGGGTATTCGTCACGGAATAGGTTGGAGTTGGTGTGCAATTCAACACCATCAATTGAATCGCCGCGGCTTCCCAATTTAGCGCCGCAGAAGTGTACGCAGAGGTGATCGTTTCACTTCCACCCGTAACGCTGGTGGTATCCATCAACGCTGCACCCAACGTCGAGGCATCCATGGCTCTTCTTAAAGTTCCTGTCGTTTTCGTTTGGGCGTTTTTTTGAAGAATCGCCAAACCGGCCACGACATAATTTTTGGCGACTGCCCCGGGATAAGTTACGGAAGGAGCTTGAGAATTTCCGTTAGCAATTGCTATGGTCGAATTGACGGAAATAACACTTCTGTACTGCCCCACAATTAAACAAAAAGTTTGTTTTCCGCTGAAAGTTACCTTAACCGTATCAGTAGCGTTTCCGGTAACAATAGGGGCGTAATACATGAAAAGCCCCGGGGTAGATGCCGTACTGTTGATGGAAACTGCGTTCGTCCACGTGTTACCCGCTAGGTCCGATATGCCCGTGGGAACGCTTGCGGGAAACGCGTCGCCGGTCGTCAAAACAGCGACAAAGAAATTTCCAGCTACAGCGTTGGTGGTACCGGTTGTCTTAGTGGTTTGAACTTGCGAAGTGCCTGTACCGACCGACTTGTAGGTGTCATAAGTGATGGCATTACAGGTAGCGTAGGCTTGGCGGATTGGGAAAATAAAAAAACAACCAGCTAAAATTGAAAATAAGCTGATATTTCTTAGGATTTTAAAGTTTTTTTCTCTAATAAAAGCCATTCATCCTCACCTTATTGCTGAACTATATATTTTACCCCTGATTTATCGTGTGAATCGATTAAATGGAAATGATGACAAATAATTAAGAAACAAAGGTAATTTATAATTTTTGATTAAAAAGGGGACGAGTCTGGAATTATTATTTTGAAAATGGCGGGGTTGACGGGGCTCGAACCCGCGACCTCCTGCGTGACAGCGGCAAAACCGACGTTCCTCGCAATTCAAAAAGACTTATTTTAAAAGCAAAAATCTAATTGGCAGTGCCTTCGGTTTCAACCCGTGTCCTATTTCTGTCCTTGGACCTTGCCAGCCGGTTCAAGGCCTCCAAACGGTCCTCCCGGTCTATCCGGTTGTACCGCCTGAACATGGCATAGGTCTTATGGCCCGAAATGGACATGATGACCGAATCACTCACCCCCACCTTCCTCAAGTTGGTTACCGCGCAATGCCGGAGGTCATGGAACCTGAAATCCTTGATCCCTGCCGCACGGACCGCATTCCAAAAGGCGGTCTTGATGTTCTTAATCCTCTGACCTTTATGGGTGAACACATAGAGGCTTCCTAGTGTCCTGGGAGTCCGTTGGATAATCCCGATCAACTCGTCGGTCAACGGGACTTCCCTTTTCTCTTGAGTCTTGGTATCTGCGGCTTCCAAGGTAATGACCTTGTTTTTAATATCAACTTGGTCCCACCTCAAACCCAGAATTTCACCCCTTCTCATGCCAGTCCAATAAGCCAATTGAACGATAGCTGATAACCGAGGTGAACATCGACTCAAAAGCGCCTCGTATTCCTCCTGTGTCAACGTCCGATCACGGGATATTTCTTTAAAACCCCGGACCCTTTGAATCAAGTTCTTCTCCAACAAACCATTGAGAACGGCCCGATTCAAGATCGTCTTGAGGATGCGAAGCTCCCAATTAAGGGTCATATTAGAAAGTGGTTTTCCCGGAACTTTCATGCTTCCGGTTTTTCCCCGTTGGGCCAAATAACTCTCAACAACATCGGCGTTAAAGCTTCTTAAGGACCGGTCTCCAAAATAATTCTTGAGCCGTCCTATAACCAAACTATCGTTCCTGAAAGTCCTTTTCCGTGCCTGGGAATAGGCTAAGAACGAATCCGCCGCTTCGCAGAAAGTCACATCCGGCTTTTCATTGGTTAAGAATTTTCCAGTCGCAATCTCTTGCATGTGTTCTGCAAGAATTTTCTTTGCCTGCACGAATGGAATTGGTCCCAACCGGACCCGCTTCCTAACTCTTTTTCCTCCTTCCCTTAAGGAATAATCCAAATAATACCCGGCATCGTCCTTTCGGAGATACTGGGGCAATCCGTGAACATTAGGTGCACTCATTGCTTCCTCCTAATGTCACTGCCAGGTTGTATTTTATCATTTTCACTCATAGGTTCCCAAGACCCGTTAGACTTCGGTTGGTGAAACGTTCTCTGGAAATCCGACAGCCAAACTCTCGGATGCCTTCCAACTTTCACGAAGGGAAGCATGCCTGCCAAGCGCCAGTAACAAACCGTATTAACCGAAACACCGGCCATCAGGGCCACTTGCGCGTCAGACAAGAGGTAGTCCTGATTGGCTCTCCGACGGTCACTTCTCCTCCTTTCAGCCATCGACGACTCCTCCATCAATCAGACGGCTTTTCCATTGCCGTTGCCTATTTGTCTTGAATTCAATTTTCGAATTCTTTGTCCTTCATTAAAACGGCATAAAACGCCGTATTTTGCTCTCGACTACTGAGGGAAAGTTTTCATGTAAACATTCCCGGATGGGCTCTTTTTTAAAAGCCATTCAAAAATTTAACTTAAAACCCATTTTTACTACACGACGCGAAATGTCGTGTTGTGTATCGCCCTCGGTCAGGCTGTCTTTCACGTCCACTTGGGCAAGGGATTCCAGGTCCTCGATCTCGTAGAAAAAGAACCCCTCGGAATCTTTCCCGTAGTGGATTTCGTACTTTCCCTAAGCTTTGAACTTCCTGACCTCAAAAGCTGGATGCGCCATATCCCCTCCTGAACAACCCCAGCCTTCCTCAAGTTTCCGGATGACCCCGTTCGATCTCCTCGTCCGGCACATGCCAGTCTTGGGCCTTCGGCTCCTCGGCCTGGCTTCCCTCCGGTTTCTTTTCCTGCAACGTGCCTTCGTCCATGTCCCTCACCCTCGTTTCTTTCCTTTGTTTTTTTGATGGCTATTCGCCTTTCAAAAAACCGCCTTCCCCTCCCCCCTCAAAAGCCAGAGGGGGGAGGGGAAGGCAAAAGCCGGAGTTTTGGGAGTTCGTGTCAGGAAGCGCTCAAAGACCTTGGGAATGAAAAATCAAACCAAGGTCGCCCTTTACTTTTGTGCCAGCCGTGATCTTCGGCTGGCGCAAAAGTTGCCCCTTGCAAGGGCGGCCGTGCGGGAAGGAAAACCGTTATTGGACCTCGGGACGAAATCCCAAAACTTTCCATGCCTTTATTTTTTTGTGTTCGTGGTTGCCGAAGAACTGTGGAAGAAACGATTCTTAGATTCTTGAGGGCGTCTTGTTCAATTCCCTATTGCAAATAAATACAATCAAAGCACGCAGTTATTTCATGTAATGGAGGGGTTTATGGAGAAAAACATACAATCATTTAATAAAAGTGTAAATTTCACCTCGGTTGATAACGCCATCCTTGATGCCGAAAGGAAATATTTTGGGGCTGATAACCGGATTTATAGGTATCTGAAATTCACCCTCTTTTTCTTCTTGGCTTTATTCATTGTCGGTCTGGCATTATTACTGGCTTACTCCTGGTTTTTGACCTTTTCCCAGTTCAGACTTGGTCTTTACGCTTTTTTAATCGCCACCCTCTATTGGTCCTTTATCCTGGGATACTACATTCCCAGGTTCGACAAAAAAATCATGAAATTTCTTAAACGCCGTTATCACGTAAAGCACGCCAGCCATTGGGGTGAAATCGTCGAATCCCAGGATGTTTCCTATCTCATCAGACTCTTGAAGAAGCATAAGTATTTCCGGGATAGGACCGTTTCCCTATTGGCCTTGCGGTTTGACGAACGTTCCGAACAGGCGCGGCCCAATTCCGACCCAAGCCTTAAAAGCATAAACACCTGGGTGGTCGCCATCCTTGGAGGAATTCTTTCGTCTTTTCTCCTTGAGTTCTGCAAAATCGCAAACCAACGGCAATTCCAATTCCTACTGATTTCCCTATTGGTGTGCATGGGTGTTTCAGCCCTTTGTTTGTTCCTCGCTAACCGCGATAGCCGTCGTTACGCGCGAATCGCAAGCCTATTACGGAAGGCAGCCCTTGAAGCTTCCCGGTAACCTCATTTACCAATGATCAAGGCCCTGTGCCAAAGGTTAATGGAACCCCCTCCACCCGAAGCGCCGGGAGCCTTCGGATCTTTCCCGAAGGCGGGGACGAAGTCCTTT
>CAZGKT010000052.1:0-22833 GCA_964525605.1 uncultured bacterium
GCGAGAAAGCCGGCCCAGAGAGGCGTGGCGGCGCTGGTACCCACCACGGTGTAATAGCTGTAGTTCGTATTGCTGGTATAGCTCTTGTCTCCCAAAACGAAAATATTGGCGGCCACCATGGAAACATCGGGTATGTTACGCAGGAGGGTGGACCCGCCATTGGAAACCATGCTGACACCCTGCTGGTAGGAAGGGATGGTGACGCCCGAACAAATACCGCCCCCGCTGGCGTAGGTGACCCCCTGCAGTGGGGCGTTCCAGGTGGTTTCCGAAAGGTAAGATTGTCCCGCACCCTTCATCGTCAACTCGGTGCCGCCCACTACTGTCATCTCGATGAGGGAACTCAGGTTGATCGGCGAGGGCACCGCAGTGTCAGGATCCCCCGTCACATAGGCGCCGTTATCCCCGGCGGCCTGGAAGAAAGCCTGGCCCTGGGCCGCGAACTGTTCGAAGATGGCCGCTGTATTGGCGTCACCGAAACCGGTCCAGGAACAGCTGATCTGGTGGGAAAGGTCGTCGGTTGCGATTTGCTTGAGCATCAGGTCGGCCGTGGCGTTGGTGGAGGTGGGGCTCACCTCATAAACCCGTACCTGGGAAAGTCCGGGCGCCATGGAAATGGCCATCTCGATATCGAGCGAGACCTCCACGATACCGTTCGAATCGCTCTTCTGCGGCTTTCCGCTAAAACCACCGACCAGGATGTTGGTCACGGGCACGTTCGACAACCCTGCCAAGCTTTCATAGCCCTGGATGTCGGTCAGATAATAACCTTCGAATTCCACCAGGGCAACCGACTGTCCCGTGCCCGTGAGGCAGACCCCGGGCACATAGGCGTTCCTAAAATCAGTCCCCCAATAAAGACCCGTGGTGGCCGACCCGCTGTTTGCGATGACGCCGAGCGAAAGATCCGAAATCTGTGGGATGATCCCCTTCGAGATTGAATGGAGAACGGAAGATCGAATCTGGGGTTGGGGAACTTGGGCGTTATCCAGCCCGCTGATGTGGGAGAGAGGCACCTCCAGATCGAGCGACGGCTCATTTTCCGGAGCAAAAAAAACGGAACCATCCCCCCGCTGATACTGCCCCAGTTTTACATAGAAAGACTTCTGGATGTCGGCGACCGTCCCGCTTACTTCCAGCAATTGGCGGTCTGGGCTAGCGTTTTCCGCAACAAGACCATGGGACCTGGCGAAATCTTCCAGGGTCCGCAGATCCATCTCCGAGGGTCCAAAATTTTCGGCGAATTGGTCGGGGGTGAGGAAACGGCGGTATTGGGAACTATGGGGGTCTTCGACCTGCCGGATCAATTCCCGCAGGGCCGGTTCGTTGCGCAGGGGTAATCCCAGCACCAGGGTCAGCCGAGTCGCAGGATCCAGGCGGCCTATCCTCGGCGAGGTAAAAACAGCGGAAGGAACATGACCGTGAAGTTGTTGGCGGCCCGCCGCTGCGGCTTCACCCGAGGGTGTTAAGAAAATGAGGATGAGCGCCGTGCATAAAAAACCGCGGCGAAGGATGAAAAGTCTCACTGCTCTCCCCTGCTGCCTGCCAGCCTCGCCAAAGGACCAGCAGTTAAAATTTCGGAAAACGGATTTCTTCAAAAACCCGTTTGAGTCGGGTAATTATAGGGTTGAGCAGCTGACAATTCCTTCTTTTGGAGAGGTTTTTTCTGTTGAAAAAGGGGGAAGGAAAACCATTTACAAATCAAACTGGAGCGATTTTCCCGTTCAAATGACGAAAAGTTCTGAGAGGAAGAGAGTATTGGTCAACTAGGTGGGAAAAGCTAATTCGACTTCGACTCTTTATCTTCTCCCGAGCGGCCGGCGGAAATCGCCTGAACGGCCTTCAAGACCGCTTGGTCAGAAAGTACGAACCGAACCCCGCACCGGGACCTTTCGGACCAGATGATCTTGGCATAAACCTCGAAGTCATCGCCCTCTTCGGACTCGAAGATCAGTTTGAGGAGCGATTGGGGTTGAAGCGACCGGGTGGAAATTTTAAGGCCCGCCCCGGTTTCACTGATATCGATCGTTTCTCCCGAGACAGGACGGTCCTGTATCTCATAGATGTTCCCCATTTTCGAAGGGACGATGGGCAACACTCGAATCGGCTTAAGTGCTTCCTGGCGGCTGTGAAGACGCTTCTCGAGTTTCGATGCCATGAATGATCGATCTCCTGGTAAAAAACTTGAGTCGCTGAGGAATTTGCAATATTTATGCCCGAAGAAAACAATCTCCAATTTGTTTAGCGATAAAAAGTCTTTCGATACCTCAGATTTATTTTGTTCTTTCTTGGTCAAAATAATTCCAGTTTTTAAAAACGATTTTCGTTGGGTTTTCTAACTTTCCCCTCAACTTCTGACAGAAACGAAAAATCGAAAAAAAGGGAGCGGAGAAATCCGCTCCCTAGCCTCCCATCCAAAAAGCTTCCTAGCGCCAGACGTCGCAGACAACATCCCTATGGCGGTGTTCCCGATGCAGACGGTGAAGCCGGTAATCCACGACTAGGGGCGCGGGCACAACGACCGGCCGCACCGGGGCGATCACCACCCGATGAAGGGGGACAAAGCCCAAGGGCCGAACCACCACCCACTCCCGCGCCATGGCCGTTCCCGTCGCCGAGAGGAGGACGGCCAGTGCCAAAACCAATGTGAACTTTTTCATGACATGCCTCCGAAAGAATGAAATCAACCTTCACAGATAGGACGGAGGATAGGACAGGCGGGTTTCATCGAAAAATAAGCCTTTTTAAAAAATATTTTTTTAGCGGGCGACACTTTTGGGAGAGGACGGGTTTAAGCGCCTGTTTTGGTTTCAGCGAAAAAGGTCTTCAGTGTCCGCCGGAGGTAAAGACCCATCAGGATATAGGTGGTCAAGACCACGATCAGGTAAAGGGCGATGAACCATCCTCGGTTGGCGCTTTGTTCCCAGAGCTGGCCCAGGAACCGGCCCATCAGGATGTAGCAGGCAACATAGGTGAGCGTGCCCCAAAAATTAAACCAGAGAAAAGAAATCCAGGGCGTTTTCCAAATGCCTACCAGCAAACCAGTCACGGGATGGAGCAGGGCCACCAGCCGGGCAAAAAAAACGGACTTGGCGCCATACCGGCCGAAAAATTTTTCCATCTTCCCAAAACGCTCGGGGGTGAGCTTGAGCCAGGAAGCCTTTTGAAGAATCGGACGGCCAAAGAACAACCCCAGTCCATAGCCGGCGGCACAGCCCGTGAAGCTGGACCCTATTCCAACCGCCAACACAGCCCAACCCGAAAGGGTTCCCTTCCCCGCCAAAAACCCGGCCACCAGCAGCGCCTTGTCTCCCGGCGAGGGAACACAGCAGTTATTCAGGAACACCAGCAGGAAGAGGACCCAATAGCCGTCATGGGCAAGTAGGGACTGCAACCATTCGATCAGGGCGGGGTGCTCCCACTGATCGTCCGGAGCCCGAGGATCGAACGAAGGCTCACGATCCGAGATGCTTTTTAAAGAAGGCCAGGGTCATGTCCCAAGCGGTAGCGGCGGAGGCGGGATGATATGCGGGGCGGTCGTCGCAGTTGAAACCATGCTCGGCTTCGGAAAATTCCGCATTGATAAAATCTTTCCCCGCCAACCGCAAGGCATCGGCCAGTTCCTTCACTTTTTCGGGAGTGGTGGATTTGTCTTTACCTGCCCAAACCAGGAGCAAAGGAGCCTTTTGATCCTTTGAAAGTTCCATTGATTGAGACAGGATTCGGCTTCCGTAAAAGGAGACCGCGGCCCCGAGGGTCATCTTCGTATTCGCTAAAAAAGCCACCCGTCCCCCCATACAAAAGCCGATGACACCGATTTTTTCCGGTTTAATACCAGCTTCCTTTTGAAGCCATTCATAGGCAGCCTGGGTATCCGCCATCAGGCCTTCATCGGTAATGCCGTCAAAGTGCGGCTTCAAGGCGGGAAAATTATCGTAAGCACCTTCAAAACCCACTGGCGCCGTGCGGTGAAAAAGTTCCGGAGCGATGGCCGCATAACCCTCCTTGGCCAGGCGCCGGGTGATACTCATGATGTGGTGATTCACCCCAAAAGCCTCCTGAAACACCACTATGCCCGTCTTCGCGGCGGATTCGGGCCTGGCCATGAAAGCTGACATCTGGGTGCCGTCGGAAACATTGAGTTTCACCATCGTCTCTTTAATTTTGGACATTTCGTTCTCCATTCAACATTTCGTAGGGTTATTTTCTCCATTTCGATGTTCGATTATCAATAGATACCAGAGCCCCAAGTAACTGTCAGGTAAATCTTCAGGCTAATTTATCAACGCCAGGCGGACTGTCCGGCCTCCGGGATGTCTTATTCGGGTTTTTGGATTTTTTCAGCCTTCGATTTTTCCGACGCTGCATAATCATTTGATATCGCAAGTACCGCGCAATTTGGCGCAAAGGCCTCATCGGATAATTGGGCCTATGGGTGGAGTTTCCAGTGGAAATGGGCTCGATAGGTTCGATCGGGTCGTCAAATTCCATCCTAACCACCCTTCTTCCCCTACACGGCTTGAGCCTTCAGTTCTCAGCCTTAACGTTGTCGGCGAAATGGGCCTGGATGGACTTTACCTTGATTTCCCTTTTCTTTAAGGACTCTATGCCGTTGGCCGCCGCCGCGCAGGCCGAGAGGGTGGTGATACAAGGTACGTTGTAAACCACCGCAGTTCGGCGGATTTGAAAGTCATCGGACCGGGGACCCTTACCCGCCGGGGTGTTCATGATCAAATGAACATCATGATTCTTGATCAAATCGACCACATTGGGCCTGCCTTCATGCACTTTGCGTACTTCGGTCACCTCTATGCCGTTGCTTATCAAAGCTTGGGCCGTTCCATGGGTCGCCACTATCTTGAAACCCATATCAAACAACCGCTTAGCGATAAAGATACTGGAGCGTTTGTCCTTGTTCTTCACGGAGATGAAGACCGTACCTTTCAGGGGTAAAGCCGAATTGGCCGCCATTTGGCTTTTGGCAAAGGCCATGCCGAAGTCCTGGTCAATCCCCATGACCTCGCCGGTCGATTTCATTTCGGGTCCCAAAACCGTATCGACTCCCGGAAAGCGATTAAAGGGGAAAACCGCTTCCTTCACCGCCACATGCTTGAGGTAAGAAACTTCTTTGACTTTTAATTGTTGGATTGTTTTTCCCGACATTAACCGGGCCGCCACCTTAGCCCAGGGCGTGCCTGTGGCTTTGGAAACAAAGGGCACTGTGCGGGAAGCCCGAGGGTTTACTTCCAGCACGTAGACCAGGTCATTCTTGATGGCGTATTGCACGTTCATAAGCCCCTTCACCTTCAGGGACAGGGCCATTTCCTTGGTGTACTTGCGGATGGTGTTGATCTGGTCCTCGCGCAAGGTGTAGGGGGGAATCACGCAGGCAGAGTCGCCCGAATGGATGCCCGCTTCTTCAATATGTTCCATGATTCCGGCGATCAAAACTTCTTTTCCGTCGC
The DNA here is from genome assembly GCA_964525605.1 of uncultured bacterium. Classification (GTDB taxonomy): domain Bacteria; phylum Oederibacteriota; class Muellerivitia; order Muellerivitales; family Muellerivitaceae; genus CAVTWJ01. The sequence continues at coordinate 5,466 of CAZGKT010000052.1, forward strand.
AAACGCAGTCCACATCCACTTCCAGGGCGTCTTCCAAGAAATGGTCGATCAAGATGGGTTGGTTGGGAGCCGCCTCGGCCGCCCGGGCCACGAAATCATCCAACATGGATTCATCGAACACGATCTCCATGGCCCGCCCGCCTAATACGTAAGAGGGACGCACCATCACCGGGTATCCGACCTTGCGGGCCACTGGCTTGGCCTGTTTGACGTTCATGGCCGTGCCGTTATCGGGCTGGCGGATTTTAAGCCTTTTCAACATGGCGCCAAACTGCTTTCGGTCTTCAGCCATATCGATGGATTCGGGCGAGGTGCCGATGATGGGCGCCCCTGCCTTCTTCAAGGGAACCGCCAATTTCAGGGGCGTCTGGCCCCCGAATTGGACGATTACTCCTTTTGGTTTTTCCCGGTCCAGGATGTTCATCACATCCTCGAAGGTCAGGGGCTCAAAGTAGAGGCGGTTGGATGTGTCGTAGTCGGTCGAGACGGTTTCGGGGTTGTTGTTGACCATGATGACTTCATAGCCGTCTTCTTTCAGGGCGAAGGCTCCGTGAACGCAGCAGTAGTCGAACTCAATTCCCTGGCCGATGCGGTTGGGCCCGCCACCTAAGATCATGATCTTTTCGCCCTTATCCGGGGATGCTTCTCCGTCCTGTCCCTCGTAGGAAGAACGTCCCAATTCGTAGGTGGAATAAAGATAGGGCGTAAAGGCCTCAAATTCGGCCCCGCAAGTATCGACCATCCGGTAAACCGGTGTGACCTTAGATAATTTGCGGTATTTTCGAATTTCGGTTTCTTCCGCCTTGCACAAGAACGCCAACTGTTGGTCAGAAAAGCCCAGCGTCTTGGCCTTACGCAAAAGATCTACCGGCAATTTGGTCTTTAATTTCCCTTTTTTCAGAGTCGATTTTTCCAGTTCCTTTTCAACTTCAATCAGGTCTTTCAATTCGTTGAGGAACCAGGGGTCGATTCCTGAGAGTTTATAGATCTTCTCTACGTCGTAACCCTGCCAGAGGGCCTGACGGAGGAAAAAGTGGCGGATGGAGGTGGGCTTGCGCAGTTGGGCATCTAACAGGTCGTGGGGAAGAGGTTTGGGTTTGCGGGCCCCGGTCTTCTGCCACCGGCCTTCCTTGAATTCACGCCCGTCGGCACCCAATCCAATGGTGCCAGTTTCCATTGAGCGAAGAGCCTTTTGGTAACTTTCTTTAAAGGTTCGGCCAATGGACATAGTTTCCCCCACGCTTTTCATGGAGGTGTTGAGAATATCCTCGGCGTCCACAAACTTTTCGAAGGTAAACCGGGGAATCTTGGTGACCACGTAGTCAATGGTGGGCTCAAAGGCCGCCTTGGTGTAGCGGGTGATGTCGTTGAAGATTTCATCCAACGAATAGCCCACGGCCAGCTTTGCCGCGATTTTCGCGATAGGAAAACCGGTGGCCTTAGAAGCCAGGGCGGAAGACCGGGAAACCCGGGGATTCATTTCAATGACCACCATGCGGCCCGTTTTGGGGTCGGTTCCAAATTGAATGTTCGACCCACCCGTATCCACCCCGATCTCCCGGATACAGGCGATGGAGGCGTCCCGCATGCGCTGGTATTCCTTGTCGGTCAGGGTCTGGGCGGGGGCCACGGTCACCGAGTCTCCGGTGTGGATGCCCATGGGGTCCATGTTCTCGATGGAGCAGATGATGACCACGTTGTCCTTGAGGTCGCGCATGACCTCCATTTCGTATTCTTTCCAACCGAGGACCGATTCCTCGACTAAGCATTGGCGGATGGGTGAGAGATCTAGACCCTTGGAGAGGATTTCTTCACATTCTTGTTTGTTATAGGCGATTCCTCCGCCGGTGCCACCTAAGGTGAAAGCCGGACGGATGATGACGGGGTAGCCGTTGCCTTCAGCGAAACCAAGACCTTCTTCTAAGGTTTTAACCGTAAGGGACTTGGGCAAATCCAGCCCGATCTTGAGCATGGCTTCTTTGAAAAGCTGACGGTCTTCGGCCTTCTTGATGGCAACCAGATTGGCGCCAATCAGTTCGACCTTGAATTCGTTAAGAGTGCCGTTCTCGGCCAGGGCTACAGCCGTATTGAGGGCCGTTTGCCCCCCAAGTGTGGGCAAGAGAGCATCCGGGCGTTCCTTTTCGATGATCTTGCGCACGACTTCAGGCGTAATGGGTTCTATATATGTTTTATGGGCAAATTCCGGGTCGGTCATGATGGTGGCGGGGTTGGAATTAATGAGTATGACCTCGAAACCCTCTTCTTTGAGGGCCTTGCACCCCTGGGTGCCGGAATAGTCAAACTCGCAGGCCTGGCCGATGATGATAGGCCCGGCCCCAATGACCATGATCTTTTTGATGTCAGTTCGTTTAGGCATTAACTATTTTTCTCCACCATTTCTCTGAATTGTTTGAAAAGGTAACTTGCGTCATGAGGCCCGGGGGAAGCTTCCGGGTGGTATTGCACGCTGAATACCGGTTTCTTCTTCAGTTCCATCCCCTCGCTGGTGTTGTCGCTCAGATTGATGTGAGAAAGGATGACCTCATCTTTATTAAGGCTTTCGTTATCCACCGCAAAGCCGTGGTTCTGGCTGGTGATCTCGACCTTTTGATTGATCGTATTCATGACGGGTTGGTTTCCGCCTCGATGACCAAACTTGAGCTTGTAGGTCTTTCCCCCTAGGGCCAACCCCAATATTTGGTGGCCAAGGCAGATTCCGAAGGTAGGAACGTTCTTGTCGATCAAATGGCGCACCGTCTCAATGACATAGGGCACACCTTCCGGGTCACCCGGGCCATTGGAAAGGAACACCCCCCGAAATCCCTGGTTCATCAGGCCTTCAACCTTTGTGTTCGCCGGGAAAACCGTCACATCGAACCCCTCGGCCGTTAATTTCCGAAGGATGTTGTATTTAATTCCGCAATCCAATGCGGCGATGGGGATTCCAGCCCGGACCTTTTCGGGATGGTGGAGGTGTAATTGTTCCTCGAATGGTTTGGTGGCCTGTACGGGAAGTGCTAAGTCGTAGGGGAGTTCGCTCCAGTGGTAGGGTTTGTCGCATGAAACTTCCTTCACCAGGTCCCGCCCAATCAAACCCGGGCTGTCCTTGGCCTGTTTCACCAGTTTCTTGGGGTCCAGTTCCAGGGTCGAAAGTACCCCTTTTTTGGCCCCGAATTTCCGCAAATGGGAGGTTAGGGCACGAGTATCGACTCCCTCAATGCCGATGATGTTGTTCTTTTTCAGGTAATCGGAGAGGGTAGCGGTCATGCGGTAGCTGGAAGGATGCTTACAGTATTCCTTCACAACGAAACCGGAAAGGAAGGGCTTGAAGGATTCCACATCAACGGCATTCACGCCATAATTGCCGATCATGGGGTAGGTCATGGTGACGATCTGGCCCCGATAGGAAGGGTCGGTGAGGATTTCCTGGTAGCCCGTCATGGAAGTGTTGAAAACTACTTCACCGAATGATTTACCATCCGCCCCAAAACTTAAACCTTCGAACCATGTCCCGTCTTCAAGAGCTAATACCGCTTTCTTAACTTTAGAAGCCACCCCTAACCCCTTTTCCAATCATTTGTTCATTCCGCCTGGTATTTCACTTCCCCATTCACGATCGTCGTCTGCGCCCATCCCTTCAGGGTCCAACCGTTGAAGGGGGAATTCTTGCCCCGGCTTTTGAATTGGTTTACGTCAACCTTCTTTTCAGTTTGTATGTCGAAGATCGCCACATCTGCTGCCGCACCTTCGTTCAAGGTTCCCTTGTCGATACCCACAATCTTGGATGGCGCGGTGGTTAACATTTCAATCGCGCGGGCAAGGGTAATAACCCCTGGCTCGACCAGATGGCTATAAGTAAGCGGAAACATGGTTTCGAGACCGACGATGCCAAAGGATGCTTCGTCGAATTCACATTGTTTTTCGGTGGAGGCGTGGGGGGCGTGGTCAGTGGCGATGCAGTCGATCACTCCCTCTTTGATTCCCTTTCGAATGGCCGCCACATCCTCATCGCTTCTGAGAGGAGGATTCATCTTAAAGTTCGCGTTGTAATTCTTGATGGACTTGTCAGAAAGGCTCCAGTAATGAGGGGCGGTTTCAGCCGTCACATGGAGACCTTTTTTCTTGGCCTGCCGTACCAATTCCACCGATCCAGCCGTGGAAAGATGGGCCACATGGAACCGGGCCCCGGTCATCTCCGCCAGCATGATGTTTCGGGCCACCATGACCGTTTCGGAAGCCGCCGGGATGCCTCGGAGACCCAGTAGAGTGGAGGCTACCCCCTCGTTCATGACCCCGTTATTAGCCAAGTTGATATCTTCGCAGTGGTCAATAACCACCAAGTCGAGCATTTTGGCGTATTCCATTACCCGGCGCATGAGTTCGGCGTTCATGATGGGCGCCCCGTCGTCAGAAAGTCCTACGGCCCCCGCGCGTTTGAGCTCGCCCAGTTCGGCCATTTCGTTGCCTTCCCGGCGTTTGGAGATACAGCCAATGGGGAACACGTGGCAAGAACCTTCTTTTTCAGCCTTGGCCTTGATGAAGTACACGATGGCTTGATCGTCGATAGGCGGGTTGGTGTTCGGCATGCAGGCCACCGAGGTGACCCCACCGGCCACCGCAGAAAGGGTTCCGGTCGCGATGGTTTCTTTATATTCAAAACCGGGTTCGCGCAGGTGAACGTGTATATCCACCAAGCCAGGTGTGACAATTTTCCCTTTGGCGTAGATCGTTTGGTCCGCCTTGGCTTTTAGCCCCTTCCCCACCTTGGCAATCTTGCCGTCCTGAAGGAACACATCCGCTTCCCCATCGATCTGGTTGGCAGGGTCGACCACATGACCGCCCTGGATCAGGATTGATTTCATGCGTTCACCCCTTCTTTGTTCTCTCCCTGCAAGAGATAAAGGACGGCCATTCGAATCGCCACGCCATTAGTGACCTGGTCGTCAATAACCGAAGCGGGTCCGTCGGCCACCCCTGAGGATATTTCCACCCCCCGATTCATGGGACCCGGATGCATGACGATGGCGTCTTTTTTGGCTCTTTTCAAACGCTCGTTGTTCACGCCATAGAGCATGGAATATTCACGGATAGTGGGGAAAAGATTCTTTTTCTGGCGTTCCAACTGGAGTCGAAGGACATAGACCACATCCGCCCCTTCCAGCGCTTTATCCAAATCGTGGAAAATTTCCACCCCCATCTTCTCGATCTCCGCCGGAAGAAGTGTGGGGGGAGCGCAAAGCCTTACTTTTGCTCCTAGTTTAGTCAAGCCGTAGATGTCAGATCGGGCCACCCGGCTGTGGGTGATGTCCCCGATGATGGTGACGGTAAGCCCATCGACCTTCCCTTTGTGTTCCCTGATAGTGAAGAGGTCCAGTAGACCCTGGGTGGGATGCTCATGCGCCCCATCGCCCGCATTAATGACTGAGGCCCCCGTGGCGTCAGCCAGCATCTTCGGCACACCGGAGGATTTGTGCCGGACCACCAGCGCGTCGATGGTCATGGATTCCAGGGTCTTGAGGGTGTCGAGAAGGGTTTCGCCTTTTACCAGCGAGGATGAGGCGGTTTGAACGTTCAGGATATCGGCCGAGAGGCGCTTGGCGGCCAACTCAAAAGAAATGCGGGTGCGTGTGGAGGGTTCATGGAAGAACAGCACCACCGTGCGCCCCCTCAAGGCCGGGACCTTCTTGACCGATCGGGTGGATACTTCCTTGAAGGAATTGGCCGTATCGAGAATGTGATTGATTTCGCTGGTGGAGAGATCCTCCAGGGTCAGCAGGTCCTTGGTTTTCCAAGCCATATTATCTTCCTTGCTTTCTCAATCTTCTTTTTCAACGATCACAACTTCATCCACGCCATCCCGTTCGATGACGTGGACCAGCACTTCCTCTTTTAAACTGGATGGAATGTTCTTGCCGATGTAATCGGGATGGATGGGGAATTCGCGGTGGCCGCGGTCCACCAGGACCGCCAGGCGGATCGCGATCGGCCGGCCGAAATCAATGATCTGATCGATGGCGGCCCGGGCGCTTCGCCCGGTGTAAAGAACGTCATCCACCAAAACCACTTTTTTATTGTTCACGTCGAAGGGAAGATGGGTGGATTCGGGGGCTTTTTCAGGCTTGTGGATTCCGGCGTCGTCCCGGTAGAAGGTGATATCCAAGGCGCCATGGGGAATGTCCGTACCCTCGATGGTTTTGACTTTCTGGGCCAGTCTTTCGGCCAATACCTCGCCCCGACTCTTGATGCCGATAAATACGAGGTTTTGCGTGCCTTTGTTACGTTCCAGGATTTCATGAGCGATTCGGGTCAAGGCGCGGTCCACATCCCGAGCGTCCAGAACAACGGCTTTCACCTTAGCGACCATTAGGTTCCTCCGCGAGAAGGTGGGCAAAGGGGGCGTGAGAAGGCTGGGAAGACAAAAAAAATCCCGAATCACCCTTTTGAGGTGTCCAGGACAGATGGTTTTGCAGGGCACAAGCGTGCGTCATTCGTTTTTCCTTTAGGGTCTCTCGGGACCCTGTTTAAAGGCTGACCGGATTATACGTTTTTTAAACATCACGTCAAGACACTTAGAAATCATCTGGAATATTCATTCAAAAAAGGCCCAGAACTCCCCTTCTTTTTCGAAAGCCGGAGGACAACAATTCCGTCTTTTTGTTCAATGAATTGGAAATTAAATTGGGAAGCAATTTTCGATAATAGATTTTGCTCAAGCGTCACTTTGACTTTCCGGTCTTCTCCTCGATAGTCATAATCCCAATCCACTTGATTCATGTCCTTGGAAATATAGATGTAGTCGCCAATTTTCAATCTTGGATCATATTGGACGATTCGCGAGATGAGTTTGGGGACGGGGTTTCCCCCCGCTTGAATAATATCGTTATAGGGAAAAATCTCGAACCTCTTGGTGTATAAAGAAATATCTAGATCCTTATCACCAAAAAAATAAACCAAGGATTTTTGATCTCCCGAATATTTTTCCATAAGCCGATCTGCACAGAGAGCAAAATCGTCGTCTCTCGGATGATCAAGAGTTGCTCTCAAGAGGCGTTTGCCATATTCAGACCAAGGGAGCGCTTGCGCACTAAGTACATCCAGGGAAATGGGGAGGATGTGGGAAATGCATAGCCCGCCAACAACAATTATTAGGGAATATAGTCCTCTCCGAATCGCGGCCGGGACGGAGGGCGGCGCCCAACCTCTCATATGGTAAAGCCAGTAAAGAAGTATCAACAACGCCGGCATGGATACGTGAACCAGGTTATTCGAATGGGAACGGTACAAGTAATAGAGGAATTGTGTGACCCCATAGAAATTTAAAAGCGCGATTACATTTAAATCTTTCGGTTGGTTTCGTTCGTTCGGGGTCAGAAAACACCCCAGGAGAATAAATGCAGAAAAATATAGGACCCCAATAATCAGCCACCAGGCACCAAACCCCGGTGTCGGAAGCATGGATAAACCATCTCGAAATGGTTTCAAGTAATCAAAGTAATAGGACCAGTGGGGCCAATCATGTGACCTGCGCCAAATATCCAAGTAGAGGAAAAACCCGATCAGTCCAATCCAACCGAGAATAAAACCTACACGGGTCCCCAATCGGGACATACTCAGTTTTATTTTTCCTTCTTCAAACCTTACGGATTCGTAGGCCAAGAAAGCCAGATAGGCCAATACTGTATAAACGCAAACTTCCACACTCCAGAAAAAGGCTAAAGCGGTCAGCCCGGCTTCTGCAATGAATAATCTCTTTTCCCAAATTGGATTCCGATTCCTCAAAACCACCAGCGCTGTTAAAAGATAAATAAAACCAAACCTCAGCGGACCCACGGAAGGGTAGTAAGCCTGGGAATAGACCTTGGTAAGAAAAAAATTGACTAGAACGAGAGCCGTTAATGAGAAAAGCGCGTAAATCTCAGACCGGAATAACTTTCGGACAATAAAATAAAAAATAAGGTACTGGAAGACGATCAGAATAAAACCCACCAGGGTGAACGACAAGAAGCCTAAAGGGATAATGTGGAAAAAAAAGCTTAGAAAATAAATGACCAGGATCCCATAAGCCGAGTTGATGTTCACTAAGAGGGCTTTCCCGTTTGCCAGATCGGCCAAGGGGCCTAAATAAAACGAAACATTCACTCGATCCATTTTGAATTCAGGGTTAATAACCAAATAAGCGATAAAAAGAAAAACCAAAAAGTAAGAAAATAATCTTATCCCTGCCTGCCAAACTGTCGTGACCTGGGGTGCCGGGGAAGCGCGAAAGATGCTCGATGAGCGATTAATCCCGAAATAGAACAGCCATAAAATAAAGCAAAACAACAACCAGCTGAACGTGGTGTGCGGAATCAAAATCTCCCGACAATCCCATGGAAAACCCCAAATCCAAAACAAAAACAATGGCAACATCAGCCAATAGAGAATCGCTTTTCCTTCAATTCTCTTCCAAAGCGTCTCCTTTCCCTTGAGGATTCTCGAAACCCCTACTGCACAAACTTGAAAAACGAGAAAATCGATCACTATATCCGAATCGTTGGAATTCCATCCACCGGGATAAAGAACTGTCAACGTCAGGACAAAATTTAAAAAAATTATGACAGGATAGTAAATGGCCCTCGGAAACTCTAATGGCCCGCAAATAATTTCAAGAAGCCAAGCGAAAAATACTCCCAAAGGTGGAAAAAAAACCCATCCCAGAAAGTAAATTTTGAAATAATTATTTTGCGTATTTAAATCGTCAAGAAAAGGAAACGCACTTGGGCCAAAAACTAAAAAGCACTTAAATAATAAAATTCCAAAGAGGGCGCTCAAAAACAGAAATTGAAATAGTTCTCCCTCTTCGCTGAGTTTTGAAGAAATACCATTTCCAAAAGCCTTAGAAAGGATCATTCCGATTTTCATCAAAGAATCGCTCTCCTAATAATGGGTTGAAAATCAGCGAAGGTAAGTCGAATGGAATTGGAAACGCCCAATACCAATTATTCATCTTTTCCATCCGTGATTTCTTTTCCGGTTTAATTAAATTAATTTCGCATAGACCCGGCAAGGTTATTTTGTGTTTTCAAAAGTTTTATAAACATCGAAGGCGGTTTTAACGCCGGGTTTAAAACGCCAGCTTTTTTAAACGCCTCAAGAGCTTCGGAATATTTCCCGGTTTGATATAAAAGATTCCCCAATAAATGATATTTTTCTGCGGTGGGATAACCCTCTCTCAAGCCACTCCGCACGGCCTCAATGACCAGATCCTTAGGTTGATTTGCGGCCCAAAGATTTTCTTGAACCAAATTCCAATAATGGTTTTCCAGGAACGGGTCACCTTGGAATAAAAAGTGGTTGTTTGCCAAGTTTTCCCGCATCCGCTCCCGGTAGTCCGGTTCGAATGGGTTCAGACCTTGATATAGCAAATCCTGGATGAACAGATTGGCTAGATTCCATCTTTTCATTATTCCTGCATTCTCAGGGTCAATCAATATCCACATCATGAAATACCGGCGTTGAGGCGTTGCATAACCTATTGCCGAATACCATGTGGAGTTCGCATAGAGCGAAGGTCCAAACCCATACCAAGTAGCGGTCGTGAATCTTTTTTTAAGGTATTCGACGTCGATATCTTCCACAAAAACAGCCGCCCAATGTCCGTTTTGGAATTGCCAATGCCCATTCCTCCCCGCATCGAAGGGATAACAGGCCGCCGTCAGACTTTGTTCTTTGGGGTCTGTTTCAAGGGGCGCTGTAAAATCATTCAGGATCAGGCCCGGCCCTTTATTCACGGCATAACGGTTTAAGATCTGATAGGCATCAAAGCAAGGACGTTGAAAGCCATATCCATCCCAAAGTTCGGGCGGTAATTTTTTAACGATCTCAGGGTATCGAACCGTCAAATGGTATAGATCGATTCCCGATGAGCAAATCCAAAAAATGCTAAGGAATAATAGTCTTCTTTTTCCTTCCAATGTTCTCAAAACCGTTTGAAGGCCGAGAACTGAAACGAGTAAAAGCAAAGGGAGCAATTCGATTAAGCGAAACATTTCAAAATTTTTCGCTAATAAAACCGGCATTAAAAAAAGCACCACGGCGAAAACAATCCATTGGTAAAGCCTGTTGTTTTTGACATCTCGGACCACTTCCACCGCCCCCAAGAAAAACATGCTATCCATCAGAGGGTTTAGAAATCCTCCCCAAAAAGGTTTGTAAGCGTGGTAGGCAAGGTTAGCGTCAGGACCCCAAAACAGCGCCGTGATATAAGAACCCGCAAGGATTAAATAACTGACCGGGTCAAAATCGCGAAACGACCATCCGTCCATCAAAAACGGATGGTGGGGTGTAAGTCGAAACACTTCGAGTTGGGGTGCGGCCACTACGAACGCACAAATCGAAACGATCAAGATCGGGAACAGCGGTTTTAGGGAGGACCTCGCTGAGAAATAAACCGGAATCACCAAAGCCAAAGCCACGAGTGGCCAATTGAAGAAGGTATAAAAACCTATTCCGACTCCGATCCCCAACAAGATCCATTTCTTCCAACTACCCCGGGAACCTGCCGATCGCAGGCAATAACCCAGCAGGCCGAGGCAAAAACATTCCCAAATTGGGATTAATACCGGCGGGACACTGAATCGAAACGCATAAAGGGGCCAAAATCCAAATGCCCATGCCACCAGCCAAAGATTCGAGATGGAGCGAATGAAAAAAAACCGACAGGCGATGTAACCGGTGAAAAGACCTATCCACGAGATGATCGCAGGGAGAAGCCAGAGCGATACCAAGGAAGGAGAAAATATCTTAAACACCAAAGCCAGTAGCCAAAAGTATAATGGAGGCAATAAATTGTAATTGAAAAAATGGTTCGGCTGCCAATTTCGAAAAAGTTGTTCAGCGAATAAAAAATTCGCCCCTTCGTCCATTTGAGGCCAGACGGGTAATGTTCCCAGCGCAAAAAGTCTTATTCCCAAAGCCCCGAGAACAATGGTGATCATCAGCCAACGCGGGAACGGAAACAAATTATTTTCTTCGCCAATTGCTTCATGGCCCCGTGCGAACCAAACTGAGAAGAAGACAAGCGGGAGAAGAATCCCCAAAAAGAACAATTCCAAGCGCAAAACCATGGATAGGGAGGCCCAGGACAAAAGGGCATTTATCCACGTCAGCCACGCAAAAAGGAACCAGGGCCTGAAGAGGTGTTCCATCCAACCTTGCCACCGGGAACTATTCTTCGATATCAATTCACTCCATCCCATCCTTACCAAGACTCAAAAACACAAGCTCTTTCGCCCGGCCCTTGCTCTCGTTCAAGAGTTGTGGACCCATGAAGGGTTCTCTTCCACCTTTTGAAAGTGGCCCTGAATACAAAGATTTTTACCCCGGCAAGGGGGAAACTCAGCGACATGGATGCAGGGTGAGCAGGTGATCCTTTTATAAAGGATCGTTTCTTTTAACCCCGGCATGGGCTGAAGGCGAGTTTCCGGCGAAGTGGGACCCCAGAATGAAATACAGGGTATCCCCAACAAGCGTGCAAAATGATGCAATGAGGAATCCACCCCCCAAAATTCGTCCATCCCTCCCATTAAACTTAGCGATTCAAGTAAGGTCTTTTTTCCACAGTCGTTATGCCAAATCAACTTCAATCCTTTTTTCTGAAACGACGATATAACCTCATCCGCCAAAGCCCGGTCCTCAGTTGAGCCTAAAAAATAAATCTCCATCTTCAGCTTTAATTTTTTATTTGCTATGAATCGGCACCACTGATCCGCAGAAAGGGCTCTTTCCCGTCCAAAGCCGGAACAACCGTGGCCGACGGCGATGCGATAGGTTCCGGTCGGCATCTCCAGGTGTGGCAGGCGGGCGTTCAAAAATCGCCGACTTTCCTTTAAAGAGGCAGGTTCCGCACCAATTAACTTGACCGCTTGTTCGTAAAAGAGAAAAACACCGGCAAATCGGTTGAAAAAAAGGAGATGAGTCGAAATATGACGCCGCCAAAACACATTTTCCAAATAAAACTCAATTCGATTTCGGGCCATGGTTAAAAGCGAAAAGACAGTAGCCAATTTGCTGTAAACCTCGAGATTTAATACGGTATCGGGTTTAAAACAGGCGGCCCAGGCGGCAAAACTCGTAACAATCGTCTTAAACAATGAACTGTCATCGATAACGACAATCCTGTCAAAAAGTCCGAGTACTTCCGCAAAAGGTCGAACCGAAGGAGTGGTTAGCAGGGTGAGACGGTGACCGGGATAGGCGCGGCGGAGACCCAGCAACGAGGGAAAGGCAATGACCAAACTCCCTCCGCCCAACATCTTGATGACGACGATTTCACCCTTGGGTTTGGGAGAATGATCGATTTTAAGAACAAACCCCGTCAATTGAACGAATGGTCTTACCAGAACGAGGAAGATCGTCCCTAAATAACGGTCGATGGACTGTCGGGTTGATATATTCAATTCAAGGTTCCGTCTGGACATGATTGTAATTGGAAAGCTTGGAACTTGTTTCACTGGTAGACAAGAAAATCATAGCACCTGAAAAGGCCACCAGATGGATGGTGGAGTATAAATACCTGAAATCCCCCCCGATCCCGTAAAAATAGTATCCGCAAAGATAGATAAATGCCGAAACGGATGAGAAAAAAGCCGATTCCACATACAATTGCCCCCATTTCAATCGACTGGCTGACCAAAGGGCCAAAAACAGCGCAGCTCCAAGATAAAACCAACCGTCGAAAAGAATCGTTCCCGCGGCAGACTCAAAATAATCCACCAGGATCATTCTCACCTGAGGGTCGCTCCGGTCTTTCAAACCATAAGGATTTGGATCGATTGAAAAGTGGAAAGGATTGTAGGGTCCTCCCGGATGGAGGCCCAAAATCCATCCGAAACAGCTCCAGCGATGTTGAAGATAGGCCCCTGGCGCGCGACGAATGGCTTCCGACCACTTGTTTTGAAGTTCTAACAGGGAACCGGGAGCCAACGTCACAGGGACTAAGCCCGACCAGGCCAAGGAATCGACTGTGCGAGGGGTGTAATTGGCTCGAATGGCTTCTGGCGTCGTGGCAGGGTTTGTGAACCAGTAACCGGGTAGGATGGTCGTATCCAAGGTCCTAGCATAGATGCCGGCAATGTCGTGGATCTGAATCAATTGGGAGAGATGCTGTTTTTCGGCTTTGAGCAGCCCATAATTGATCCACCCGCCCAAAAGATAGACCAATCCCGTCAACGTGATCCCCCATCCAACAGAACGAAGAATGGGCCTGAAGCCTACCCCTTTGTAAAAAGCGAAAATGGCTAGCGGTATCAATGTCAGGATGGAATTTGCCCGCACCCAGGCGCAGTAGCAAAACACGATTGTGCCGAGGCCCCCGGTCACCCAGGTTTCTAGCCAATCTCCCGCATCATTCCTTCTTTTAGCCAGAGTGATCAGGACGTAAGCCGCGAAAAGGAAAATGGAGAGCTCGGTGTCCTTCCAAATAACATGGGTTTCGGACCAAAGGGGAGGCAACAAGGCGAGGGAAAAAAGGCCAAACCGGGAAAACCGCGTTTGCCCAAACCGGAGAGAAAAAAAACTCCAGATGACCCAATAGCAGATCGCGTTGAATACAAATAGCACCCCCGGATTGACCCAGAAGACCATTAGACAACGCCACCAAAAAGCCATGATGGGAGGATGCCAATCGGAGTAATGTCCAGACAAGGCTTGTTCCAGTTGCTGGAGGGTATCATGGGAAACACAGCCCGGAAAAAACCCCAAGATCGTGAAGGAACAAAACAACAGGCTCAATAATAAAATGAGAGTAGTCGAGAACCGGTCCGTTCTTGAATCACCTTCCCAGTTTTTCAAATGACCGTCCTCCTCCTTCCTATGTTATAGGACTGATCCGCATGACGCCATAGGAAGGGCTTCAACGCGGCATCCAAACGGCGATCGCAGAAGGGGTCAAATCGTCCCAACTGCTCACCTCTCAAAGGTTGAGTTTTAGTATACTTTCAATGGAAGCAGATAAAAAAACGCCCATGCGGCTTGCGCCAAACCCACGAAACAGCTTTTGCGCATGAGAAGCGATCCAAATTTTCCCCATGAAGGGGTTTCCTTATGCCGATTTCTTCCTCAACCCCGCTGAAAAACTTTCACCTTTATCGATCATATTTTGAAAAAATCGGAAAGAGACCCCTACTTTCCTCCTTTTTGCTGACGCTTACCCTTCTAGGTCTTTTTTTATCCCTCTTCAAGCCCTACTTCCTGGTCAATGACGATGTCTTTAAGCTCATGTTCTGCAAAGGGGTCGGCGCAAGCCTTACACCCACCGAATTCCTGGGTCACTCGAACATCCTGGCCGGGATGTTATTGAAAAGCCTCTACCAAGGGTTCCCGACCGTACCCTGGTATGGATTCTATCTCTTCCTGCCGTTGGGCTCGGGTATATGGGCCTTTTTGGCGGCCCTCTGGACAGCCCGAGCCCCCTGGCCCTCACTTGGCTTCTTCCTTTTGGCCTTCCTGGGCATCTATACCTTCTTCTTTTATCAACTATCCTTCACCATCACCCCCAACCTCGAGGTACAAGGCGGACTTTTTCTCTTGGCTTCTCTATGGGAATGCCCCGAAAGAAAAAAAGCACTTTTTTTCCTCCTTTCCAGCCTGCTTTTCCTTTCCGCCTCGATTATCCGGCTAGACGGCTTTCTCTTGGCATTGTTCACCGCCTTGCCTTTCATTCTTTACCTACTAATCCGGCGCAGGCCCGGCGTGTCCCTCAAACCATGGGCCCAGTTCCTTGCCCACCTAACCCTGGGGGTGGTCGCTTTGGCCCTTTTCAGCCATCAGTACGGCCAAGGCAATCCCGAGTGGAAAACGTTCCTGGACTTCGATCATCACATCGAACAATTGTTGAATTATCGCGACACGTTTTACGATGAAAAAACAAAACCTTATTTCGATGAGGTCCGTTGGTCGCAGAACGACCTGAACCTTTTCCATGAGATGTGTTATATCGACCACGATAAGTTCAACTGCGAGAATTTCGAGAAGCTCATCCCCCATTTCCCGCGCGGGACCAACGGGGGTAAACCGGGAACGATTAATTCGATCAGGGATCTTCTGACAGACTGGCGGGCCCTGGTGTTGATCATACTCAGCTTCGTTTTTTTCCTTTTCAACAAATCCTCGGAGAGGTTGCTTTATTTAATCAATGCGCTTTGGGTCATAGGCTTGCTGTTCTTATTAATCTATTTTTACCGAGCTCCAGAGCGGGTTTATCTCCCGATGTTATGTTTCCTGATGAACTTGGCGCTCTTCCACGCGCAACCCTCCGATACGCAGGTCCGCCCCGCTCAAATCCTGGGCTGCCTGACCCGAACGAACCTGTTGCTCGTTATGTCAGCCATCCTGATTCTGGCTGGCCCCTTCCGCCAGTACCATTCTTACGATCAGCTTCTCCAGGCAAAGGAACAATTCTTGAACAAGTGTTTGGAAACCCTCCAACCCAAAAAGGATGAGCTTTACGTCATTTGGGATTCGAGTTTCCCCTATGAATCAACTAACGCCTTCGACAGTTTCGAGAAATTTCGCAATTTTAATATCTTCCCCCTTGCGGTCTTCCAGAACTCACCCCAATGCCAGACAACCCTCGCTCGTTTCCAGGTCCACGAGGTATTCAAGGATCTCGTGGACAACCCGAAGATCTTCCTGGTCTGCCACAACCCCGAAACCCTGTATTACGGCCAATACATGCTCGAAAAATACCGAATACCAACTTATCCTGAAAAGACCTTCTCGAACGGGCTCTTCCCTTTATTCAACATCTACCGAGTCCACTCGAAACCCGATTGGCATTCTTAGGCGGCACCGAAGAGATAAGTCCCGTCTCGCGGGACAAAAACAACATTTTTGACCGCACGACCCACTTTCCAACTTTGTATCCGGCCCATTTTCTGTTAAAAAGGTGATCCTCAAAGGGGTGCTTTTTCTAAATGCCAAGAACCGCCATCATCATCGGAGCAGGACCCGCCGGCCTCACTGCGGCCTATGAACTTCTCACCCGAACCGATATCAAGCCTATCATCCTCGAAAAAAGCCCCTTTATTGGCGGTTTGGCCCGAACCTTGAACCACCATGGAAACCGTATCGATATCGGTCCCCACCGGTTCTTTTCCAAATCCGACCGAGTCATGGACCGGTGGGCCGAAATACTTCCCCTGCAGGCGACCGCCGAAGGCCAGCCAACCGTTACGTACCACCAGCAGTCCCGAGCGATTGCAAGCGGGTCCGAGCGTCCCGACCCGGCTACTACCGATCGGGTACTCCTAATCCGCCCACGAACCACCCGCATTTATTTTCTAAGAAAACTTTTTGGTTATCCCATCCAGCTCACGAAGGAAACCCTCTTGAAACTGGGATTCTTTCGGGTCCTGCGCATCGGCTTGAGCTATTTGCGAAGCCTCCTTTTCCCCATCCGGAACGAGAAGAATCTCGAACAATTTTTCATTAATCGGTTCGGACAGGAGCTTTACCTGACCTTTTTCAAATCTTATACCGAAAAGGTTTGGGGAGTGCCCTGCAACCAGATCGACGCCTCCTGGGGCGCCCAACGAATCAAGGGACTATCCATCGTCAAAACCATTCAGCATTTTCTGGAAAAACTTAAAGGCAGTAACGACGATTTAGGGCAAAAAGACACCGAGACTTCCCTGATCGAGCAGTTTCTCTACCCCAAGCTGGGGGCCGGTCAAATGTGGGAAGAATTGGCGGCCAAGATCGTCAACCTAGGGGGGGAGATACGAAAAGAATACGAAGTGGTGGGATTTACGACCAATGAATTCCTTGTTCAAAGCCTTCAAGCGCGCGATTTGAACACGGATCAGATCCATAATTTCACGGGGGAATTCTTCTTCTCCTCCATGCCCATCCAGGAGCTTATCCACAAAATGGACGGACCCGTCCCCGAAAACGTGAAGGAAGTCAGTCTTGGTCTCCAATACCGCGACATGATTCTCGTTTCCCTCTTGTTAAAAAAACTGCGCCTCAAAGATGAAAAAGGCGGCGAGGGTCTGATTCGAGACAACTGGATTTACATCCAGGAACACGATGTCATCATGGGGCGCATCCAAATCGCCAACAACATGAGTCCTTATATGGTGAAAGATCCTTCCCAGGTCTGGGTGGGACTGGAATATTTCTGTTATCAACGCGACCCCATCTGGAGCCAATCGGTTGAACAAATCGCGGAATTGGGAATCAACGAAATGATTCGAATCGGATTGATCGAACGGGAAGATGTATTGGATCAAAGTGTGGAAAAGGTGGAGAAGACCTATCCCGCCTATTTTGGGACCTACAACCGTTTCCAGGAAATCATCGATTACCTGGAAAAATTCCCGAACCTGTT
>CAZGKT010000053.1:0-22468 GCA_964525605.1 uncultured bacterium
ACTAATCTCTTTACGGCCCAATTATCGCCTATCCCGAGCCCACCAGGCGAGGGATAAGGTTTGGCGGTCCAAATCCCAAGAAGGATTTGGGCGCCTATCCCGAGCCCACTAGGCGAGGGATTCTCTTTGGCGGTCCCAAAGGCTATGGGCCTTTGGGACGCCTATCCCGAGCCCACCAGGCGAGGGATAAGGTTTGGCTGCCCCAATGCTAAATGGCATTGGGACGCCTATCCCCAATTTATTAAGTGAGGGTTATTTAGTTGGTCCAAACACGTCGGAGTTTTAAGTTAAAACGATTGCCCACCCATTCTTCCATCCCCTCTTTATTTTTCACGACCAGTTCCTCCATTCTGAGTCCGCTTTCAATATTTTTAGGGGAGAAGAATAATGAAAAAGCATTTGAAGTCGTTTGCCTGGGGCCTGTTAATCGCCCTTCTTCCGATGATGGGATTCGCCAGACCCTCAGAGGACACCCTTTCCGCCGACATTTTTTCAGCGGGGAATGATTTTATCCGACTCTACGGAGGATACGACTATTCGCTATTCGGCGATCTCATTCAAAACACCAAATCCATGGGGGCCTATTACCAAAGCCTCGGTTCCACCGTCGGGGTCAATACGGACAATAGCGGGATCCTGATGGGCGTCGCCTGGGGGAAAAGGCTGGACGCGGGAAGCGAACTTTCATTGCACTTCGAGGTTATTTCCTCCCAGGCGGACACCTTTTCTCAAACCAGCTCCGGCAGCACCTCCTACCAATTGATCGGCCCCAACCTGACGGACCTCACCCTTGAATATTCCTTCGACATCCTCCAGGGGCCCGGAAACCGCACCACTCTTTCCCTGGGCGCCGGCTATTACCACGCCCTGGTCGATTACACGGACAATGTGACTTATGACAACCCCGCCCAGCAGGGGGTCGCCATCAATGGCGCCATGACGGGGGATACGGCCGGGGGGACGATCGGCCTCTCTGAACAGGTGCAAATCAGCCCCGCTTTCTGCCTTAATTTGTTTGTCCGGGGGCGTTACGTGAACTTTTCGAAAATTCAAGCCTCGGACTTGGCGGGTTATTACCAGGACCTGAAAACAAACGGTCCCTATTCGTTGGCAATCTATAACACCGGCGCAGGTTATAACGAGATCGTGCCGGTACCCAACGGAGGCATCGATTCCAACCCCGGTTTATTCCGTTACGCCAATTTGGATTACTCAGGGATAGATGGAGGCTTGTCGGTCGAAATGAGTTTCTAAGAGGGCGGGATGAGCTTGAGAAAAGCGCGAGGGAAGTCTCCTCCTTAACGCTTCTTTTCCGAGATGCCCGACTCCAGGGTGGCCCGAACAGCGGCGGCCAGTTCCTGGACGGAAAAAGGCTTTTGGAGGAAGCGGTCCCGGTCTTCCATCAAATCCTGCTGGGCGATGATATGGGCGGAGTAGCCCGACATAAAAAGCCGTTTGAGATCCGGTAAAACAGCCGAAAGTTTTTGAGCCAGTTCCCGGCCGTTCATTTCCGACATGACCACGTCGGTCACGAGCAATTGAATCTCGCCGGGGTTTTCCGCGGCCAAGCGAAGGGCTTCCCCGGGGGTTGGGGCGGCAAGGACGCGGTATCCCAGGCCTTCCAGCATCCTCTTGGCGATTTTCAGAATCCCCGGCTCATCCTCCACCAATAGGATGGTTTCATGGCCCCGAACCGGTGGAGCGGGAGCCTCCTCCGATTGACCCACACCCGCTTTTTCATCATGCCGGGGCAGGTAAATTTTAAAGTTGGTACCCTTTCCCGGTTCGCTGTACACGGTAATGAGACCCTGGTTCTGCTTTACGATGCCGTAGACCGTGGCGAGTCCCAAGCCCGTCCCCTTTCCGACCGCCTTCGTCGTATAAAAAGGTTCGAACACCTTTTTCAGCGACTCCGCGTCCATGCCGCATCCGTCGTCCGTCACGCTTAAGAGGGCGTAATCGCCGGGCACCAGGTCGGGGCGAAGGGAGCAATAGGCTTCGTCCAGCCTCACGGCCCGGGTTTCGATGTGGATGGTTCCCGTTTCCCCAATCGCGTCCCGCGCGTTAATGCAGAGATTGGCCAGGATTTGGTCGATCTGGGTCGGGTCGACCCTCACCGGCCAGAGGTTTTCCGCTGGGTTCCAGACAAGCCGAATGTTTTCCCCGATGAGGCGTCGGAGCAACTGCAGCATCCCCTCCAGGGTCTCGTTCAAGTTGAGGACCTTGGGGTTCGCGAGCTGTTTGCGGGCGAACGCTAACAATTGCCGAGTCAGATCGGAAGACCGAAGGGCCGCCTTGCGGATGTCCACCAGGTTTTCCCGCGCGGGATGGCCGGGAGCCTGCTGTTCAAGGGCCATCTCGGCGTTGCAAAGAATCAGGGTGAGCATGTTGTTAAAATCGTGGGCCACCCCGCCCGCCAATCTCCCCACCGATTCCAATTTTTGGGAGTGGTACAGCGCGGATTGCAGTTTTTCCTTTTCTTCCTCCATTTTTTTGCGGTTCGAGATGTTATGCACGAACACCAGGTGGGCGTTCCGCCCCCCGTAATTCAAATCCACCACACTGGTTTCCACGGGAACTGGGGCGCCATCCAGGCGGATCCATACCATTTCTTTCGGCCTTTTTCCCTCGAGGAGACCCACAGAGGATTGGAGACGAGATTGAACCATTTCGTGAAACGGGGAGTCCACGCGTTTCAGGACATCCGTCCCCAGTAATTGGAGGGCATCCGTAGCCCCCAGGATCTCCATCAGGGCCGGGTTGACAAAAGCGAATTGCCCGTCCACCTGCACGAAAATGCCTTCCGGAGCCCCCATCACCAAAGATCTGATCCGGCTCTCGCTTTCCCTCAGGGATTCTTCCATCTTTTTACGCTCGGTGATGACGTCGAAAACCGCGACGAAATAACCCTTCTTCGGAGAGTACACGGAAATGTGAAACCACATCTCCAGGGCCTTCACATAGGTTTCAAGGGTTTCAGGCTGTCCGGTCAAGGACACCCTTCCATATATTTTTAGTAGTTCCCGGTCGGATTCGCGGATACCCGGAATGACCTCGGAAACCTTTTTACCTACCACATCCTTCAGTCCCGTGTGTGAAGAAAATGTCTGGTTGACGCTCAGGTAGAGGAAATCCGCCGGTTCACCATCGTCGAAGATCATCTGACAATAGGCAAATCCGTTGAGCATGTTTTCAAAGAGCGATCGGTAGGTTTCCTCGCTCTCCAGAAGTGCTTCCTTCGATTGGGCCTGGGCGATGGCCACGCCCAGATAATCCACCAGTTTCTCGTAAAAGACGATCTGGCGAAGGGTAAAGGCGCTCTTTCCATGGTGGTTCAATTGAAGAAGCCCCAGTCTCTCCTCGCCGAAATGGATGGGGATCAGGGCCACGGATTCGTAGCCTTCCTCGTTGCAGCCGTTTCGAGTGAAGGTCTGAAGTTCCTTTTCCGTGGACGTGGACCAAGATTCGGTAGGGCCGTTCGTCCAAAAACTACCCCGCGGGGTGAAAATAGGCAGGGCGGGGTCGGTTCGACCGCGAATCACGTTTCCGCACATGCAATCCAGCACCGCATGACCGCTTCCATCAAGCGGGATAGAGCCCCCGGGTTCACGCTGGCACAGGTACTTTTCAGCGATGATGAATTGAGGGGGAAATCCCTTTGTCATGTAATAGGGAAAATCATCCCCCTCCCGCAACCGGATTCCCGCCGCGTCACACCCCGAATGTTTTTTGAAAAAGCTCAAAACCTTCTC
Source organism: uncultured bacterium (assembly GCA_964525605.1). GTDB lineage: Bacteria > Oederibacteriota > Muellerivitia > Muellerivitales > Muellerivitaceae > CAVTWJ01. Next base: position 3,753 of record CAZGKT010000053.1, read on the forward strand.
AAACAGTTCGGTTTTATCATGCCACTCATTTACCAGCCCCAGGAATTCCACGGTGGTTTCCCGTTCCAGTTCGGCCAACTTGGACTCGGTAACGTCCGAGGCGATCAAAAGGCCAGCCCGGTGACCCTGCCATTGGATGCCCACCGTATTGACGGACACCCACTTCACATCCCCCTTCTTCGACAAAATCTTGAGTACCTGGGGAGTGTCTAATTCCGCCCCTGCCTGGAACCTGCCCATGCGTTCCAAAATGCCGGTCCTGTATTCCGGCGGGACCAGATCCACAATCGATTTGCCGAGAACATCCGAGGCTTGAACCCCCAAAATATTCAAAAACGCCGGATTGATAAAAACGATCCTCCCGCCCTGGGACACGCATATGGCCTCCCGGGCGTTTTCCACCATCATCCGGTACTTGGTTTCGCGGTCGAAAGAGTCCTTTTCCCGGCCTTTTGCATCGGTCAGGGCCGATTCCAATTCTTGGATTCGTTTTTCCAACTCGTGGATTTTTTGGGAGGAGGGGGTGGTCACGGGCGGTCCACTCCGATTCCACAGGAATCGGGAGCGCGGTGGACCATCGAGTAGCACGCGAAAACTTCAGATTTAGGTTTTGATAGGGGCGGGAAAACTCGCAAAAGAAAAACCTCCCAGGCCATGAACATAAACTCACATTTCTTCATGGCACTCCAAGAGAACAACAACGACCAAAATGTCATCAATTTGAACTGTAGTTGGAGTTTACCCCCGCCCTCATGATTGTTGTCATAATTCGTGTTATTTAGGTAAAAACGCTTGTGATGGCGTCCAATCGGCCAGCCGTTTACATAAAGACCTGGAGCTAACTAACGGAGTGAAGGACCCGTCTTATAACGGCTAAATATTTCCAAGGTGTGATCCGGGTTTTTTACTTCGATACAGTCCACCACCTGGGTGGCCGGAAAATCGTTACCTTCCGGGCCCAGCTTGTCGCCAAAGAAAAGAACCTGGGAGGGTTTCATGCCGTTGGTCTCGAGAAATCGCCGGATTCCGTAAGCCTTATCGATTCCCTTGGGAGTGATATCGATGGAGGTCGTGCCTCCGATGCGCATGGAATACTTGTCTTCCAGGCGTTCCCTTAAAAAACCCAGCCATTTGTGGCGCAAAGCCCCATCCGGGTCCGCGGCCCTTTTTTTATCATCCGGTGCGTGTCGCCCAAGGATGGAAAGCGTGATCTGGGATCCCCGATCTTGAAGTTGATCCTCCTTGGAGGTCATGGGCCGGATATCAAACTTGGCGATCAAGGCTTCTAAGGACGACAGGATTTCCTGCCTTTCCTCGGGGCTGAACTTCATATGGTACTGTTCTTTGAACACCGGCTGGCCCCCTTCATAATCCACACGGACGTATTGGGTTCCGGAGGCTGGCAATAGATGGTGGGGTACCCCCAGGAAGGGGGTCAATTGATCGGAGATCTGTTGGAGATTGCTGCCGCTGATAAAAGCGAAGGTACAGCCCCCCTTGATGAGTCGGGTAATTTCCCGGGCGAGTGCAGGCGCGATGGGCTGGGTGCTGGGACAAACCGTGTCATCCACATCGGTAATGATGGTTAACATTTCTCGCCTTTCTCAACGAATGGTTCCTGAGGATGTCATCGAAAGACTGCATCCAGCCCGGGTATTATCCATTATTTTCAAAAAAAGAAATCCTTCAATCATGGGCAAAACGGGAAACTTGGCGTCAAAAATATATAGGGAGACCCGAATATCCGATCCAAACAGAAGCGAAACCCCGGAAACGAGGCGGAAGATCGGCCCTTAGGGATATCCCAACCGCGCGGCCATTCGAAAGGCTTCTTCCCCCTTTTGGACCTGGTTCCCGAGCATGTAATAGGTTCCGAGCTTGAAATAGAGATGGGGGGCGGGATATCCCTTTTGCAGGGCCCCCTGCAAGGCTTTTAAATTTTCCTCATAGGTCGGGCTGTAAAAATACTGGGCCTTCCATTCCCCAAAGACGGACTCTAAAAACGGATCGCCCTGGACCAAGGCATCCCCCGCTGAAAGGTTCTTCAGGGCTTCTTGATAGCGAGGAAGATCGTTCAAAATGCCGTCGGATTGTTTGCGCAAATAATGGAAATAGGCGCTGGCTTTCAACCAGTTCGCAAACACCGGGCGGTTTGAGTCCGTGACGGCCATAAGGCCCAAAGCCAGATCGCCATCCCCGGACCTATCTTTACCCAATAAAAACCATCGGGAATCGGGAAATCTTTTGATGAGGAACGACTGGTAATGCCGGTCGGTCACAACGGCGGCCCAACGGGACTGATCCGATTCCAGCGTTCGGTTGGAGGCGGCGTTGAAAGCATAGGTCATCGCGTCCAACCCGTGGTTCTGGGTGATGAGCATGAAATCCGTAAAGAGAAGCCCCGGCCCGCCCTGCCGCCGGGCCTCGTCCATAATCTGGTAGGCCCGAAAACCGTAATCATCGATTCCCTTTTTCTCCTCGAGCCGGAAGGGCGGCAACAGGTCCCATCTCGGCATGAAGAGATGAACCACATCTAAACTTGTGGAAGCCATCAACAGAAGAACGGCCGCCCAGGCTCTCCGGGAGGGGGCCGTTTGACTGAGCAGGTTTTGCATCCCAACTCCGGCGATCAAGAGGACCAGGGGCATGGCCTGGATCACCCGAAAGAACTCCACATAGTCCGCTGACAACAGACCTGGCAGGAGGCAAAGGAAAAGGGCTAGGAGGATCCATAACGACTTCCGGTTCCGCCAGTCCTGAAGGAGACGCAAAAATCCGATGAAAAAACACGAACTGAGCAGGGGATTCAGGACTCCGCCCCAAACCGGCCCAAATTTCACAACTTTTTGGAGGGAACCCCAGAATAAGGTGGTGACGTAAGAGGCGGAGGTAACCCAAGCCTGCATGGATGTGAATTGACCGTTGAGCGCCGTCACATTCAAAAGATGCCGGCCCATCCCTTCCCGGCTGACGGCCATGACATAAGGCCCCAAACCCAGGCAAAGGCCGGCGAGAAAAAGGCAAAGACTTCCCCATGCCCGCGAGGGGCCCCGTAGCGTGAACCAGAGGACCGTCAAGGCCAGGAGCGCGATCACCGCGGCCCAGGGGGGAAAGGTCAAGGACCCCAACCCCGCCCAGAGCCCCAGAACGAAAATAAAACCGTTTTTCCTGGATTTTCCCTTCTCATTCAGGAAGCGGGCCAACAAAAAGAAGCTGGCCAGTTCCCAGCAGGGAAGAAATAGACCCTGTTGGCAAAACCTTCCGGAGGCCAGGGGCCAATAACTGAAAGCCATTAATGAAGCGCATAACAGCGAAAAGGACCGTGGAAAAAAGGAACGCGCGGCAAGATAGGCCAGCGGCACGGCGAGCAACGAGAACAAAGCGGGCGGAAACCATAGGTTGAAGAAAGGGTCTTTGAAGCAGGAGAAAAAAAGATATTCCAACCAGATCAAAAGGGGCGGATGGTGGGCGGAGGTATAAAAGAACTGCCAGTTCCATTTTTCCACCAGGTTCACGGCTAAAAACGCGTGTTGGGCCTCATCGTCCGTCGGCCAAAAGTGAAAGGATGTGAGTTTGTAAAACCGGAGAAAAAAAACAAAAAATAGCGGGAGAAACCAAAGGAAGCTGGGGCCAAGCGAGATACCGAAAAGGTCCTGTTCGTAAACCGCTTCGGTCTTTCCGGAGACAGCGGAGGAAGACCGCAGAAACAACACCGTCGGCAGCAACAACCCCAGCGTGAGGATCCAGCCTTTGACCGACCCAGAAAACGATGCGTAGGAAATCAGACCGTTGGAAAAAACACATATCCAAAAATAAACCCAAACATTTTTCAAGACCAGGTCGACCGGCCGCTTCCAGAGGGCGGCCGAAGGGGCGGGCGGAGGCATTTCCATTTTTCAAGTATAGCATGGGGCCCGGAGTTGACGATCAGGACCCCTTCTCGGGCGGATAATCCCCCCCAAAAAAACCGGGACGCTGGACGATCAGTCGCTTGATGGACTGCCGTTAGAAACGTTCTTCGGCGGCGTACCGGAATCAGTCTAGAGGCCTTCGATATTAAATGTTCCTAATGGAACGGTATCCCAAATGACGGTTCCGGTGGAATTGTACAGTTCGGCTTGGAAGGTTTGGTTGGTCGCGATTTGGCCCGGGTTGAGCCCGAACTGGCTGGCCTGGATCTGGGCGGCGAAATCGGTACAGGTATAGGTGTAGGGCCCAAGCCAAACATAGGCCCCCGTGGTGACATCCACCACCCGCACCATACTCGTCTGTTGCGTCGCGCAGGACGGGGTATAGGGATCGAAGGTGAAATTGAAGGCGGTGCTGTTTCCATCCTCCGCCGTCAAGGTGGCCGGACTGGCCAGAGCGACCGAGTCGAAATAAGCCGGGGGTTCTTCCAGCGTCAAAGGCGACCCGGCGGGGGTTCCGTAAGAGAAAACCTGATTTTTGGCTTCGTTATAAAGGGTGACCGCCATCTGGGCGGTGGCGGTTACGCCGGCGGTGGTCATCCCGAATTCATAACCCGACAGGGTCACCGTATAGCTTGACCCCAAGCCCGTATAGCTGAAGGGACCGACATATAACCCGTGATTATTGGATGTGTTGTTGACGTAGGCATAACTGACCTGTGAAACCCCGGCCGGAGCGTTGGCGTTGAGGGTCAGCTGGAAGGCCTGGCAGGCCCCCGTGCCCCCGTCCGTCGTCAAACAATTGATCGAACTGGAGCTCATGTAATCCTGCGGATACTCGAGGTTGAGGGTTCCCGCAGGCTGAACGTCCCAAACATGGGTCCCCGTCGAGTCGAGCAATTGGGCCGCGAACTGCTGGTTGAGGGCCGATCCTCCCGGCAAAACGCCGAATTGGGCGGCGGACAGGGTCCAGTTGTAGCTGGCGCAGGTATAGGTCACCGGGCCCAACGTCACGGAATTTCCATTCGTGAGATCCCATAGCCGGATCAGGCTCGTCTGGGTCGCGGTACACCCCGGCGTGTAGGGGTTGAGGGCAAAGGTGAAGGTGTTCAGGTTTCCATCTTCCGCCACCGTACCGTTCGAAAATCCGACGCTGTTGATATAGGCCGGAGGTGCTTCCAGCGTCACGGGACTGCCGCCCGCCGGGAAAGAAACGCCCAGGGGTTTGGTCTTGGCCTCGTTTAACAGGGTCACGGCCATTTGGGTGGAAACGGCCTGGCCTGCCGTGTTGAGTCCCAGTCCCTTGCTCGACAGGGTCACGGCGAAGCTTCCGGTACCCGTATAGCTGAAGGGACCGACCGTCGTGACGACGCCGTTGGTTAAGTTGACCACATCCGCGTAATTGATCTCACGAACCCCCGCGAGGCCCTGGGTGTTCAGGGTCAATTGGAAGGCCTGGCACCCCCCCGTGCCTCCGTCGGTGGTGAGGCAATTAAGCGCGCTGGAAGTGATCAGGGGTGAGGGACTTTCCAGGTTGATGGTCCCCGCGGGCTTTTGATCCAACAAAGTCACCCCGGTTGAATCATACAATTGAACCGCGATGGACTGGTTCAGGGCGGGTTGGCCCATCGTGGTCACCCCGAATTGCTGGGCGGAGAAATAGTAGGTGGTGTCATCGCTCCCCCCATTATTGTCGGTGACAGGCCCATAGGCCACCGTCACGCCGTTGGAAAGATCCACCACCTTCAGGACACTCACCACCGTCGAAGAACCCGGCGCGTAAAGATAAGCCAATACCCCGAAGTTTTCGCAGTTGCCATCTTCGGCCGTGGTCTGACAGCTGAGGCTGGTGCTGTTGATATATTCCAGCGGCGCTTCCAGGCTCATAGGTGAACCGGCGGGAACCGAGGCCCCCTCCGGCTGGCTCTCGCTGGCGTCATAAAGGGTCACGGCCAGGGCGGTGGAAACGGGCTGTCCCGCCGTCGTGAGGTTGAAGGTGGTTCCCGAGATGGTCGCGGCCAGGGAGGTACTGGGGCCCGAATAGGTCCAGGGGCCCAGCCAGACGTTCCGGCCGTTGGACGTATCCACCACATAGGCATAACTGGTCTTGGGGTTCCCCGCCGGGGCGTTGACGTTGAGGGTCAGGAGCACCTGCTGCCAGGCGCCGTTGAGGGTGTCGGTGACAAGCGGGGTCACCGAGCTGCCCGTCAGGTACAGGGTGGGAGCTTCCAGGTTGAGCGTGCCGGGGTAAACCGTATCCAAAAGCGTGACGCCGCTGGCGTCGTAAAGCTGGGCCATGAAGGTCTGGTTCATGGCGATCTGGGCCTGAGCCGTCACCCCGAACTGGGCGGGCAACTGGGGATAGCTGGGGTTATAGGCCCCGCCGTTATTGTCCACCACCGGGCTGATCACCACGGTGGTCGCGCTGGACTGGTCAATCAGCTTGATCATCGTGGTCACCGTGGCGCTTCCCGGGGCGTCCACATAGGGCAAGTAATTGAAGGCCTGGCAATTGCCGTCTTCCCCGCTGGTGGTACAGGTGAAGGACCCGTTGTTGGAGAAATATTCCAGGGGAGCTTCCATGGTCAAGGGGGAGCCGGTGGGGATGGTCTGGTCCAAAATGTGGGACTTCGTCTCGTCATAAAGCGTCACGGCCATGGCGGTGGAAACCGGCAGGTTGGCCGTGGCCAGCCCCAGGTCGGTGCCGCGGATCGTCACGGAGAAACTGCCCGCCCCGGTGAGGGTGAAGGGCCCTTCGGTGAGGGCGGCATGGCCATTGCTGAGGTCGTAAACATTCGCGTAAACGGTCCGGGTCGCCCCCGTGGGGCCCTGAAGGTTCAGGTTAAGGGCCACGCTCCGGCAGGCCCCCGTAGCCGGGTCGGTGACCAGGCACGAAAGGCTGGTTCCGTTCAGGTAGGGCGAGGGGTTTTCCAGGTTCAGGGTGCCCAGGTTGTAGCTATCCAACAGCGTGACGCCTCCGGCGTCGGCATACAACAATTCCTCAAACACCTGGCTGACCGCGATCTGGCCCGGAGTGGACAGGCCGAACTGGGTGGGCATGACCGTGTAGGACCCGGATTGGGCCCCGCCGTTGTTATCGGTCACGGGCCCGTAATTGACGGTGATGGGTCCCCCGGCCGCCGTCAGGTCGATCAGTTTCAGGTAGGTAATGGCGGTGAGGCCGCTGGGCGAGTCCAGGTAGTAGTTGAAGCTGAAGGAATTACAGTTCCCGTCCGCCGCCGTGGTCTGGCATTCCACCTCGTTATTGGAGTTGTGGATGAGGTACTGGATGGGCGCTTCGATGGTCAGAGGCGACCCGGATGGGATGGAGGTATTCAGGACGGTCGAGTTATTTTCCGCCAAGAGGGTCACGGCGAAGGACGTGTTCGTGACGGCTTCCGCCGTGGTGAGGCCGAACTGACTTCCGTTGAGGGTCACGGAATAACTGCCCGCCCCGGTGAAGGAGAAGGGACCCACGTTGGTGTGGGTATTGTTGTTTAGATCGGCCACATTGGCGTAGCAGGTCTTGGAGACCCCGCCGGGTCCCACGGGGTTCAGGGTGAGCAGGAACTGCTGGCAGGCGCCGTTGTTGGGGTCCGATTGCACGCAGGAGATGGAGCTGGAAGCCAGGTAGGGCGAGGGCGTTTCCAGGTTCAGGGTACCCAGCGGGTAGCTATCCAGCAAGGTCACCCCGCCCGCGTCGGCATAGAGATATTCCTCGAACACCTGGCCGACGGCGGTTTGGCCCGCCGAGGTCAACCCGAACTGCTGGGCTAAGAGGGTGAAGGAACCCGAATCCGCCCCGCCGCTACTGTCGGTCACCGGCCCGTAACTGACCGTGAGGGGACCGCCGGGGGCGGTCTGATCCACCAGTTTCAGGTAGGTCGTCACGGTGGGGCCGCTGGGCGAGGTCACGTAGAAATTAAAGTTGAAGGATTCGCAATTCCCATCCTCGGTGGTCGTCAGGCAAGACACGTTGTTGTTTCCGTTGTGCAGGAGCGTCTGCAAGGGCGCCTCGAAGGAAACGGGCGAACCGGCGGGGATGGAGGAATTGAGGACCGTGCTGTCGTTTTCCGCCAGCAATGTCACAGCGAAGGAAGTGTTGGTGACCGCAGCCGCGGTGTTCAAACCGAACAGGTTGCCATTGAGGGTGACCGAGTAGCTGTACCCGGTGCCGCTGAAGGAGAAGGGCCCGACGGTGGTGTGGGTGTTGTTGGTCAGGTCGGCCACGCTGGCATAGCAGGTCTTGGGCACTCCCACAGGTCCCACCGGGAATAAAGTGAGAAGGATCTGCTGGCAGGCGCCGTTACCCAGATCCGATTGGAAGCAGGAGAGGGTACTGGAAGCCAGGAAGGGCGAGGGTGTTTCCAGGTTCAGGGTATTCAGGTTATAGGTATCCAAAAGCGTGACACCGCTGGTGTCGTAGAGCAGTTCCTCGAACTGCTGGTTGAGGGCGGTTTGACCCGCCGTGGTGACCCCGAATTGCTGGGCCAACATGCCGAAGGTGCCCGAGGTGGACCCGCCTCCGCTGTCGGTCACCGACCCGGCGTTGACCGTAACCGGTCCCCCGGAAGAAGAAAGGTCGACCAGTTTCAGTTTGGTCGTCACCGAGGCGCCGCTGGGCGAGGTGACGTAATAGTTGAAATTGAAAGCCTCGCAGTTCCCGTCCTCCGCCACCGACTGGCAGCTCAGGTCGTTGTAGCCGCTGTTGCGGTAGAGGTATTGGAGGGGGGCCACCAGGGAGAGGGGCGAGCCCGAGGGGACCAGGGACCCCAGGACCGTCGTGGCCGAGTCATTGACCAGCGTCACGCCGAAGGCCGCCGAGACGGGCGAGGTGGAGGTGATATTGAACTGCGAAGCGAGCAGGGTGATGGGGAAACTTCCCGTTCCCGAGTAGGTCAGGGGGCCCACCACCTGGGTCACGCCATTGGCGAGGTCCGCGACCTCCACGAGGTCGGTGGAAGTCACTGCGGCGCTTCCGCTGGTGCCCAGGCTCAAGAGGAATTGCTGGCAAGCCCCGCCGGTCCCCGTTAAGAGGCAGGAGAGACTGGCGCTGGTCAGGCTGTCGGTCGTAGTGGTGCCGTTATTCTCCAGGCTCAAGGTGCCCATGGGAGAGACGCCCAGGATCGTCACTCCGGTCCCATCGTAAAGCTGTTCCTCGAATTGCTGGTTGAGGGCCGCTTGGCCCGCCGCCAGGCCGAATTGCGACCCGTTCAGGGTCACGGCGTAGGCGTGGTTCCCTTGGGCATTGTCCACGGGGCCGAAGAAGAGGGTGGCGGGGATGGACTGATCGACCAGGGCATATTCGAAACTGACGGCGCTGGCGCTCGGGGTGTCGAGCGTGGTGTTGAAAGCGAAGGTAACGGCGTTGCCGTCCTCCGCCAGGACGAGCCCGCTGAAGCTATTGCCGTAAATGTACCCTAAGGGCGCTTCCAGCGTCACCGGCGATCCCACCGGTGTGGAGGTATCCAGCCAATGGGTCTGGGTTTCGTCGTAAAGCCTGACCACGAAGTTGGAGGAGACCGGGCCGGAGGAAGTGGTAAAGCCGAAGTCATTCGTGGAGAGGGTGACCCCGTAGCTATCCCCGGTGCCCGTGTAGGTGATGGGCCCGACCCAGACATCGTTGGAGTTCGTGGTATCCATCACATAGGCATAACTGATGGAAGGAATTCCCACGGGTCCATCGGGGTTGATGGTCATGGCCAGGGCCTGGTAAGCCCCCGTCCCGCCATCCAGGTACAGGGGAACCAGCGACGTGGAGTTGAGGTAGTTGGAGGGGGCCTCCAAGCTGAAGGTCTCAGCCGTCTGTTGATCCAACAGGGTCACGCCGCTGGCGTCGTACAACTGCTCGTAGAACTGCTGGTTGACGGAGGTTTGGCCGGGCGTCAGGCCAAAGCTGGCTCCGTTTAAGGTGACCGAGTGGCCCTGGTTGCCGCCCGTTCCCACGAAGGGACCCAAGGTCAGGGTCACGGGCGAGGGCACGGCGTTGGTATCGATCAATTTCACCAGGGTGGTGACCGGGGTGGAGGCGCCGAAGGGCGCGTCCAGGTCGGTGTTGTAGGTGAAGTAGGTGCAGTTGCCGTCCTCGGCGGTCGTGAGACAGGTGAAGGTGTTGTAGGAGGGGCCGTAGATGAACTCGAGAGGAGCTTCCAGGGTGATGGGCGACCCCGTGGGCGTGATCGTATCGAGCCATTGGTTGAGAGGGTTGTAGAGTTTGAGGGTGAAGGAAGTGGAAACCGGCGCCGCGTTGGAGGTCAGGCCGAAATTGGACCCGTTCAGGGTGACCGCGAGGGTTCCCGTGCCCGTATAGGTCCAGGGTCCGATCTCGGTCGTGCTGGAATTCTGGTTGTCGGTCACGATGGCGTAGTTGGAAGAGGGCACGCCCGTCGGTCCGTTGGTCGTCACCGACAGGAGGAACCTTTGGACCGCGCCGTTGCCGGGGTCGGTGGAAAGCACCGACACCGAGGCGGAGGAGAAGTAATTGGCGGGAGCCTCGTAGCTGTAGGTTTCGGCCGGCTGCTGGTCCAACAGCGTCACGCCGGTGGCGTCGAACAATTGTTCCTGGAACTGCTGGTTGACCTCGCTCTGGCCCGCCGACAATCCGAAGCTGGCGGCGTTCAAGGTCACGGCGTGTCCCTGGTTGCCGCCCGTGCCCACGAAGGGCCCCAGGGTCAGGGTCACGCCGCTGGTCAGGTTCTCCAGTTTCACGAGGGTCGTGACCGGCGTGGTCGCGCCGAAGGGCGCGTCCAGATCGGTGTTGTAGGTGAAGTAGGTGCAGATCCCGTCCTCAGCGGCGGTGATACAGCTGAAGGAGTTGTAGTTCGGGCCGTAAATGAATTCGGAGGGCGCTTCCAGCGTGAGGGGGGCGCCCGTAGGCGTGATCGTATCCAGCCAATGGGACTCGGTGGTGTCGAAAAGCTTGATGGTGAAGCCGGTGGAAACCGGCGCCGCGTTGGTCGTGAGCCCGAATTCCGCGCCGTTCATCGTCACGGCGTAGGTGTAGCCCGCGCCCGTGTAGGTCCAGGGGCCCACGAAGGTGATGGCGCTGTTCTGGTTGTCGATGACCTCAGCGGTACTGCCGGTTTGCACCCCGCTGGGCCCGGCGGCATTGATCTTCAGGAGGAAGCGCTGGACGGCTCCGTTGCCGGGATCGGTCGCGAGCACCGAGACGGAAGCGGCCGCCAGGTAGGGCGAGGGATATTCGTAGCTGAAGGTCTCCGCCGGTTGTTGATCCAGGAAGGTGACCCCGGTGGCGTCATAGAGCTGCTCTTCAAAAACCTGGCTGACGGCCGTCTGGCCCGGCGTCAGGCCGAAGCTGGCCGCGTTGAGGGTGACGGAATGCTGCTGGTTGCCGCCCGTCCCCACGAAGGGACCCAGGGTGAGGGTCACGGGAGAGGGCACGGCATTGGTGTCGATCAACTTCACCAGGGTCGTGGCGGGCGTGGAGGCGCCATAGGGAGCGTCCAAATCGGTGTTGAAGGTGAAGTAAACGCAGTTTCCGTCCTGGGCGGTGGTCAAGCAGCTGAAGGTGTCGTAGTTCGAACCGTAAATAAATTCGTAAGGCGCCTCCAGGGGGATGGGTGAACCCGTCGGGGTGGAAGAGTCCAGGACGGAGTTTTGCGCCTCGTTGTACAGCTTGACGTTAAAACCGGACGTGACCGGTGCCGCGTTGGTCGTCAGGCCGAAATAGGAACTATTCAACGTCACCGAATAGGTGCTTCCCGTGCTGATGTAGGTAAAGGGACCTACCCAGGTGGTAGAGCTATTTTTGGTGTCGGTCACCAAGGCGTAGCTGGTGGACTCCACCCCCGGGGGCCCGTTGGCGTTGATGGTGAGAACGAAAGAGCGTACGCCGCCGGTGCCGCTGTCGGTCAGGAGGGGCGTGATCGAAGTGCCCGCCAGATAGTTGGCGGGATATTCGTAGCTGAAAGTCCCGGCGGCGTGGGTATCCAGCAAGGTCACCCCGCTGGAGTCGAACAACTGCTCCTCAAAGCTATCGCCCACGGCCGTTTGCCCGGCCGTGAGGCCGAATTCGGCCCCGTCGAGGGTGACCGCGTAGGCCTGGTTGCCCCCGCCATTGTTGATAAAGGGCCCCAGGAAGACCGAGACGCCCCGGGTCTGGTCGGTCAGGACCACCTGGGTCGTGACCGGCTGGGTGCCCGGGTTGTCCAGGTCGGTGTTGAAGGTGAAGAGGGTACAGAGGCCGTCTTCCGCCGTGGTCTGGCAGGCGAAACTGTCGTTGTAGATGTATTCCTTCGGGTATTCCAGGGTCAGCGGCGAACCGGCAGGCACGTCCGTATCCTGGAGAATACTTTCGGTCTCGTCGTAGAGCTTAACGGTGAGGTTGGTGGAGACACCCGCCGTGTCGGTCGTCAATCCGAAGTCGCTGCCCAGCAAGGTGACCATAAAGCTGTCACCCGTTCCCACGTAGGTCCAGGGCCCAATCCAGGTGGATTGGCCGTTGGTGGTGTCGGTCACCAGGGCGGTACCGACCGAGGTCACTCCGGCTGGGCCGTCGGCGTCCACGGTGAGGGCAAAGCCCTGGCAGTTCCCGTTGCCGCTGTCGGAAAGCACGCAGGAAACGGCGCTGCCCGCCAGGTAGTTGGAGGCGTATTCGTAGCTGAAGGTTCCCGCGCTCTGGTCATCCAGGACCGTGACCCCGGTAGCGTCGGTCAACTCTTCATTAAAGACATGGTTGGGGGCCGTCTGGCCGGGGGAAAGACCCATCAATTCCCCGTCCAGGGTGACGGCGTAGGCCTGGTTGCCCGGGCCGTCGTTCACGAAGGGACCCAGGTAGAGGGTGGTGGGCGCGGTCTCGTCGGTCAACCGGACCATCGTGGTCACGGGCGAGGAGGAAGGATTGTAAAGATCGGTATGGAAGGTGAAGTACTGGCAGTTGCCGTCCTGCGCGGTCGTGATACAGCCAAATGAGTTGTTATAGATGTATTCGCTGGGACCCTCCAGGGTCAGCGGCGAACCCGCGGGGATGGCCGAGTCGAGGATCGTGGTTTCGGAAGCGTTATAGAGCTTCACGGTGAAATTGGCCTGCACCTGTGTGACACCGCTGGTGATGCCGAAATCTTCCGGTTGGAGGGTGACCGAGAAACTGTCGCCCGAGCCCGAATAGTTGATGGGGCCCACCCAATCGGTTTCCCCGTTATTGAGGTCGGTCACGAGGGCGTAGCTGGCGGAATTAACGCCGGTCGGGGCGTTGGGGTTGACGTTGAGCAGGAAGGCCCGGCAGGCCCCGGTGACGTTGTCGGTGGTGACGCAGGAGAGCGAGCTGGAGGAAATATAGTCGCCGGGATATTCCAGGTTCAGGGAACCGATCATCTTGGAATCCCATTGGACGGTGCCGGTGGAATCGTAAAGGTCGGCCCGGAACTGCTGGTTCAAGGCGGGCGGACCCTGGGTGACGCCCATGGCCTCGGCAGGGATGTTCCAGTTGAAGTTATTGCAGGTGTAGGTGACCGGTCCGAAGAGGGTGGAACTCCCGGTGGAAACATTGGTGAGCTTGATCATGCTGATCTGGGTGGCCGCGCAGGCGGGGGTATAGGGGTTGATGGAGAAATTGAAGATCGAGCAGTTCCCGTCTTCCTGGGTGGTCGTACAGGTCAGATTATAGTTTTCGATATAGCCCGGGGGCGCTTCCAGGGAAATAGGAGAACCGGAAGGCGTCAGGACCCCGTAAGTCACGGCCTTGGTGGCATCCAAAAGGATCACACTCAATTGGGCGGAGACCGGGCTGGAAGTGGAAGTGACCCCGAAGGATTCGCCGGACAAGTTGGCGGTGAAGGTGGTTCCCCCGCCGTTATAGCCCCAGGGGCCGACGTAGGCGCTGTTGCCGTTGGTGAGGTCTTTGACCAGGGCGTAACTTTCGGAGGAGAACCCGGAGGGGCCGTTGGCGTTGATGGCCAGTTGGAAGACACGGCAGGCCCCGTCGCCTCCATCGGTATTGATGCAGGAAACCGCGGCGGAAGCCAGCGAGGGGGTATTGATCGGCGTGGAGCTTGCCGTGGGAGAGGGGGTGTGGGTGTTGGTCGGCGTGACGGTCAGGGTCGCCGTCAAGGTAAGGGTGGGGGTTGATGTCATCGTCATGGAGGGCGTGACGGTGGGCGTGGCGGTCGACGATCCGCCCGAGGTGGGCGAGAAAGTCGGGGTGAAAGTAGGGGTGATGGTCGGTGTCAGGGTGATCGTGGCCGTCGGGGTTCCGGTGGACGTAACGGTGAAGGTGGGGGAGACGGAGCCGGTCGGGGTGGGTGAAAGAGTGACCGTGACGGTCGAAGTGGTGGTGAAGGTGGAAGTCACGGTAGGCGTGGCCGTAACCGTCGGCGACAGGGTGATCGTCGGTGAGAGGGTCATCGTCGGCGTGGAGGTATCCGTGGAAGAAACGGTGAAGGTCGGAGAGATCGTAAGGGTCGAGGTGATAGACGGCGTCATCGTGTCCGTCCCGGTGAAGACAGGAGTGGAAGTCTCGGTGGGTGTTGAAGTGATCGTCGGCGTCAGGGTAACGGTCCCGGTCGGGGTAGCGGTGAAGGTTCGGGTAAAGGTACCCGTGATCGAGGGCGTGAAGGTAACGGTGCCGGTGGGGCTGGACGTCGAGGTAGGCTGGGGAGTGAAGGTTTTCGTGGGAGAATCCGTGGCGGAATTGGTCGGGGTAGCGGTGGAGGTGAATTGGGCCGTGGGGGTGCTGGTGCGGGTGGGCGTCGTGGTGAAAGAAACGGTGGGGCTGTTGGTGGCGGTCCAGGTGCCGGTCATTGTGGGGGAAAGGGTGGGTGTCCCCGTATTCGTCGTGGTCGGGGATAGCGTGGGCGTGTAGCTGGGGGAGGGGCTGAAGGTGTTGGTCGGGGAGAGGGTGGGGGTGAAAGTGTTGGTTTGGGTCGGCGAAAGGGTGGCGGTGGGGGAAAAGGTGGCCGTGGGCGAATAGGTGGGGGTGAAGGTGTTCGTGGGAACGTTGGTGGGGGAAGGCGGATGGGTGGGACAGTTTGAGTTGTTGGTGTAGGCCGTGTTGTCGGCGGTCGTAGAGTCATAGGCGAAATAGGGAGCGGTGTTCCAACGGTAGAAAAACAGGGGGCCGGTGGGGCCGGGCGGGATCAGGCCGAAGGGCTGATTGGGGTTCAGGATCTGTAGCCAGGCGTACCCGTTGGCTCCCGAGGCGCCCAGGGAAACGATATAAACATCCCCGGCCTGTAGCGTGTTGGGAGAAACACCCGCCGCCTGCTTGGAAGCCGACGAAGTCGTCGAGAAAGTGGAGGGGACCGAATCGAAATTTACGATGGGGCCGTTGCCCAGGTAGGCCACGCTGTTGGAACCCTGGGCGGTGAGGGCGAAGCCCGCGCCCGAAGGCCCGATCGCCAAATCCGAGCCCCCGGCGGTGGTTAAGAGCGCGTCCTGTTGGAAGGTAAAATAGGTGATCGTGGTCCCGAAGGAGGAGGCGTCTACCGTATAGCAGGTGCGGGTCACCGAACCCAAGGTCACCGCAATGTCGCTCACGCCCCCCGCGTTAATGTCCGATAGGGCCGCGCCCAAGGCCAGGGCCTGCTGGTTGGCGGGGTTGACCAACTCGAAGGACATCAACCTCGCGTTCCCCTCGGGAACGGGAATGTCGATGTCCAATTCGCCCGAAACGGAAAGGGAGGAGGTCGCGATGGGCCCCGTCGAGCCGGTGATCTGGGTCATGCCGGCGCCTGTCACCGAATAAAGAACTTCATTGGACGGCAGTCCGAGCAGGCTGGCCTTGATTTGATTCGTCAGGGGGATCGAAACGACCACGTTGGCTCCCTTGAGGGGCACCACGGGGGCGGTGGGCGAAAGTTTTCCCTGGCATCCCCAAAGAACCGCCAAACCGGCCAGGGCCAACCCCAACCCGAACAGGGGGCCCAGGGGCCGCCTACTCCGCCTTCCCTTTCGGGGGCGCCGGGGCGTTCGGGACCAGCGGGCCAGGCGGCTCACAGGCTCACCTCGTAATGGGTGCCAAAGGTCCAATGGTCATAATCCAGGTTGACCCGGCCGAGGGAAGCGATATTGGTGGGAACGTTGCTCCAGACCACGTAATCGTACCCCGCCGAAATTCGGAGGGAGGAACTGGAATCTAGTTTCAGTTTAAGCGTCGGTCCCAATCCCAACACCCAGCCGCCCCCGTCGTAATTCACGAGATCGGTGGTGGGGTACCCGTTGGCCAGGACATATTTCGCCCGGGCCGCGATCGTCAAATCGCCGATGGCGTAGCTGGGATAAAAATAAAACCGCGGCGCGAGGGAATTGTTCGGTTCCAGGCTTAACTCTCCAGTGGACGGGTTCACGTTTTGGGTGGGAAGGAAGTACTGCCCCCCCGCTTCAAAGGAAAAGGCCTTGGGGTTGTTCCAGGCGAAGGAGGCGTTCACGTTGGGGCCCATCTGGAGCAGGTTGGAGTTGTTCAATTGGGTGGGCAGGAAATAAAAAGCCGATAGACGGATGATGTTGCTCTGGCCTTCGCCCAGATCCGACACGTGATTGACGGAAAGAAAAGTGGAGTCCCCCAGTTTCAGGTTCTCGGCCGGAACCCCTTCCCCGTAACTCGGGTTGAAGGCCCCCGAATAGAGGTAGCCCGCGGCAATCCCGTATTGCTCGCTTCCCGACTGAAAGGAAAGCCCGTAGAGGAAGCTGAGGCCGAAACCCCGCCCCCGGTAATCGCTGTCGATGAATTCGGTGGGAATAATGGAACCGGTTTGTTTGGTTTCCCAGGTGGGGTCGCCGGTGGGAAGGTTGATCCCGATATTGACCAAGGAGGGAAGGCTAAAACTCTGGAAACCCGTTTCGAACCCGATCACCGAGTCCGTCAAATTGCTCAGGTTATCGGTTCCGTATCCCGATTCCGCGCCCGTGTAATTCCCGCTGGCAAATTCGGTTTGACCGTAAATGCGGGCGTCCTTCCAGGGGAAAACCGAAAGCGTGAGAGGAATCAGATATTCCGAACCCCCGGGGACGGCGTTGGAATCCCAACCCACATATTGCGCCCCCAGGTCCACCGAACCCCAGGCGGGCTTGGCGGGGGCGGCTTCAGGAGTCAAAGAGGGAGTTGGAGTGGTTTGGGCGCAAAGCGGAGCAAGAGGCGCCCCCCCCAGAAAGAATAGTCCGAGGAACCCTACATATAAGAAGCTAAGCCGGAGGGTGATAGGGTGGAAAGGGTTCATGGCCCCGTCTCCCTGCCCGGCAGGATCAATTGAAAATGGATGGTTTGTTGGGCGGAATTAAGGTTATTGTCGCCGTTCACAACGACCCCGCTGAGAAATTGGCCGTTCAGGTCGCCCAGAGAACTATTAGGCTGGTAGCCGGTTCCCGTATCGCCGGTTGTGGGATTGGGTAAACCGGAGCCGGTCGTCCCTCCCCCAACCGGGCTCCCATTATTACCGCCCGTTCCCCCGGTGGAGCCGCCGCCTGAATTATCGCCGCCGGTGCCGCTGGAACCGCCTGTTCCGCCTGAGCTTCCGCCATTACCGCCATTCCCTGTTCCGTTTCCCCCGGACCCCGTGCCGCCGGTTCCGGTGCCACTGGAACCCGAGCCGTTCCCCCCCTTGGTCCCGTTGGGCGGGGGTGGGGCGGTTCCGATTTTTCCGTCCCAGGTTCCATTCACGAAATGGCCGTGCTGGCCCCCGGTAAACAACTGGGTGTTCCCTCCGCCCGTGGCTCCCACCGTTCCCGAATAGACATCCAGGTCCAATTGATGGTTGTCCGGGTTGTATCCCAGGTTAAAGGACGTGCCCCGCACGCCGCAGATGACCCCGCCCGCGTTGATTTCAAAACTGGATTTCGAGGAGAGGAGCTTTTTCACCTGGACAAAAAGTTTCCCCACATCCAAGGTGAACAGAAAATTTTTATCCTTGGCGGAGGGTTGTTTTAAGGAGGCGATCTTCAACTTCGTGCCGGAAGATAGGCTTAAGGAAGACCCGTCCGGCAGGGTCAGATCCGTCTCCGATTTCGGCCCGACCACGACGGTTTCACCTGGAAAAGCGGATTGGCCGCTCAAGACCCGGCGGGATTGGCCGCCCGGGCTCATGACATGAACCAACCCGATGACCGAAGTGAGCGTGGCTTTTTCGTCCGTGGCTCCCCAGCCCTGCATGAGGGGACCTAGTAAAAGAAAAACCGCAAAGGATGAGAGGGCCCTGGATCGATTCACGGTTTGTCCATTCGCATAACGAATCCTCAAATACCTTTGGGTTTGGGGAGATATGGTTTTTTGAAAAACTCCGGGCGGTTCCGGAAAGGTTTCTCAAAAGTAAGCGGGGTAGCTACGGTTGAGCTATGTTCAGGTCTCGGAAGAAATACCCGAGAATCAATTTCGAAGTTCCTGGTTAAATTAAATTTTTAGTGAACCGTTACGCTGCGGGGATGGGTTTGGCCCGTGATGGGATTCGTTTTGGAACCCCTCTTGCCCTTGGCACCAGGTGTGATTTGCGGAAGCGGTGTGCCAACGGCCTTCACTGGAATGGGGTTGTTCTTGCTGCCTAAAGGCGCCCCATTCGAGCTGGATTGGGCCCATGCGTCTGCGGAAAGAACAGCCGAAGCAAAGAGGGCTGCTGCGAAATATCGAAAACGAACCATAAAATCCTCCCCAGTTAGAACCGGATAACGGTCTCTCATCCCGGTTCATATAATGACAATAGCAAATAATTTGAAAAATTGAGGGTTTTTTTAAAGAATCTGTAAACTTTCTAATGATTTACAAACTTGCCGGAGCACGATTAACAGCCTTTAATTTCAAGCGTTTTAAGAAATACACAAATTAGGTAAGAAGCAAACATTTTACTAATTTGTAAAATTTCGTTG
>CAZGKT010000054.1:0-21970 GCA_964525605.1 uncultured bacterium
TCCGAATACAGACCTTGCGCCATATCCAGATCAGCCAATTTCATGTAGAAATCGGTTTGATTCGGGTGAAGCTCGATTCCCTTTTTAAATAAATCCGAAGCCTCTCCCAAACGGCCTAATTTTTGATAAAGGGAAGCTAAAGTGTCGAGATACTCCGGATTACCCGGTTCAATGGAATAGGCTTGGTTCAAAGCTTCTTCGGAATTTTTAAAATCCCCTAATTCCCAAAAAGTGATCCCGAGATATAAATAATCGATCGCCGAATGGGGGTCCAATTTCAACGCTTCTTGGATTTCGGGTAAAGCGTCGCGGTGCATTCCTTTTTTTTCAAAAGCCATCCAGAGGCTTCGGCGGCAATCCAGGGCGTCTTCCCCCCCGGGGTCCAAACTGACGGCGGCATTGAATCGCAAAATCGCGTCATCGGGCCGTCCCATGTTGGCCAAAACCTTGCCCATCTCGTGGTGAACCTGCGGGCTGCCGGGAGGAAGTATGGTCAAAGCCCGGTTATATTCCTCCAAAGCATCTCCCCAGCGTCCGGCGACGGCGTAGGCCCGGGCGAGATAGGTGTTGGGAAGCAGAGAATCCGGGTAAAGTTTGACCGCATCCTCCCAAAGGGAAATGGAATCTTTCCAAATCGAAGCCTGGTTCACGGTTCCCCACACCAGGCCAGCCGCCAATAGGGCCGAAAACAAGTTCAATAAAAAAGGTTTTGTCGAAAGCAACCGCCCCGCCCAGGCCGACACGAGGAGGAACAAAGCCACGCTGGGCAGGTAGGTATAGCGGTCGGCCGCCGCTTGATAGCCCACTTGCAAGAACCCCAAGACCGGCAAAAGGGTGATGACCGTATAGATCCAAACGACCGCCAGGAAGGGTCTCTGTTTTCTCTGTGAAAAACAAACCAAGCCGGTCCAACCCAAGATCAAAACTCCCAAAACCGCGCCAGCGATAAAACCCAATTGCCCCGGCGGGGAGATAGGGTAAAAAGCACACAGGTTTGTCGGACACGCCATCTTCCAAAGGTAAAAGGCGACGGAATGGAAGGCATTCATGACACGAGGAAAAAGCGGGCTCGCGTCGGCGGTCACAATCCCGCCTTCTCGGGACTGTGCCACGATCGAAATAATCCCCACCGCCAAGGACAGAACAAGGAAAGGCACCTTTTCCCCAATTATTTTTTTCGTGAGGGGAAAGAGTCTTTTCAACGGCCAGGCATCCAGCAGGAATAAAACCAACGGAAAGGTAACCACCATCGGTTTGGATAAAAGCGCCAGGATAAAAAGCCCCAGGCAGACTCCCCTCCTTCGGCCCTCGGGCCAGGGGTGGCGGGGATCAGGCAGATAAACGAGGAGTCCACTCAAGAAAAAGAAGCCGCTCAAGACATCCTTTCTTTCCGAAATCCAAGCCACCGATTCCACGTGAATCGGGTGGAGCCCGAACAAGAGCGACGTCAGGAAGGCCGTGGGAATCACCGGAATTGTTTTGTCCGATTCCCCCAAGGGGCCGGTCGGGGGTGAAGCCAAGAGCAGAATCCGCCGGCTCAGTAAAAAAACAAGCAGCGTATTGGCCGCGTGTAATAGAAGGTTGTTGAAATGCCAAAATCCCGGGTTGAGCCCGCTCACAAAGTAATCCAGGTAAAAGGAAAGCCGGGTCAAGGGAATCCAGTTTCCCGTTTGAAAGGACGTGCACATCCAGTGAAAATCGAACGACCGGAAATGGGGATTGTCGAAAATGAACGCCAAATCATCCCAGGCAACAAACTCGTATCGGACGGAAGGTAAATAGGCCCCCATGACCAGCAGGGGAGCCAGAAGGGCGACGAGCCAGGGAAAGGGTTTGGTTGGTTGTGTATTTTCCATGTGACTAGAACCGCCCGTTGAAAATAAATGTTCGTCCTTTAAAAGCCATCTTATCCCAACGGCACCTGTCAGAACAAAGGGTGCAACCCGGCCCATGCGCCGTTGGCGAAAAACACCTGAATCGTCATGTCTTTTCAACGCATGGATTGGGTGGCCAGAGGAAGATTGAGAAGAATCAAAGTTAAGTTGAATTTCTTTTTTCGCCTGTCCCGAACCTTCAAGGAGAGGGAAACGAATTTCAAATCTACGTTTATCGTTTCAACGCTCTCACGTTCTTTAGTTTTATGATTCTTATCATTACCAATTGATGATTTGGAAACTCTAATACATCGAAATCCGTGAATTATTTTATTCAAGCTTCGACTATTGGAGCCTTCTCATGAATCGTTGGAAATTTTTAATTGTTTTTGCTTTTTTGATCGTGCTTTTATTTTCCGGTTTCATCACGGCCTGCAAAAACTCCAATGGACCCGTCGCTCCCGGTCATGGGCTCTTGGGCGTGACCTCCACCCCCTGCATTGATTCTGCCACTGGTTTTACCTGCACCTGGACCCCTAGCCCGACCATTACCCTATCCCCGACGATCACCTTAAGCCCCACGATCACCCTGTCACCCACCATCACGCTCTCTCCCACCATCACCTTATCTCCGACCATTACCGGCACCCCCACCAAAACCTTCACGCCGACCCAATCCCCCACCATCACTTTAAGCCCGACATTCACGATGACCCTGACGAAAACGAATACTCCAACGATCACCCAAACGCCGACCATTTCAAACACACCGACCATCACTCCCACCTTAACGCTCACGCCTTACAACTGTGTCTATGGGAATAACACGATCTACAGTACCTACCTCGGGGGTACTTCCGATTTATGGTGCTATCCCGAGTATGACAGCTATAGCGCGGTGACCCTGGTCGGGATCATGTTTGATGTCGGGGGTGCCGGGGTGACCTTTGAGGGGGCCATTTACAGCGACAACGGTTCGGGATACCCCGGCGATCTTTTGGCCTACACCCCGCCCACCGTTACCACCGCCAACGGTTTTAATTACGCCCTATTGAATCAGACCGCCGTGATACCCGCGGCACAAACCGGATGGGTGGCGGTCCACACGGATACCATGCTTTATAACAATGGTTATCCCGGCGCCGTTGGAAGCGTCTATAACCTCGCGAATGACAATTTCGGAAACCTTCCTGCGGTGTGTACAACGGCCAATTACACCCGAGGTTACTATTTAATGAGCTTTTACGCCGTTTGTATTCCTTAAGCCTACCCGCTTCGCGGCGGGGACGAATAAGCAGAAAGAGTATCGGATGAAACAAGCCCTGTTTTTAATTGTTCTTCTAAGCCTAGCCGGGCGCCTTTGGGCCGTGTCGGAGGCGCTTTTCACTTCCGTTACGGGAAAGGTCGAGATCAAGGGGCATAAGGGGCACATGCTCCGGATCGCCCACAAGGACGTCACGGTCGTGGAGGGGGAGCGCATCATCACCGGCGCGAACGCCCAGGCGACCCTTCAAACCTTCGACGGCTCGGAAATCCAAATCAGCCCGAACACCGATGTCTGGATGGAAAAGCTCCGGAAGCCCGACGCGAACGACAAGGTGATCCAATTCAAGATGGAAATGGGCCAGCTGATGGCCCAGGTGAAACACCTTTTTTCCGCCCAGTCCTCCTTTGAAATCAGCGCCGGGGGCGTCGTCTGCGGCGTCCGCGGCACCCAATACCAGGTGAAATACGATCCTTCCACCCACACGGTTTACCTGGGGGTCCTGGATGGGACGGTCTATGCCGGTTCCAACGGCCAAACGAGGGATTACGGCAAGGGCAGCAGCGAGGTCTTTCGAAACGGCGTTCCGGTCGGCGGGGCCAACAATGGGATTCAGGGAGAAACCCCCGAAGGCAAGACCGCAAGTATTTTTGCCGATTCACTCGATGAGATGGAAGATCAGTTTCAGGTCGGCCTTCCCTCCAACGATAACCGGCTCTTCACCGATCCCTCGGTGGAGGGTTCCGTCAGGGTCAAACTGTCGGCCAATATTTCGGCCGGGGAGGACGTACCATGACCCCGGAAACCTTCCTGAAAAGGGGCATGCTCGCAGTCGCCCTGTTCATAACTGTCCTCCCCGTCAGCGCGGGCCAACTGAGCCTGGGTTTCACTTACGACGGATGGAACAGCAATTACACCACCCAGCAAACACAGTTGAATACCAGTTACGGCTCCGAATACTGGATGCCCTTTTCCCTGAACCTGGACCTGGACAAGGGGGTTCAGGTTTATGGCAAGGGCCTTTTCGGCAGCGGTTCCTATGCCTACACCCCCGATGGCATCCTCAACACCACGGTCGATTTGACCCATTTCGCCGATACGGTGCTCGGCGGAGAAATTCATTTCAAGACTTTCGGATTGTCGTCCGTCTTCAACGCCAGTCTCAGCCTCCCCACGGGGGATTCGACCTGGGAAACCCAGCAGATCTACGCCATCATCCCCACCGAATTCCTGGATTACCGCTACCGGGGACGCGGGTTCGGGTTGAGCGCCCTCTATGGGATCAGTTTACCCGTCGGGAAAAACGCCCTCGGCCTCGGGGCGGGATACGTTTATTCGGGGGCATTCAACCCCACCGGAGAACCCTCCGATTCACTTCAATTGGGGGATACCCTTTTCTTCGGGCTCAATTACATCCAGGAAGGAACCGGGGGATACAAGGAAGTCGCCCGTTTTTCCCTCTTTGACACCTTGACGACCCAGGATAAGGAAGAAGGGGTTAATTTCCAGTTGGGGACCAATTTGAACGCTTCCTATAAGTGGGTCAATCCGAAGGGATTGTCCCTGGAAGTGGGGGCCCAATATTTCCTCCCCTCAAGCCGGTTGGATGACACCAACAACCTGGTCGTCGAGGCGGATAATTTTTACGCGCCGCGTTTTTACGCGGTTCCTTCCTATGCCTTCGGGGATTTGCAGTGGGCCGCCCAGGTGAAATACGTTCTTCCCAACTCCTACCCGGATACCTTTACCAGCGCCGGGGTCAACCAGATGTATTTCGGCGGCGGATGGCTTTTAGGGACGGGGCCCGCCTGGAAAATGTCCCTGGATGACGCCTCCAGCCTAAACTTTTTCGGGTCCTACGATTTCATCCTTCAATACAACGCCAGCGTGGATAGCACGGGAACGGCCCTGGCCAACGCCACCTACAACTACTGGACCCTGGGAACGAATTATCAAATCAACTTTTAAATGGGGATGAACTCAAAGGAGTCGCCTTTATGAAAAGCCTTTCCAAAAAAACGGGGACGGCCGCGGTCCTCCTGGCGGCCCTGGCCCTTGGGGTTGGGGGCTGTAACGGGCCCAAGATCATGGCTCCCGCGCCTCAAACCAACGTAAACGTCACCGTGGCCCCTTCCCACGACGTCCAGGCGAGCCTGCTGGGGTCCACCTCCAGCATCCTTCTTTGGAATTACCAGACCGGCGTCACCGAATCCATGCAGGGTCAGATGGGGCCATTTACGTCAGGGTCCGCCAGCGGAAATATCGTCTTCACGGTTTCCCTGCCGGCGGGTGGCAAGCGGGTTCTTTCCCTCCAGCTCAACGATGCCCCGACCCATACCCCCCTGGCCGTCGGCGCGGTCGAACTGGACCTTTCCAGCGCCACGCCCGATATGTCCGCCACCCTCCAATTGGGATCGGTGGTCCGTCAATGCTATGTTTTGACTGCCGGTTATGATCCCACGCTGCCCGGATGGGATTACTTTGACCTCTCGAACCACACCATGACCTGTGGGGCGAATAACAATCCGGATTTGTTTGTGACGGCCGGCAATACGAATATCCAGATCATGGACCCCCTCGGAAACAACACGGTCGCTTACCTGGGTAACGGTAACCTGGTGAATTTTGATTACGTACCTGTGGCGGGACTTTTCACCTCCAGTTCGGACCAATCCAAGTCTTTGGTGGTGAACGCCTCCTCCCAAACGGTTTCCGGGGGCGGCTTGGACCTGCAGACGGGGGACATCTACTGCATCAAGTTGGCCACCCTTCCCGGGGCCTATGCCTGGGTCCAGGTGACTTCTCCGGGCAACGCGTCCCTGAATGTTGGGCCTAATTTCCGATACCGGGTCAGCACCGATCCCTACTTCTCGTATTATCAAACCGCCGCGGACATCGCCGCCGCGGCCGGTGGTACCGAATGCACGACCTGGGGAAACTGCAGTTAAGCCTATTTAGATTCTCCGCCGAATCCAGGCGGGGCTTTCCCCGTTTATTACGCCTTCTTCTTATCCGTAGGCGAACCGTCCAGGTTGAACAGGTCGAAAGTTCCATCCTTGTGGTTGATCTGAATAACCACGGGCCCCGAACCCTTATGCGTGAACTTCACGCTCTTCACGTTGAAAGCCAGGAATTGGGGCTTGGCGTGAGCTTTTGATTTGCCTGAATCGTAAAGAAACGCGTCCCCGTTATCGAGAATCTTGACGGTCTTGGTTCCGTCGGGGCTCGCGAAACTTTTTTCTGTCAGGGGTGCCAGTGCCGGTTTTTCCTGGCTGGATACGGTCCCGTTCGCGGTGCCGTCGGGCGGTTGGGCATAGCCCCCCTCCGCGTTGAGGGCCGGCTGGTAATCGCCGTTCTGATAAACATAAACGACGTCCGTGTACGGGTTTTGCCACAGCCAGCCGTTGTCCCAATAGCACCAGTAGCCGTTCCAGGGGTCGCACCACCACCACCAGCCGTTGGCCCACAGGGTCCAGTAAAAGTTTCCACCCCAGCACCAACCGTACCAGTTGCGTCCCCAGCCTCCGTAATAGTGCACATAGCTGTTTCCGTTCCAGTTGTGCCAGTAATAATGGCCTACGGCGTTTTCCGTGCGGTTGAACCCGGTCACGCTGTTCCTCAGGGCCCCGTCATGGGACAGGGAAGCCATCCGATTCGTGACGAGGGACGAACTCATGGCGTGGGACGAGACCTGGGAGGCCGAGAAGTTTCCGCCCGCGGCGTTCCGGGTCGGCAGGGCGGGTTGGGATAAACTCCGGCTGGTGAAAGCCGTTTTTCCCGAACCGACGGCGTTCGGGTGGTTGAAATGGTGAAGGGCCATGCTCCCGCCGCGGGTCAGGGAGGAGTGATTAAAATAATGCAGGGACCGCGAGGTATAGGCCCCGCCCCGGTTTCCTCCGGACCATCCCCCGCTCCGGCTGCTCCGCCCGCCCGTCCAACCGCCTCCCGAAAAAGATCGAGTTCCCCCGCCCGTGTAACCGGAAGCCGTGCTGTTAGACCGTCCGCCTCCCGAACCCGAGCTAAACCCGGACCCGCCACGAGCGGCGGCCCAAACCAGGGCGCCCGGAAACAGAAGGATCACAGCCCAAAGAATCGTTTTTTTATTCATGCTAAACCTCTCGAAACGCCCAAGGGCCATGAAGGCCCCGGCTTGGTTATCTTCCCGTTATTTAGACGTTCCCCCGCCCAAAAATGATTTCCCGGGCCAAAGGAAGTACTCTCTTAATTATCTCACTCCTGTCCATAGGGTTACCCTTCAGGGCCTCCAAAATTCACAACATTTACATGAAATAGGGGATTCCTCTTCATTGATTTCACAATGGTGGACATCCACCCCGATCAGTCCATTCCCCTGGAAGCGGCGTCCTAACAGCCGGTGGAAAATTCACCCTAAAATTCATGATAGAGATTGGAGGCAAGCAATGAAAAAAATTCTAACGATGGGTACGGCGTTGTTCTTTTTAGCCGCGATGGCCGATATGGCCTCGGCCCAAATCACCCCTTCGGGAGGTATTACACCCTCTCAAAGCATTTCGAAAACCAGCAAGGGAAAGAAGGGACACGGCTGCCACGGTAAAAAGTGCGGTAAAGACTGCAAGTCAACTACCAGCAAATAATAAAACAAACCTTAACAGGTCGTAATCGAGGGACAACACCCATGGGCCATGGCGTTGTCCCTTTTTTTAAAATCTTCAACCTTTTCCATTCGGTGCTTGGGTCAGATTAGGGGTTGTGCCAAACGTCGGAGTAATAGTTGCAGGTATAGGGCGTGGCGATCTGCGCGCAGCCGCCGACCACCCAGAAGGAATTGTTGTAAACGCAGCTTTCCGCCGCGAACCTTTCCGGAAACGGCAAGGTCGCGGAGGTTTGGGTCCAATGGGTTCCGTCGCTGGATACCCAAAGGTCGTCGTAGTTCGTGGCGTAGGGAATGGTTTCGACGTAAGAACTTTCGGCCCCTCCCACGATCCAAATCTGGTTGTTGAAAACCCCCGCCGCCGCGTAGGACCTTCCCCCGAACCCCGTGTCGGCGGTGGCCTCGCTCCAGTTGGCCCCGTCGGTTGAAGTCCACACGTCGTTCAAGGGATCCAGCGAATAGGCGCCCGAACCAGCCGCGGGATCGGGGTAGGTGTTGCCGCCCGCGATCACCCAAAGGGCCCCGTTGAAAACCACGCAGGAAGCGCCCGCCCTCGGCGTGGGAAACTGGCCCGCCAGGGTCCAGTTGACCCCGTCGGGAGAATTCCAGACATCCGAAAGCGCGCAGCTGACTCCCGCCGAATTGCCCACGCCCCCCGTGTTGTCCCCGCCGATCACCCACATCAGGTTGTTGTAGACCACACAACCGAAATTTTCCCGGGCGCTGAAGGGGGCGGCGGCCAAAGCCTCGGTCCATGCGGACCCGTTGGTGGAAGACCAGACGTCGTTCTTGAAGCCGCTGGGGGATAGCCCCCCGATCACCCACATCTTGTTGTTGAAAACCACCGCTCCCATTCCCCACCGGTCCCCGAAACCGGCGGCAGCCGTGGCCTGGGTCCAGGTCACGCCGTTGGAGGAAGACCAGACGTCGGATTTGACGCCCCCGATCAGCGTGCATTCGGCCCCGCCCGCGATGATCCACATTTTGTTGTTATAGACCACGCATCCGGAAAACATCCGAGGGCCCATGGCCGCCGATCCGGTGGCTTCCACCCATCCAGGGGCGGATGTGGCGGTCATCGTGGGCGATAGGTTGACCGCGGAAGTGCTGGTGGCCGTCGGGGTGCCCGTGGAAGTTACCGTCGACGTGAAAGTCACCGTTGAGGTCGAGGTACGGGTGGAGGTGGCGGTGTCTAGGGGTGGAACGGAAGTCGCGGTGGAGGTGGGGGTAGAAGTTGACAGAACCGTCGGGGGCGGTGGAGGCGTGGTCGGAGTGGCGGTGCTGGTAAACACAGTCGTCCAAGTCGAGGTGGGGGTGAAGCTGGGCGGAACCACGGTGACAGTCGGGGTGAAAGAAAAGGTATTCGTGGGAACCACAAATGGGGTTGAGGTCGCGGTGGGGGGAACGCTGGTCGGCGTAAAGGTGGCAATCCAAGGGGTGGCCGTTGGGCTGAAGGTGAAGGGGGTTGAGAAAGTCGGCGTAGAAGTGGGGGTCAAAGCCGGGCTCAGAGCAGAGGTGGGTGTTGACGAGGGCAGAACGGTCGCGGGGCCGGAAGTAGCGGTCGGGCTATTGGCGGATATCGGCGGCGTATCCGGCTGGGCCGGTAATTGGTAACTTTTATTACAACCCGCCGCCAGACCCAGGCACACAAACAAGCCTAAACCGATGGCTATCACGAAATACCCATTTTTCATACTTCGGCCAACCCCGTTTCATCATGGGAAAACCCAGTCGGGATTGATAAGGCATTTCGGATGCCAGAGGCGTTTTAAGGGAAAACCTGGGTTTTACACCCATCTGGACGATCTGTGAAATAGGGGTGCGGGGGATTTTCAGTGATAAATCTGACTGAATGCCCATGGATTCGACAACCGTTAAACCGATCCCAGCAGGTTAGGGGCCATCGGGAGGCAATTTTGGAGGGGTAGCTTTTTCTGAATTTTAATATTAAATGATTGGCCCTATTTATTTTGAATTGAACGCCTGAATCTACTAGCGGCCAATCCGAAAGGTTACGGAGTCCGTATTTCGTTTTTGTTAAATGGGGTCACCTGTACCGAACCTTCAAGGCGAGGGATAGCCCGAATCCGGGTTTTTTTGTGGCATGAAGGGGCATGTATGCCTTTTCAAATCAAAGGTCGTAAACATTTTTAATGATCTCCATGACGCCCTGAAGATTGAGCCTGTTGATCCCAAACGCTTTTAAGTCTAATTCTTCTTTGGAAGCCGCGTTTAAAAAATCCCTCATGTCTTCCGTGATGGACGGTGGAAGTTGAATTTTGCTTTCCTCGGTTAATAAGGGAAAAAGCCGAAAAACATCGTTGCGGTGTTTCTTGATATCCTTTCGGTCTCCCTTGCCGTCTTTTTGGCTTCGGGCTGAAAGATCCAAAAACGCTTTGGCCTTGAGAGGTATCAGGTATTCCGGGCGAAGCACCGGAAGGCCTTCCAGGGTTTTGCGGCCCTTTTGAATTAGGGGGTAATAGTCGGTATCTAAAAGGATAGCCGACAGGCTTGAGGCTTCATCGTTAAAGGGGATGGGGGTTAATGGGCTTCCCTCGGCAAGTTCAAACCCTTCCGGCTTTGAGGAAAAAAGTTCGAGCATTTCAGGGTAATCCCGGCTGGCCGGTTCGAAGAAACGGTAAAAGATTTTCTTACCGGTGCTTTTTTGCAAGTGTTTGTATCCGGCCTTCTTAACGAAATCCCAAAAGGTTTTGCCGAACCGCGGATTCAAGGTTTCCACATACAAAATAATGTCGATATCCTTGGTGGCCCGGTAAGGAAGACCCGCGCCTTCCAAAAGCAAGGAACAAGCGGTGCCGCCGATGATGACAAATGAGCCGGTGAAATCTTTGAAGTGCTCTTTAAATAAGCCAAGCCCTTTTACCATTCGATTTTCCCCATCATTTCTTCAAGCGCAGTTTGGATTCGCTCGTCCTGGTTATCACGGAGGCTCAAATAAAGGGAAAAGGGATCCACTCTTTTTTCGGTGAAAAACGATTGGGGGAAATAGCTCCACACTTCTAAATAGTTTCTTTGATTGGGATCCCAATTTGGATATAAATGTTCCTCCCTCGTTTTAGCGAGCATGGTTGGATTAATGTCCGTGGCATAGGTTTTTTCCTGCGGCTCGGCCAAATTAGAGTAATGGGCCAATGCGGTTAAGCCGGCTTCAACATATCTCGGGTTGGAAGCCGCGTTTTTTTCAAAAATCGTATCCGACATTTTGACGGGGTCCCGAAGGTACAGTTGGGCCTTTTCCCATAGGTCCTTTTTGGGGAGATCGAATTTAAGCTTTCTTTCCCGACCTTGGGTTTGGACCGTCGCGACACCCGTTTCCTCAAGCTCATTCATCGCACGGGTGATGGTCATGAGTGAGCAGTTGAATTTCTCCCCCAATTGGATGCCGTTCAGGGTTTCCTTGGAGCCATGGATCAAGGCATCCAATACGATGATTTGGGTTGCCGGGCTAAAAGTTTTTCCCGGCGGCATGGCTAACCTTTTGAAATGCTCGCGCAGATCCATCCCCAAATGGGGCAGATAGAGCTGGGTGCCCGGAACAATGAAGGGAACCCCCTGCTGGATGAGGCGGGTACGATTAGAAGAGGTGATGGTTTGGGGTACATAAATGACTTCCCCCTTCCAATGTTGTTTGGCCATTTCCAGGTGTTTCTGCACTACGGCAGGGGTTTCCTCAGCTTTGTCTTTAGCGACCAATAAAAGGTGTTTGGTTTTTAAAAGGTAAAGGGTAAAGAATTCGTATCGGTCCCTTAACAGAAAGGGCAATACCTTGGCGTCCGTCCAGGGAGTCGGGTGGACTTGAAGCCATAGGGTTAGATACAAGTAGTCTTTTAATGCTTGGAGATCCATTTTGGCTCCATCATAAATAACAATATATATGCACAGTAACACATCATATGTTATCAATCAATTTTAATGTTATTATATGGTCGAATGGCGCGTCGCGCATATGCGGACCCAGGTGGGGTCTTCGTTCTTTAAGCGGGTAAAAGGATGGATTTCATGGGACCATTTTAGGGGAAAAGGCTAAGCCAGGGCATTTCCTATTCAGGGGTGAACATTCATTCGGGGGAAGTCCAACATGACTTTTTTTCCAGCCTTTCCAACGACGTTCATCGGCTTGAATGAGAGGGTGTGGTAGTTCAAATGAAGGAGGACCTCAAGACCCATTTCGCGGAAGTTATTTTAGGTCTCTAAACGGTTCAACGTGGGTTTGTTGGCCTAGCCTCTTTTCCCCGGCCAAAGGTCTTAGGGGTTGTTGTAATCATTTCTGGGCTTCCTTCCTTTTGTTAGTCCTTCCATCGGTTTTACGATCAACAACCATCAGGCCGCCGGTTTTCGTCAAACAACAAAAACACGCATCTTCCAACAAAAACTCGGCCAAGATGAGACAATTAACAAGGCGGGTATCGACCGAGGGCTTCCTTATGATTCAAAAGATTCATTTATTCAGGGATTTACTATTTTGCATCTTCGCCTTCGGGTTGGTAATCCTTCCCGCCGAGGGCCAAATCATCAACACCGTCGCCGGTAATGGAATAGGCGGTTACACCGGGGACGGCGGAGCGGCCAACCTGGCTGAGATCAACCAGCCCGACGATATCGCATTCGATTCCTTCGGAAATTACTACATCGCCGACGCGGGCAATGCCATGGTCCGCAAAGTCACCATCGCCACGGGCGTCATCAGCACCTACGCGGGGGCCTCCACCCTGGGCGGCTACAGCGGGGACGGTGGCCTTGCCGTCAACGCCACCTTTTTTTACCCCTCCGGCATCGCCGTGGATTCCAACAACAACCTTTTCATCGCCGATTATTACAACGAGGTGATCCGGGAGGTGAACGCGACCACTGGAATCGTCAACACCGTGATTGGCAATGGTACCGCCGGCTATTCGGGCGACGGCGGGCCCGCCCTCGCGGCCGAACTCGACGCCCCTATCGGCATCCGGTTTGACGCCCAGAACAACCTCTATATCGCCGATTCCAACAATAACGCCATCCGCCTCTATAGCGAAGCGACGGGGATCATCACGACTGTGGCGGGAACCGGCACGGCCGGATACACGGGGGACGGGGGCCCGGCGGTTTCAGCCGAGTTGAACGGCTGTGAGATGGTGGAGCCGGACAATTTGGGAAACTTTTATATTTCCGATTATCTCAATTGGGTTTTCCGGAAGGTCAACATCGCCACGGGAGTGATTACGACCTTCGCGGGAAGCGGAACCTCCGGCTACTCCGGCGACGGGGGCCCGGCCCTTTTGGCCGATTTCTATTTCGACAACGGCACCATGGCTTTGGGGTGCGGCGGAAACCTTTTCATGACCGACGACATGAACAACGTCGTGCGGGATGTCACCATTCCCGGAGGCACGATCAACACCCTGGCGGGCACCGGCGCGGCCGGATACTCGGGCGACGGGGGCGCCCCCCTCTTGGCCGAGTTTAACCACACCGAATCCATCGCCTTCGACGCTTCCGGAAATCTTTACGTGGTGGATTACGTCAATGACGCCATCCGGAAAATCACGGGCATTTGCGGCCCCACCTCCACACCGACTCCCACCTCCACTCCAACCGCCACTTCCACTTCGACCCTCACTTCGACGCCCCCAATGACTCCCACCGCCACCTACAGCCCCACCCCGACGCCTTCTCCCACCCAAACCCTGACTCCCACTTCCACCGCCACCCCCACCGTCACCTTCACCGTGACGACGACGGCCACCCCCACCCCGACCCCCACCCAAACACCGACGCCCTCGGCTACCCCCACTTCCACCCCTTGGGCGGCCCTGGGAAAAAACGCCTCCGCCGGCTCCGCCCCTTCCGGCGCCCTGATCACCTATAACCTTTCGGTGACCCTGAACGAGGGTACGTTCCCTAACGCCCAGGTCACGGACAACCTTCCGCCGGATGAAACCTTTGTGGCCCTGACCCCTCCCGCCTACGGCTCGGCGACTTTCACGGCTGGGTCTTCCCTTTTGACCTGGAATCTCCCTTCCCCGCTCCCACCCGGGGTCTATCACTTGAGCTACCAGGCCCAAATCACTTCTTTTGTTCCCGGCCAAACCCAGATCGTGAACGAGGCCCAGTTTTCGGCCTCAGGCCTGGGCACACCGCTTGCCGCTGCCGCGACCGTGGCGGTGATGGGAAGCTATTCGGTTCAGGCGGGGGTTTACAACGAGGCGGGGGAACGGGTCAGCCTCTTGTGGGCCCGGAAATACTCCCAGCCCATCCTGAGTCTGGACCTGGTGGGCGGGCCCATTACGTCCCTCAACGGAGCGCAGAATCAAATCACCCTTTTTTCGAGCGGTGTCTCCCTGGGCCTCTGGAGCGGTATGGACGGCTCGGGAAACCCGGTCGTCAATGGGACCTATTTCATCGAAATACAAAACGTCGATTCCTTCGGCGTGGTTACCACCGTCACCCGACAGGCGGGGGTGAACCGGCCGCTCCTGCAGGTCGATGCCAGCATCTATAACGAAACCGGGGAGCTGGTCAAACACCTGTCGGGCTGGGCCCAGGACCCGTCCGGCACCCAGATGACCGGAGTCGTGCTGAGTTCCAACGCCTTCCAGCCCGGGTCTTCGGGCCCCGCCTCCGTGGTCCAATTGACCCTTCAAACTTCCGGAACGGCCGTGACCCTCACCTGGGATGGAACCAGCGACTCGGGCGCGTTCGTGTCCCCGGGAAATTACATTCTTTCCGTCCATTGGGCCCAAAGCGCGGAGGCGACGGAAGAAATCACCCGCATCGTCCAGGTCATGGGGGCCGAAACCAACCAGCCCTGGACCCTTTCGGCCTGTCCCAACTTGCTTTCTCTCTCCACCGGCGGGTTCAAGACGGCCTTTAAGTTCAGCACGCCCCAGCCCTGCACTTTGCGCGTCAATATTTATGATATCGCCGGGGAGAAAGTGGCGGAGGTTCAGGGGGACCCGGGGGCCCAACAAACGGTTTGGGACGCTTCCGGTATGGCCAGCGGGTATTACCTGGCCGTGGCGGAGGTGGTTCATTCCAACGGGGCGGTTTCCTTCCGCCAGAAACTCAAGATCGTCGTTTCCCGTTGAGCGCCATGACAGCCGGTTTTCGTTTGAAGCCACAACCGAAAGGCCTCGATGCCCCGGTTGCCATCCACCCCGCCATCTTTGATGTAGTTATTGGCCGTGGATACAGCCTTGGAGGGATTTCATGAGGCCATGGAAAAGGCTAAGCCAGGGCATTTCTTTTTCGGTTTGTTTGCCCATTCGGGGGAAGTCCAGGACCTAAGTACTTTTTATTCCCCGATCTTTTTTTGAAAATGTTCCATAAACCCCGCAGGATCTAATAGATAAATGCCCTTGTATTTATGGGCTGGAAAATGTTTCAGGTTTCCCGTGACCAGGCACTCGGCCCCCCCGGAGACCGCTATTTCCAGGAACATTTCATCCGACGGGTCTTTCAGGGGATCGGACAGGGGCTCCGCCACCGCAAATTGACCTTCCATCCGGATGTGTTCCAACAGCATTTCGATGTTTTCTTTTTTGAAATGGAACTTGGGCCGGGAGAGAACTTCCCGGTATTCGGAAAGAATTCGGATGTCATAAAGCAACCCCACCTTGCCGGATAGAACCAGCCTTAAAACTCCGGCGGGGCAACCAAAAGGCGACAGGAACCCCGAAACAAAAACATTTGTGTCGACGACCACCTTCACTTTTTGCGGGCCTTACGGGCCTCCGCGATCTCGGCGTTGATTTCAGCCTGGGTCATCCGGTCCAGCCCCCGGGCCATGGCCTGGGTCTGCATTTGTTCCATGGCGTCCAGCGCCCTCGCCCGCCTAACGGCAGCCAGCGACTTTTCGATGTTTTCCTCGGTGATGGTGGATAAAAGGGCAATCGGCTTGCCGTTGTTAGTCAGCACCAGATCCTTTTCGGAAAGCAGGTTCTTCCAAACCTCGCCTGATTTAGCCCTTAAATCCCTAACGGTCACGAATTTCATGGCTCGCCTCCTCTGTTACCAATAGCGTACATGATTGTGTCTCTTTATGCAACGCTCGAGGGGGGCAAAGGCCTTTGTAGATTTGGATGAATAGAAATGTTTGGTACGGCAGCGGAAAGAAATGGCTGAATTTTTTCGGCTATCGAACG
This sequence comes from uncultured bacterium, assembly GCA_964525605.1. GTDB lineage: Bacteria > Oederibacteriota > Muellerivitia > Muellerivitales > Muellerivitaceae > CAVTWJ01. The sequence goes on from CAZGKT010000054.1 coordinate 15,916, forward strand.
GCTTCCTGGGCGGCTTTGAATAAATCATCCGGTTTGACGCGCACCTTGATGTCCGGGTTGAAATACACGAATCGAATAAACCCTTTTTTATCTACCACATAGGCCGCCGGAACGGGCAGTTGATGAAGATGGTTCCCGGTGGCCCCGTCCAGGTCCACCCCGAAGCCCTTCATCTTGCCCAGGATTTCCGGGCTCACCTGGTAGGCCAGCCCGAATTTCCTCGTCAGTTGCAATTCGCTGTCGGAAAGAAGGGTGTAGTTAATCTTATGCTTGTCCATGCTTTCGCTTAGTTTCGCCGGCTGGTCCGGGCTGATGGCCAGCATCTGGTATCCCAAATCCAAAAGTTTGGGCTCGACTTGAACCAGCTGTCCCATCTGAAGGTTGCAATAGGGGCACCAGCCGCCCCGGTAGAAAATAAGAACAGTCGGTTTCCCGTTGATCAGCTTCTCAAGCTGAACCTTTTGGCCGTTCAGTTGCGTCAACTGGCCGTCCGGGACCATCGCCCCCACTTGCAGGGGGTGCACATCTTCAGCCTTGTCCGCCACGGGATAGTTATTTTGATCCGCCATGAGCTTCCCTCCAAAAATCGCCAGAATAAGGCCCAAAAGACCGAGGATGAAAAACCCTTTTCTTTTCATGTCATGTTTTCCTGAACCGAAATTTAAAAAATGAGCCGGGCGTAACACCCGGCTCCGAACCCGCCAAACCATCTTACTGGGCCATCGGCGTGGAAACCATGGGTGTCGCCATTCCCATGTCCTTCTTCATCGCCTTCATCTTTTTCTTTTTCATCTTCTTCTTCATCATCATTTTCGGCGCCGGTGTGGCGCTCATCGAAGGCGCCATGGCCCCCGGGGTGGCCATCATGGCGTCATCCGCCAAAGCCAACCCGCTTAAACTTAAAATCAACCCGGCTAAAGCTACCGCAAAAAAACGCTTCATAAAAACCTCCCCGTTTATTTTGTTTCTCCTTCTCCCCTCGAGGGAGAAGGTTGGGATGAGGGGGCGTGACTTCCAACCCATACCCCTCATGCCGACCTTCCATTAACTTTCTAAAGAAGTCGGTATCGTACCGATCACAATATGAACCTTAATTGATGATCGGCACACCCGTTCCCTCTCCCTCAAGGGGAGAGGGTCTTCGCTCTCAAATAAAGGCATCTCTTAGTTTTGCCTTTCAAAATCTGAGGTGTTCTTTGCGTTTCTGTGTCTCCGTGGTGGACTAGTAGTGTTTCTCTTTTCGGTTCTGCCGTTACCCAAAATGCCTTTCTTGGTCATCGACACTTCGGTTGCGGGCCGAAGTGTTTGGCGTCTTCGTGTTGGACTCTTCTTTTTTTCACCCAAACGTAAAGGCGTAAACCGATGTTCCCGGGTCCACAAACTCCACGCGCAGGCGGTGCGTTCCCGGCTTTCCCTTCAAATCCACCAGGTTGTAAAGCCTTTGGGTGTCCAAAAGCACCTTGCCATTCACCACATCCGCGCCCGAAGCGTCGCCGATGGGCTTTCCATCCAGGAAAATCGAAACCTGGTCCCCCTTTTGCGCCGGGCCGATCACCAGATACACCTTGTCCGCCGTGAACTGGAATTCCAGGGCCGAACCCTGATTCGGCTTGGCGGCCTCGCCCGTCAGCGTCCAGGCGCCTTGATAGGCCAGGTGATGGTTGAGAAGGGTTTTGGGTAATGAATAGATCTTGCTTCCGGCCGCGGGCTCTTGCGGCGAGGCGAAACGTTCCAGCCGGTCCAACCCCAAATAGGATTCGGGGGTTTGGTCATAGGGTTGGGAGGGGGCCTGCACCAGGGACGCTGCACTTTCCACCGGGTGACCGGCCTCAGCCAGCAGTTGGCGGATCGCGGCGTCCATTTCTTCGTAATGCCCTTCCCCAAAATCGGCCAGGCGGATATGCCCCTTCGCGTCGATCAGGTACTCGGCGGGCCAGTATTCGTTGTGGTAGGCGCCCCAGGTCTTGAAGTCGTTGTCCTGGGGAACCGGATAGGTGATGTCGAATTGCTTCAGGGCCTTTTGCACATTGGCGGTGTCTTTTTCAAAGGCGAATTCGGGCGCGTGCACGCCGATCAGCACGAAATTTTCGGGCCCGTATTTTTGGTACCAGGCCTTGGTGTTGGGCAGGGTGCGCAAGCAGTTGATACAGCTGTAGGTCCAAAAGTCCACCAACACCACCTTGCCCTTCAAGCCGGCCAGGGTCAGGGGCGGGCTGTTGAGCCAGTTGGTGATGCCGGTGAATTCGGGCGCGGGCCCTAGGTCGGCCAGCTGGCCGCCCATACCCGCGGTGGCCTGGGTCGCCTTGGTACCCCTCAACGAATCCAGCTGAGCGCTGACGATCTTGTTGTTTTCCACGCCATTGAGCAGGTTTCCGTAAGAGGGAAAGGCCTCCAGAATCTTCAGTTGAATCGTCTTGTCGTAATTGGTGTAAATCAAAAGCGCCACCGCGATCATCACCACGCCGAAAGCCTGCTGGATGATCCCCGTGTACTTATTGACCTTGCGCATGCGGGCGAAGATCACCGAACCGCCCAAAGAAACCAGCAAAAGGGGTATGCCCAGCCCCACAGCGTAGGCCAGCGTCACCAGGATCACCTGGAAGCTGACGGATTGGGTCGCGGCCAGGGTGGCGATGGTGGCCAGGATGGGCCCGGCGCAGGGCGCCCAGACCAGCCCGATCGAAAAGCCCGCCACGTAACCGGCCCCAAAGCCCGTACCCTCGCCTTGGCCCTGTAGGCGGTTTTGAAGGGGCTGGAGGACCTGGTTGATCCAAGCTTCAAACCTTGCGCCGAGCGCGGGAAATAAAAGGGATATGCCCAAAAGGCCGATGATCACCACCGCCATCAGCCGAAACACGTTGGCGTCGATGTGAAGGATTCGTTCTAAATAAGAGACGAACAGGGTGAAAAGGGTGAAGCTGGTCATGACCCCCAGGGTCAGGCCGAAGGGTTTTTGTTTCCCTCCCGTGGAAGAAACCGAAAGCACCAGAGGCAGAAGGGGCCAAATGCAGGGCGCGAGAATAGTGGCAAAACCGGCGAGAAAGCTGAAAAAAAGAAGGAAAAGCATGGCAACCCCTTGGATTGAATTGAATGCCTGAATCTACTCGGGGCCCATCCAAAAGGTTACAGGGTCAGGGTTTTGTTTTTGTTAAAAAGGGCCCCTGTCGAACTCATACCTTTCACGTTCGCAAAGGCTAAGCCAGGGCATTTCCTTTTCTGGTTGTCCATTCATTCGGAAGGGCCAGCCTAACTCCTTTTTCTACTGAGCCCACGCACATAAGATTACCAAGATGAAGGTTTATGAAATTGCCCTTTTTGATCTTGTAAGACGGGTGGAAATTGACTTGCTTGTAAAACGCCTGAACGTATTTCTTTCATGAAATCCACATTTGCGGCTAAAACACGGCTCGGATGTGTTCTATGCGGATTGAGAATACCGACTTTTTTACCCAATTGGCTTCTAACTAATTTGATTGGTTCTAATAGATCCGAATCGTTTGAAACAACCACTGCGGCCTCAAAATCATTTAAATGGGCGTCATGAACCAAATAGGTGGCGATATTAACATCCGATCCTTTTTCTTCCGTTTTGATAACTTCAACATATTCCTGATGAAAGGTGGGGCAATGCGCCTTAGGCATCCGAACGATATGGGAGAGGTAGTGGCCATAAACAATGGATAGATTAGGAATAGTTCTTAGTGCTCGTAAATATACTTGTTGGCGTGTGGATTGATCCGGATCTGAGGGTCGTGAACTCACATTAGCCGTGAAATATTTAATTTTGTGGATTTGATTATGCGGGAGTAACAGCTCGCATAACTTAGCTAAATTGAGCCAGCGATAGGGGGTCTTCTTTAGGGAACCGTAATAAAGGTTGAATGCGTCGACATAAACGTTAGTTTTCATAAAAACCCTTATAAATGCAAAAGCCGCCCGGAGGCGGCTTCGCGCCCTGCCGCCGAAGCGACAGGGGGTATATGGCGTCATCTTATGAATGTTTTTCATTTTGTCAACACCCCAACCAGAACCCTTCAAAACAACCATTTTTCAACTACCAGCACATGCATTGTTTGGAAAGAGTTTATCTATTTTTTCCAAACGCAAGAGAAGGCTTCGGCAGAAAGGGATGTACCAAGGATGGTTTTCATGGGGCCGTTTTAGGGGAAAAGTCTAAGCCAGGGCATTCCCTTTTCAGGGTTTGATCCCCTCGAATGCATTCAACTTAAAGTGTAATGTTTTGACCCATTTTTTCAGCGTTCTTTTTGCCCGCCAAAACTGTGCTCCAACCCGGCAAACCCGAAAGCATCGCCGCGATGGATTGAGGGCCGGTCATTGTGGTACGCGGGTTTCATGGGTTTCTTGGCGGATACTACTTTTCTTCCCGTCACCCGCTTCCTAAGTTCAATGGGTCGCAACCAAATCCGTTCGATCCAGGGGGGAAGTCATGAATATCGCTTTATGGGTGGTTCAAGGCTTGCTGGCGTTTGCTTTTTTCATGTCCGGCCAGATGAAGGTTTTTTCGTATGAGAAATTTAAGGCCATGTCGGGGCCGCACGCTCCTTCAAAGGGCTTATCGGCCTTTATCGGCCTCAGCGAGATGGCGGGGGCCTTGGGGGTTGTTCTACCCAGGGCGACAGGCGTTTTGCCCATCCTCACCCCCGTCGCCGCGGCGGCCTTGGCGGTCGTCATGATCCTCGGACTGGGTTTTCACGCCCAACACAAAGACCCCGCCGGAAAATTCGTACCCGCTTTGGTGCTGTTGGTCTTGAGCCTGATCGTGGCTTACGAAAGATTTGTTCTTGGCTAACGCGTCATTGCGCCTGGAAATTTCGGACCTGAACCCGCTCATTCCCTCCCGTGGAAGAAACCGAAAGCACCAGGGGCAGAAGGGGCCAAATGCAGGGCGCGAGAATGGTGGCAAAACCGGCGAGAAAGCTGAAGAAAAGAAGGAAAAGCATGGCAACCCCTTGGATTGAATTGAACGCCTGAATCTACTAGGGGCCCATCCAAAAGGTTACAGGGTCAGGGGTTTGTTTTTGTTAAAAGAGCAGCGCTTGCATTCTTGTAATCAGGGATTTTCATGCAAAAAGATATCGGTTAGGCCAATTTTCTTTTTTTATGACTGACCCGATTTACTTTATTTATTCACTGATCACAAACAATCGGAGTAATTTTCGGATAAGGATATTTGGCTTCCATCGCTTTTACATGGGAAAGGTTCTTTTTATATTTTTCGAGTTGTTCAGTATTATTTGAAGTCATTTCTATAGCTAGTGAATAGTATTTCTCTGCGGATTTCCAATCGTCCAATTCGTCATAAACTGTAGCTAAATTATTGTAATAAACCGCAAATTTCTTTTTTTTCAAAGCTTCGCAAAGTGAAGTTAATGCTATGTTCAAAAATTTTGGTTGAGGTGGTTTAAATTTTTTAGAAATATAAAAAAGTAACAAATTTGATCGAGCGTATCCATTTAGGGCTTCGGGATCATTTGATTTACTATTATCCATTACCAATTTGAAATCACTTAAGGCCATATTTGCATATTTAATATCCTTGGTGGAATCTCCAAGGGTTAGTGCCGCATATGCAGTAATGAAATTAATATTACGATCAACAATATTTTTTTCTTGTATTTCGTTTAATAGGTTTTCTGTATTAATTCCATCTTGCAAATTCGAAAAGCAATATGCTTGATGCGCTTTAACCGCATAATACATATCATCCATGGGATTTATATCATGCATAAAATTTTCATAGTATTTTAAAGCTTCCGAATATTTTTTTTGATCTTCATTTATCAACCCCAATAGGTATATGGCATACGGGAAGTTGTTTTGGACCTTCAACAATAATGTTTGTGAATTTTCTAAATTTCCTAATCGAAACTCTTTTATCGCATTGTTGTAATCAATATTTTGATTACAAAAACCAGGTTTTTCTACTAGTAACAAGGTAATTATTAATAATAACTTTACTCGCTTAAACTCTTTCAATTATTTGACCTGCCCCCCAAAAACTGGTCCAAAAATAAAGTCACAGTTGGCTTTAGAA
>CAZGKT010000055.1:0-21764 GCA_964525605.1 uncultured bacterium
ACTTAAACTCACATGCCTAATTGAAGCTGTCCACGGCGGGGACCCGTCGTGGACAGGTAATATACGATTTATAAGCTGTGTCTAATGGACGAGGAAGGAAATCAATGATTCCTAAATGGCTCAAAGAAATTAATTTCCTAGCCCTTGGAGCCGGCTTTTTAGTTCCTTTGCTCGGAATTCATGCTTTCATCTATTCCGCCGGGCTCACACTCGCCTTTATCGCGGGGCTATTTTTCGTAGAAAACGGACAGATACAGGCCTTTAAACAGGCACATCATTTCGCCTTATTGATACCCAGTTTTTTTATTGGTGCCGGTTTTATGTTATTGGGAGGGTATATCACTGGGCGTATCGCCAAGCAAAGACCCATTCTCCACGGTTGTCTGGCAGGCGCGTTGACATGTGTTGATTTATTTTGGCGGGGGGGGATCTCGGACTACCCTTTTTGGATCAATTTTATCGCCAACCTCCTAGTCATTCCCTTAGGGGGGATTGGTGCTTTTCTGGCCCAAGGGTCCAATGAGGCGGACTCGCTTAAATTAACTCGTAGTCAATGGTTGAAAATAGGCGTAATGGGTCTTGTCCTGGGAGGCATCCCCTTTCACCTGGCGGGTTTATGGATCGCCTACATCCCCCAAATGTTCAATTCTTATATGCTTCCAACATGGAAAGACGTGAAACCCTTCGGTTGGATATTCAGCCTTGGTCTGCTTCTTGTGTTTGTGATTTGGGTAACTTGGATTGCGCACCTATTGCGGACAGGTTTAAGCAAGCATAAGTTTCCCGGCTTGCCCAAGGCGCGGTTATGGTTCAAAGCGGGTGAAATATTTTGCCTTTGGCTGGCTGCGGGACTGGTGTTGGCGCCCTTCCTATGGCACGCCACGGGGGTTGTGGTTTTTAGGAGCCTGTTAGCTTCAGTCGAAAAAGCGGGGTACACAACCCGGTACCTCTACACCACCCCGTCCCTGCCCAATGATAAAAACTCTGTTTTTTGGATCCAAATGGCTTTGGCCTGCCCTTCATTGAAAGAAATGGACGATAAGAATCCAAATGGAAAACGGACCATTGAATTGGAGACAAGGTTCATCAGCGGGGCCTACGAGGGGAAATTCGACCAGGGAGAAATAAAGCAAGTGCAGGCACTTTTGAAGGGAAACTCAAAGGCCTTCCAACTTATTCGGCGTGGTGCCCAATGCCCTGCTTCCAATTGGGGCAAGGATATCCAAGTATTCCAGGACGACGGCGGGGGATTTGTCCCCCAGCGGCAAGGGATTAAGGTTTTATTCATGGGCCGATTGTTGGTCTGCCAGGCCCTTCTAATGGCCCGAAAGGGGCGGAGCGAGGAGTCGCTTGATCTCATCCGGGACGGCCTTCATTTGGCAAAAGTTTATGAATCCACGGGAGTCTTGATCGATGTAATGATGGCAGCGGCGATCAACAAGATTTGTCTGTTAGGGGCACCCTATGTTCTTGAAAGGGCCCCGGTCCGGATGGCGAGGGAAAAATGGGGAGGTTTATTGAAACCGGATGAAATCCCGCAAAAAGTTAAGAATGCCCTCTCGATCGAATTCTTTTCCTATGCTTTCCAGCAGGACAAGAAGAAGCGGGATTATTGGGACAAGCCCACCGGCTACCCCAATTTTAATTTTTATTATTATCCCTTCCACCCTTGGGATTGGGCCTCCTTGTTGAGGGGCGGAAAGGAAATATTGGATTCCTTTCAAGAGCCTTATATCAAGGCCGCGCCCCAAATCGACCTGGCTGATAAAAGATTCGACCGGAAATCCTGGTGGTTTTCCAGTATCAAGATGGCCCGCTTCGGCCAAATGTACGGGAAAAGCCTGGTGAACACGGCCCAATTCCGAATGGCCTTATTAGCCATGGCTTCCAGGGATTATAAGGAAAAGAACGGACGATGGCCGGAGGGGCCGAAAGACTTGGAGTCCACACTCCCGGACCCATCCTTTGCCATGGATCCTTTTTCGGGCAACCCCCTGATTTTCAGAAAGGAAGGGGAACGCCTTTTGATCTACAGCATAGGTTTCGATTTAAAGGATGAACAAGGCCAGGAAACAGAAGAGGAAAAGAAGTTCCGAACGGGAAATTTGATTTGGCTTTTATAAGCCGTTCAGACCTTAAAATATGTTTTGAAGTTGTCCACGACGGGGACCCGTCGTGGACAAAGGAAATTCACTTATTCACCTTCTTGCGATATCGAATTATGAATGGTATAACAGTTATACATGGAGCTTAGATGCGCTTTAAATTCGACAAGAACAAGAGCAATAGCCTCCGTCGGAATCGGGCGCGTGGTATTGGTTTCGAGGAAGCCCAAATACTTTGGGAAAGCCCTTATTACCTGGATCAGCGCTCCGAGGCGCCGGAACAATGGCGGGCCATCGGCTGGGTGGGGGACAGGCTCTATACCGTGATCTATGAGGAAAGATCGGATCGGGAGGGCGAGTATCTACACTTGGTTACGCTTTGGAAATCCACCAAGGAAGAAAGGAAACTCTATGAAAAACACACATAAGACTAAAGCCGTTCCAACGGCAGAACAAATAGCCCAAATGGCGGACAAAGGCGGGGACATTTCGAAGCATTTCACGAACCGTGGAAAAATGATGCCGGCCATTCGCAGGGTTAATGTGGATTTCGCGGAAAACATGCTGAATGAATTGGACAGTTTTGTTAGCGAGATGAACGTGAGCCGGCAGGCCGTTATTAAAGCCTTCCTTCGCCAGGCTTTGGATCAGCATTATTTGGCCAAAAAGAAACGCCCTCATCTAGCCGCTCATTAATCACTCGAAATAGTTGTCCACGACAGGGACCCGGAGTAAACAACAAAGAATCTTGAACTCCGTCTGTTGGGTGCATATGATAAATGCATAAACATTATATGCATCTAGGAGCCTGCCATGCGAACGACCCTCGAACTATCGAACCATTTGATTAAAGAACTCATGGCCGTGGAAAAATGGGCTTCTAAAACCCAGGCGATCGAAACGGCCATCGAAGATTTCGTTCGTCGGAGGAGATTGGATAACCTTATTTCCGCGCGGGGACGATTGAAGGTCAATGACGTTTCAACCGAAATGAGGAAGCTGGAGCTTCATGCCCGCTGAAATACTAGTCGATACGTCCGTTTGGATCGATTATTTCCGCAAACCAGACAGTGGAATCGGCGATAAAATCGTCAAACATTTGAAACGGGGTATCATATCCACTTGCGGAATCATCGTTTTCGAGGTCTTACAGGGAGCCGCCGATCCGGAGGAGTTTTCATTCCTGGAAGAGAATCTAAAAGGGCTGCATTTCCTGGAGGCGAGCGCGGAGACCCATTTTGAAGCGGGAAAAATTTCCTATGACTTGCGAAAACACGGCATTACGCTTCCGCTGAGCGATATTTTGATTGCGACTTTGGCCACACATAACCACCAAACCCTTTGGACCAAGGACCAACATTTCAAGAAGATCAAAGGGCTTCAACATCAATTTTTTTGATTTGTGTTTGTCCACGACGCAGACACGAAGGGGAAAGCGTTTTATCCTATCAACCGGTCAGTAAAACTTTTCGAGGCGGATGAGTTGGGTATCAAACCGAATTATTTAAAAGTCATTAAAAGAATAACTTTTCTCGCTGGTTTTATTTTTGGGTTTATTCTTTTTTGGAAGGGTTTTGGAATCGGCATGTGTTCCAATGAAAATGATTCCGACTGGGTCATGCATTACGTTTATTGGAGTTTGTGGCCTATTATTCCGGCGGTCTTTATGGGTCATTTTTATCCGAGACTAGGTGGCCTTGCCTTTCTTGGCAACTCGTTCTGGTCTTCCTATCTTCTTTATCAAGTTTGGATTAACAAGATCTCCTGGGTGACCTCGGAGGACATTTTCACCGCCTATCACGGAAAATATAACCCTTGGGTAACTGGATTTTCTGAGGCGGTACCTATGTTGGCTTTGGGTCTGGCCTTTTTATTTATTGGCTGGCAAGAAGGTTTGATGGCGGACTCCAAAAAGGAAATGGAAGGGAAATAGTTTTTGGCTTTGTCCATTTCGGGGACCCAGCGTGGACAGTTCGGAAACACAAACTTAATCAGGAATAGTGTGGTTAAAAATGGATTCCAATAATCTCAAGACACTTTATCGCCCGACACTCAGCACTTGGCTGGTTGTTGGTTTGTTTTCACTTTTGCTCATGGTGATGATCGTGGTTATTTACGAGAAGTGTTTCGAAGTAATGGAAAAAGGACTTCTGACCTCTGATTCGATGGGGTGCGGTCTTTTAATTTTAATCATAGGCGCAAGTGTAATATTTGTTTTGAAAGAATTATTTAAGAATAGTCTTTCGCAATTAAGTTTTAACTCGAGCGAGTTTTACATGAAGTCTTTTTTGGGAGAAAAAATTATTGTTTGGAGAGAGATAGAAAATATTTCTTTTAAGAAATATAAGGGGGCTAACACCATCCTGATCATGAATCTTTCAAATGGGGGTAAGCTAAAACTGAATGCCGTTTTTGGCCCTATCGGCGGGCTGGTCTACAAAAAGCTGAAAGAATACCGATCTGATCTGATAAAAAGCTCAAAAGAATCTGATGAGATTTTTGGCTGGTCTCCGGAAAACAAGACTTGAGGCTGTCCACGACGGGGCCCCGGAAGGAACAACCTTTTTAAAGCTGAAAGTCTAAAACAAAGGCTCAGTATGGCGTCTTCTTTCAAAGTCATTTAGGTTTAGGGATAAATGAATAAACGGTTCATAAAGATATTGATTTCGACTTTATTGTTAGAGCTTTCGGTTGCGACAGCCCCTTGCCAAACATCTTCTACACCAATTTGGTTCATCAAAAAGGAAATCGCGTTTTTTAAATGGGACTACTTCAATAAAGACGGCAAAAAGTGCGATCCGTTTTTTGTAAAGTGCATAGGCATAGATGGGCAGGATAATTTATATTTTCTTTATTCTAATCTTCTCATGTATATCGTCTCCGCCGATGGAAAAACGGTAAAGACGATAGATTGGGGTAACAAAGGTGGGGGGTGGTTTGTTGATGAAAATGGAAATCTTTACTCCCATATTTACAAAAAGGGACAACCAGAAGGTTTTATTCTCACAAAACCGGATGGAAGCCAAACGGAGTATAAAAATTTCACCCCCAATTTACTAGAAAATGGGATTGTTTTTGATTTTGCCAAAAACAAATCAATTACCATTTTTGACGAGGGCGATAAACCAGAAAAGTTACCCCCTCACGTGAAATGGGAAATTAAATATCCAAATAATTTCACAATCTATACGGATAAATTAAATTCGCATTTAAAAAAAATAAACCGTCGTATTGCCCCGGATAAAATTCAAATAAAAATTGACGAAATGGCATTGATTGAACCTATCGGAATTGACGACAACGGCAATTCATATTTCTTTTGTGCTTATCAAGGCCAAGGACATGATGTCCCTTGGGATGATTCTGTAATGGTGTACTCTTCCAAAGGGCAAAAAAATACCGAAGTACCACTCGAGAACGACTTTTATAGTAATAGAGCGTTTTCTAAAGAAGTTGTCATGAACATTCATGGCGATTTTTATCAAATATGGGCATCTGCAAAAGGATTACATATTACCAAGTGGACAAAAAATTAGATCCTTAACATTTTTTTGGACGGCCCAGGCTTGTCCACGATGGGGACACGTCGTGGACTCCTGTTTTGGGGAATTAACGGCATGGAAAACATGAAAGATCCAAGAAAAAGAAACATCACCCTTGGAGAGGGATTGGCCTTTTCAGCTGGTATTTTTATTTTTTTAGCCTATTGCGTTATTTTTGTCCTAATTACCGGCCATGGTCCTCGCGGGGGGAGTAGATGGAAAACAGATCCTGATGGATGGGAATTTTATTTGGGATTATTTCTGGGTGGTTTAGGTGCATGGTTGGTTCTAATTCTTTATAAAAAAATAACGGGAAGAAAACTGTAATTATTAAATTGTTTATCATTGAGTTTATCCAAGATGGGAATACGAAGTAGACGAAAGAACATTCTCCCCGATGCCCCTCACGCCAACTTATCAAAATTAAAAAGCTTCTGCTGAATTCCCGATAGGGGTGAATCGGCGAGGGACGGTGTATTGGATTCTTTCACGTCTTTGAGTTCCTTATCCCATTCGAAACAGGCGCCCTGATCCTCCATTTTATTAATTAGACCATTCGAGGACGCCTCAAATCGAGGGTATGGGGAAAGTCATGGCTCGGTTCCTCCGGGGGGGCGGCCATGCGACCGCCAGCGCGCCCGTGGGGTTCGAACCTGGATTTCCAACGGGAATCGGCTTCTTCCGCGTTGATGGGCGTGAGATCAAAACTGCGTCCGCCCGGATGATAGGTATGCAGGGCGCATCCCCCGAGGGAAATCTCCAAGGCCGGATCAATGAGGTCCAGCTCCAGGAAGGGAACGGCGGGCAGGTCTCCGTAGAGGGAAAGGGGCTGGTCCCAGGCCTTATAGCGGATTCCCGCGACCTGCACCCCGGGGGTCGTTGTAGCCATGAGGGGCACCCGGCGGCCATTGCAGGCCAGCACCCACCCCGGCCGGGCGTCCTTGACGGTGACCTGAACCCTTTCGGTGGACGCGTCCACCGCGCGGCTCACCGTGGAGGTTACGGCCTCCTCGCCCAGGACCGGCCAGGGTTCCAGGGCGGGGCGGATTTCAAGTTCCGCGCCTTCGATCACAACCTTTCCGCTGAGGGGGAAACGGAAATTGAAATGGGCGCGGAACCATTCCAACTCGAACGGAAAACCATCCCGGCGCAGATCCTCCAATACCTGCGACAGGTCCTCCCACAGGTACCAGGGCAAAAGGTACTGGTCGTGAAGGCGGGTTCCCCAGCGGACCAAGCTGGTTTGAAGGGGCGCCCGGTAGAGATAAGCCACCAGGGCCCTCACCAGAAGCTGTTGGAGGAGCCCCATGCGGGGGTTGGGCGCCATCTCGAAGGCGCGCAGTTCCAGCAAACCCTGGCGCCCCCGGCCTGAACTCGGGTCGTAAAGCTTGTCGATGCAAAATTCGGTGCGGTGGGTGTTGCCGGAAACGTCCACCAGCAAGTGCCGGAATAACCGGTCCAGCCGCCAAAAAGGCAGCTCCCCTTCCGCGGGAACCCGGCGCATGGCGTTTTCCAATTCGTACAGCGAATCATGCCGGGCCTCGTCGGGCCGGGGGGCCTGGCTGGTGGGTCCCACGAAAAGGCTGGTGAAGAAATAAGAAAGGCTCGGGTGCCTTTGCCAGTAGGCGATCATGGCGGGCAGGAGCCGGGGCTGGCGGAAAAAGGGGCTTTGCTCGGGGCGGGAAGCCCCCAGAACCAGGTGGCTTCCTCCGCCCGTGCCAACGGGCCGGCCATTGACGGTGAATTTCACGGCGGTCAAGCCAATCTGTCGAGCTTCCTCATATAAAATTTCGGTGTTGTCCCTCAAGTCGGGCCAGTTGGCGGCCGGGTGGATGTTCACTTCCAGCACACCCGGGTCGGGCGTGATGCGAAAGGACATCAGGCGGGTATCCGTGGGGGGTTCATATCCTTCCAGCACCACACTCAAATGCAACGCCCCCGCCGCCGCCTCAACTTTTGCCACCAGTTCGAGATAATGCTCCAGCAGGGCGAGTGGCGGCAGAAACACGTGAAGGTTTCCATTGCGGCATTGGACGCAGAGGGCCGTCCGCACCGCCCCCCCGGCCTCGGGGTTCCGGTTGGGCGGGAGTCCCGCTAATTTTTTGTGGGGGGGAAGCGGCGGGAGATCCTCGAAGGTATCCCGGGGGAAGGGGACGGACTCCAGAGGTTTTCCCGGAGGAAGATCGTTCAGGGGCAGTCGGTATCCAATCGGTGAATCCCCTTCGAACAGGGAAATCCCGCCCGAAAATCGGTCCTTTTCAAAACGCCAGGCCTCGCTGACCCAGCCTTTCTGGGTCAGGCTCCAGGTGACGGGTAAAACCCATCCCACGATGGGGGAAACTGCCTCCTTCGCCTTTTTGGGGGAACGCTTTTTGCCCTTGGGTTCCGGGATGGGTTGTATCACCGGCGGTTGAAGGGAGGGGGAAGGCGCCGTGGACGCCAAGGGAAGTTCCGTGTCGCTCTCATAGGCCGGAAGGATGCGCGCCGGGGGAAGCCCTAAATCCTGGGCTAACTTGGTCAAAAAAGCCTTCGCGGTGTTGGGGGCCGTTTGGCCGGGTACGGTGGGGTCGGCTAAAAGGTTCTCGTGGGTCCAGACAGGTTCACCATCCGGGCGCCAAAAGCTGTTGAGGGACCAGCGCGGAAGAGGCTCCCCGCCGTACCATTTTCCCTGACCCATCTGGGCGAAGGAGCCGGGTGAGAAGCGCTTGCGCAGGCGATTTAGCAGTTCCCAACCTTTTTTCGATTTCTCGGCTCCCAGGGCGGCTGTCACCCATTGGGGGTCATCCCGGTTTTCCGCGGAAACAAAGGTCGGCTCCCCGCCCATGGTCAATCCCACGCTTAATTGATGGAGCCGGTCATCGACCGCCCCTCCCAGCCGATCCACGGCTTCCCATTGGGATTGGGACAGGGGAAGGGAGGCGCGCGGGGGGTCCAGCACCCGCCTCAAGGTCATCGTGTGTTCGAATTTGGTTTCGCAAGACTCCACCGTCCCGCTGATGGGCGCGGCGCTGGAGGGATGGGGGGTGCAGCTCAAGGGGATATGGCCCTCTCCCGCGAAAAGACCCGAAGTGGGGTCCAATCCCACCCATCCGGCGCCGGGCAGATAGACCTCGACCCAGGCGTGCAGGTCCGCGAAGTCCTTTTCCGGGCCCTGGGGGCCCGTGACCGGCGGCTCGTCCGCCACCAGCTGGATCAGGTAGCCGGAGGCGAACCGGGCGGCGATCCCCAATTGCCGGTAGACCTGGCATGCCAGCCAGGCCAAATCCCGGCAGGAACCGCTCTTGAGGGTTAAGGTTTCCTCGCTTTTTTGGACTCCCGGTTCCAGCCGCACCAGGTAACGGTTCTGCCCGTTGATCTTCTGGTTGACCTGGGTCAAGAGTTCCACCACGTGCCGTTTTTTCCGGCCGAAACTGCGGGCGAATTTCTTGAGGCGCGTCCCCTTTTCATCCAGCACCAGGTAGGGCCGCAGGTCGCCCGCCAGGTTTTTCTCGTACTTGAAGGGGAATTGCAGGTATTCATCCTCGATGAAAAAGTCGAAGGGGTTGATGCGGTCCATCTGGGTGCGCAAAGTCACCCGGACTTCCAAGGCCTCACAGGGTTGGGGCAGGACGACCCGGGCCGCGTAATTGCCGAAGGGATCCTGCTGCCAATTGAGGAAATGTTTTTTGGGCAGGATCGAGAGGGCGTAGGACAGGACCGGCGTCCGGCAGTGGGGCGCGGGCCTGAGGCGGATGGTATGGGGCCCCAGGGTGACGGGACGGTCAAACTTGTAAAGCGTGAGATGTTCGAGCAAGATTTGGATGGACATGGTTTTAAGAACTCCAAAACTTGAATTGGAAACGATCCGCGGGAAGTAACATAGCAATTTCCTTGCCCGGTTATTTCTTAAATAAAAATGGAAATTACCGCGATTCCTACCGGTTTGAGGCCCCCTAACAAAAAGCGAATGTTCCTTTGAACGCCCCTTTGTTCGAAACCTCCATTTTTGTCGGTCACCCGAAAAGCCCCTTTTCGGGGCTATTTTCAACCGGTTCATATGGCTACAATATTGCCATGTCGAATTTCTTTTCGCTCTCCTTTGATAACTTATCCACACCCTCCTTGCGCCTGAAATCCCCCCTTGAAAATGAAACCCCGCAGGATTGGGGCATGGTTTGGTATATGGGCGACGAAGGTCCCGCGACCCTGGTCCGGGGTTCGGGGGCCGGTGACGAGGATTTGAAACTGGTCCTCTCCGATTGGAATCGGTTCCGCTCCGCCTCTTTTTTCACCATGACGGGCGAGCGGCAGGCGGGAAAAAATATTCCCCCGTTCCTGCGCAGTTACGGCGGCCGCCAATTTGTTTTCATATTCAATGGAAGCCTGAAGGGGGATTTCAAGACCGCCCTGTCCCTGGGGGGGGACCCCAGTTTCGAGCCTCTGGGTTCTTCCGGAATGGAACACGCATTTTGCTGGTTTTTACACCAGCTGTTCCTGAAACAGGCCCGACGGCTTTCCGACGTGACCTGGCAGGATTTGCAAAATTGGTTTTTTGAAATCAACTCCCTGGGTGAAATGAACTGCGTCTTGAGCGATGGAAAAAACATCGCCGCCTACCGCGACCGGGAAGGACGGGGCGCCCTTTACGGGCTGCGCCGGAATCCGCCCCACCCGAAGGGACACCTGGAAAACGAAAATCTTTCCTTGGACTTGGGCGACGAAATGGACGCCAACCGGACGGTCTATCTTTTTTCGAGCACCCCCCTTTCCGCCGAGAACTGGCAGCTCCTGACGCCGGGCGGGCTCTGCGTGGTTCGGCGGAGCCGCGTTTTATTCGACAGTTCCTCAACCGATCCGGCCAAGGGAAACACCTGGGCCATGGTCGGCAGCCAATCCCAACAAACCACGCTGTTCGTCCCCCCATCGCCTACCATCCGCAAAGGGATGGACCGGTGCGTGATGAACGTTTCCCATGAGACCACCTACCATTACCGCATGCCGGTGGAGCGGTCCACCCACCTGTTGCGTTTGCGTCCCGTCCAGGACCGATTCCAGGAACTTTTGGAGTTCAAACTGGATGTGTCCGTCGAGGGCCGCCGGCAGGAATTCATGGATGTCTATGGAAACTCGATCCTGCAATTGGAGGTGGAAAAACCCTTCACGGAGATGGCCTTAAAGTCTTTCTCCCGGGTGCGCCTCACCGGGGGGACTGCCCGATGGTTTACCCTGGCTCCTCAACGTGAAAACCTGCCGGTCGTCTGGATGCCCGGACAACGCCAGATGATGCTTCCTTTTCTGCTTCCTCCCGAGCTTCCCGAAACCCAGTTGAAAGAACTGACGGACTACGCCTTGGGCTTCGCCCAGCGCAACGACATGGTTTTGTTGGACACTCTGATGGATATGAACCAGACCATCCACGACGATTATGCCTATGTCAGCGGGTCCACCCACAACAACACCACCCCCTTCGAGGTCTATACCAGCCGTCAGGGCGTCTGCCAGGATTTCGCCAATCTTTTCATCTGCCTGGCGCGGTTGTTGAACCTTCCGGCACGCTACCGCGTGGGGTATATCTATACCGGGGGCAATTACGAAAACAAAATCTGGTCGGAAGCGTCGCACGCCTGGGTGGAGATTTACCTTCCCAACAGCGGCTGGTGCGGGTTCGACCCCACGAATGGAACCATGGTGGACCTGGATCATGTCCGGGTGGCCTGCGGCAGGAACTACCTGGATGCGACGCCCACCTCGGGCACCCTATTCAAGGGCGGCGGACCCGAAACCCTGAATGTTTCCGTTCGAATAGAGATGGATCCACCGTTCCAGCAGAGTTAAAAAACCTCGTTTTCATTTTGAAAATAAAGCCAATTTTATTGCTTCTAGTGTAAACATAATTAAGTAAATTTTATTATGTTTGTTAAAGAAACATAACTCTTATCGTTCGATTTACAAATTCTTATTTATTTGAAGTATGGGGTCAGGGAAAATATCAAACAAATTGAAGCGAAGCATGTAAAAAGCAACCTGTTGAACCATAAGCAATAAAACGTATCAATGTGAAAATCCCCTTCTTCGCTTGAAGTAAATAATACATTTATTATTTCACCAACCTTGGGAAGGAAAGAAGGCATATAAGGCAAGTGGAGAATCGCCGGTTGTAAATAAATTTCACGAGTACTGCCGGTTGGCATTGTGATTTGCAAATGAAGGTCGGTAACACTGGTTTGTTTGAAGCCTCGCGGTATGAAGTAATAATTGATAACTTGCCCTTTCGCTTTTTGTGCCCGGCTTAAAAAGTAAAGCTGAGAAGTATCAAGATAAATAGCCCCAATAAAAATCAAGATTGATATAAAAAAGGTCCGTGGAATATTTTTAATGGGTAAGTAATTGCGCCAATTTCTCGATGAACGCACAGGATTATCCGTTGACCAGAATGCCGGACCGTTTTTTGATGATGTTGATTTGAGGGGTTCTTTTTGCAGATATGCAAAATTGGTTTTAGCTCCATTAAAGGTAACCATTTGTTCGAAATAGTAAGTAGAGAATTTCATTGGCTCATTCTAAATAAAAAGATTGATTTAACCACCTAGACTTTTAGTCTTGGATACTTTTTTAAGCGCAAATAATGTTTTTAATGACACTGGCGGCATGAACAAAGATATAGCACTGTTTTATATGAACAAATGCGATACCGTAAGATGTTTAATCTTCTGATCGTTGCGGCCTTTTTCCGAAAACACTTCATTACCTGGTTTCTCTCAAAATTCTCCTCGGCATGGCTGGATATTAATTGATGCGACGAAAAAAGGAAGGGCTATGAAAAAAGTATGGGTTATTTTTGCGGCATGGGGGTGGTGTCAGGTTGTAATCGCTCAGGGGATTACAACTTTTAAATTCAGCCAAACGGAATTGAATATATTCTCAGGTGCTCCGCCTGCTTTGGTTTATGTCACAGACAGCAAGGGCCGCAGGACAGGGGCCGATCCGACACAGTCCATTACCAGCAATGGATATCAAGACAGCCCGCCAACTGGTTTAATGGAAATTCCATCCTCCATGGTCTTACAAGATAGGTTGGAAAACGGGAGTGGTACTGGTTGGACTGTTTCAATCGGTGATGGCGGTACACAAACTTATACGATCAATATTTTGGGAATGGTTGCGGGTGATGAAGAGATTGGCGTGAGCGCGGTTATTTTAAACAATCCTGACCTGGCACTCAAAGCCGCTAAGAATATTTTCGTTTTTGTCAGTCCAAGCCAATTACGCAAACTAACCTTAACCTTTGACCCGATTCAAGGAACCGCGAATGTCACGCGGTTGGTTTCAGGTGGGGATTTGTTAATCGATGTTCAAACGGCTTGCCAACTTAACCTGATCACATCAAGCCGTGTTTGTAAACAAATGGAAGGGGTGGCGGAAGCCATTCAGAACGCTCTCAGCGCCAACCGCAAAAGTGAAGCGAATGAATTGTTGAAAAGATTCCTTTACATGCTCGGTGATTCTAGACCGGATGGGTGTTTGGACAAAGACGACCATGGTTCTATCACAAAAACAGCTTTGACGATTCTTATCGAAGACGCAAAAGCCCTATTGAAAAGCCTTGGATTTCCAGAAGGCTTCCAACATTAATTCCTGAAATTGATTATACGATCATTACCTGCGGCGGAGACTCTTTATGAGCAACACAAAAGTCTCCTAGATATCCCTCAAGCCAACTCATCAAAATTAGAAGGCTTCTGCTGAATTTCCGATATTGGTGAATCGGTGGGTGGGGTATTATCTGAAGCGGCATCTATGTTGGCTTTGGGACTTGTTTTTTTATTTATTGGCTGGCAAGAAGGTTTGAAAGCGCAGGCCAAAAGTGAAAGTGAAGAATTATAGTTTCTGATTTTATCCACGATGGGGGGCCTGCCATGGCCGATAAATTTATGGCCTTTTTGCCAATTTTTCCTCATAGGGTATCAACAAGTGATCCCAGTTAGGTGCGTAACACGTATATAGGTAATAAGAACGCCCTGGATAGTGTTGAATAAGTTCCCGATTCTTTTCAGCACCGCAATCTAATACCAATAATACAGGTGCTTTGAAATCCAATCCATTTCGTGTGTAGTAAGCGGAATCATCTCCAGTTTGGATGAAAACAATAGCGTTAGAAAGCCGATGAACGATTTCAAAGAACCTTGCATGCTCATCAGCTATTTTTCCATAGATAGGCGTTTCAACAAAAAATATTATTCCGTTCAAGGTTAAGCAAATACCTAAAACCAAAGGTGCCCAACGTTTGGTTGTCATTACACCCATGGCTGCCGGAATAAGGAACAACCCATAGGATTCATAAAGATAGCGGGGTCCAAATTGAAAAACACCCGAACCTATGTAAAAGAAATATCCCACAAGAAGAAATAAAGCGGGCATTGATAGAAAGACACCTTTTCTGTAATCCGAACCAAGTGATAGGCCCCGCGTCCAAAATAATAAAACCAGCAATGGCAAACCCCCGGTCCAAATAACCCAATCACTTGTTCTGTTTATAATTTTCTGCTGAAAGCGGCCCCAAAATTCGCCCAAGGTATAACTAGAAAACCCAAGCCGATCGTACGGGTTGTAGATCTGAAAAGGTTGAAGGAAGGGATGGCCTGTCTGAAGGTAGTTGTAAAAAAGAAAAAGGCAAACAAAGAAAGCGAAAATGGGCGCGGAACCGAACAATAAGCCTCGAAAGACCGAGGAATCACGCCGGAGAAAGGCTTTGTAAATGACATAAAGCACCAGCGGGGCCAGAGCTAATAAAGCTGTAAAGGGTCTGTTAAGAAATGCAAAGCCTGCGGTCATGCCGAAACCTAAAAATGAAACAAAAGTGTCTCCTGAAGCTAAAAGGAAATAGGCCGCTAGTGTCACTAACAACAAGCAACTGGCGTGAGGCATTAAACAGGAAGAGTTGAAAATGAAATAAGGACAAGCCAAGGTCAGAATCATTGCGGTATTAGCGATAACCGGAGAAAAGAGGGTTCTAATAAAAAAATATATAACGATGAGGGAAAGAAGGCCAAAGCAGGGATTGATTAGCCAATCCAAACCTAAATGTTCGCCTAAAGCAAGAAGAACTGGCCAACCAGGTGGGTATTTGCCATAAAAAGAACCATTGTTAACACAACTGAGAACATTGAAAAAGTACGAAGGTTGGGGGGAGGGGATGGCAATTTTGCCCTGTGAAAAGAGTTGGGCCGAAATTTGGTACGCGTATTCGTCGGGGGATAAGGAAAAGGTTTTTAGCGTCACGTAGGTGGTGTAAAGAATAAGAGCGCCGTTAACAAAAAGCGCTGCCAGAAGCCATGATTGGCTTTCCGTGCTGAATAGCCGAAACCAAATTCCTTTCTTGGGTTTTGACATCAATCCAAGAACCGATATCGAATCAGTGAAATAAAGGCCAAAAGTCCATCCTTCCAGATTAATTTTTTACCATTTTGATGATCTCGCCCGTTGTATGTAATGGGCACCTCTAAAATTTTATATCCTCTTTTTAGAATTTTAGCCGTGACTTCAATGTCGAATTCGAAACGTTGAGACCGCAGAGTCAAACCTCTGAATAAGGGGCCACGAAACACTTTATAGCAGGTCTCTATGTCGGTGAGTTGAGAGTTAAATAACAGATTTGAACAAAATGTTAAAATTTCATTTCCGACATAATTAAAGAATGAAAAACCATGGTGTTCGCCTTTAAAACGAGATCCGTAAACAACATCTGTTTCTTCTCGCAAAAGGGGTTCTAAAAGTTTTTGATAATCTTCTGGATCGTATTCAAGATCCGCGTCTTGAATGATGACGAAATCACCTGTTGTATACGGTTGGGCGGTTCGAATCGCAGCACCTTTCCCCTGATTCTTGTCGTGGAGTTGAATGAGGCAATTTGTGATTTTTGAGCGCTTGAGCAAAGCGGTTGTTTGGTCTGTGGAGCCGTCATTGACTATGAATATTTCCTTTTGAATATTCCTGAATTTTAGTAAATGAATCTTTTTTAGGAGTAGGGAAACAGTCTTTTCTTCGTTGAAAACAGGAATAATGATGGAGAATTTGAGCGGTTCTTCATTTGGCAAATTGTTGCCTTTTTGTCGCAATTTGAATTTACCTATAAAATTTTATAATTAGGAGTAATATTGCCATATAAATCGGCTTATTTTTTAATAAAGTTGGTACTGAATATGAAAAAAACAAAGAAGCTCGTTATTGGTTTTTGTGTGGCGATTCTTTTTGGCGGTACATTCATTTTAAGTCTGGCATTGATGGTCAGCTGTTCACAAAAACTGCCCGATGCTCCCATATCTTCCAATTCGGTAAAAGCAAGTGATGTGCCGGTCGGTACTGCAACGCCGTGTGGTTCCTATCCTTGCTTTGACAACATATTCTTGCCATGTGGCTGTTATATGAGTTCTTCGAATTGCCCCGCTACTGTGATTTGTCCAAACGGAACGCCGACACCAGTACAGGCGGCGTCGACGGCGACATTTAGTCCAACCCCAACGCTAACCCCCATTCTTTGTAATATTACGGGGTCATCAAATTTGATGTTTAATTGCTCCAATGGGGGCCAAGTTACAACGCTTCAATCGGCGGTAAGTCCCAGCGGTGGAACTTACAATTGGCAAATTTTATCGGGTGGAAGTGAAGTTCAAATCAACGGCTCGAACACGGCTAGTAGCCTCACCTTACAGGCCATCGGCCCCAGTAGTAGTACAAACGATATTGAAGTCCAATTGACTTATACTCTGAATTCCCAAAACGCAGGGAGCACTCATAATCTCACGGTGCAGCAACCTTCAAAAGTGATTGTTATAAGTCCGCCAACGATAACGGCTCAACCGATAATTGGTGGTCAAGGTGAATGCCTTGGTTTTCGATGGGGCACACTCACGCTCTCTTCTCAAATATTGCTTCAAGTCCAAGACCAGTTTGGTAATTCATTCCAAAGCGTTCCCTTGAGCGAACAGGTATCGGTGGATACAACGCAAACATCCATGATTCTTCTGGAAGATGCAGTCCAATACCTCAAAATTAAAACAGCAAGTGCACTAAGCGTGCCCTATGGTTATTTTTATGATGATTATGAAATTGAGATAAATAATGATTCAAGACTTTGCAACGATCAAAATGTTCAACTGGTTGAGACCCAAGAATTGAATGTCGGTGGTTGCATTGGCATAAACACAATTTATCTAAGTCCAACGGGTGTTCAAACCTCTTATCCTATTAATCTTCACTAAGCAGAAAAGGAGAATGTCTTTATGAGAAAAGAAATAAAAGTTTTAATTTTTGTGGCTTCAGGTTTATTTTTAACAATGCCTTTAATGGCTAATGGCCTGGACGTGGTGGTCATCAAAAATATCGACCAATTTGGTAAGAACGCCTACAACAATTTATATACCAGCGCTTCTCTAGAAATTATTACAAACTTGGCGTTCGAAAATGGGGTCATCGTTAATTACGAGGTAGCCTCAAAGGACAAACAAATCGAATCTTTTAATGTCTTTGATGGGACTACATTAAAAGACCTTCTAGATCAATTTCTCGCTCAAAATCCAAAGTACATTTACACCCTTAATCACGAAATCATAAATATTTTTCCCAAATCCACAGAAGGGGATGAGACTTATCTTTTCAATCTTCAGCTGAAAAGTCTTGATATCGACCATAAAAACCGCCGTGAAATTATGACAATACTAAGGAATGCAATTGACCAAGAATTTCCTGGGAAATACCAAACAACGATTAATGGAAAGATTTATTCAATATTGGAAAACGCTATGGTCAGCGGATCGGTTGAATATAATTTAGATTTGATACCACTTTCATTCAGCACTGGTAATCTGACCATTAGAGAAATCTTGAATATGATTTCAAGAGAAAACCATACTTATTGGTATGTCGTTCAGGATAATGGTGGGACCGGTCTAGAGATTCTAACTTTTTGGAAAGATTTTCAGGATGAATCTGGTATTAAGTCTATAGGTAAACAAAACAATCAGTGGAATAATAACAACAACCAAAATGGTAACTGGCCCCCCCGCGGACAACATTAATTGCGTTTCTTAAGCGTATGGCGTGATGTTGAAAAAATATTTCCTTTTTTCTCGTGTTGGCCTCAAAATTAAAACCTTGGCCTAGGGGAACAATCCAACGAATCCAATTTAAGTTTGGCATTTATGGTTAAAAAACCTCGTTTTCATTTTGAAAATAAGCCGACTTCATTGGTTCTAGGTTTATCCGTGTTGGGGACCTTCCATAGACAAAAAAATCACTTAGATATCCCTCAAGCCAACTCATCAAAATTAGAAGGTTTCTGCTGAATTTCCGATATTGGTGAATCGGCGGGTGGGTGAGTTTTTGATTCTTTCTCGTCTTTCAGCTCTTTTTGGGTTTGGTTTAACTCTTTATACAACTCACGGGATTTTGGGCCGAACCGGCGGCGCCGGGACACGACCTTCCACGGGCCGATCATGGAATCGACGGGTTCGACGGGCGGGAAGGGGTCTTCGACGGAAATGGGATTGCTCCTTTGACGTTGACGAGTTTTATTAATGATATCATTAAAAGAAAAGGGATGTTTATGGCTCAGCTTCAGGTTAGAAACTTGGCGCAAAAAGTGGTGGACCGGCTCAAGAAGCGGGCAAAGGCCGAGGGAAGATCTCTCCAATCGGAACTGAAAACCATTTTGGAAGAGGCTTCCAGCCGGGTTGATCGGGAGGCCTTTTTTGAGAGGGCCGATAACATTCGAAAATCCCTCGTCCGCCGGAAGCTATTGGACAGCGCGGCCCTGATCAGGGAAGACCGCGACCGTTGAACCTTTACGTCGTCGACGCCAGCGTGGTTGTCCAATGGTTTCTTCCCGAACCGCATAGCGAAACGGCGGGCAGGCTCCGAAGCAAGGAAAATCAGCTTTACGCCCCGGATCTTCTCTTCCTTGAAATCGCCAAGGTTTTAATCAAACATGTTCGGCGAAAGGAAATTTCGCCTTCCTTGGCCGAGAAAATCCGCGCGGCCGTCGTTCGTTCGCCGATATCGGCGCATTCCGATCGGGTTCTCCTCGACCCGGCCTATTCGCTCGCCCAACAAGCCGGATGTAGTTTGTACGACGCCCTTTATCTGGCTTTGGCCGTTAAGCTTAAAGGGCGAATGGTGACCGCCGACCGGCGCTTTTACAACGGCCTTGTTTCCAGTCCCCATGCCAAACACCTTCTTTGGATAGAAGACTTGCCTAAGAATCTCTAACAAAACCATCTTTCGCCACCAAGACACCCAGAACGATGTTTGACAAGTCTGTAAAAATAATTTAAACCCAAATCTTTTTTTGCTTTTCTTGGCGACTTGGCGTCTTGGCGGTGAAAATAGCCTTTGCTTTTGGGTTTTGTTTTATGTTTTACCCGGCGTTTTCAGCCTGAAATTCCTTGGCGGTTAAGACCGTCCCCTGGTTGGCGAAAACCTTTTCGGTCAGAACGCGGTGCACTTCCTCATCCCGGTCGTAACAGGCGTCTTTGATGACGGTGACCTGGAAATCCAGGTCGGCGGCGGCCCGAATGGTCGATAAAACGATGCCGCTGGTCGCGATGCCGAACAACACCAAGTTTTCGATGCCCTGGGCCCTCAAGATCATCTGCAGGGAATTACCGGCAAAGGCGCTGACCCGGTGCTTGTAGATCACCCACTCGCCGGGCTTTAGGATCGCCGGGTGGGTCTTCGACGAGTCCGTCCCTTTAACGAAAATGTTCTTTTCTTTCATCATGGCGAAACGCTTATTTGTGGGGCTGATTTCGGGGTATCCGGGCTCAAAACCGATGCCCACATGCATGACCGTAAACCCGCCTTTTCGGGCCGTTTCCATCACCATTACGCCGTGGGGAATCATGGCCTCCGCCCCCGGCACGAAGCCGAAAATGCCGTTCTGCACGTCCAGCGATAATACCGCGGTCTTCTTAGGGTCGAGTTTCATAGGGGCTCCTTGGGTTTAAAAGCGATGAGAATCGACCCATCATACCATTCTCGTTTTCAAGGCTTTTGGGTCTTTTAACTTAGACGGCGACTCGGCGGAAACCGCGACGAAACTGAAATGATTCCTTGTATGTTTCGTCAATCGGGCAGTTAATGGGTACATGAAAACAACCGTGCACATCGAGAAGAATTTGTTGAACCACGCATCCCGCCTGACGGGCATCGTGGAAAGGGCCGCCTTGATTCGCATGGCGTTGGAAGCCCTGATTTTGCAGGAATCCGCCCGGCATGGAGGGGCGGATGCATTAGTTCCCCAAGCCGCTCTTGTCCCCCGCAAAGCCTACCAACCCCGGGCAAAGGCTGTCGCCC
Source organism: uncultured bacterium (assembly GCA_964525605.1). Classification (GTDB taxonomy): domain Bacteria; phylum Oederibacteriota; class Muellerivitia; order Muellerivitales; family Muellerivitaceae; genus CAVTWJ01. The sequence continues at coordinate 19,976 of CAZGKT010000055.1, forward strand.
TTCCAATACCCATCAACTGAGGGTTGGGGTACCTGACGAAACAACCCAAACGACACTGCACAAAATAAAATTTGCCACACGCCACCCTTCAACAACGAATACAAAGAGAGTGGTTTTACCCGGTTTCTTTGGCCCGATGGGCCAAAGGGGACAGATTCATGGGATGTTAAACCAAAAGCATTAAGGCTTTGTCTTTTCCTATCTTGTGCATCCCATTTATCCGTGGCTAATTCAGCCTTTGGCCATTTCTTTCGACTTTAAACTTAAAAATAAATTAATTTGGTAATCCTTAGTTTCGAAATTCCGTTTTATAACATGGGATCTCATAGTTTCTTGCCCGTATTTATTCAAACCCCCAATTCAATTTGGAAATAAAATTGATGTTCGTGATCTCGGGTCGCTCGACCAACTCAGTGAGCGCTTCCTTCATGGTGATTTCCGGGTTTAGTTTGAGGGTGTAGATCCCCCCGGGGGTCATTCGGGTCCAATCCGCCGTTCCCATTTTTGAGATCAGGCCGCGAATGAGCGTTTGGGGCGTATCATCCGAAAAAGTGATCTGGATTTGATCGGGATAGAAATTTTGATTGGGGTTCAGGTAATCCACCAGATGGGACCCGTGGTCCTTGATGAAATGAACGGATCGAACGTTGATGGTGGGTTTTTCACCCAGCCAGTGCAGATTGCCGGTGATGGTCGCGTAAGGCATGTAAGTCTTGAGCGTTTGGGATGGGTTCAGGGGAATGGCGCCGACGCTCACTCCGCCCAGGGTCATGGGCATTTGCAGTTGAAGGGATTGGGCCAAACCGGCGGCTCGATCCTGGGAAGCGCCGATGAACCCCGTCAATTCCAACGGCATCTTTTCGGTATCCGAGCGGCAAATAGCTTTCCATGCGTCCCCGTTGCCCTGCCTCGCGGCCAATTCATACCAATGCCGGGATAGGGCCATGTCCTTGAGCTGGTCAGGCTCGATCAGAACTCTCGGCCGATGCTCGCAAACCTGGCCCATCATGTCCTCGGCCTCGGGGTCCCCTTGATCGGCGGCTAGTTTCAACCACTTGCGGGCTTCCCGCATATCGGGCGGGGCTTTGGTATAGGGCTGAACCTGGCTGTAGAAAACCCACAACCGGTTCTCGGCCTGCACATTGCCCTGCTTGGCGGAACGCAGGGTGATCTCCAACAGCTGATCGAAGAATTCTTTTTGCTGATTGATGAGAACCATTCGGGAGGTCGCGAACAAATCGCCGGCCTTGGCCCCATGCGGAAGCCGATCCCTCAAAACCATCAGATACTCGCCTTCGGCGTTGCCCTCTTCCCTGGCTTTTTTGAAATACCGCTCGGCCGGGTCATCCCCCTTCACTTTTTGAATGGCATAGCCCATCTCTAAAAAATCACGGCCCGAAATGCCGGGGGTAAGGGTGGGGGATTGGATGGGTTGGGCAAAGCCGCATGGATTGAGAATTGAAAAAAGGATAAATACGAATCCGCTGGATATCGTCCGCATATTGGGCCACTCCCTGCAAACGGCTTGAGAAGCCATTTTACGCTTTTAGAGATCGCCTGTTACCGTTTTTAGCACAATGGATGGCAGTTATGAGGGCTTTGGAAAACTTTTTCCAAATTTTTTACCGTTTTTCATAGAACCCCCAAAACCCGGAAATTATTATTTCGCCTGTTGTTTCTAACGGGGAGCCGCCTGCCGAAAGGCAGGTGTTCGAATATATTATTCGGAGGTATCCCCTTGGAAACTTTGCCTTATGCCGCCGCAAAACCGCCTGTCGTTGTGATGGCC
>CAZGKT010000056.1:0-21220 GCA_964525605.1 uncultured bacterium
ATCGTCGAAGTAGAAGTTAAAACCAAAGTATTGGTAGGCGTAGAGGTAGCAGTTCTGGTAGAAGTTGAAGAAGCGGTTGGAGTTGGAGTGGATGTTTTCGTGGCGGTCAAGGTAGGGCTATAGGTCTGGGTGAAAGTCATTGAAGGAGTGAATGTAGATGTTGGGGTAGCCGCGCTACCGGAGCAGGCGGGATGGGTCAATCCCGTCAGCCAGGGATAGACCGTCTGCCCTTCATAGGAGGTCAGTACCCAGCCGGAGCCGCTGGAAACCGGGGCGGAAAGGGTCGAGGACCAGGCCGAAAGCAACATAGGTGACGCCTCAATATCCATGTCCCAGCACATGCCACCATAGACGTAATTCTTGTCGTTGGTACCGTTCATGAAGGTAAGCACGCTGCTCACGAAAGAACCGCCGTCGGTGGTATTGGCCGAGTTGCCGAATTCCTCGATGAAAACCGGGCCGTAGGTAAGGGCTGGTTCAATGTTCGTCTCCCAGCCCGCCGCGGTGTTGGTGCCCTTGTTGTTGTAGATATGGGCCGAGTACACGATCCCGTTGCCCCCGGCTTTGTCCACCACCGGGCTCATTCCCACGTAATAATAGGAGTACTGTTGGCCGCCGACGATGCAGATATTTTCGGCGTTAGTCCCGCTGGCCAGGGTGCTGCTGGCGCTGGCCGTCGTGCTACGGATGGTGTTCACGATGGATTGCAGGCCCGGAGTGGTGAAACCCTCCGAAGTCGTGCCCCCGGTCAGCCAGGTGGTCCAGGAAGTCGTGTAAGGCTCGTTGAAGGTGTCGAATAGCACGGAGGGATTGTTGGCGTAACGGGCGGCCACGCTGGCCCAGAAGACCAGGCTGTTTTCATCGGGCATGGAGTATTGCTGGAAAGCCGAGCCTGTGGGTCCGTCGCCGGACCATTGCAGGTCGATGTCACAGTAGATGTTGTTGGCGTTGCAATAAGCCACGAGGGAATCCACAAAGCTTTGGTAGGCCGATTGGCTGGTGGAACCACGGGGGCCGGAGGTGGGACCGGCTTGCGCGTTACCGTCCCACCAGTCTTGGTCCAAAGGAATTCGGACGCAATTGACGTTCCAATATTTGACCGCTTCCTGCAGTTGAGTCATAACCCCGTTGCCACCGCTGGGACCATCCCCTGGCTGGGCTTCCCATTCCAAAGAATCAAGATTCACCCCGGTCAGGCGCACGGTGCAACCGCCGCTGGCCGTGACGATCTGGTTGCCGGAAACTTTAAGCATGGGAGGAGCGGCTAGACTGGGCGAAGCGAAAGAAAGAAAACCAAAGAGGGTAAACAGGGCGAAATACCCGGGCTTAACGAAATGATCCGTAGGGGCACTAAAACGTTTTTCTAATTTTAAAGCGGAAAAGAATCCGGCCAAGTTTTCCCATCCCTTCAAGGATGCTTTGAGTCTGAAAGCGGTTTTATCAGGCTGATAATCAAATATAGTATCCCACTGCTTTTTTTCCAATCGACTCGAAGCACTTAAAACAATAGTGCTATAACGTCATTTCTGTTGCTTTTTATTTCATTTCCGAAGAAAGGAAGGAACTCCAGGCACTTTCTCGTTTAACCCATCAGGGCAGCTTGCGGAATTTTTCGGGGGAATGGCCTGTTTTTTTTCGAAACAAATGAATGAAGTAGGAAACAGACTTAAACCCACACTCGCCGGCGATTCGGGCTACGGAAAAACGGGTTGAAGTTAAAAGTCTTTTAGCTTCCTTGACCCGCAGGTTTTGCAAATATGCTTCCACTCCCAAGCCCGCCATATCCTTGAACCGGCGGCTGAAGGTTGAAAGGGAAACGCCCGCCATTTTTGCCAGCCGTTGGGTCCGAAGCGGCTCCCGCCAATGTTCTTCCAGGTATTCCCGGACCCGTTCCAGGTTGCGTTTTTTTCCCAACGAGGAAGGACGTTCCGTGAAATATCTTAATTCGTCTATGGAATCGTGAAATACCGTCAACATCTCCCGAAGGGTACCCGCTTCCTCCAGAGAACGAACCAACCTCTCCCGCAGGGGCTCCGCTTCCCTCTTTCCCAAGCCCATTCGCTTTTGCATCGTATCGGTCAATCTCAACAAGGCATATTGAAAATGCCTTCGGGTTTCATAGGAATTTTGAAATGACAGGTCCAGGGTTTCTTTTAAAAATCGTGATTTTATCGCCTCCATATCCGAAACGGCCCCGGAAACGAAGGCTTCGTCCAATTCCGATTGGGTTTTCCGCAATTCGAGAAAACTCCTCGACCCCGTTTCATTCGTGGACTTTTCGTAAAAGATAATATTCTTATCCGAGGTACGTCCCAAGTGGAGCGCTAGGACGGCTTGCCGATAGGATTCGGCCAACGGTTCCCCTGGCGGAACCATCTCTCCGATTCCAACGATGGCGGGTCCATGGAGTTCCTTTTCGGCGAACTCGCGAATTTTCACCGCGACTGTCTCCACCTGCTGACGTCGTTGCAAACGTGGTTTGCCGGGATCGGGCGAGGTTACGAAAACGGCTCCATAATTCTCGAGTTTTCCAGCTACGGTTTCAGGAAGGGTTTGAGCGAATCGAAAAGCCCGCCGTTGAAGCCGATAAATCCTGAGCATCTCCTCGGTCCAATCCTGGGTGACGCCTCCTGGCCGAAGGGGCATCACCGTCAAAACGGTGGTGGGAACCCGATGGATCCCTATTTCCTCCTGAACCCAATCCCAATCCCCGACCCATCGGCCCCAAGCCGGCACCGGCTCGGAGGTGGGTCTCCCCAAGGCCCAATCCATCCAGTAGCTGTGGGGCATCCCCTTTGAAAAAACGTCCACTAATAGCTTTTGAGTTCTAACCGCTACAGCTTCATCGTCCATCTCTTCCGCCAAAAGATTGGCAAAAAGTTCCAGGCTCTCCTGGTAGGCCGCCAGCAAAGGTCCGTCCAGAACGGGCATGTCCAACACCGCGCGGACAAAATCCCTATATTCGGGAAGGGTTTGGGCCGGAGCTAGACCCGTGAGTTCCCTCCAACACTTCTTAAGACCGCTCGAATCGGGTTCCATGACACTGAATGTTCCCGCTTGAAGGAAACCCAGGATATTTCCCTTTTTCACGATAGGAACAAATAGGTCTTGAAATCCTAGCCGGGTCCCGCAAACGCTTTTTTGGGTTTTTCGCATCTCTCGAAAACATTTCGCGACAAACCGGTATCTTTTCCAGTAATTATTATATTTGTGATCCAGGTCTGAAAAATTGACGAGTCTCTTTCGCCGGTTGATCGCCCACCATTCAAGCGCCTTGGGGGAAGGGATCAGAAAACAAGTCAGATCAACGTAATAGTGAAGGATGGAATGGAATGGCTTGAAACCCCTGAATGTCTGCAGGGATTTTACGGAAGCCCCTGTAAAAGCACCGGGGCCCCAATCCCGGGCAACCGATTTCGATTTTTTATCTTCACGATTCATGGGGTTTCCAACGATGGGAATTAAACGGTTTGGATCTTAGCGGGACAAATTCCATGAGTTTTCCAAAAAGGATTTCCCCGCGAACCGTAACAGTCGCGCCCTAAAGCAAAACAGAAGGACGCCTGTGGAAATTATGAATTAAATGCATTTCGGAAGGAAGAGTTACTTGCGGTTTCACTTCTATTCAGAGCATGGTTCCATCTGAACGGTTGAATTATCAACGTAGAATCAACAATTTCCCGATGGCCCTGCCGGACTTGGTCGTTACCGCCACGTAGTAAATTCCATTGGCCAACCGATCCCCTCCCCAGCCTGTCAGGCCCAATGGAATCGCGATTCCGGAAGCAAGGGCGGGAATCTTCGTGTCTTGTACCTTGCGGAACGCCAGCGTAAATACCTCCAACCTAACGTCTGAAGTGCCGGGATAAAACGGCGGAAGGATTTGAACAATGGGGCCCGTCACCGGGTTGGGATAGATGCCCACCACGCCGGAAATGGGTGTGGGTGCTGGAGTGGTGGTGGATGTGGGGCTTACGGTGGCTGTGAATGTGCTTGTGGCCGTCGGACTGAGGGTCGGGGTGGATGTCGGCGGCTGAACGGTTACGGTATAGCCTGACACAGGAACTCCCGTAAACGCAGCTGGCTGGCCCCCGTTGTTGGCGCTGTTTCCCGCCATGCTGTCGATCGACAGCTGGAAGGTTCCATTCGCGGTACCTGAAAAATTCGCCAGGATCTGCAGGGTTTGCGACCCGGGAAGTAGAACATAATTGTTCAAATTGACGTTGACCGGATTCCCGGAAAAGGCTGTGGGTGATCCCGCCGGTGTATCGTTGATGAGCACGCTAACGCTGGTGATTCCCGATGGATTGCCGCCGGACCCGGCAAGGTTCAACTGGGTCAAAGTGACAGCCATATTGCTTGAATTGTTCAAATGGATCTGAACCACGGTCACGTTAGAGGAACCTGAAAGTACATTGACCGTTCCGGACGATCCCGAGGCGGAAACCATCGCCGACGTGGGAGTATAGCTGGGCGTATAGGTATACGTGTTGGTCGTGGTAAGCGTATTCGTCACCGTGGGCGTGTAGGTGTTTGTTGATGTTGGAGTCCAGATGGGAGTGTTCGTCCAAGTATTTGTAATCGTGGAGGTGTCAGTCACCGTGGAAGTATTCGTTACGGTTGGAGTAGGGGTGGAAGTGGGTGTCATGGTATAGGTTCCCGTGGCCGTGGGGGAAAGCGTGTTCGTGGGCGAAAGGGTATTCGTCGGTGTGCTGGTCAGGGTCAAAGTGTTGGTAATAGTGGACGTATTGGTGATGGTAGGCGTGTGGGTAGGAGTACCAGTGTAGGTCGGAGAAAAAGTTGTGGTGAATGTCATGGTGGATGTGGGAGACAAGGTGTTGGTGGGGCTAAATTGCGAGGTGGGCGTTGAGGTTGATGTCACCGAAGGAGAAAAGGTCGAAGTGGAGGTGGACGTACGTGTAGCGGTTGAGGTAGGAGTGGAAGTCATGGTGTTGGTCCCGGTATAGGTAGATGTCGCGGTGGAGGTACGGGTCGGGGTGAAGGTGGAGGTGAAAGAACCAGTCTGAGTCGCGGTAGCCGTTGATGTGGAGGAAAGAGTTGAAGTTGGAGATAGGGTACTCGTGGCACTGTATTGGAAGGTAGACGTGTAAGTGCCAGTTTGAGTCGGGGTAGGAGACAAAGTCGATGTGAAAGTCTTGGTCGCGGTTTGGGTCGAGGTTAGGGTTGAGGTAAAAGTCCGGGTAAACGTCGAAGTTTGAGTGGGACTAGACGTTGGGGTCTGGGTCATCGTAACGGTCGAGGTCGTAGTATTGGTAATGACCGGAGTCGCCGTTAAGGTCGCTGTCGTGGTCATGGTAGAAGTATTCGTATTGGTTCGAGTCACGGTCGGTGTAGTGGTATAAGTGTTGGTATTGACGATCGTCGCAGTCATGGTTTTGGTGGGAGTTGTCGTTTGCGTTAAGGTCGAAGTCAAGGTCGGCGTATTCGTAGGTGTATTCGTCCGGCTCGCGGTGGGAGATGGGGAAGACGTCATCGTGATTGTAGGGGTAAAAGTGTGGGTAGGCGTGTTTCCCCCGGAACAATTGGGAGTGGGAGTCTCATTTAATTGGTAAAGCCAAGTGGAAACGGGAGCGCCATGGTAAGAAGTGGTCGTAAATCCGGCGAAGGACGACAAAAGGGAAGGCGAATCGTCGGTCGTAAAACTCCAGGCCGTAGCGTTATATACATAATTTTTATTATTGGCCCCATTAATCCAACCCAGAACAGTGGGGTCGAAGCTGGTGGAATCGGTGGAAGCCTCACCAAATTCCTCAACGTCAACCGCATTGATGCTTGTTGCCACGGTTACAAAAGGATCCCATGTTGTCTCAGATGCAGCTCCCTTATTGCTGTAAACATGGGCGGTGTACATGACCCCATATCCCGATCCTGTATCCGTAAGCCCGCAATTACCCTCAGTGCAACTGGTGCTCCCACTGGCAACCCCCGTTAAATCGTAAGCCCATTGGAGCCCTCCCACCAGACAGATATTGTTGGCGCCCGCGGTTCTAACAGCATTAAGAAGCCCCTGGAGTCCCGGGGTATAAGCGGGTGTGGCCCCGGTGGAACCCCCATCTCTCCAGACTTGCCAACTCACATCATGCGGTTCGTTGTAAAGGTCGAACATGACCGCCGGATTGTTTCCATAAACGGATGCGACGGAGGACCAGAAAGTAACAGAATTCATGTCGGGCATATCTTGCTGGCCAGCGGAGGTTTGCCAGCCGGTTCCACCACAAGGAGCGGTGGTTGTGGAACTAGTTGAGGTTCCTGACCAATGGAGGTCAAAATCGACATACACATTGTTATTGGAACAATAATTTACGAAAGCCTGGAGTTCGTCCCGATAGGCATTCATATTCGGGGTATGTCCATTGGCTGTACACCCAAACCAATAATCCTGATTGGTCGCGATCCGGATTAAATTGGCATGCCAAACGGTCACTAATTCAGCGGCGATCGAGACGTAATCTTCCATGGAAACCCCGTCTACGGTCGTCATGGGAGCGGACCCGCTGCTATCCCCCGTGGGACTGTATTCCATCCCAGAAAGGTCTGCGCCTCTTAAGCGAATCGAACATCCAGTGCTGGCAACCACGACTTGATTTCCAGAGATTTTCAGCTGGGGGGGTGCAGCATTGAGAATTGAAAGCCTGCCCAGGCACAAAAGGAAGCATCCTAAAATAGAGGCATTCAAAGCTTTAACTAAAAACGTTTTTATCGGAAGAGTCATAATTTTCGTATTTACCGTTCAGGCGTTTGGTTCGGCTATTCGCTTGGATTGAAAACTCAATGTAAAAAGAGCAATTTCTATGCCCTTTTAGCGATTTTCTTCAAACAATAACTGCTGAATTTTCACGATTTACGGGAGAACTTCGGTTAGGGTGTTTCCCGTTAAACTCTGGTTTTCATATAAACTTCCTACCCATTATTTAAATTTCTGACAAAAGTTACAATATTTATACAAACAAAGAATTATTGGCAATTCATGCATTTTTCTTCAAAAATTCTTGGAAATAACTCCACCCTTCGTCCCAAAAACCCAGATTGGATTTCAGATTGATATGACCAATTTCACCTACATCAATGAATCGTGAATTCCAATGAAAAGCCAACTTTTCTGAAAATTCAAAGGTGGAATAAGAATCATTTTGGCTGGCTAATAGCCATGTGGGAAATGGCGGCCGTCCAAGAAGCGGAGATGAAAAACCTTCAGCGGTTTTAGGAAATGCCTGCCCTGATGGATCCGGGGCCGCAACTAAAAAAGCGCCTGCCAACTGATGATCATGATAATTGAGAGCCCATTGGGCCGTCAAAAGGCACCCTAGGCTGTGGGCCAGAAAAACCTTGGGGCCTGGGTTGGCGTCGATCGCCCGAACCAGGTCAGAAACCCATTCGGAAGCTTTCGGATGATTCCAATCGGCATGTTCCACCCAAACTCCGCCGATTTTAGCGTACCAAAGCCTTCGCCAATGTTCCGGTTCCGAATTATTGATCCCGGCCAGATAAATGATTTTCACGACGGGCCTTAATCGGAGACCGGGATGACCATCACCCCATCCTCAAGAAAAAACTGCTTTTTACCTTTATCAGCGCAGGATGAATTGAAACATTCGTAACCAACCTTTTGAACTTTTGCTTTCGAACCTGGCTCCTTGACCGATTTTCTGGTTTTTTCCTTCAAATCTTTTCCACATCCCAAACATCGAGGCATGGCTCCCCCTTTATTATTCCAATGTCAATTTTTTGTGTGTTGTTCAGCCTTTGGAAATTTCAAATAGCCCGATTTGCCCAAAAAAATTCGGAAGAAAACTCACGGGTTTATCGCCGCTCAAAAAAGCGGTTCGATGAACCTTAATATTCCTTTTCTCGCAATAATCGGTGAAATCCAGAATGGAAACTGAATGCAAGTTGGGAGTTTCATACCACATGTAAGGAAGGGCTTCCGTCACAGGTGTGCGTCCTGAGAAAAATGTCTGGAAACGGGATCGGTAATAAGCGAAATTCGGGAAACCCACGATGACTTTCTTGCCCACCCGAAGCGCGCTTTCAAGTGCCCGATCGACGTGTTGGATCTGTTGGAAGGTCTGGTCCAGCACGGCGTAATCGAAAGCCCCGGTTTCATAATCCGTCAACCCGCCCTCAATGTCATCATGAAAGACGCTTAAACCCTTAGCCACACAACGATAGATGGCCTGCTCGTCAATCTCAACACCTTGTCCCTTAATCCCCTTTTCCTTGATGAGCAGGTAAAGCAAGTCGCCGTCCCCGCATCCCAAATCCAAGACCGAGGAACCAAGTTCGATCCAGTTCAGGATGACCCGGTGATCGCCCTTGATGGATTTCAGGTCATGACTCATCCGCCACCTCGTATCCGTGGAAAACCTTCTTAAGGAAATGCTTGATCAGATGCGTTTCCTCCTCGACTTCCAGGAGAAAAGCGTCATGACCGTAGGTAGACTCGATCTCGCAATAAGTCGCTTCCAGACCCGCCAGTTTGCAGGCCTTGACGATTTCCTGGGATTGGTACAAGGGGTAAAGCCAGTCGGACTTGAAACCAATCACCAATACGTTCAAGTCCCGTCCCCGGAGAGCTTCCTGGAACGGCCTCCCCTGCGCGGCGTCAAAATTATCCATGGCTTTGGTAATGTAAAGATAAGAGTTGGCGTCAAAACGCTTCACGAAGTTATCGCCCCGATATCGCAAGTAGCCCTCTACCTCGAAATCGGCGGTGAATTTTTCCGCGCCCGTATGGGCTTTTTTCTGGCGTCCGAATTTTTCAGCCATGGAAGCATCGCTCATGTAGGTGATGTGCCCCACCATACGGGCCACGGATAGACCTTTGGCCGGAGGGGGACCGCCATAATAGTTCCCGTCCTTCCAGTCCGGGTCGGCCATGATGGCCTGGCGTCCCACTTCATCGAACGCGATCTGCTGAGGAGTGTGCTTGATGGCGGTCGCGATGGGAATGGCGCTTTTCAGCCTGCCTGGATGGCGGGCCATCCAAGAAAGAACCTGCATTCCTCCCATAGAACCGCCGGAAACCGAAAGAAGCTTTTGAATCCCCAGATGCCGGGTCACCAGTTGAACCTGGCACTCCACCATGTCGCCGATCGTCACGAGGGGAAAATCTAATCCAAAGGGCCGGTCCGTCTCCGGGTTCAAAACAGCGGGTCCGGTGGAACCCTTGCAACCCCCGATCACGTTGGTGCATATGACAAAATACTTGTCGGTGTCGAAAGCCTTGCCCGGACCGATCAGTTCGCTCCACCAACCCGGTTCCTTATCGCCCTCGTGCCACCCAGCCGCATGGGCATCCCCCGTAAAAGCGTGGCAGACCAGGATGGCGTTGGATTTGTCGTTGTTCAAATCCCCGTAAGTCTCGTACGCAAGCGTGACAGGACCCAGCCAATCTCCGTTTTCGAGCGTTAACCCATCGAAAGTGTATGATTTCGTTTCAACGAGGCCAAGTTGCCGCCTCTCACTTTGATGAGCTTCCTGGTCTGCCGGTTGGATCAACCCTTGGCCTCCTCGTAAAGCCAGGTGGAAAGATATCTTTCACCCGTGTCGGGCAAAATCACGACGATGGTTTTATCTTTATTGTCAGGCCGTTGGGCCACCTTGAGGGCCGCCCAGAGGGCCGCCCCGCAGGAAATTCCAGCGAGGATGCCCTCGCTCTTGGCTAGTTTTCGGGCCGTCTCCCCCGCGTCCTCGTTGGTGACGCGGATCACTTCGTCGAGGATCCCCTTGTTCAGGATCGCTGGAATGAAGTTAGCCCCGATACCCTGAATTTTGTGAGCTCCGGGTGTACCCCCGGAAAGGATGGGGGATGCGTCAGGCTCGACCGCGATGGCCTTAAATGAGGGCTTCAATTTTTTGATGACCTCCGCCACCCCGGTAATGGTTCCCCCCGTTCCCACACCCGCCACCAGGATATCGACGGCCCCGTCCGTGTCCTGCCAGATTTCCTCTGCGGTTGTGCGCCTGTGGATCTCAGGATTGGCCGGGTTGTTGAATTGTTGGGGAATAAAGCTGTTTGGATTGGCTTTGGACAATTCTTCAGCTTTATCCACCGCGCCCTTCATGCCCTTCGCCCCCTCGGTCAAAACCAACTGGGCCCCGAAGATTCTCATCAACTGCCGCCGTTCCAGGCTCATGGTCTCGGGCATGACCAATGTGAGCTTATACCCCCGGGAGGCGCAGGTGAAGGCCAGCGCCACCCCCGTGTTGCCGCTGGTAGGCTCGATGATCTGGGTGTCTTTATTGATCAATCCCCGCCTTTCAGCGTCATCGATCATGGCCACTCCAATGCGATCCTTCACGGAACCCAGCGGATTCATGGATTCCAGCTTTGCCAAGACGGTCGCGCCGGCCCCTTCGGTGATCCGATTCAGGCGCACCAAAGGGGTGCGCCCGATAACCTTGGTTACATCCGAATAAATTCTCGCCATGGTTTTTTCCTCAGGCTTTCCCGAGCGCTTGCTCGATATCAGCCAATATGTCGTCTATATGCTCGATTCCGATGGATAAACGGATGTAGTCCGGCGTAACGCCCGTGGCCAATTGTTCCTTTTCGGACAATTGCTGGTGGGTCGTGGTCGCCGGGTGAATCGCCAGGGTCTTGGCGTCCCCGACGTTGGCGAGATGGGAAATGAGCTGAAGTGAATTGATAAACTTCTTTCCCGACTCCGCACCGCCCTTGATTCCGAAGCCCAGGATGGCCCCGGCGCCTTTGGGCAAATATTTCTGAGCCTTGGCTTTGTAAGGGCTATCCTCCAGGCCCGGATAGCTAACCCAGCTGACCTTGGGGTGTTTCTTGAGATACTTGGCAACAGCCAGTGCATTCTCCGCGTGCCGGGGCATACGCAAATGAAGGGTTTCCAAACCCTGGATCAACTGGAAAGAGTTAAAGGGCGAAATCGCGGGTCCCAAATCTCGAAGAAGGGTCACCCGTGCCTTGATGATGTAGGCGATGTTGCCCATGGGCTTCAAGGCCTCCACAAAATTGATCCCGTGGTAGCTCGGGTCCGGGTCCGCGATCAATGGAAACTTTCCGTTGGTCCAATCAAACTTTCCCGAGTCCACAATGACCCCGCCGATGGAGGTGCCATGCCCCCCGATGAACTTCGTGGCGGAATAAACAATGATATCCACCCCATGATCGAAGGGGCGCAATAGATAGGGTGAGACCGTGTTGTCCAGAATCAGGGGAATTCCGTTGGCATGCGCGATCTTGGAAAGGCTTTCCAGATCCGCCACGTTATTTTTAGGATTCCCAATGGATTCTGCGTAAATGGCCTTGGTTTTCGGGGTGATGGCCTTTTTAAAAGCCTCCAGATCTTCCGAAGGAGCAAAATTTACTTTGATCCCGAACTTCGCGAAAGTGTAATGGAAGAGGTTGTAGGTTCCGCCATAGAGATTATCGGCAGAAACGATCTCGTCCCCTGATTGGGCGATGTTCAAGAGAGCGAGCGTGATAGCTGATTGGCCGCTGGCAACCGCCAGGGCTCCTACGCCCCCCTCGATGACAGCCATTCGTTTTTCCAGCACATCCGTCGTCGGATTCATCAAGCGGGTATAGATATTCCCGAATTCCTTGAGCCCGAACAAATTAGCGGCGTGATCCGTGCTTTTGAACTGGTAGGATGTCGTCTGGTAGATGGGGACGGCGCGAGAACCCGTGGTGGGATCAGCTTCCTGGCCGCCGTGCAAAGCCAGGGATTCAACCTTTAACTTCGAGTCGATTTGAGACATTTCTGCGTCCTTTCCAATCTTAGATTTGAAAAGGTCCGGGAAAAACCCGAACCCGTTTGTTAGCGGGTTGGGATGATGAGGGGCTCATGATCTCGCACCGCTTTAGCACCCTGTTTTTCTCGTTCCCTTAATGACCGGGAAACGGGACCGGCCGGGGCAAGTTGGTTCTGATTAAAGCCTCGCCGGAACTACCAATTTTTCCTTGAAAATCCTTAAAAACACGGATTTCCTCAGACTCCCCAAACAAAAAAACCCAAGTCGCTTTTTAGGCGGCTCGGGTTTAGGAGGTTCTCTTAAACATTCGCCGCTTTAGCTCCCTGTTTACCTCAACATCAGGAACGCCGGGGCAAGTTGGACCTTAACGCCTCGCGTTTTCTACTGGTTAGAAGTTTAGGACTCGACCTCTTCTTTGTCAACGGTTGACGTCGCCCTGGTTCCAAAATTTCCATGCTTGTAATGAGAGTCCATATCAATCCAGGATATAGAAACGCCCCGGTTTTTCCCGAGGAGCTAAAGGTAATTTTTATTCTATCATCGTGGGATTAGAATTTTTCTTACTTCAGATCTGTCCCTTATCCTGAACCAAGTTTCCGTCCGAATCATAGGTTTGGACAGTCCCATCGGTCAGTGTGACCAACACCTGTGGAGGCGCGCCAGCGCTCCCAGGAATAAACTTCACATCTTTCACGTTATCCGAAAGAAACACAGGCTTGTTGTCGTTATCCGCCGAAACCGTGTCATACAGGAAAGCGTCGCCACCGACAATTTTGACCTGCCGGCTGCCATCCTTGCTGTTGAGGACCTTGTCGATCGAAACAGGTGCCAGAGGTTTCGTGGCGGTATCCGGGGCTATCGAATCGGCGGAAGCGGAGGAAGAATTATCCATTCCCGTTCCGGAAGGCGATCCTGTGGGAGCAGATGAGCTGGCAGTTTCTCCTACAGAAGCGGCGTTGACGTACGCGCCATTGTCATAAACATAAACCGTTTGCACGTTGGCCGGATCCTGCCACCACCAATAGCCGTCGTTCCAATAGCACCAATGGAAATATACCGGATCATACCACCACCAGTTTCCTCCCCAGTAGCGGGACCAAAAACAGCTCCCTCCCACGTACCAGCCGTACCAGTGATAACCGTATGGGTCGTAATAGTGGCAATAGTTCCATCCGTTGTAAGTGTGCCAGTAATAACTATTTGGCACGACTTCGGTGCGGTTGTAAACGCCAATCTGAGCTGTAATCTGAGCCCTGCCCACCACGGCCATTTGAGACCGGACTATGGGACCGTTCATGGAGGTGCGAGAGATGACAGAGGCATGAATCCCGGAACCCTGGGGTCCCGAAGAAGGCTGGGGTATCCTGACATGGGCCCGATCAACCGGCATGAGCTGATTTCGGTTGGTAAAAGCCTGAGGTCCATGGGTGATTCCTAATCCCCTCGCCTGAGAAGAAAGCGGTACTGAACGTCGTCCGTTAGAACCCGCTCCCGAAAAATTCCGATTGCTCGACACAGAACCCGAGCTTGTATTTCCAAAATGGTGCGTATAGGACGCCGAGGGATAGGTTCCTCCGGTTCCCACGGAATTCGAACGGCTCAAAGTACTAGATCCGCCAAAATGGTGAGTCCCATTATTCTGGGGCCGTTGGTATCCACTCCCGCCTTGACCGCGGGCTTGAGGGTTTGACCGATGGGTTTTATGGTTTGATCCGCCTTGATGATAGGTCCCCCCCCCACTGCGGGCCTTCACTCCAACACCCTGATTCGAATTTCCCGTCTGCGAATCACTTACAGACCGCACCTGCCAATTTCCGCCACCACTCCCTCGATCATATCCTTCTCCCCCTCCACCGCGATCAAAAGCAAAGGCGGGTAGCGCCGGCAAAAATGAAATAGCTATCAGAACTGTTAACGTTTTCTTTTTCATAACCGTCACCTCGTGGTATGGAAAAAGGCTTGCAAAGCCCGTTGTTCATAAACCTTCATTATATTAGACGTGTTGATGCTTCGGTTGGTTTCGTCCACAAACCAATTCTTGGGGATAACCTGAAAAGGCTTGTTTTCGTGTGTTTTAAATAAGGCCAAAATCGGTAGTAAAACCTGACCCGAAACTAGAATTTTTAATAATCGGTGGCGGAGAAACTAAAAATCGAAAAAATCCATTTAAAAAACCCGTTTAAAAAGGCGAGAAACAATCCCTCAACAAAAGCCGAGGTATCGAAAATTTCAGGGCGCTTATTTTTCCCGCCCCTTTAACAATTTATCAACCACTGATGGATCAGCCAAAGTGGTTGTATCACCCAGATTTCCCGTCTCATTTTCAGCTATTTTTCTTAAAATTCGCCGCATGATTTTGCCGCTCCGCGTTTTGGGCAAACCTTCCGCGAATTGAATTTTGTCGGGTTGAGCGATTGCCCCAATTTCTTTACGGACGTGCTGAACAAGCTGTTGTTTCAACGCCTCCGTCAAGGCTACGCCTTCCTTCAGCGTGACGTAGGCGTAAAGAGCCTGGCCCTTAATTTCATGCGGATAGCCGACCACCGCCGCTTCGGAAACCATCGGATGGGATACCAACGCGCTTTCCACCTCCGCTGTACCAATGCGATGGCCTGATATGTTGACGACATCATCCACACGTCCGAGAAGCCAGTAATCGCCATCCAAATCCATCCGACAGCCGTCGCCCGTAAAATAAAGTCCGGGATAGGCGGTGAAATACGTATCTATAAACCGTTCATGATCACCCCAGGTAGTTCGCATGATGCCAGGCCAGGGTTTTTTAATGCAAAGTTTTCCGCCCTCATTGGGTCCGCATTCCGTACCGTCATCCCGCAAAATCACCGGCTCCACGCCGAAAAATGGCCTGCTGGCACTTCCCGGTTTCAAATTCATAGCTCCCGGCAGGGGGGCGATCAGGATGCCTCCCGTTTCGGTCTGCCACCAGGTATCCACGATGGGGCAATTTCCCCGGCCCACATTTTTGTAATACCAAATCCAAGCTTCCGGATTGATGGGTTCCCCGACCGAGCCCAAAACGCGCAGGGAAGAAAGATCGTATTTCGCGGGCCAGCTTTCGCCTTCCCGCATGAGGGCCCGAATGGCCGTCGGAGCCGTATAAAAAATGTTGACCTTGTGTTTTGAAACCACCTGCCAAAAACGGCCTGGATCAGGGTAATTAGGCACACCTTCAAACATAAGGGTCGTCGCCCCATTGGCTAAGGGCCCATAGACCATATAACTATGGCCTGTCACCCAACCGATGTCTGCCGTGCACCAGTAAATATCCCCTTCTCGATAATCAAAAATGAACTTGTGGGTTATGGCCACATGGAGCAGGTAACCGGCCATCGTGTGCAGTACCCCCTTGGGCTTACCGGTAGACCCGGACGTGTAAAGGATGAACAGGGGGTCCTCGGCCTTCATGGGTTGGGCCTCATGCGTCGGAGAAGCTTTTTCTATTTCATCACTCCACCAATAATCTCGCCCCTTCGCCATTTCAACGTTTCCGTCTCCCCGCTTATAAACAATAATGTTCCTGATGCTAGGGCAGTCCTTCACGGCGTCATCCACGATAGATTTCAAAGGGATGGATCTCCCCGCGCGGAAACCCACATCGGCCGTAATCACCAATACGTTTTGGGAGTCCTGAATGCGGCTTTTAAGCGATTCCGCGCTAAACCCCCCAAAAACGACGGAATGAATAGCTCCAATTCTTGCGCAAGCAAGCAACGCGACCGCCGCCTCTGGAATCAAGGGCATATAAATACAAATTCGGTCGCCTTTTTTTACGCCTTTAGACAAAAGAACGTTCGAGAAACGGCAAACCAAATTATGCAATTCTCCATAGTTAATTCGACGGACTTCCTCATCTTTTTCACCTTGCCAAAGGATGGCCGTTTGTTCTTTCCGGGAGGCCAAATGGCGGTCAAGGCAATTAACCGCCACATTGAGCTCGCCGTCTTCAAACCATTTATGGTCGATGATTCTGTTTTTGGCATCCCAGGTATATTCAAGGGTTTTTAGAGGTTTCTTAAACCAGGAAATTTCCCCATGGGCGGCTTCAAGCCAAAAACCATGGGAATCTTTGACGGATTTTCGATAAAGTTCTTCGTATTGTTTTAAACTTTGGACATGGGATTTTTTCGCAAATTCAATATTTGGCGGAAAAACCACGGAATCTTTTTGCAGTGACGTGATGGATTGGTCTTGCGAAGCCATTTTCTCCCCTTAAAATGTAAGTCGTTAACAAGGTTTAGCTTAATTTGCCTCGCGCAATGGTTCCATTAAGCCTTTTTGACGTCTTTTAGTTTAACTTTTAAAGTTGGCGTAGTGATCTTATCGCTGAACCTAAGTTAAATTCCAGCCCCTAGGGTTGAAACCCTAAACGTTTAAAGCGTTAGGAGCCCCATGAAAATCCTGATCGCGCCGGACAAGTTCAAGGGAATTTGCACGGCCCAGGAAGCCGCGGAAAACTTTCGTAACAATCTGCAAAAACTTCTTCCACAGGCCCAGCTCAGGCTTGTTCCCATCGCCGATGGCGGTGAAGGAACCTTGATTTCGATTATTTATTTACTTCAGGGCAAAATTCAAACCGTTTTCGTTCATGATCCCCTCATGCGAGAAAAAGAGGCTCAATGGGGTTGGGCGCAATTACCCGAAAAGGATACGGCAATTCTTGAAATGTCCCAGGCGTCCGGCCTCTTCCGTTTAACTCCCCAAGAATACGATCCCATGTCCACCACTAGTTACGGTACAGGAGAGTTGGTTTTAGAGGCCCTGCGCCACGAGGCCAAACACATCAAAATCGCGATGGGCGGAAGCGCCACAGTGGATGGGGGAATAGGTTTTCTCCAAGCCTTGGGGGTCATTTTTAAGTCCAAAATACCACTTCCCCCTTCCGGGATTTCAGCCAAGCACCTTTTATCCATTACCTCCGTTGACCTGGAGCCAGCCCTGCACAAGCTCAAAGGAATGGGTTTGACCGGCTGGGTAGACGTTCAGGTACCCCTTTTGGGCGACCATGGAGCCGCTCGGTTTTTTGGGCCGGCGAAAGGCGCTACGCCTGAAATGGTGGAAGTACTTGAAAAAAGCCTGTTTCACTTTGACAACATTCTTTCCAACGCTTCGGGCCAGTTGCTGAAAAACAATCCCGGCGCTGGCGCCGCAGGGGGTCTGGGAATGGCGGTC
Source organism: uncultured bacterium (assembly GCA_964525605.1). Taxonomy (GTDB): domain Bacteria; phylum Oederibacteriota; class Muellerivitia; order Muellerivitales; family Muellerivitaceae; genus CAVTWJ01. The sequence continues at coordinate 16,939 of CAZGKT010000056.1, forward strand.
CTGGCTCTGGGAGGCAAATTAGAAAAGGGATTCGATTTCGTTTCCCAAACCCTCAAACTGGAAGAAAACATGAGGGGCTGCGACCTGGTCATTACAGGTGAAGGAAAGCTGGATGATACCAGCCGGGAAGGCAAGGCACCGGTAGCGGTCGCCCGATTGGCGAAAAAAATGGGGATCAAGTGCTTGGGAATCGTCGGTTGCAACCAGGCTTCACCTGCCTGGCTGACCGAAGAGGGTTTCACCAAGGTTTACGCCCTGTATGACGCCCCCTTTGAGGCTGAAGATCCTAAAAAATTCGAATTTTCAAAACGCCTTACCGATACGTTGGGCCAAATTTTCCCTAAAAAACCCGCCTAAAACATCCATCTCATCGCCTGCCACATAACCAAAATAAATTTTGCGTTTTGATACCCCAACAAAATCCTAGCTCTCACCTCGCGGAAAATGCGCGATAAGTATCACAGGGTTAATATTTGGTTATTAATTTAGTTGAAAAGAATTCTTTTGAAGAACCAAAACCAATATCGTTCTTAATACGGGTGAGCGCCCGCCCTGGGCCGAGTAAACCAACTCTTCGGTTTTAAAACAGACCCCAGACCCACATTCCTGAAATAACACCCAGAACAATCATTCCTGCAGAAACCGCCATGGTTTGCCCGAAACGGATCCATATTTGTCCCTGGATTCGTATGGACGGGTAAAAAACCTGGTTTCCCCAACCATCCACCAAGCAGGAACAATGATGGCAAAGGTAAGTAACATAATGGCCAAATCTCAAGGAAACCGGCATAAAGCGAAACCTTTGTTTCTTATAACACTGGGGACAAAAGAAAACATGCATCCCCGGCAAGATCTCGGGGAAAACCTGAGGCCAAAAGACCTTTATATATAGGAAGATAACTGACTTAAGTAGGAAAGCCATGGCGATTTCGGAAGGAACCGCTTTCATTAGCCAACCCCTATAGGCCCCAAAAAGATTGATTAAAAGACAAACTTCCAAGGACCATAGAAAAACTTTGAAAAAATGCCTGAAAATTTTAGGGAAGATCGGCAAAAGCCGGCCGGTTAAATCCTCAGCCCAGCAATGGGCACCGGCCACCCAATGTATAAATCCTATGGTGTAATTCCCCGCGAAGAAAATGGATTTTAGGGGCGAAAAAACGTTTTTTTTGGCTTTCATGAAATCCAAGGATAGGCAAAACCCGCTAAACGTCAAACCTTTTTCTTCCCCCAAGTCCAGATACCAAGGTTTCAAAAAATAGCTAAATGAGATGGGCTATTGCCGGTGACCCTGTGCGTAAGACACTGAGAAACTTTGAGTTTTTTTAGCAAAAACCGTTAATTCGAATAAAAAAGCCGGAGTCTTTTGGGACCCGGCTTTTTCACGCTTTGATTCAACGGCAAATGGTTTAGCGAATGACCAGTACCTTCATGATTTTATGGCCGATAACCCCATTGTTCGAATGAAGCTCGATCACCGCGAGATAGGTACCACTGGCGATGTTTTCTTGAGCCACATCCCAGTGGACCACGCCGGGGTTGCCCGAGTCGTTGGTCAGGTTGTTCTTGACCAGTTCCCCCGCGACCGTGTAAATCCTCACCGTCGTGGCGGTCACATTGGCCGCCCCGGTGTTGATGATGAAATAGGGGATCTGCGTGAGCTGACTGACCCGGATCGGATTGGGGGCCAGAACCACTCCGCCGATGCCGTTAGCCCCGCCCTCAACGCGGAACGTCAAGCTGATTTCCTGGTCAGGTTGGCCCTGGACCTGCGACTCGAATTGGATGTAATAGGTTCCCGGCATCAGGATCGCCCCGTTGTCCGCTATTCCGTTATAGGTGAAGGTTCTGCCAGATCCCATGGTGATGGTCAACACCTTGCTACCCGAGGTAGCGCCGGAATAATCAGGTTGGATCACGTTATTGGCCAGGCGGATCTGCGCCACGTCATAATCAGAGGCCTGTAACGAACTTGAACTACCCGCCACCAAAGCCTGCAATTCAGCCTGATCGAAGTGCTTCACCGCTTCGCCCGCCTCGTTGAAGACCGTCGCCGACAGGACATTCCGCCCGATCAAGACCGACACATCCTTGCTCACCGAGGTCGTCACGCCGAATGGATCGGTACTGTCGATCTTGATGATGTAGGTCCCGTTTGAAACCTTGTCGCCCGAGTTGGTCGTGGCGTCCCAGGTTCCCACGTTCAGGTTGTCGTACAGGATCGAGACGGACTGGGAATCAGTGGTGATATTCCCGTTCACGATGGTGAAGTTGGAGATCGAACTGTTCAGCTCAAAGGCCGGATAGTCTTTCATCAATTCCCCGGCCGAGTTGTACACCGCCAGGTGAATCACGTAGGAACCCGTTACGGTCACGCTGTTCGTGGCCGAAGCCGTTCCGCCCGCATAGGTCAACTGGGCGTTGTTGACCAGGATATTGGTTTTGGCAGTCGCCGAGACCAAGGAGGCCTGTATTTGATAGGTCACGTTTACCACTTGCCCCGGCGCGACCGTGGCCAGGGTCCAGTTGAGGGTGTTGTTGGCGATGTTATAAGTTCCGCCCATGGAGGCGGAACTGGCCACATATTGCATTTCAGAAGTGGGCGGCAGGTTATCCACCAAGACCGGGTTTATGACCGGCGAACTGCCGGGATTACTGTAGGTCAGGGTGTAAGTAATGATGTCCAGCGGGCTGGCCTGGTGCTCGGAAGAATTCTTCACCAATCCCAATACAGCCGTGGCGGTGGATGTAGGAGTCAGGGTAAAGGTGTAGGTGTTGGTCACCGTCGGAGTGTAGCTGTAGGTGGGGGTGGTCGTGTAAGTGGAGGTGGGGGTGAACGTGGGCGTGTAGGTAAAGGTGAAAGTCGGGGTGATCGAGGGCGTCCAGGTGTAAGTGTTCGTGATCGTAAAGGCCGGGGAGAAGGTTTGGGTCGGGGTAAAGGTCGTGGTCTTGGTGGGCGTAGCTGTCAGGGTGGCGGTGGGGGTTGAGGTCATAAAGGGTGTATTGGTCAGTGTGGGCGTGTGAGTCTCGGTCTTGGTCGAGGTAAAGGTTGGGGAAAGGGTGGGCGTGTGGGTATCCGTATGGGTGAAAGTAAACGTCGGCGAAATCGTGGGTGTTTCGGTCATGGTTTCGGTACGGGTATTCGTGGGGGTGTGGGTATCTGTCCCCGTCTGGGTGTGTGGGGGCGTGCTGGTCGGAGTCTTGGTTGAGGTGGGGGTGGGAGACACGGTGAGCGTGTGGGTCATGGTTTGAGTGACCGTTTCGGTGGGGGTAAAGGTAGCTGTATGGGTCGAGGTTTGCGTGGGCGTATTCGTCTGCGTCTTAGTCGAGGTCTGGGTCGGTGAGTTGGTCACCGTCAGCGTCGGCGTAACCGTCAAGGTGTTGGTCGCGGTGAAGGTCGGTGTATTCGAAACGGTGAAGGTGGTGGTCGAGGTGGCGGTTACAGTAGCGGTCTGCGTGGGCGTGGTGGTCGGAGTGACCGTGGTAGTCTGGGTTGGACTGTTGGTCGGGGTCAAAGTTGCGGTGATGGTGGAGGTAAAGGACGGGGTAGTGGTAGCGGTCGGCGTCTCGGTCTCGGTCGGCGTGTTCGAGGCGGTGACGGTCGAGGTAACCGTAGGAGTTTCGGTGACGGTGAAGGTCGAGGTGGCCGTGGCGGTTTCGGTGGGTGTATTCGTCGATGTGAAGGTCGCGGTAGCGATAGGAGTATTGGTCGGGGTAACGGTCGCGGTTTCCGTGGGGGTGTTGGTGGCCGTGAAAGTCGAGCTAACCGTGAAGGTCGCGGTCGGGGTCAGGGTGGGTGTCGCGGTGGAGGAAGCCGTAGGCGTGTGGGTGACCGTTTCGGTTGAAGTAACCGTGGATGTATTGGTTGGGGTCGAAGTGGAAGTCGGCGTCTCGGTCTCGGTGGGTGTGTTCGAAGCGGTGAGTGTTGAGGTGGCTGTGGGAGTATTGGTCGGGGTAAAGGTCGCGGTTTCCGTGGCCGTGTTGGTGAGTGTGTCGGTCGGCGTATTCGAAACCGTGAAGGTCGGGGTCGAGGTGGGTGTGGTGGTAGCGGATGCCGTCGAGGTATTGGTGGTCGTTAAGGTCGGGGTAACAGTTGGAGTTTGTGTCGGAGTTTCCGTCGAAGTCTGAGTCGAGGTCGGGGTCGGAGTCTCGGTCTGGGTGAAGGTCGATGTGGTCGTGGGCGTGTTGGTTGAGGTAAAGGTCGCGGTTTCCGTGGCCGTGTTGGTGAGTGTGTCGGTCGGCGTATTCGAAACCGTGAAGGTCGGGGTCGAGGTGGGTGTGG
>CAZGKT010000057.1:0-20704 GCA_964525605.1 uncultured bacterium
TCTTCAGCTTCAACGGAGGAATCTCCTACGCGCTCAATAAGGTTTTGTTGAACGCATTTAGTAATAACAATCCTACAACTGGATCCTTCGTGACGAATCCCACCTCGAATTACCCTCCGACTTTTTTCAATTATATGTATTCAGCCAGTGCAGGTTCATCCAGTTACGCTATACAACCGAGTAACAACTTCCAGGGCGGGATAGGAGTGGATCGGGTGGGTAACACCTTTTTGGCTTTTCTGGACGGAGTGAATGTTTGGCGGTATCCCAATCCTCGACCCATTTCAGGACCTAATGCCCTGCCCCCGAATGTGGCGACGGCGCCCGATGTGGACCTGTTCAAGCAAATCTCTAACCCGCCACTTTCCAATAATTCCTACTCTCCAAACACCACCGAGGGGTGGGGGCTGGCGGTCGCCCTGACATCGGGAGTGACCCAGCTGATCTCATCGGATGACAACCGGATTGATTATTGGGCTTTGGATTATTCCAATCCCTCTTTGGGATTATTCAATTACAAGAAGCCTGATGGTTATGCGGGGACCACATATAACCATTACCTGATCCCCTTTAGTGCTACGCTCTTTGGACGGGTCACCGCTGATCCGCCTTCCGCGTCTAGTGGATTTCAATACCTCTGGGTGGTTCGCGGAAGCAACAACCCCAATCCTTTCATTGAAGCTTACAAGTTACCCTTGACGCCTTGGGAGGCCTCCGTTTATCAGCTCACGAATACCACGCTCCCAATCCTTGGGAACGCAGGACAGTTCTTGACCTGGAATCAGCGTTTGGATGGGATTTCGTCTGACCCGACCGGTCCCAATCTTTGGGTCACCGACACGGATAACAACCGGGTCTTCCGTGTTCGGAACCCCGCGACCAACCCCCAAGTCGATGTAATATTGGGTCAACCTACAATCAGCTCCACCAATTGCAACTATAGCGGCAATTGTTCCCAACCTACGGCCGACGGGTTATATTTGCCTGGTTCGGTGGTCGTGGACCACCAGGGAAACGTTTTTGTTTCAGACTTTTCACTGGAGGGCCAAGGTAATTACCGGCTTTTGGAATACGATGCCTCCCAATTTCCGAATGGAGCCGCGACCTGCCTAGTAGGAAGTATCTCCGCCACGCGCGTTTATGACAAAACAAGCTTCAACACGATAGAATCTGATAACTACGGATCGGCCAGCCAATATATTGCATTGACCGCTCCGCTGGAACCCGCCATTCGTTGGGATAACCAAGTGATGGTTGTGGGGAACATGGGAGAGTCGGCCGGAAACGCCCGATGGCCCGTGTTTTTCTACAACCCCACGGCCAGGCCCTTCAGTCCCACGAACCCCATCATTCCAGACGGAATTTTGAACGATTTCCAATCCCAGGCCGGAACCTCGTCTACTTTTGATTCTCAGGGCAACCTGTTCTTTTCTGACACCAACCGGAACCGGGTTTTGGCTTATTGGAACCCCTTTCCCTCGGTGGTGCTGACCGTCGTGCCCACGGCTACACCCACGGTGCCTACCACACCCGCATGGACTTTTACGCCAGTGAATACCCCAATTGCCGATCCAAGTTTGACACAAACACCCTCATGGACACCGGCCATTGACCCGACTTTGACACCAACCAATAGCCCGCCGTGGACGCCATCCCTCACGCCTACTCCAACCTTTATTTGCAATGGTTGCCAGATATCGCAGGCCGTAACGGGAGGTTCGGGCGGAGGCTTCAACGGCCCCTACGGGGAGGCGATGGATTCGACCGATGGAATCCTATATGTAGCGGACACGGGAAATAACCAGGTGCAGGTTTTCAACTTGAACAATGGCATTACCGTGACCAACGGGGGCGCGGCCTTGACGGGCCTGAACGCGCCTTTTGGAATGGATTTTTATGCGAGTAATCTCTATGTGGGTGAAAACAGCAGCTGGGTGAAGATGTCCCCTTCGGGTGCCGTGACGGCCTCGATCCCTACCTCGAGCCAGGTGAGGGGTTTGTCGGTGGATCGGATGACCGGGGATGTTTATGCGGCCGATAACTCGGGCGTACAGGTGTTCCAGCCCAACGGAAGCAGTTACACGCCGGCCTCGACGAACTTTACGGGCATCAGCACCTCCATCGGGGGGGTTTTGATGACGGGGAATTACCTGTATGTGGCGGACAATCAGGCCAGCAACCCGCAGATTGTCATGTTTAAAAAGGTTTCGGAAATAACAGGATCGGGAAGCATATCCTTTTCCTCGCCGACCACGGTATGGAGTTCGGGGGTTTCGTGGGCATCGTGGAATACATTTCAAATGGCGGTGGATCCTGTAAACCATATTATTTACGCGCCGGGTTATTTGGACTTAGCATTTCTGGCATTCAATATGGATCCAAATACGGGTTTGCTGACATTCAACCATTCTTGCAATCTGGGAATGCAGCCGACTGGCGTTTCCCTGGACTCCCAGGGGAATTTATATGTGACGGGAAGATCACCGGAAGAATTCGTCAAGATTGCTCCTTGCGCCTCATCGACGCCGACCGCCACACCATTGCCCACAACGGTTTGCAATGGTTGTCAGATAACGCAGGCGGTCACGGGAGGTTCGGGCGGAGGCTTCAACGGCCCCTACGGGGAGGCGATGGATTCGACCGATGGAATCCTATATGTAGCGGACACGGGAAATAACCAGGTGCAGGTTTTCAACTTGAACAATGGCATTACCGTGACCAACGGGGGCGCGGCCTTGACGGGCCTGAACGCGCCTTTTGGAATGGACTTTTTTGGCGGGTACCTCTACGTGGGTGAAAATGGCAGCTGGGTGAAAATGACACCTTCAGGCGCTGTGACGGCCTCGGTCACCGCATCGGGCCAAGTGCGAGGTTTGTCGGTGGATCGGATGACCGGGGATGTCTATGCGGCCGATAACTCGAGCGTGCAGGTGTTCCAGCCCAACGGAAACGGTTATGCGCAGGTCTCGACGAACCTCACGGGCATCAACCCATCCATCGGGGGCGTGTTGGTGACGGGGAATTACCTGTATGTGGCGGACAACCAGGCTAGCCCCCCCCAGGTCACGATGTTCAAAAAGGTTTCGGAGATAACGGGGTCGGGAAGCATCTCCTTTTCCTCGCCGACAACGGTGTGGAGTTCGGGAGTCTCGTTGGGACAGTCGTGGGGTACGTTTCAAATGGCAGTAGATCCTGTGAACCATTTGATTTATATGCCGGGCTATGGGAGCGATGAATTTATCGCATTCACCATGGACCCCAATACGGGTTTGCTGGCTTATAACCATACCTGCGGTCCGGGGATGCAGCCGACTGGCGTTTCTCTGGACTCCCAGGGGAATTTATATGTGACCGGAAGGTCGCCGGAAGAATTCGTCAAGATTGCGCCTTGCGCTTCATTGACGCCGGCCTCAACCTGGACGTACACAAACACGCCAACATTTAGTAAAACTTGGACCACGACCAGTACGCCGACCTTAACACCGACGGTGACATGGTCTTGGACAGCTAGCAATACCTTTACTGATGTTATAACCGATACCCCCACTATTACCTTTACGCCCTCTTTAACCCCTTCCATAACTCCGATAACAGTTGTTTGTGGGTCTCCTTCTTACTTAACGGAAGCTCAACCAATGGGTATTGCTAATGGGGCCAATGGCCTGATCTATGTGGCTGATCAAGCTGATGGTTTAGTGGATGTTTTCAATTTATCCGCCTCCGTTCCTTTAGTGGCCGAAATTGGTTCGGGTTATTTGACAACCCCTGTGGGTGTGGCTTTGGACGCGGTAGGAAATGTCTATGTAACAGATGAAACTGAAAATATGGTTTATGTTTTCAACCCGCCCAGCATCCCTGGGTCTGGAACCCCCAACCCCGGCGCCGCGAATTCCGGAGCGCCCATTACTCAATGGGGAGGGCCGGGCATGGCTATTGGTCAGTTTAATAATCCCCAGGGAATTGCGGTTTACTCGGGTTCTTCCTCCACGACCGTTTATGTCGCCGACCAGGAAAATTCAAGGGTTCAGGCCTTCACGAACTCTGGAACCGTCATCAATTTGGGTCCTTCTTTAACCATGCCCAGCGCATTTATTTCGCCCGAAGGGATAGCTGTGGACGGACTCGGAGAGATTTATGTGACCGACAATGAAACGGGTTTAATAAAGGAATTCGATGGCGCGGGAGCGAATCTCATAAACCAGTGGGACGCCACCCAAGGCACGGGCCTGGAATCAGCCGAGTTTGTAGCAGTGAACGGCAATTGTTCGGGCGGAATAACGCAGGTTTTGGTTACCGATGGTTATGGATCGGTAGGAGTTTTTGGGATCACTGGGGCTATGAGTGTATCGGTTCTAGGTTCCATCCAGGTTTCTGACTCCGATTTGAGTGATACCGAGGGTTTGGCGATAGGCCCGAATTCCTGGGTGATGGCGGATTGGGGTAATGATCGCATTGATCAATACGGTTTATGTACCTGGATGTGCCAGACCTCGAATCCAACACCCAGTTCAACTTACACGCCATCGTTTATATCCAGCGTGACGGTTACCCTCACCCCAACCCCATTACCCGTTTGCAGTTCGTCGGTTGTTTGGGGAACGGTTTCGCAACCATGGGGCGTTGCTTTGAATGGATCAGGCAATGTTTGTGTTTCGAGCATCGGCGGTGCGCATACAGTGAATGTTTTGAACCCAATTACAGGTCAATTAACGTCCCCCATTCAATACGGGCAGGGTCAATACACTGCTGGACCTATGGGCGTGGCGGTTGATGGGAATGGATACGTTTATGTGACGAACGAATATCAGAATATGGTCTTTGCTTTTTCCCCTTCAGGCCAACCGATAACCCAATGGGGGGCTCCGGGAAGGATTGCCGGAGAATTCGAGGAACCGGAAGGCATTTCTGCTTATACCGGGTCCTCTGGCACGACGGTATACGTCGCCGATCAAGATAACCAGAGAATTCAGGCTTTTACGGCCGCGGGTGGATTTATCACCCAATGGGGTGTTCCAGGCGCGGTCGGAAACGGAACCTTTAATTCTCCACAGGGAGTGGCCGTGGATGGAGTCGGGAATGTTTATGTGGCCGACAACGAGACGGCCTTGGTACAGGAATTTACCGGCCAAGGAGTTTGGCTTAACCAATGGGACGCAACACAAGGTACGGACCTTGAAACAGCGGAATACGTCGCGGTCGGATCCGTTTGTAACGACGGAACTACCCAGGTTTTCGTATCAGATGGATTTGAATCGGTTGGTGTTTTTGGGGTTAACTTGAATGCGGTGAACCCTGTGAACGTTGAGGGAACCTATAGCGCTGGAAATGATACCAGCGATATTGAAGGTATCGCCGTAGGGAATGGGGTCTGGTATGCGGCCGATTGGGGTAACAATCAAGTCGAGAGTTTGGGAGCATGCTCCTGGTTGTGCTTTATTCCTACCCCCACTCCGACCGTAACTTCTATTTGGACCCCGACGGCCACCATTAGCCCGACCTTCACAGCAGGAACACCCACAATCACCTGGACGCCGTCCAACAGCCCGACGTGGTATCTCACCTTCACGCCAACCCCCACCTCGGTTTGTAATAGTTGCCAGGTGTCCCAAACGATATTGGGAGGTTCGGGAGGAACCTTCAATGGACCCTATGGTGAGGCGCTGGATTCTACCAACGGCATCCTGTACGTGGCGGATACGGGAAATAATCAGATTCAGATTTTCAACTTGAATAGCGGCACGACCGTGACCAACGGAATCACACCGATTTCAGTCTCCAATGTTCCCTTTGGCATGAATTTCTATGGGGAATATCTCTATGTGGGTGAAAACGGCAACTGGGTGAAGATGACCCCGTCGGGAGCCGTGACAGCCACGGTCAGCTCGTCAGGCCAAGTGAAGGGATTGTCGGTGGATGTGACGAACGGGGATGTTTACACGGCCGATAGCTCGGGGGTGAAGGTGTATCAGACTAGTGGAAGCAATTACATTCCGGTCACGACTAATCTCACCGGGATCAGCACGTCCATTGGGGGAGTGCTGGTGACTGGAAATTATTTATATGTGGGGGATAACCAGTCAAGTTATCCACAAATTACCATGTTCAAAAAAGTTTCTGAAACGACTGGGAGCATAACTTTTTCGTCTCCGACGACGGTGTGGAGTTCAGGGGTATCGTTGGCATCGTGGATTACGTTTCAAATGGGAATGGATACAGGAAATCATCTCTTTGTGCCGGGCTATGGGGAGAACGAATTCTTGGTATTCGACATGAGTTCCAGTACGGGTCTGTTGACGTTGGATCATTTTTGCAATCCGGGGATACAGCCGACAGGGATGGCGTTGGACGCTCAGGGGAATTTGTACGTGACCGGGAGAGGGCCAGATGCGGTTGTCAAGATCGCACCGTGCGGAACACCGATCCCAACCTTTACTTTCACCACCGACCCTACCCCCGCCTGGACACCAACCAAAAGCTATACGCCAACATTTACCAATACGACGGACCCTACACCTTCCTGGACTCCGACGAATAATTTCACACCAACCTTTACTTTTACCACCGACCCTACTCCCACCTGGACTCCAACCAAAAGCTATACACCAACATTTACCTATACGACGGATCCTACGCCTTCATGGACTCCAACATTGACATCCACTTGGACCCCGGCCTTTACAGGAACAAATACCTGGACTAACACTTTCACTCAAACGCCAACCAAGACCTGGACCCCAACCAACTCTCCCACTGTGAATACGCCGACCAAGACTTGGACACCGACCCACACGCCCACGGTCAATACGCCGACCAAGACTAGGACACCGACCAACACGCCCACGGTCAACACACCCACCAAGACCAACACGCCCATAGTTAACACACCCACCATGACTTGGACACCAACCAACACGGCCACGGTTAACACACCTACCAAGACCCCCACCGTCAACACGCCGACCCGGACGGCCACAATCACTTATACTCCAACCGCAAATCTGACCTTCTACCCGACTCCTTTTAGGTCCATCGCCGTTTCCGATTCGGCAAGCGGGTGCGTAACGGTCGGGCAATCCATCTCCGTTACGGCCATCTTCGGACCGACCAATCAGCAAAACCAAACCGATGACTACAGCATCGGCTTTGGGAATGGCATCACCATCGTTTGGGGGAATGGCTGTACCGCGTCCTATAACACCGGCTCCCTCCCGACTAGCAAACCTGTTACGGTCGTCAAGTCGGTCACGGTTCCGGCTACCGTGACAAGCGGGGGTTACACGAACCTCGATGTGGTCGGAATCCAAAACAGCACTTATTTATGCGGTGGAAGCACCATTCTCGGCAGTGTTTCCATCTCCATGTGCTCAGGCGGGAAATCAGTAAAGCCCAGCCCCCAAGAGGGTGGGATCGGAATTGTGACGCCCACTCAAACGCTGTCGCCGACCCCGGCATCTGAGCAAAGGTCGCTTCCTTCGGTTATTGCGGCGCCAAACATCTCCCGGGATGGGGAACCCATCGAATTTAGGGTTCAGTTGGCCGAACCAGCTCAAATGAAGTTGACTTTGTACGATCTACTGGGGGAAAGGGTGTATCAGACTTCTGCGGCGGGTAACAAAGGGCTTAACACACTGGAATGGGACTTGGTTAATTCTGGGGGAAATCAGGTTGCCAGCGGGCTTTACGTCTATGTTGTGGAAATGGAAGGACCTGCGGGTCCGATTCAAAGAATGGGCAAGGTGATCGTCATGCGTTAATTTGAATCCGTTATTATCTTGAAAAAACTTATTTAATATTCTTTATTAGGGCCTTCCACTTCACGGTGAAAGGCCCTTTCTTTGCCCCCCAAACGCGTCATTCTCTTCGACCTCGATGGTACCCTGACCTACGGCGTTTCCACGACCCGGTTCATCTTCCGGCAGATGGGCGAGGAAACCTTTTTCCGTAAACTAGAAGAAGATTGGCTGGTCGAAAAAACTAACCACCTGACCCTCGCGAAGAAAGTCACTCGACGCATGAAGGGATGGAAACTGGCCCAAATCCACCGGGCCCTGGATTTGATTCCCAAAATGAGGGGAATCCGGGAGACGGTCCGGGAGCTCAAAAAAAAGGGCCATCTGTTGGCCATCAGCACACTGGGGTATGAACTTTCCGCGAGGTATTTCATGGACCGATATGGTTTCGATGAGGTAAGGGGGACCACCCTGGAGATTAAGGAGGGGCGTGTCACGGGCCGGGGTATGAGCATTTTCGAGGAACACGAAAAGGCCCTTTATCTCAAGGACCTGGCGAAGCGCCTTCAGGTGCCACTGAAACACACGATCGTGCTGGGCGACAGCCGGTCCGACCGGGAGGTCTTCAAGGTGGCGGGCAAACGGATCACCGTGAACCCGGACCGATTCCTCCACGGCCAGGGCGATTGGGAATTGATCGGCAGGGACCTAAGGCACGTCTTGAAGCATCTATGAGGCTCAAGAAAAAAGGCATCCTGTTGATGTCCCTTTCGGGTGTTCTGTTCGGCTTCTTGCCGATCCTGGTGAAATGGGGAAACCAGCACGACCTGGGGGCCGTTCAGACCTGCTTCTGCCGGTTCGTCATTGCGCTCTTAGGGATTGCCCTGCTGCATTATGGGGGAACCCAGAAGATCAGGATCGTGAACCGCGAAGCCCTGCTCTGGCGTGGAATTTTAGGCGGCCTGACGGTTTTACTCTATTTCATGACCCTTCAGCTGACCACGGCCGCCAAGGGAACCCTTCTTAATTACACCTACTCCATCTGGGCCAATGTGTTTGGTGTGCTTTTCCTGAGACACAAGCCGCCCAAGGGTTTTGCCCTGATCCTGTTGATGGCGGCGCTGGGAGTTTGGTTGGTTCTGGGAGTGAGTTTTGATCATTTCGATTGGGGTGATCTCACGGGGGTTCTTTCCGGCATGGCCGCGGGCGGGGGCGTGGCGGCCATCAAGGTGGCCCGCAAAACCGACAATGCCCTGACGGTCTTCGGCAGTTTCACCCTTTTTGGATTTTTCTTCGCCGGTCTGGGCCTACTGCTATTTCCCTTCATGGGCGGCTTTTTGTCCCGCCTGGGCCAGTTCCAACCCATGGATGGAACTGGGCTAATGATTCTTCTGGCTATGGGCCTCTGCGCTATGGGGGCACAGCTTTTGTTCACTCAAGGATATGGCTATACCAGTTTCGCCATGGGGACTCTGCTATCCCTTTTAACACCGATTTTGGCGGCCCTCCTGGGCTGGGCCTGGCTGGGAGAACCCCTGACTCCCCACTTCATCCTGGGGACACTTTTGATTTTAGCCTCCTGCCTTATTCTGGGTTGGCAGGAGGGTAAACCTCAAAATCAATTGGCGAGCCTTTAGCAAAGCAACCTGAACGGGCTATAATTCACGGTAAACCAGGGCGAAAAGAGGGAAACGCATGGGCATGAAAAAAGGGTGGGTCGAGAAACGCCAACATGAACGCGTGGTGGCCACGGTCAAGGTGGAATACCGGCTCGTGGATGACAAGGATTCCAAAAAGGTCTTGGAAAACGTGGATTATAAAAATACCACCGTTGAACAGATGCCAGCGCTTTCGCATAAATCTTCCCTCTACCACGCGGTGACCAAGGATATCTCGCTGGGAGGGCTGGCCCTTCTCGGGGACAATGAGTTTCCCATCGGCGCGGTGGTGGAAATCGGCCTGCACCTGCCCCGGTACGAGTCGGTTTTGAAGTTTTTGGCCAAGGTGGTCCGCACCGAATCCTTTATTGAAATGGGCAGGACCATCCATCGTGCCGGCGTGCAGACTATCGCCATCAACCGGGATGACTTGAACAAGATCGAGAAGTACATCATCGCCCTCGCCAAGAAAAACCACTGAAGGATGGGCATTCCTGATTCATTTTTAGAATCGCAAACCCTTTGAACCCATCTCCCATCTGTCTACCCGAACCCTCCGCCTCTTTCCTGCCCCGTTGGCGGGGTTTCAACCTCCAGGGGCGTTATTCCCTCCAGCACAGCAACCAGGGGTTCAATGAGGAAGACTTCCAACTCATTTCCGATTGGGGTTTCAACTACTCCCGTCTGCCCATGGATTACCGAATCTGGATTAAAAATGGGGATTGGAACATCATTCATGAGGAACCCTTCCGGAACATCGACCAGACCGTGGAGTGGGGACAAAAATACGGGATCCACGTCTGTCTCAATATCCACCGGGCGCCGGGATATTGCATTAATCAGCCTAAGGAGCCGCGAAACCTCTGGCAGGAAAGGGACGTGCAGGATGTTTTCGCGAAGCACTGGACCTTTATCGCCCGGCGGTACAAAGGCATTCCCAATACCCGACTCAGTTTCGATCTTTTGAATGAGCCGAACGAAGTGGATAACACCACTTACGCCAAAGTTTGCCAGGTGTTGGTCGAGGCCATACGGAAGGAAGACCCGGAACGGCTTATCCTTGCCGATGGGACGGACGCGGGGGCCAAGCCGGTTTCCGAACTGATCCCCTTAAAGATTGCCCAGGGTACCCGTGGTTATCAGCCCATGCCCATTAGTCACCACCAGGCTTCCTGGTTCCCGCCCTCAAAAGATTTCCCCCCTCCCGCCTGGCCTCTGGTGCACGAGGGAATGGTCTACGACAAGGCCTGGCTCAAAAAGAACGCCATTGATCCCTGGAAAGCCCTGCAGGCCCAGGGCGTCGGAATCTTCGTGGGGGAATGGGGATGCCATAACATGACACCTCATGGGGTGGTTCTGGCCTGGATGGAAGACCAGCTCCAACTCTGGAAGGAAGCCGGATGGGGATGGGCCCTTTGGCAATTCAAGGGCAACTTCGGCGTGATGAACAGCAACCGGACCGATGTGGCCTATGAGAGTTTCAACGGCCATCAATTAGACCGGAAGATGCTGGCATTGCTTCAAAAGTACTGACGGTCTACGGCCAGAGCGCCAAAATCGAACCCATCGCCAAAAACGAAACCAGGTAATAACTGGCATTGATCGCGTAAAGCTTGAAGGGTTTTCTCTCCCAAAGGACGCCGCTCAACTGAGTGGTCGCGACGAACCCGAGCCAGGTCCAGAAACCGGCCTGGAGCCCGGAGAAGATGCCTGAGCTATGGTAAAAATTGGAAACCGTAATGACCAGATAGGCCAGACAGTAGGCCGTCAGGATGGCGGTGAGAAAGGCGAATCCGAAACCGTATTTCGCCTTGGCCATCATGGCTTGTTTCTCTTTCTTGCTCAGCTTGTCGTAACCCATCAACTTGATCCAGGTCTTACCGAATAGAAGGTTCGAGTGCCAAGCCCAGCCCAACAGAAAGTAAATCACAGCCGAAATCAGCACAGCCCAAAAATTGATATGTGGCATATCAGTCTCCCCTGTTTATTGAAACAGCAGGGTGATTGTACAGGATCATCAAATATATTTGGGTTAACTCGGGGGAAATGTAGTAGTTTTCCACAACAAGGCTATGACGCGGTTTCCTGAAAAAATCCGGCAAGAATTTTGCCGCAAACACGGCCCTGTTAGTCGTCTATTTTCTCAGGCAGTGTCGACTCACTGGGGGGATTGAAATTGATAAGCCATCCCGTAATGACCGGAGGGATCACCGTGATTGAGGTGAATGTAGATCAAAAAAGAGGCCGAAATCAAAAGCTGAGCGATCCAAATGACCATCAAACGCCACTGACCCAAACGCTCATCCCGCAGGCCCAACCGGGAGAGCCAGACCCATTCCATGGGAAAACTCACAATCAGATAATGCCGGCAGACTTCAAAACATGAAAGGGTCATGAGAATGCCTGAGGCGATGAACACTGAATTAATCGCGAGCCCGGTTTCGGAAACATCCCGAAAGCCTTGCCAGAGTCCACCCGTCTTTTTCGTGGAAACCAGCATCAAAATCCCAGTGCCAATAATGACGATGTGTAAACCGGCCACGAGATAAATCCCCTTTCCGCCGATGAGGGGATAACTCAAGTAATCCAAAAAATGGTTCGTTTTGAGGCTGTATTTGAGCGCGACGCCCAAAGAATCGGTCACCCAATAAAACCAATAACTCGGGCAAAAAATCCACCAAAAGTTCAAACCCGTGATTCCATTTCCGGGTTTAGCAATCATGTATTGAAGCCAGGGGATCATGGGGATGACCCCGGCCAGCGAACCCAGCAACCAGGAGCCCCAACGGACCTGGCGGTCATGAAGGGCAGTCCAAAGGATGATCCCACCCGCTAGAAAAAATCCGGGTAAATGGATCTGCCCGAGACAAATTCCGATCAGTCCCCAAAAAAAGGCTCCCGTTCGTTTATGCCGATAATGCCAGGCGATCCGAAGGAGCACGCAAAAAAAAGGAAGCGTGGACTGAGCCCAGATCTTTCGATGAAAAAGAATCGCCATCGGGTTGACCGCCGCCAACGCCGTGGCCCAACACCAGGTTCTTTTTTCGGGTTCCGGTAAAACGAAGAAACTGAAAAAAGCCAATACGAAAAGGCCGAGGATATTTAGAAGCTGTACCCCCCGAGCCAATTCCGGAGGGGTGGCAGCCTGGGTGATTTTGGCAAGAACCGCGAATATCCAAACGCTCATACCCGGGTTTTTGGCCCCTACGCCTGAAGTCATCCCGAGAAGCGGCCAGGATTCCGTGACCCCGATCTTCTGCGAGGTTTCAAACATGTATTTTTCGTCCCCCTTGTATTCAATGTCGCCGGGGAACGAAAGGCGAAGGAGTGCGCCCAATAGAAGCGCCAAAGAGAGAAAAACCAGCCATTTTGTCCCGCTGGGTGTTTTGACGGCATCGTTCATGTTTTGTCTTTCACGGAAAATATTGTCCGGTGGCCTACTGCCCCAAAAACTGGAGAATAACCTGTCTTTTGCGCGGTCGGTTGTCGAAATCGATCAGGACGATCTGTTGCCAGGTGCCCAGGGCCGCCTGTCCCTCCACCACGGGAAAGGACTGGCTGGTGCCGATGAGGGAAGAGCGAAGATGAGAATGCCCATTCCCATCGTGCCAGGTCTGATCGTGGTGGTAATTGCCCTCCGGGGCGATCTTGTCCAGCATCTCAGGGATGTCCTTCACCAAGCCTGGTTCCAGTTCCATCGTGGTGATTCCGGCGGTGGACCCCACGACCGAGACGGTCACTAAGCCCTGCTCCGCTTTGATTTCCGAAAGGAAGGATTGGGTCTCCCGGGTCAGGTCCAATATCTGGCTGTTGCCCCGGGAGGAGAGATGAATGGATTTAAATTCATTCTTAAAGGAAGAAACCAAAAACGTCCTTCCGCTGAATTATTTGAGGGCCTTCATGGTGTCCTGGATCAAGGCGGCCGACTTGGCCACCATGGCTTTCTCCTCATCGTTCAAGGGAACCTCGATGATTTGCTCAAGCCCTTTGCTCCCGAGTTTGCAATAGACCCCGAAGTAGGTGCCCTTCAGGCCATATTCCCCTTCCAGGTAGGCGGAGCAGGGAACCACGAGTTTCTTATCCTTCAAAATAGCCTCGGCCATGGAACCGGCCGCGGCGCCGGGCGCGTACCAGGCTGAAACTCCGAGCAAGCCCACCAGCTCGCCGCCGCCCTTGCGGGTGCGTTCCACGATGGCGTCGATCTGTTCCTTCTTGAGGAGGTTCGAAATGGGTACTCCGGCGACGGTGGAATAGCGTACCAGGGGAACCATTTCGTCCCCGTGCCCTCCGATGACCCCGGCCGTGACGTTTTCCACCGCTACCTGGGCGGCTTCGGCCAAAAAGGTCCTCATGCGTGCTCCGTCCAGCACGCCGGCCTGCCCCAGGACCCGATGCTTGGGAAAACCGGAGGCCTTGTAGGCCACGTAACACATGGTATCGAGGGGGTTGGTGACGACTACGAGGATGGCGTTGGGAGACTTGGCCACCAGTTCCTTGGTCACGGCGGTGACAATGCCTTGGTTGACGGCCACCAGGTCTTCCCGGCTCATGCCGGGCTTGCGGGGAACTCCCGCGGTGATGACGCACACATCCGAGTTGGCCGTGTCGTCGTAGTC
This sequence comes from uncultured bacterium, assembly GCA_964525605.1. Lineage (GTDB taxonomy): Bacteria > Oederibacteriota > Muellerivitia > Muellerivitales > Muellerivitaceae > CAVTWJ01. The sequence goes on from CAZGKT010000057.1 coordinate 14,005, forward strand.
CGTCGTGCCCTTCAGCCGGGTGTTGTAGCCCGAAATGGGCCCCACCTGCAGAAGATCCAAAGCCTTGCCCTTGGGCATATCCTTGGCCGCCGGAATATCCAAGAGAACGATATCCCCCAGGTCCCTCTCGGCCATCCAGGCCGCGCAAGAAGCCCCAACGTTACCCGCGCCTACCACCGTAATTTTCGGACGTTGTGTCGACATGATTCCTCCCCGTGAAATAGGTCTTATATAAAAAACGCCCGGATAGTCTAATCAAGAGTCAGGGTAAATTCATCCTTCGAATCAACTCTCCACCCCGACGGGCCCCTTGCTTGAGTTCGTGATGGGGGCATGTTAATTTGGAACGCTTTCCCACTCAAAGGCGGTTTCTTTTTATGGCTCAATCCAAAGGTTTCACCCTATGGTTCACGGGACTTTCTGGGTCCGGCAAATCCACTATTTCCGAAAGGGTGGCTTTAAAGCTGGAACAAAAGGGGATTCCATGCGAAACGCTGGATGGAGACATTGTCCGAACCCATCTTTCCAAGGGCCTGGGGTTTTCCAAGGAAGACCGGGATGAAAACGTGAAGCGGGTTGGGTTCGTTTGTCACCTTTTGAACAAATACGGGGTTAACGCCATCGCCTCGGTCATTTCACCCTACCGGGAATCACGGGATCATAACCGCGCCAAGATCCAAAAATTCGTCGAAGTCTTTGCGGATTGCCCCCTGGAAGTCTGCGCCCAGCGGGACCTGAAGGGCCTCTACCAGAAAGCCATGAAAGGCGAAATCAAGCATTTCACCGGGGTCGATGACCCCTACGAAGCCCCTCTGAACCCTGAAGTGGTGTGTCATACGGACAAGGAATCCGTGGAAGAAAGCGTCGAAAAAGTGATTAAGAAATTGGTCGAAAAGGGTTATCTTGCCTCTTAGTGATTAACTCCGTTCCAATCCCCCTTCATTCAAAAAAACATTCTGACCGGCATGCCTTTTGGGCGGCCACGGCCCTATTGGGCCTGGCCAACCTCATTCTCTTTTGGCGGTTTCTTTCCCCTTCGACCCACTGGGTGATGTCCTGTGATAACGAGGACTTAGCGGGACAATTTCTTTGGTGGCGGCAATTCGGTTTTGAGGAGTTGAAAAAAGGCCACCTGGCCCTTTGGAACCCCTACCTCTATTGCGGTGAACCCTTTTTTGGCGGATTCCAATCGGCCCTTTTGTACCCTCCCAACTGGCTTTTCATGGTTTTACCCCTGCTGTTCGCCGTCAACCTCTCCATTGTTCTTCACGTTTTTTTAGCCGGGTGGTTCACCTTTCTGTGGGCCCGCAACCGGGGAGCCCGATGGGAATCGGCCCTCCTGGCTTCTTTTTCCTTTATGTGGGGTGGGGCCTATATTCTCCACATCGTCCCAGGCCACCTGTCAAACCTCTGCGCCATGGCCTGGATTCCCCTCGTTTTTTTCGCGGTGGAAAGGTTTAAGGAAAAAAGAGATCTCTTCTCACTTGGGCTGGGTATGGCGGCACTGGCCCTCCAGATTTTTTCGGGCCATATCCAGTATGTTTACTACACTTTGCTCGTTTTGGCTTTTTTTGTTCTTCTGGATTTAAGGCGGATCACCGGAAAGGCTTCTTTCCTGGGTGGCGTGGGGCTCATGCTGGGAGGCGCGGCCCTCCTTTCAGCCGTTCAACTCATGGCGGGATGGAACGCGGCATTTGAGAGCGCCAGAAGCGGGACCATGACCATGTATTTCGTCGATTCAGCCGACTTGACCCTGGAAAGACTGTGGTGTCTTTTCATGCCGAATTTATTCGGCGATTGGAACCATTTCTGGGGAGGAGGCCTTTTTTGGGAAGGGGTTGTGATCCCGGGGTTGACGGCATTCTCGCTTGCCCTTTTCGCCCTGGTTTATTCCCGGCATTCCCAAAAGTGGACCTTTGGTTTATTGGGATTCATTTTTATTTTAGTGGCGTTGGGGCAGAGGGCTCCCCTTTTTGGGCTCTTTTACCGGTTTGTCCCCCTGTTTTCGCATTTTCGCGGTATCGGAAAGTTCAACATCCTCATTTCACTCTGCCTGGCGGCCTTGGCGGTGATGGGCCTGGAGGATGTTTTAAACCAGCCGTCTTTGATGAAAAAATTTCGAAATGAGCTTTGGGGATTCTGCGGTCTTTTCGGAGGATTGGGATTCGTCCTCTGGTTGACTCCGTCCGACGCGGCCATCTTTCGCCATATCGGAGATCACACCGTTGGCTTATTTAAACCATTTCTCGTCGCGGGTCTTACTTTGGGCGTTCTGGGATGGATCGCCTGGGCCGCAGAAAAAAATCCCCTGTTCCGCCATGGATTCCTTTTCATGGCCGTGTGTGAGCTCTTTTTTTTCGCTCAAGGCAATCTTCCTTCTTTTGATTACCAGATTCAGGCGAACAAGGTCCAAACCCTGCGGCAGTCCTATGATAAGGAACCGGGGGATTACCGGATTTTTGTCACTAAAAAGGATTATTCCCTGGGAGCCGGGGCATGGGATGTCATGGGAGATGACCCGGCGGAGCCTTTACGATATGACTCGTTTGTCCAAGCTAAAAAAGAGAAGGGGCCCCAGTTTCTCGTACGGGGGCTGCTCAGGCTTCGATATGTGTTTTGGGATAAGGGGGATCATTATCGGAAGGAAGCTGTCACCGATCGGGAAGTGCCCCGAGCTTTCCTGGTGGGACGATATGAGGTAGCGAGTCCGGATTCAGTTCTGTCGTGCGTGACGTCGAAGAAATTCGATCCCCGAAAACTAGTTTACCTGGAATCGGAACCGGGCCTATCCCAAGGGAAGGAGTCCGCGGGAGGTTCCGTCGCGGTGAAGGATCTATCCACTGATGACATGGAAATCACCGCCCACTGTCCTTCCAACGCCCTCCTGGTGATTACGGATAACTACAGTAAGGGATGGAAGGCGAAGGCGCTTCCGGATTCCGATCAGAAATCATTTCAGGTTCTCCCCGCCAACGGTTTTCAACGCGGAATTCCTCTTCAGGCCGGAAGCCATCATTTTCTGCTTCAATACCGTCCGGCGGGCTTTGAAATAGGAAAATGGATTTCGATCGGGGCTTTAGCCCTTTACCTGATTTTGGGGGGACTCCTACTGCCGGGAATATTGAGGCGGAGGACCTGATTTTTTGCCCCATCCCCCCCTTATAATGAACCCGAAATGAAAACCGTCGCCGATCTTCACATGCATACCAACCATTCGGATGGGACCCTCACCCCCGGCGAGCTGGCGCGCCTGGCCCGCGAACAGGCCGTGGACGCGGTGGCTTTAACCGACCATGATACGGTTTCGGGCCTGGAAGACCTGATTCGGGAAGCGGAACGCGAGGGCCTGGAAGTCATGCCGGGCATCGAGCTGTCCGCCAAGTTTTCTCCGGGTACTTTGCATATCTTGGGCTATGGTTTCGATTTCAAGGGTCCCATTGTTCAAAGGCTTGAAATTTTTCAAAAGGCCCGGGCAGACCGCAATCCGCAAATTCTGGATAAACTCAAATCCTACGGAATGCCCCTGACCATGGAAGAAGTCAAAGCATTGTCCCATGCCCAGGGGCAGATCGGCCGGCCCCACATCGCCAAGGCCATGGAAGCCAAGGGATACGTGGAAAGCTACGAAATGGCTTTTCGCAAATATCTCACCAAAGGTGCTCCGGCTTATGTGACCAAGGCCTCCTGGGAAGCTGGCGAATGCATCGACATGATTCATGAGTCCGGGGGAGTGGCAGTCATCGCTCACCCGATTCAGATGAAACTCCAGGGAATGGATTTGAGGGATAAAGTAGCCGAGTTGGCTCAAATGGGATTGGACGGGCTGGAAGTAACCCACCCGGACCAAAAACCCGAAATTCAACAGACCTTCCGGGAATTGGCCAAGGAATTCGGTCTTTTGACCACGGGGGGAAGTGATTTTCACGGTCAGCACAAACCGGGGATCCAGTTGGGCCAGGGCCGCCCCGCCTACGAAAATCTAGAGAAACTCCGGGAACGAATTGAACAAAGGCGCAGGAACAGCCGTTAACGGTTGACCCGCGGAAAGCGATTTATGGACGAACTCACACCACAAGAATTGATGGGCAACCTGAAGAGCTGGCAGCCGGGAGAAGATTTCACACCCAAGGTCATCGCCCAGCTCAAGAAAGGCAAGGTTCCGGAAGACCTGGCCGGGGAAATCTCTATTTCCATGAAAGCCTGCGCCCAAAGCACTTACGATTACATCCAATTCATCCATCAGTTAGCCTCCACGCTGGAATTGGATCGGGAAAATTTTCTGCCCCAGATTCTCCACCTGGTGGACCTGGTGAAGATCATGCATGGGGAAGGACATAAGTTTCAGGACCTTTTCCAGACCTATGACCGGAGGGTGCGGGATAGCCTGGAAAAAGACACGTTCGACACGGTTTACTACGACGTCATTCAAGGGGTGGATTTAAGGACGATCCTCAAGGGTGTCATCGATGAGGTGGAGGTGCTCTTGCGGTCGTTCTCGCTGGTGAGCGCGGATCTTTCGGAAATTCCCTGCGTGGATCTTTATGAGAACAGCGTGAGGTTCCAACTGTTTTTGCAGTATTTCCTTCGCCAGGAGAGCTTCAACCGGGAGGAAATGTGGTCGGTGTTATTTGATGTTTCCAGCCAAATGGAGGAGTTGCGGACCCACCTTTTGCCCCCCACGGCCGAGGAACTGGCGGACCTTCAGGATAAAATCAGGAAGAATAAAACGAATTAAACCGGTCGTCTGTTATTTCTTCAGAGGTGATATCTTCGTCACTTCATCCCCATTGTCGCCTTCTAAATCTAATTGAACAGATTGACCTGAAAGGGATTTCAAAATCTCGACTTGATTGAGAGTGAGAGTAAACAAGACTGTTTTGTTTTCGGCGTAACCGAAAGGCCGGATGGGTTGTGTGTTCGAATAAATTAATTTAACGAATGGAAAAACGGCTAGCGGTAGTCCGCCTTTTATACCATTAAATTTGCCCAAATAAGAATCGATTGTGCCAGGGGGAAAAAGTTTTCCGATGCCTGTGCCCTCGTCAACGATCAAAACATGATTCGTTGGATTGTGGCTTTGTATAGGAGCTTGTGCTTTCTCAGTTGGTGAAAATTGGGTGTAAACAATAGGTTTGCCTTTGGGAATGGACGTGATAGAGGTTAGGCCGGCTACTTCCTCAAGATCCTTAATTTCATTGGAGTTCGTTAATTGGACGGGGAACTTAGTTTTAACCACCATCTCGGGTTTTACATAAACTCCAGGTGGTATATCCTGGGATGCCACGAGAATTTCAACAGGATTTGCTTTGTAAATTCTTGAGATTTCTACGAATAGAATCAGACAAGCAATCGATACGCATAGGTATATGCCAATTATCCTAATTGCGACATTATTAATCTTGGCCATCTAATAACCTGAAAAAGAGAAATTACTAATATTTGTGGAAGTGGTAAGAGAAAATAGAAACTTGTTAAACAGGTATGGTCAGCCCCTCGTAGGCGCAGATGGTATTGAGGAACAGCTTCTTCGCGTTTTCTTCCTTCTTGGCAACCATCGCGTCATCGTGATTGGGATCGTGATGGTAGAGCACCAACTGTTTCACGTTCGCTTCTCGGGCGACCGCGCAGGCCATCTCGGGGGTCGAATGGCCGAATCCCTGGGTGGTCACCGCCCCGGTATATTGCTCCGTCGTGTATTGGGCGTCATGAATCAATAGGTCGGCACCTTTGGAAAATTGGATCAGCCTTCGGTCCCCTTCGGCATAACCTTCCAGGTCGGTGGCGTAAACGACCGATTTCCCGGCGTATTGAAGTTTGTAAACCAGGGTTCCATTCTTGGGGTGGTTATAGGCCCGGTACTGGGTCACGATCACCTTGTCTTTGAAGGAAACTTTCATATCTCCCTGCGGATTCGTCAGGATGGGATCGGCGACGCCTTCTTCCAGCAAAATCTGGTCGAAGGGCTTCAGGGTCTCGATGCGTTTGATGGAATTGGTTTCCATCAGGTCGATCGGGAAGAACATGCCATCCATCAGGCTTTCCAAAACAAACTTCATGCCCGTGTCGGCTCCCACCGGGCCATAAACCGAGGGGCCAAAGATGGAAAGGGAAGCGTCGCCAATGAAAAGAGGTGCGAAAAAGGGCAAACCCATGACATGGTCATGATGGGTATGGGAAACCAGGATGGTAACATTGAGGCGTTTCATCTTGTCGCGGTTGGCGAAAAAATTGCGCACCAATTGCTGGCCGGCGGGAACAATGCCTGTACCCGCATCCAGAAAGATGGTGTGATCCAGGACATTCACTTGGACGCAGGAGGAGTTGCCCCCGATTTTCAGCGTCGCTGGGCCAGGTACGGGAATGCTTCCCCGGACCCCCCGGAAGGTAATGGTAAAGTCGTGGGCCATTGGCTCCTTCAAAAATTGCGAATTAACATAGCAATAACAAACTTATTATTTCGGAAAAAGAACCAATTGGCAATCCTTCCCTTTCGAATGGACGGCGGTATTTTTACGCTACCGTCATAAAAAATCCTATCGGTTCGTGCGAAAAGGGCTCAGGGTTCCCATTGGCACTGGGAACCGCATTGTGGACATTCAGGGGCGGTTTCTCCCGCCTTGAGGTATTGACTGGTTATGCGATTTTCTTGGGCACAGGTCACACAAAGGTGGGGCCCGGTATAAAGAACCGCCTCTCCGGG
>CAZGKT010000058.1:0-19374 GCA_964525605.1 uncultured bacterium
AAAAGCTTTGACAAAGAAATGGGCTGTGGGTAGGATTCTTCCCTCAAGCAGGGGATTCCGTCTCCTCACCCCCAGCCCTTCACGGGCGCGAAAGGGTTCGAGTCGTCACTCAAACTTTGTTTTGAATGGACCAGGACGGGGCCCTTTGGCTTTGTCCTTTTTTATTTTAAACAGGAGGTCGTTTCTATTTCTTCGCAAAAAGAGTTAAAGATCAACCATCAAATACGGGCCCGGCAGGTCCGTTTGATCGGGGATGCGGGCGAGCAGTTGGGAATTGTGGATCTCATCAAGGCCCAGCAGACCGCGCGGGAAAAGGGCTTGGATCTGGTTGAGATTGCGCCTGAAGGCGTGCCCCCCGTTTGCAAAATAATGAATTATGGAAAGTTCCGCTATGCTCAGCGCAAGCGCGACAAAGAAGCTTCCAAAAAACAACGGGTCATGAAGGTAAAAGAACTCAAGATTAGGCCCAAGATCGACGAGCATGACTATCAGACCAAGTTGAAAATGGCCTGGAACTTTTTCGAGCACGGCGACAAGGTCAAGGTCGCGTTGATTTTTCGGGGCAGGGAGATGAGCCACAAGGATTTGGGCCGCCAGCTCATGGATCGCGTGTTGGAGGATTTGGCGGAGGTGGGCGATCTGGAAGCCCCGCCTAAGGATGAAGGGATGCAAATCATCGCGTACTTCAATCCCAAGCCCTTGAAACCCGGCGCGGTGAAGGAAACGACAGAAACTACTAAGGACGGTGAAAATGGGTAAGGGATTTAAAACTAAAAAGAGTATTCTCAAACGCTTCAAGGTGACGGGGACGGGGAAGATCATGGTCAAGAAGCAGACCGGACGGGGCCATCTGTTGGCTCATAAGTCCCGAAAACGTAAACGTCATTTAAAAGGGCAGCCTGTTTTGGGCAAAACCCACACCTTCCGCATTAAGCGGATGATTCAGATTTAATTAACCGGAGAGAAAAATGGCACGCATTAAACGCGCAGTCGCGAAAAGAAAACGAAAGAAGAAGTTTTTCAAACTGACCAAAGGTTATTTTGGCGCCAAGAGCCGCCAGTATCGCACGGTTCGAGAAGCTACCAAGCGCTCGGGAAACTATGCCTTTCGGGACCGCAAGGCCCGAAAACGTGAATTTCGGCGTCTTTGGATCACGCGTCTTAACGCCGCTACCCGTGAACACGGGATTTCTTACAGCCAGTTCATCGCCGGCCTGAAAAAGGCCTCGGTCAACTTGGATCGGAAAATGTTGGCGGATCTTGCTTTGAAAGAGCCGGCGGCTTTCACCCAGCTGGTGGAAATCGCGAAGGCAAGTAAGGTTTCGAAATAAGACGATTTTTCTTTGTCGAATTATTTAAAGCCCCTCATCGTTCAAACGCTGAGGGGCTTTTTTGTTACTGGAGCTGATTGCCAAAAAGGTTCATAATTGGTTTTAGCGTCAACGGCCTAATCGAATGAGGACTCCATGCCCCCAAAAGCCTCGATCCAAAGCGTGAGCAACTCGATGGTCAAACACGCTTATTCCCTCAAATCCGCCCGAAAAATCCGTGAACAGGAAGATTTTTTGTGCGAGGGTTTCCACCTTTTGGAAGAAGCGCAAAAAAGCCAACTTCATTTCCGATTTATCTTCGGCACCAAGGAAGCCTGGCTGACCCCGGAAGGACAGCGCATCGAAGCGGTAGCCCATCGGGAAAAAACGAAAACCTTCGAGGCGCCCTCCAAGATCATCGCCTATATGTGCGACACGGTTACCCCCCAGGGAATTGTGGGCGTCGTACAAAAGAAAGAATCTGCTTGGCCTCCTCCTGGAAGCCGCTTGGTCTTGGGGCTCTGCCAGATTCAGGATGCGGGCAACCTGGGTACCCTGCTTCGATCCGCAGAAGCTTTCGGGGTGGCGGGCGTGTTCCTCACCGAGGGATCGTGCGATCCCTATAACCCCAAGGTGGTTCGCTCTTCCATGGGCTCCCTTTTTCGGATACCGGTCATGCAGGGTTTATCCTGGGAACAGATCCGGCAATGGGCCGAAGAAAATAAAATGACGACGATCGGGTTGACCGGAAAAGCCGAACAGTCGTTGCTAGATATTGACCGACAAAAGCCGGCCCTTGTTTGGATCGGTTCGGAAGGGGATGGGCTTCCGGTTGATTTATTGGATGCCTGCGCGGTCCGGGTCCGGATACCGATGAAAGGGCAGGTGGAATCCTTAAACGCCGGAATAGCGGGCAGTGTAGCCGTTTTCTGGTACTTTACCGGGGGGGCCGTCCTTTGACACCCCCCCAGGTGAGTGATACACTTCAAAAAGAATGAAAACAAGCCCTTATTTAACTGAATCAACTTTTAAGAAAGATCTACCTGAGCCTGAAATAAGTTCAGAGTCGCTTTGGTCTGAGTTTGAGCAAACAGGCTCTATCAGCGTCTTTTTGGCCTACACACAAAATGCATGTGGTTTGGAAGTTTCCCTGAAAGATTCCCGGGTTCGTTTGCCCCGCTAGAATTTCAGCTTTTCTTGATGAAAATCCCCTTTGCTCCCCCAATAATATGCCTTCCAACTTCTGATTATATTTAGGGATTGAGGTTTGCCTTGGATACGCTTCAGGATTCATTGAAAAAGATTCTGTCCCAAGCCGATGAGGCTGTCTCCGGGGCGCAGGACCTTAAAAAACTGGATGAAGTCCGGGTCCGGTTCCTGGGAAAAAGCGGCTCGGTGACGGAACTATTAAAAGAATTGGCTAAGGTTCCTCCGGCAGAAAAGCCGGTTCTGGGTAAGGCCATTAACGAAGTCAAAAACAAGGTTTCTCTCCTTTTAGAACAGAAAAAGGAGGCGCTGGACTCGAGCGCTTCCGATGCCCCTCCACCGGGGTTTGACCCCACTTTACCTGGCCGGATCCTGCCCGTGGGCAAGCTCAATCCCCTCACCAAGGTCATGAAAGACATCACCGGCATATTCAAGGAAATGGGCTTTGATCTGGCAGAGGGGCCTGACGCCGAAACGGATTACTACAACTTTCTGGCCCTGAATTTTCCTCCCGACCATCCGGCCCGAGACGCTCAGGATACCTTTTATTTATCCGACGACCTATTGATGCGTACCCATACTTCTCCCATACAAATTCGGGTGATGCAGAACCACAAACCGCCTTTCAAATTTATCGCGCCCGGGCGGGTTTATCGCAATGAGGCCATTGACGCGACCCACCATCACATTTTTCACCAGGTGGAGGGTTTCCTGGTGGATGAAGGCATCCATTTCGGTCATTTGAAGGGGACACTGGATACCTTTATCAAACGGTTCTTCGGCGATCGGGTGCAGACACGTTTTCGGCCCAGTTTTTTCCCATTTACCGAGCCTAGCGCGGAAATGGACATCTCCTGTATTTTTTGTGAAGGGAAGGGATGCCGGATTTGCAAGCAATCAGGCTGGGTGGAGATGTTGGGATGTGGCATGATTGATCCCGCCGTTCTCACCAATTGCGGGGTGGATCCGGAGCGCTGGACAGGGTTTGCCTTCGGTATGGGAGTAGAACGGATCGCCCTCTTCCAATATGATATCGATGATATAAGGCTTTTTTACCAGAATGACCTTCGGTTTCTCCGGCAATTTTAGATCGGGAGGACGCTTTGCCTGAAAATGATAATATTTCACCTGCACCCGTGAAATCCAACGGCTGGTTGACCGCTTTCGTCATCATCGGCACCCTTTTAGTGGCCTATGGTTTGGCGAATCTGGAGATCCTCCGCCGGGCCCATGATGCCTATAACCGGGGCGAGGCGCATTTCGCCGCCAAGCAATACAAACTTGCCATGTGGGATTACCAGGAAGTTCAAGAATTTTACCTTTTGCCCCATAGCCAATGGGTGGATAAGGCTGCCGAAAAGGAATGGATCTGCAGGGCTTACTTGGGTGATTTTATCCCCACGGAGGGCCCGATGGACGCGGACCTGAGAACGGAACCGACACGCGATGGCCACCCGACGGATTATCCAAAATACAAAGATGAGATCGCCCAGATCACCCCGGTGGGAGATACCTCCTATGAACCGGCTCCCCTGACGACAGATGAAAAGGCCGCCCTAGCTAAAGCCGCCAATAAGAAAAAGAAGTAATCAACCGTCGGTCAACCTGCATGTGAACCTCTAGTTTATTTCATCCCTTAAACTATTTTTTAAACACATTTACTTGCCCTCAACAGGGACACGTCATGAACAAGGAATTTACACCCTCAGTGACCGTCTTCGATCTGATAGTAGGTAACGGATGGCGCATGCTTTTTGAAATGTCGCATGGTATCGGCATCCTGGGCCCGAAACACTTGAGGCGTCAGCACCAATGGACCATTCTCTAACGTAGCGCAGACGTTCACAGTCTTTCCGTAGATGTCCAGGTGCTCATGACCAGACGCTCCAATGGGGCCTACCACGACCGGGCCGAGATGGGCTTTGATCTGGTGCTGGCAAGGGATTCGCTTTTGTTCCTGCCAGGCATCACCTTTGGTTTTCAGTTCCATCAAGGCCATCACCGCCTGGCTGGCAGACTCAGCGGGAAAGACCAGCAACAGGGAAGTCCCCAATGCACTTGATCGCGGTTCCGCCGCACTCCTGGATGAAACCGCCGCTCCGGTTAAAATAGGCTTGCATGGAGTTGAATACGTTACGGTCTTCACCCGCGTGGACAAATCTTCGGTTGGATCCCGCAAGTCCGGAGAACGAGACCAGAAGCTCAGTTTCGATAGGCGTGGTAATATTTTCGAGGGGATCATGTCGGCCTCCCGGTAGATGTAATATATCAACGGCTCGTGGGTCCGCCAGAATCGGGAATTTTCGCCGGCCCTGAGTCCGGCAATTGAAATAATTTTACGGCGGCCCCCTTGGGGGTATCCACGACGGGGACCCGGAGTAAACATTCAAACAAACCGTGAAATGTTTCGTGTTTTTTGGGAAGTCATTCTGTCTTACCGTTAAAAACCTTATTTTAAAGCCCACCTTGTTATGGCATCATTATCCCATCGCGTGTTTTCCTTATGACCATTCCGGGTTGTGAATTGAACTTTTAGGAATTCGAGGGCTTTTTCATGGCCACGCCGGATAACCAACGTAAACTTTCCGCCATCATGTTCACGGATATCGTGAGTTATACCTCGATGATGGAACGGGACGAGGCCGGTACCATGGCCTTCCTGAACTTCCACAACACTCTGCTCCACATGGAAATCGATCAAAATGGCGGAACGGTCATCAAAACGGTGGGGGATGCCTTTCTCGCCGACTTTTCCAGCGCGGTTAACGCCGTACGATGTGCGGTTTCCATTCAGAAACGCTTCATGGAACACAACAAGGAAAAAAGCGATAACCACCAACTCCGCGTGGGCATCCATGTGGGGGATGTGGTCATCTCGAACAATGACATCTTCGGAGATGGGGTTAACGTGGCCTCCCGACTTCAATCCATCTGCGAACCGGGCGGTATTTGTATTTCCGAGGATGTTTTCAATCACGTTCGGAATCTCAAAGAATACAAGTTTCACTTTATAGGATCAAAAACCCTCAAGAACGTTTCAAGAAAAGTGAAGGCCTACACGATCGACCTAGGGGGGATGGAAAAAGCCAAATCCGCCCCGCCCAAGAAAAAAATGGGCTTCGCGCCGTTGGTTCTTCTGGCCTGTTTAGCCGTGCTGGTGGGTGTTTTGTTTTTAAACCCCGTTCCGGACTATAAGAAATGGCTCCCGGAATTGCTTGACCAGTTCAACTTGCCTCCGATGGAACAACTCTTGCCAATGGTCTTTCCGACCCCAACCATGGTTCCCACGCCCGTACCTATCCCGACCCCCATCCGATCCGTGGTGTTTACTCCGACACCCATGCCTATTCCTACCTCGACCCGAACGGCAACTCCTACGGCGACTGCCACCGCAACGCCGACAGCCACGCCCATGCCAGTGGTCAAAAAGCGTGTTTCGAAGAAAAAGGCCATGGTTAAACCTAAACCCACTCGGGTCGTCGTCATCCCCAGCCCTACCCCCACATCAGCGGAAGAATTTGTGGATACCCAAACCCCCATTATTCCGCCGACTGGGTCTGAGGTGATTAAATCAAATGAACTGCCCATGCATGTGCCGTCCGCCGCTATTTCCGCGGAACCCCCGCCCGGACAAACGCCGTTACCGGGGGTTGATAGCGAGCAACCACCCCAGCCGACCGCAACGGACCTGCCCCTTCCGTCTCTCTGAAAGGAAGGGTTAAATTTGTAAGCTCGTTGGATAGAAGATTTTAGGAAATTATTTGTCGTTGCGGCCAGGCCACTGGTAAACGATCCGTCTAAAATTCGCTAGGGGACGTTGACCCCATAGGGTCCACCCGGCGCCCTCGCCTTGTTCAGTTCCACGGCCAATTGTCTTGAAAATTTCTCCGAACCCTTCCCGTTCATGTGCATTCCATCTGCGAAATCTTCCCAAGAATACACGGGCTCCAGGTCTGAGAGGGGGTGGAATTGCTTGTGAGTTTGCGCCCATCTCCTTAAATAATTTTTGAGCCCATCGAGAAAACCGTTCTTTTTCAAAGCCTCCGCTGAAACATCATTGGTGGGTTGGACGGCGAAATAACAAGGGATGCCTGTGCTTTCCAGAAGGTCTAAAGTTTTTCCGAAATAATAGTCGATCACCGGGTCTGTTTTGAAACTAGAAAAGTTTGCGTCGAGACTTAGGTTTCTCGATCCGGGGACATTTTCATCCGTGAAATAATATTGTCCCCTCCTGCGTGGGATAACTTGGAGGGTTTCAGTATTTGTACTTAAGCGTCGGTTAAAATGGGCCGCCAGAACCGAGGGGGTGTAATAGGCCGGGAAGCCCAGCGTCCCCAGGACAAGGGTAAAACGGTTTTCGAGACCCCACAAGCCTGGATCGGCAATGAAATCCTTATCTTTAATCTTCCGGGCCAGGGTCAAGACCTCGTTGGCCTCGTCATAGTTCAGCAAGCCGAACAAGACACCCCGGGCCAGGAAAAGATCATCCAGGACGAAATGGGTGGCACAAAAGGACAGAAGGACCGCTTTCGGGTGTACCTTGTCCCGTAGCATTCGTTTTAAGAAGAAGTAGTTTTCGACTGGAGACACTCCCCCCAATCCGAAATTGATGGTTGTGGGGTTTAAACGGTTCGGCAGGATGGAAATTTGGCCGACGGAATCGCCAAAAATGACTAAACCAGGTTTTGAATACTCATCCATCAATTTGTACTTTGCGAGGAAGTCAGGGTATTCCTCGTTCATATAGGCCATCCGATTCTTTTCCGTCCAGGCCCAGGCAAGGGTCAACCCGATGGAAAGGGTCAAACATAAGGTCCAAAAAAATTTATTCATCCCATCCCCTTTAGCTAGAACCGATAGTACAAAAATTCAGTGGTGCCAGCCCCCAGCAACAATGCGATCAAGAAAAGCCCTCCCAGCATAAAACCCCAAACCATGTTTGGCCTCCATTCAAAGTGTAAGAAGGCCGGTGCCGACCGGAGCTTGGTGAAGGATGGCTGTTCCTTCTCGAAAATCTGAAGGATGTTGGGCAGGCAAAGGATGGCCGTGAAAAGGAGAACCAGATAGAGCCACCAATGGGTGTAGAAACTTGGCTGGGCCACCGCGAGGTGGGGAAGATCGGTGACATCTAAACCGAAGGTTCCTCGAGTCCACTTCCAAGGTCCCCACCCAGCCATGGCCTTGATCACCGTCCAGGCTTCCCCAACGCCCTTGGCTCTGAAGAAGATTTCAGCTACCAGAACCGAAAGATAGGTCAAAGCCCACTTCCATGCCCCGCTGAAAAAGGACGCCAAAGGGGAACCCGGGGTTTTGGGCGCCTTAGGTCCAAACATCCGCCAGGCATGGTTAATACAAAGGTAAGTGCCGTGCAGCAGACCAAAAATAATAAATTGGAACCCCGCCCCGTGCCACAGCCCGATCAGGAACATCGTGTAAAGGGTCGGCATGGCCAGCATTTTCATAAAGCCTTCGAAAGTTGTTTCTTCCGCTTTCAACATCGCGAGGCCTTGGGCGGCCCGACGCCGCATGATCCAGAGAGAGAGGGGATTATAAAGGTAAAGGGTCATGAAGCGAGTCAGCGAAATGTGCCACCGCTGCCAAAACTCGATGATGTTCTTGCTTTTATAGGGCGAATCGAAGTTCGCGGGAAATTTCACGTTGAACATCCGGGCCAGCCCCAGGGCCATTTCGGAATAACCCGAAAAATCGAAATAAAGTTGAAGGGAATAGGCCAGTGCTCCTATCCAGGCGTCGTTGATATGGTCATCCGCTGCGTGAAGAAAAAAGAAATTGGATACGGTCGCGCAATGGTCCGCGATGAGGACTTTCTTGGCCAAACCGAGAATAAAAATGGAAAACCCAACGGCCAGGTTTCTCCCATTAAACCTGTAGGTTTCTTTTTGTGCGAACTGGGGCATGATCTCGCCATGGTGGAGGATGGGCCCGGAGATCAAATGGGGAAAAAAGGTCACAAAAAGAACAAAGTCCATGAAACCCTTTTCCCGGGCCTTTCCGCCCTTAGCGTCGATTAGGTAACCGATTTGGGTGAAAGTGAAAAATGAGATACCCAGGGGCAGTAACGCCGTTCCCCAGGAGGGGCCCTGGTAAAGGCCCAGGCTGTGGAGCCAATCGAAGAGGGTCAGGGCATATTTAAAATAGAACAAGACGCCTAAATTGACAGAAAGCCCCGCCACCAAGAGAAGGGAAGCGATTCTCTCTTTCGCAAGGTTGACCTGTATCAAATAACCGCAGACAAAATTGAAAAGGATAGAACCTACCAAGAGAATGAGGAAACCCAGGTTCCACCATCCGTAAAAAAGGAAGGAAAGAGCCACCAACCAGAACTTCGCAACGTTCATTCGAAAATGACCTAAAAGGTAATAAACCAATAGGGAAATGGGTAAGAATATGAGGAGAAAGAAGAGGGAGGTAAAAAGCATCCGCTAATGATAAAGGAAATACTAATTCTTAGGAAAAAAAGAGTCGACGCTTTTTATGGAAGGGAAAAGGCTGCACTAAAAATATTTGCACTATCTCAGGTCTCGTGACCGGGCCACTGGTAACCGATCCGCCGAAGATCGTCAATAAAAGCGGGGGCGAAGTTGCCGCGCATAAGCCCTTTTCCCTCTTCGAAAAGAAACAAGTCCTGAAGCATGACCACATCCCCCTCCATCCCCTGTAGAGCCGTGATGTGGGTAACCGACCTCTTGCCGCCCGGGAGCCGGCTTTGCTGAACGATCAAATGGACGGCGCGGGCGATCTGTTCTCGAATCGCCTTGAGAGGAAGATCCAGCCCGGCGAACAAACACATCGTCTCAAGTCTGGAAAGGATATCTCGGGGAGTGTTGGCGTGACCCGTGGTGAGGGAACCGTCATGACCTGTGTTCATAGCCTGTAGCATGTCCAGAGCCTCAGCCCCGCGAACTTCACCCACCACGATACGATCAGGGCGCATGCGCAGGGAATTGATGACCAAATCCCTTATCGTCACCTGGCCCTTTCCCTCCAGGTTGGCCGGCCTTGCCTCGAGGCGCACAACGTGATCTTGTGATAATTTCAATTCTGCCGAGTCTTCAATGGTGACAATGCGTTCGTTTTCCGGAATAAAATTGGACAGAACGTTCAAAAGGGTTGTTTTTCCGGAACCTGTCCCCCCCGAGACGACGATATTTTTTCGGGCGCGGACACAGGCGCCCAGAAAATCAGCCGCTTCCCGAGTCAGGGAGCCAAAATGAATTAAATCTTCCACGGTTAGTTTTTTCTTGGAAAATTTGCGGATTGTCAAAACCGGACCATTCAAGCTTAAGGGAGGGATTACGGCATTTATCCGAGAACCGTCGGCCAGGCGTCCGTCCACGTAGGGTTGGCTTTCGTCAATCCGCCGCCCGATGGGCGCGAGGATTCTTTCGATGACTGTTCGCAATTGCTGATCGTCCATGAAACGAGTATCCGAAGGTTCCAGAAGACCCTTTTTTTCAGCATAAACCCGGTCGGGCCCATTCACCATTACTTCTGTGATCTCCTCGTTTTGAAGCAAACGCTCTAAGGGGCCGAGCCCAAAAGCCAAATCCAATACTTCATCCATGACTCTTTGCCGGATCTCACGGGAGCGGTAAGGCGATTCGGCCAAAAGTTGGTTTAGAATTTCCCGTGCCCGCGGTTCTAAGCGATTTCGCAAGTTGTCCCCGCCGGTCTTTCCCTCTTCCATCAACCCCTGGCGTCGAAGTTGATCCAAAAGACTCATGTGTAACCGATGAATATCTTCCATTTCGATTGGTTCAGTTGTTGCATCAGTCCCACTTTGCTTCTGAGCAGGCCCGGTCGACTGTGAGGCTTGGTGCAGATCGGATAATTTGTCCGTTAACGCTGAAAGAGGTTTGTCCAATGTGGGCGGAAAACCTTTCTTTTCCCACAAAGTTAAACTGAGGTTTTCTCCCAAATAGGGGGCGGTTCCGAGCGAGGAAAAACTTTTCGCAATGGATAGATCGGTTAAGTTTCCGGATGTGTCTGGTCGGCTTTGGTTGAGGAGAAGTTGAAAACGAGACAAATCCAAATGCAAAGCCAATATTCTTTTTTCCCATATTTTGAGCGCCGCAAGGGAAGAAGGTTCAACGGTGGAAATAAGAACAATAGAGTTGAAGTCGTCCGCTAATGCCAAGACCTGATCAGGAGGAAATGGGGAAAGATCGACCCAAATTGCGTCAAAGTGAGGTTGGATTGCCCTAAGGGCATCGATCCCCTTGCGCAAGTTAAAATCCTCTCCATCATTCAACCGAAGGGGAATATAGGCGATTCCCTCTGGAGAACGCGGAAATGCGTTTTCAAGAATTTTAGTGGTGATTTTATCGAAATAGGGCTCGAGTTGTAACAGATGCCGGGTGGCTGGCTGAATTCCAAGGGCGGAAGGAAGTGAGGAAAACGGTGAGGGCTGGGTATCGATTAAAGCCAAGCGAAGCCCAGTGTTTTTGACCAAGTTGCGGCCAAGAAGGGAACAAAGAGTGGTTGTTCCGCTTCCGCCCTTGGCACCCGTGAAACCGGTCAAAATACATGATTTTTTTAAGGCAGATCCCATAGGTAAACTTCCCAATATCCTTCGCCATTTTCATCTTCATGATAATTCGCGATACGTACAACACCCTTTTCGTCCTGGAAAACAAATTCGTAAATAGTTCCTTTAATTTTTGTTTCAGAGTCAACAGTTTGTTCCGAATGGTATTGAATCACTTTTCCCCAAGTCGGATCGGGCATGGGTTTATGGATGACCAGGGCTTTCGTATAGGATTGGCTTTTCGGTTGGATTGGCGGGATGGAAGCCTGGGTGGGTTCGGGTGTGGGAGCGGCCGCGAAGAGCGAATGGATTGAAAAAAAAGAAACAAGAAGAAAAAGAGAAGCTAAAAATTTTGCTGGATTCGGCATGTTTTAGAGTTTCAAATCGGAGGGGCTGTCATCGGTGATGCTTTTGAAACTGTCGGTGAAGGGGTTGTAACCAGTCACTTGGAATAGCTTGGAGAGGGTGAAAACATAAAAGGGGTCTCCGTTCAAGGAGGCGGGCGTCACCCCTCCGCTCGTTGAAGAAGCAGTCTGATTTCCAGAATCATCGTCTTCCAGATTTTTAGTGAGGGCGATGTAACGGGGTTTCAGGTTGCGGATATCGTCGTACATATCCAGAAACAAGTACAACTTGTCGCTTTTCCAGTTGTAGAACATCCGGTCGCAGATAAATTTCGAAAAATTCTTTTTCTCAGGCGTCGAGAAGGTGGAAACGAAATCAGTGGGATGAAACCAATGATCCGGCGGTGCTTTTTCATCGACCCATCGGATGGTCAGGGGAGTATTGATCATTTTCATAAGTTTCTTTTTGCATTCGGCGGTCTGCGGGGCGTTGGAATAAACGCGGTTTAATACTCTCAGAAGGCCAAAACCCAGGCGAAAATTGATGCGTTTAGCCTTATAACCCGGAGGAACACTTTCCTTCCACGCAGTCAGACCAGCATCGTCTTTCCCCTCGGGATAGCGGAAATAGTCCCACTTGTCTTGGATCAAGGCGACCTGGTTGATTAAAAAGTAGCAAAACTTAAAGACATAACCTTGGGCGACGGGCGTGGAGTTAGGCCATTTTTGAACCAACATATCCAGAGATTTGACGCAGGCATCGTAGTCCTGAGTGCGGAAGGAGCATTGGGCATAATAATAAAGAGAATTGGCGTTCAGGGAGGGAGTCGTACTAACCATCGCTATTTTTTTGAATATTTCCTTGGCATCGTCAAATCGCGCGGCATGATAAAGTTTATTGGCGTAATCAAAGGCGGTCGAAAGTTGGGCTTCGGAAGGTTGCGCGACGGCATGGAAGGCCGAAAAGCTTTGTGCTAAGGTGAGAATCATCAAAAAACCAAGTGTTTTTCTCATGGTTTGATTTTACGACAATGGCTCAAAAAGCGTCAATTTAAATCAAAATTTTGATGAAAAGGGGTCGAGAGATGGGTCGAAACACCCGCATTTGGTTTTTGGGAATCATTCTTTTTGGGATGGGATTGGCCGGTTGCAAACAGGAAATAAAATCCGACCTGCCCATGACGAAGCTTACCCTTCATCAGCACTCTATTACCGTGGAGGTAGCCAACAAAGCCGCAACCCGCATGACAGGCCTGATGTTTCGCCGAAGCCTCCCGCAGGATCAGGGAATGCTTTTTGTTTTTCCCGATGACACCGTTCGTGCCTTCTGGATGAAAAACACCCAGATTCCCCTGAGCATCGCTTTTATGGACGATCAGGGGAAAATCGAAAACATTCTTGAAATGCCACCCTATTCAGAAGACCAGTTCTTTTCTGAAGGCCCGTCCAAGTTCGCGCTGGAAATGAACACCGGCTGGTTCAACCGCAACGGCCTGAAGGCGGGCGATCTGGTCGAAGGGGTCAAAGCAGCCCCCCCTGCCGCGGATTGATTCAGCTATTCGTTTCTGTTTCTCCCAGCAGAGTGGGTGTTACGAAAATGACCAATTCGGATTGGCTGGTTTGGTCATTGGTCGAGCGAAAAAGCTCTCCCAAAAGCGGTATATCGCTTAAAAGGGGTATGCCAGAAGTGAATTTCTGGTTTTGCTCGGAAATAAGACCTGCAATGACCATGGTGCTGCCACTTTTCATATAAACCGATGTTTCGGCCCAGCGTGTTTTTAAAGCGGGGATGACCGTGTTGTTAATGTTCAGACCGTTCGTGGTATCAACCGAGCTTACCTCAGCCCTGATGGATGAGGCGATATTACCCTCCGCGTCTATTTCGGGCCGTATGTTCAATTTGACGCCGTAAGGTTTCCACTGCACGTCCACTGAGCCGAGTTTCGTGTCCACGATATAGGGAACTTCTCCTCCGGATAAAAAACTGGCTTCCGATCCGCTGACTGCCAAAAGTTTCGGCTTGGCAAGGATCTTGGCCTTTCCTTTATTGACGAGCAATTGAAGACTGGCTGTCAATGCGTCGCGAGATACGGTTCCAAATGCGAAAACGGACGGAGGGTTTCCTTCGTTCAGCGTGAAATTGTTGGGCACGGAGGTGGGCGACCCGGATGATGCGGAAGCTCCCTGAGAGGCGACCGAGCCCCAGCTTAACCCCGCCATCAAGGAACTTTGATAGTCGATTTCCATGACTTCCACGCCTATTTCAACCATTGCTTTTTTAAGATTATGACTGGTCACGAAAATCTGGCGGGTTTCCTTATCGCCGCCCGGTGAAATTAAAACAAGATTTGTGCTTCCAGGCGCTTTGGCCGAAATAAGAATTTCGTCATCGCTGACCGGCGTGACACTCGCGACCGAGGGATTCGCAATAGCTACTTTTTCCGCGGATTCTAGGTGAAGAAGCTTGGATTCGCCCAAGGTAAGATGAATATCCTCTTCGGCGCCCCAAAGAGTACCTGCGATCGATAGAACCAGAAACGCCCCGAAAAATAGTCTTCCATTCATGATTTGCTCCTTTTTAAAAAATGATAAAGCATTAACGGGATTCTCCCCGGATGACCTCAATTGAATGAGCTGTATTTGTGTGAAAATGGCCGATTTTCGCCAAGGCTTCTGTATCACTGATAGGAGGTAGATCGGCTAATTCATCGTCGTTATTTGCCCTTAAAACTAATTTTAGGTTTTGTCCTTCAAGGTACATGAGTGTTTCGGCCTGTTCAGCCGTAACTGCAAGCGTGATCGTGTTGTACGTATTGAGGGAGTCGCTAGAATTGGCGACAGTCGAACTTTCTTTAGTCGTTGGGGTAGTCACTTTTTGCCCAGTGGCTAGTACGGTTAAATCCTGAAAAACGAAAGAAGTTACATTTCTATTTCCAGAATTAATTTTGGCCAAGACATCTACGTGATTGGAGGGTCGAATCATGTTTCCAACTCCGCTGGCTTCGTTGACTTCCAGCGTAAAGGCTCTTTGTCCCGGTTTCAGCGACCAAGCCAGGGAGCCGTCCAGAGGGCCAAATTTATTCGATAGAATTTGCTCGCCGGCGGAAATGGGAGCTAGCGCGATTTCTCCCTCAACTTCCTTTGTGTCTTTAATGGCGCTGGGGCTGACGTATTCGCCGGGAAAACTTTTAACTTCGACTAGATCCGCCGTTAACGTTTGGCCCGGATAAATGTATGTCTTAGCGACCAATATCGAGACGGATGTTGATTTTTTTTGAATTTCGCCCGCTTTTTGAAATAAAAGGCCGAAAGCGAGTAGACCCAGGAAAAGTCCTGAACCCAAAGGCACTAGAATTTTTGTATTCATAAGAAATCCTTTCTTTTATCAAATTTGAGAAGGGTTATAACATCTTCGGAATCCTGTCGGCTTAACAGAGCCAGGAGTTTTACTCTTCCGCGTGTCAGCAGAAAAGCCGGGTCTTCTCCACCGCTTTTCCATTCGGAAGCCCGCCAATTTCCCTCTTGGCAGAGCGCCTGGAACCGCTCAACCAGATTTTTTTGTGGTGAAAGGACCAACATGGAAATTTGGAGATTTTCCAATTTTTCGTTGATTAGTTGTTTGGCGTCCGACGGAACAGGGAAGGGGAGATCCCAGCCCTTTCTAGCCTGGTCCAGGTTAAAGACCGCGTCCGGGTAGATTCCTTCCCATCCATAGGTTTTCGGTTCGTTTTGATCCTGCAGGAGACCTAAGGCCAAATGAAATCCGGGTTTCTGAAACATTTTTATCTGGACACGGTCGGAGATGTCGGGAACCAGTCCTTCCAGCTGCAACAGATTGGGAATTAAATCGTTCCCGCCCTGGCATTTAGACCATCCTTCCTGGCATAACCGGTCATCCACCAACGGGACCAGGTCGCTCAGGCAGCCTTCGTTAATCCAGAATTGATGGGATTGAGCCAGCCCGTTTGTCTTGATCTCATATCGGCTGATAATTTGGGGATCGAACCGCAAGTTGGAATAAATGAGGGCTCGTCCCGTTAGTGCGATGGCAAAAACGGACCAGAAAACCAGGGTCCCCCAAAACCATTTGTTCCTCATGGGGTGGGTACCTCAGGATATTTCGTGATTGCGAGTTGAGTTTGAAAGGTTAACCCGCCGGGGAATAATAGTCCGAAAAAGGGAGGCCCTTTGAACTGGACGGTGACCGACCATTTCTTGCTTGAGTAATTGATGAAGATGGATTTAAGTTTTGAAAAGAGGGAGCCTAAAACTCCCAGGTTGTTCGTCAATAGATTGGCGACCGAAGAACTCCCGGATAGGGGAACAGCTAAAAGCGTGCCGGGAATGAAATAGCGCTGGTTTTCACCCAAGCTGTCCCAAGCATCCTCGCTGAATTGGGTATCGTCTATTTCGGCAGCGGCATAATCCCTTGCCGCGAGTCCGCAAGCCTGCTCAAAAGCGTTTTTCGCCAGAAATAGTTGGGTGAATTGAATCAACCCGGCGGCCATCAGGCACAGGATAGGAACCACCAGTATCATTTCGGTGAGCGCTTGGCCTCTCCGGGCGAAGGAATTTTTCATTTGGAGGGCGCCCCGGCCGCCAGGTTAAACATGTCGCTGACACTGGGCAGGTGACCTGTTTGTACCGCTTGCTGGATCATCGCCTGAAGGTTGAGGTATTTTGCCAGGGTGGTGGGATCGGTGGATTTCAATTTAGCGCAATAGGGCGGGTCATTGACCTGCCAGGCCGCTAAACCGGATCCTTCCACGGATGTCTCGCTGACGCAGGCCAACGCATTTGAGGTGCTCCCCAAACCTGTCGAGGGAAATGACGAGTAAACCAGAACCGTATGGTTGGGTGGGTCGTCCCTGTCGGTGACATCAACCGGGATTCGTTTAAAAAGATTAAAGTAAGCGACTTTATCCTTTAACTTTTGAAGTGCGCCCTTTTCGACCTTTTTCCCTTCGGCTTCCATCGCTTTTTCACTTTCCTCCGCGGCCTTTTCGCCTTCTTTCTCTAAAGCGGCAAATTTACCGCTTCCAATCACCCTTTTTTGACCTGGATATTTTGGGTTATCGGCATCCTCAACCTGGTTAGCGTTGTAATAACGGATTTTCCCGGTTTTTTGATCCCTGTTGTAATACCTTTGTGGTTTATCGCCCTTGGGCAACTTGAGCAGCAATAGGTCCAGGGTCCGAAATTTCAATGCCATGTTTGGAAGGAAAGATTCCGTGAGGTTGCCCTCAAAGTTGAATAAAAAAATGGGTGAAGGGGGTATGGGGATATTCCATGAGGTCAGGCTTGGCCAATTATTCGTGAGCTGGTTGTCTTTAGAGGCGTCGTTGGCCTCGGAAAAAATCAGAAAGGGATAGGCTCCAGTCGGCAAACCCACGCCAAATAAGACTCTCTGGACTGTTTGAACCATTTTGGTAAACGGCATGGGAGGAAGAAAATAATTGGCGAGCCCTCCCGTGAGGCTTAAAGAAGCCAGCATGATGCCAAGGTCGAGAGATAAAAAACCCATCAAAATGACGTTTGTTAACCGCACCAATTGCATTCCATTGGCATATACGGCGCCAGCCGACAGGGAAGTCAAATCGGTGGCACGGGTGGCCCTTGCCTTGGCGGTGTAAAGCAGGCCCGATTTATAAACTCCCATGAAAAGAACAGAGAAAATGAAACAAAAGAACACTGTGGCCACGAGAACCTGTCCGCTGGGGCGGGTGGACCAGCGCTGGAGCTTGATCATGTTATTCCTTTTGATTTCCGATAGAACCCTCGTTTAAGGCCGCAGCATTGAACGAAAGCGTTTGAACATTGGGGAAAGTAAGTTGTTTGAAAGAAAGGTCGGGTTTCGGCTTTCCAAGGGCTTCGAAAACATATTCCAGGGTTTCTTCCATCGGGGAACGTAAGGCGGACGAAACTTGAAAAGAATGACCGAATATTTTTCCCACCAGGGGCACCCAGATCGGCATGGGGTAGGAAAGCCGCGCGTGGACATAATCCTCATCGTCAACGGTGATATCGCAATGGGTGGCTAAAACAGTGGCCAGAGTGGTGGAATTGATCTGTCCCAGAGGAGCGAGACAATAGGCCAATTGGAAATAGGGGTTGTAGGTTTTTGGGTCATCCGACGCGGCAGCATCGCGCACGATCGCGAAGGCCGCCCTTTGAAGGGCAAACGCCGCGAAAGCGGTATAGGCGACCTGGATAAGTGCAAAGAAAAAAATGAAAAGAAGAGGGGCAATCAAAACAAATTCAGAAAGTGATTGCCCCTTTTGAGAAGGGCGGGAAGCCATTATGATTAATGGCCGCCACCCACCACGCCGGCAACAGCCCCTGCGGCACCGGCGGCTCCGGTGTTAGTGCTGATAGTTCCTGCGGCTGTCGTGAAACCGCTTGTCAGTGAACCGCCGAACATCTTCACCGCCGCGATGACGGCTACGGCGATCAGGGCGATGATGAGGATGTATTCCGTCATACCCTGTCCGCGTTGATCCTTATTCAATTTCTTCATGCTTCATACCTCCGGAAAATAGAATTTTAAAAAGGCTTGGATAAAAGGTCGTAAATGAAGGAAAGGTATTGCTGAACATGGTTCGCAAAAAGCGCGGAAACGCCCAGCATCGCGGTTGAGACAGCCGCGACAAGAATCAGGTATTCCGTGACGGCTTGACCGGATTCTTGCTTGGGGTTGACCTTGAACCAAATCATAGTTTGAGAAATTAAAAGCATTAGGTGATTTGTTCAACTGAAAAAGAACAGTGAGGTGAAGTTTGTTATCTCGGATGTTTTAAACTTAAAAACTTTGTAAAATATAAAATCGGTTCAAGCCGGGGCGTGTTTTTAGTCGAGAAAAACTGGCGCGGGTCTAACACGACGGAAAAGTGCTTCAGTTTCTATCGGCCGAACCGTTAGAAATGCCATAGAAAATCGTTAAAAAAAGGGCTTCTCCATCTTGTCTCTCAAATTCTACGTGATATAGTTACACCACTTTCCAGGAGATCCAATTTCAATGAAATGTGGCCAATGCGGCTTTAGAAACGACAT
Organism: uncultured bacterium; assembly: GCA_964525605.1. Lineage (GTDB taxonomy): Bacteria > Oederibacteriota > Muellerivitia > Muellerivitales > Muellerivitaceae > CAVTWJ01. The sequence goes on from CAZGKT010000058.1 coordinate 18,459, forward strand.
AAAAAGCAAGTTTTGCAGCCAATGTGGCTTCGAATTGCTGTCCGGCCCCGATACGGCGCAAGTTTCCACCCTGGTCGAGCTTTATGGAAAAGAAGTGGATGTGCTGTTTTTCATCGAAAGTTTCACGGGCAAAATCTCGGGCATCGTAAACCCCTCTGAAGATCAGATCGGCCGCTATCGCGAAGGGGTCCTCCAGCGGATCACCATCGAATCGGGCACCAATAACGCCACCGATGAAGCGGTGGGAACCATCATGACCTTCATCCGCCAGAGCAAAGAATATTTAAGCGAAGATTTCAACGAATCCTATTACCGCAATTTCACACCCCAGGATCTCAAGAAAGAATATCTCAAACTTTTTGAGCGCATCCTCAAAGTCAAGGCCCAGCGCGGTGATACGCCAAAGCCTCCGCCTATCCAGAAAGACCTGAATAAAAAATAATTTTTTTCTCAACACAATTTGAAATCAAAAACCCGGATCCTTCACGGACCCGGGTTTTTTTGTTTTTTGATGTGGACCATTAGCGGATTCTAAAATAAAACAATGGATACTTGCGGTTCATTAGGAAGGTTTGGTTGAAAATATTTCAACTTTCTTTTTTGCGGTTCTGGCATTGGAAGTTTTCTCCGGATACATCCAAACACCCTTGAAGGGCTGGAAACAAGTCGCTTTGGCCGATAAGGTCCTCAGCGATAAAAATCTAGCGTGGAACTTAGGGTGATACCCAAAGGCGGCCCGTCCGGACAAGCCGGGCGGCTGCGTCACCACCGACCGAAATAAAAAAGAAACGAATACCCCCGGCAACCATTGGTTTTATTGGGCTTTTGGCTGTTTCTAAAACGGCCCGGAGCAACAGGTTTAGAGTAAACTAACTCTCCTGAAAGCCATTTCCGTTGAAACCTTGGTATTGAATGA
>CAZGKT010000059.1:0-18534 GCA_964525605.1 uncultured bacterium
GCCATGTCGAACCCCCTACACCTTCAATCTATACGGATTGGGGGGGAATTCAAGGCTGCTATTAAATAGGCTTATGGGGTTATTTCTATCCTTTTCAGTGCCCCCTTGAAAATCCCTCCAATCCGTATAGTCTAAAGAGGGGTAGGAAAAACCAAGAAAAGTTATTTGGGTAAAGTTATTTGGTAAAAGTGGTGCGCCTGACCGGGATCGAACCGGTGACCCACTGCTTAGAAGGCAGTTGCTCTATCCAACTGAGCTACAGGCGCTTTTACGATTAATAATTTTTATACGGGATTTGGGGCGACAAAACCGATTGATCAATGCCCTTAGTCGGGGCGGTGAGATTTGAACTCACGACCCCTTGGTCCCAAACCAAGTGCGCTACCGCTGCGCTACGCCCCGGCTCAAGGCACTGAATCATTTCCAACCCAATTCATCCATCCGCCTAATTAAACTTTACAATGATCGATCTTGTGGATTTTACAGGAGAGAACAGCTTCTAGGAATTCATTATTTTTAGGGCCGCTTGAAGAGCCTTTCCTCTATGGCTGATCTTGTTTTTCTCTTCCAAACTAATTTCGGCGAAAACCCTATCCTGACCTTCAGGCTGAAAAATGGGATCATAACCAAAACCCTTTCCCCCTCTAGGTTGGAGGGTAATAAACCCTGCCACTTCGCCCATGACCTGATGATAAGGATGATCCGGGTAGAAAATCGTGATAACGGTCCTAAATTTGGCCTGACGCTTATCCCAAGACACTCCTGCCATCTCCGCCAGCATTTTTCGCACATTATCCTCATAAGAACAACCTACTCCGGCATAACGAGCCGCAAAGATGCCCGGACGGCCTCCCAGGGCGTCCACAAAAAGACCCGTGTCATCGGAAAGAGCCGGAAGACCGGTGAAAAGACAAAGTGTCTTTGCTTTTTTGAGAGAATTGACCTCCAGGGTCTCCCCATCTTCTTCAACTTCGGGAGCTCCGGGGAATTCCCATGCGGGAGAAAATTCCCAACCCGACCCTTGCAAAACTTCAGTCATTTCCTTGAATTTATTTCTGTTTTGGGTAGCGAGAACAATTTTTTTCATCGCCGCAAGGACTTTTTTTGCGCGATCAAAACTTGATCAATTCCCTTTTTGGCCAAATTCAAAAGTTGATCCAATTGGGCCTTGGAAAAGGGCTCCCTCTCGGCAGTTCCCTGAATTTCCACAAACTTGCCCGAGGCCGTCATCACCACATTTAAATCCACATCAGCTGACGAATCCTCCTCGTAGCAAAGATCCAATCTCGGTTGTCCATTAATGAGCCCTACGCTAACAGCGGCCACCGCTTCCCGGAGTGGATTGCCGATCAATTTTCCTTGGCTTTTCAGTTTATGCAGGGCATCCGCCAGGGCCACATAAGCCCCGTTGATCGACGCGGTCCGGGTACCTCCATCCGCCTGGAGGACGTCACAATCCAACACAATTTGCCTCTCTCCCAAAGCTTCCATATCCACTACAGCCCTCAAGGACCTGCCAATGAGCCTCTGAATCTCATGACTCCTCCCATTGATTTTGCCCTTGACCGAATCCCTGGAAGTGCGTTCGGCGGTACTTCGTGGAAGCATGGAATATTCACTCGTTACCCAACCTTTGCCCTTCCCCTTTAAAAACCCGGGTACATCCTCCGAAACGGAAGCGGTGCAAAGAACCTTCGTGTTCCCCATGCAAACCAGGACTGAACCCTCGGCATATCGTGTAAAAGACCTTAAAAACTGTATGGAACGTATTTTCGATGGCATGGTTTTCCTTAAAATATATTTATAGTTCAACGGGAAGAAAATAGATAACGGTAGGATTAAGTTAAATGCGCTTTTAGTAAGTCCCGGCTTCGGCGCCAGTTATCTAATGTTTGTGAGCCAATCAAATGTCGCCTTTTCAGAACCAATATCATGTCTTTTCATTGATTCTCCGCACATTTATGTCGAAGAATTTCTTCTTTGGCTTCTCTTTTCCGCCATTTAAGCAAATAAGCATTCATCCATGCTCCCAAGCCACATTAACCTTTTTAGCTTCTTTTTAAAATTTTATCGTTAAGCTAACAGAGCGTCAACGTTGGCAATTCAGGGAATGAAATTCTTGAGGCGCCGAAACAATATCGCTTCCTTTCCATCTGGGGAAGCTGACTCCCCCTTTTCCGTTACCCATTGAATTAAACGTGCGCGTAATTTGTTCTTAAGACCAGCCCCCAGACCCTTTTCAATTGCCTGGAGCCGAAGGTTCATGAGTAAAGTTAAACCCATATTCACCGTAATATCTCGGCGAGAAACATCCAGCGCCAAAGTGTTTTCAGCCATTCGGGTTGCATCGAGGGAACCGTCTTCCAACAGGTTTCCAGAGGCGTCCCAATTAGCGTTTCGAAACACTTCAGGGTATTTTTCCCGGGACATTTCAAAGGTTTTAACCAACATATTGTTAGTTTTTCTCTCCCCTACCAAGTCCTTCAACTCGTGGCCAATAATCTCGCGGTATTCATTGTAAAGTAAGAAGAACGAAAACTCTTTTTGGAACGTAATCTGTCTGAGCGCCTCCGCTTTTTCCGCTTCTATTCGGGCGGCTTCGATTTTCGCGGCCTCCGCTTCTTTGGCCGCTTCAATCTCCGCTTCGGTTTTCGCAGTCTCGGCTTTAAGTTCTTCGGCATCCGCCGCAATAGCATCAGCGGGGCTCGTTTCCGCTACATTCTTTCCAGATCCAGATTTAACCGGGCCCATAAAGGGCGGCATCATGGGGGTGTTGAAATCAATCACAACTTCCGATTGAGGCTCCACGGGGCCTGACTCAAGGGCAAGTTCCGGGTCAGTTTCAACAGCTGGTTCAGAAACAGACTCAGGGGTGGGTACAATTTCTTTTTCGCCAAACTCAACTGCCGGTTCAACTTCGACGGGAATCAGAGGGCGTGTAAGACCCGATTCAATTTCAGCGGTTTTAGCTTCTAAAAGTTTATTTCTTTCATCAATGAAAGCTTGATATTTTGAGTCAGATTCTTCGGTTCCCGGCTCCATTTCAGACGGAGACGATTCTTCCGGTTTTGTATCGATGGGATTAAGTTCGCCCCCAAAGATTTCGGAAATATCGATCTTTAAATCATCATCCGGTTTTTTCATCCGTTTCCACCGTTAACCGTGGGGTATAACCCTGCCGGAACCGCTCCGGTCATTGAAAGAACGTCACTTTTTATTACAACTTGGTTTCGAATAAAATACACCCAATCATCATATCGGCCTGCGCCGAAAGATGTCAATTAAAGGGGCTTTCAAGATCTTCCTCATGGGTAAAACCGGCCTCCTCTAGAACTTCCGCTCAATTTGAAAAGCCTCAACATTTTTGATGTAGTACTCACCCGGTTGGGTGGATTCGGTTTTCATTCGGCTATAAGTGAGACCCGCAGACCACAGAGGCGCGAATTCCCATGTTGTTTTTACGGAAATCAGGTCTTGGCTGTCCTCATCAGCAAAACCCACTTGAAGATCCTGATTAACCAGGGGCGTTTGATCGTAAACTTTCTGATAAAGCCTCATGAAAAGTTGAACATAGAAGTTTTTAGAGGGCCGGATCACGGCAGCCCATGAAAGACTGTCCACCGTGTTCGAGAAGCCATAGCTGTTGGAATCTGTCCGAACGTGTTGGATTGAGAAATTTTGCAAAATGGATTCGATATACACCTGAGCCGATAAAAGAAAACCATAACTTTGATCCGTCTGCAGGTATGAGGCAGTAGCCGGTTCGCTGTTCACCTGCACGATAGCGGATCGATTAAATTCCCGATTCGTGTAGTCACCCTCCAGGCCCAGGGTAACGCGTTCGTTGATTTCCATCCGGGCACTTAGTGCAGCGGAATTATCGATGAAGTTTTGAGCCCACACTTCAGTATCCGACTGGTTTCCATATTCCCGTGAGAGGTTCTTGTATTTCAACTCCAGGTTCAATGGGCAGGTTGGGCTCATTTGAAAGCCAACCAAGAGCCCATCTTCCGCATAATCGAAATCGTCGTAATGACTATCCCGTACGAAAAGTTCCTTTTCCAGGTACAGGGCCATGTTTCCGGTGGCGAAATCAATGGATGCAACGCCATCATTTCGTAGATTATCGAGAATATCGTAGGTCAGATAGGTGTCTCCCCCTCCTTCATAACGCAGTTCTCCTCGCCAGTCACCCCATTGCGCATTCACCTTACCGCCAAAATCGAGAGAAGTGATCTGATCTAAATCCATACTGTTGGTCAGGACATTTCTGAACACGTTATCGTCCACACGTGCGCCCGCCTTGATCGGCAACAGGCTACCTTCGAGCTGAAAATTCGTATTTGTCTCCTGGGCAAAGGCGGGAAATACCAACAGGCTGAATCCCAGAACGATAACTTTGATGAACAAGATCCGGAAAGTCATGGGCGGTCTCCTTTCTTGGTATCTGGCGCCCCCTCTAGACGGGTAATGGAGGAATTGATTTGGACCATCGTTTGCCTGCCCTGCAAAATTTCCTTTTCTAACGCGGCCAACCGGCCTTCCAGAGTGTTGTGAGAGTTCTTGCCCATATAACTTTGAAGATCGTTTCGGCGCAGGCTTCCCCGGGGGAAAGAGGAATCCTCATTCATCCGCTGGATATCCTCCAGGAAATCCCGCATTTTACTTTGGAGTTTAATTTCGTTCCTGACCTCATCTTCTTCCAGGGACAACCGGTCCACCCTGTCCCCGAGAGTTTTCTTTCTGTCCCGAAGAAGTTCCATGGCCAAGCGCCTGCCCTCCATGTCGTGAGGGTCCAGGTTATTGAAATCAGAGGATTTGAAAAATGGTTCTTTTTCTTCCGAAGAATGGTAATTTTCGAGCAAGTATTGAAGTTTGGCTCTTTTTTTTGCCACTAGAATAAGCGCGTTCAAACGCTCATCCAGGGATGCCGGGGAAGGATTGGAAGGCGGAACCATGTTGGCGTCAATCCAATCATTGTAAAACGACAAGAGAGAGAGGGCTTTTTGTTCAAATTCGCCGCGAGCTTGTTGAAACTGTTTTTCCAGTCGGGAGTTCTCTTCCAATTTTTCTTGAAGGTCACCTAGACAGCTCTTGAGCTTGGCATCTTCAAAAACATTTAGTGAGATTCGATTGTTGCTCCGGAGAATTTGGACTTTTGCTTCCAAATTTTGTATTTGAGATTGAAGTTTTTCTTGTCCAGTCTTGATGGATTCCAGTTTCACAACTTCGGCCAGAGTCTCCTTCTCAAACCGCGCCATGAGGGTAGCATATTGATCCGGCGCCAATAGCGTGACCGATTCACCCGCAGGGGCGGAAGACATGTCCTGGGATAGGGCCCATCCAGGAATCCAGGCCCAGAAAGCCAGAATTCCCAGGGTCCAAATGCCTCGAATCATGTCTTCTCGTTTTCTCCCGTGACGGCGTTATCAGTCAATAAACCATATTTCTTAAGTTTATAGATCAACGCGGTTCGGTTGATATCCAGCAATTTCGCGGCCTTGGTTTGCACGTGACTCGCTTTCTCCATGGATTTAAGAATGAGTTCCTTCTCGTAATTTTCCACCTTTTCCGTCAGGCTGGCGTTTTCCCCCAGGTAATGCACCGTTTCATCCTTCTGAAAGGACTGGATATCCAGAGGAAGATTGGAGGGATAAATGGTATCCCCATCGGACAATACCACCGCGCGTTGAACAGCATTTTCGAGTTCCCGAACATTCCCCGGCCAACTATATCGGGTCAAAAGATCAAGTGCCTTTTTGTCAATTTTATTAATCTTCTTGTTGGCCTCCAGTCCATAGCGGTTCAAGAAATGCATGGCCAATCGTTCGATATCCTCCCGACGCTCGCGCAGGGGGGGGACGATGATGGGAACCACATTGAGCCGGAAGAAAAGGTCTTCCCGAAACTGTCCCTTTTTGATTCCCTCTTCCAGATTCTTGTTGGTGGCAGCGATCACGCGTACGTCGGCCCGAATATTGTCCGTACCACCCACCCTTTCAAACTCCTTTTCCTGAAGAACCCGCAGGAGCTTAACTTGAGTCGCAAGGCTGATATCCCCGATTTCATCGAGAAAAATAGATCCCCCGCTGGCCAGTTCAAAACGACCGATCCTCTTTCCAGCCGCGCCTGTGAAAGATCCCCTTTCATGCCCAAACAACTCGCTTTCCAGAACCCCCTCGGCCAAAACGGCGCAATTCACCTTAATGAAGGGCTTGTCCTTGCGTCGGCTGTTGAAATGAATAGCGTGGGCCACTAGTTCTTTGCCCGTTCCAGAATCGCCCCGGATCAAGACCGCCGTGTCGGTGGGCGCCACCTTATCAATGAGCTCGTAAACTGGCTGCATCGAGGGACTGTTGCCCACGATACGTTTGTAGTTGTACTGGTCGTTCAGCTTTTCACGCAGATATTTATTCTCATAAACCAGTTTTTGCCTCTCAACGGCTTTTTCCACGGTTAGTTTGACCTGCTCGGTGGAAAATGGCTTGGTGATGTAGTCGTAGGCGCCCAGTTTCATGGCCTCCACGGCCGTTTCGATGGTGCCGTAGGCCGTCATGATGATGACAACAATTTCCGAATCGAGTTCTTTGATCATTCGAAGCAGAGTCATCCCGTCCACCTTGGGCATCTTGATATCGGTGATGATCACATCCACGTGCTTGGTTTTTACAATATCGAGCGCTTTTTCCCCGTCCTCCGCCTCCAATATTTGGTGGGGGTCTCCTTCCAGCGTCTGCCGCAAGACCTTCCGCATGCTGGATTTGTCATCCACAATTAAAATGGTGCTCATAGCCTCTATACCTCCGATTTGATTTTGAGGGCCGGAAGAATCATGAGAAACCGGGCCCCGCCTTCCGGCCGGTTGATACCGGCGACCTGGCCTCCCAGGGCCTCAGCGATTTTTCGGGTGATGGAAAGGCCGAGCCCGAAACCCTCGGTTTTGGTCGTGTAAAAAGGTGTAAACAGCTTGTGCATGTTCTCCGGCGCGATGCCCGGCCCCTCGTCATCAACCCAGAAACCGCACCACTGGGGTTCAGTTTCCTGGAGCGTAAGATGAGAGTCCTGATTTTTCAAATATTGAAGCAGTTCAGCCCGGGTAAAACGCCTGAGACTCAAGGTAATTTGTCCACCCTTCGGCGAGGCCTGAACCGCGTTGAGGGCCAGGTTTAACACGGCTCTCCTAAATTGCTCGACATCCAGGGAAAGCCACATCGGTTCCTCGCCCTCCCATCTCACGCGCACTCCCTTATGGGTTGCCTCTTGCTGAACCAAAGGTAAAAGCGCCAGTATCACTTCCGCCGCGTCCGCATCCTGGGCTTCCAAAGTTGTCGGCCGAGAAAAAATGAGGAAATTGGTGACGATCTTGTTGAGTATCTCGATTTCGCTAGCGATATCAGCCACCATTTCTTTTGCCTCGGGCTGTTTTTGGATTTTTTTTGAAAGTATTTCAGTAAATCCCTTCATGGCGCCAAGCGGATTGCGAATTTCATGGGCGATTCCGGCCGCCAATTCCCCGATCGTTGCCATTTTTTCCGAGGCCTTTATCTGAGCTTGGAGTTTCCGCACCTGGGTTTCATCCGAAAACAGGATTTCCATCCCTAGTTCCTGGCCATCGGCGCCCAAAAGAGGCGCACTTCGCAAACGGAGGAACTTGGGGGATTCTTCGCTTAAATTTATTTCGGCGTCATCCCCGCGTCCCCGACTCGTTAAGCGATTTCGGATCGCTTCTCGGAAGATCGGCTCGTGTTCAAACGCCTCCTCATAATGGCGTCCCAAGATTTCTCCTTGGGGGATTTCGAGAATCAAGGATGCCGCCCGGTTGAAGCTGGTCACCGTCCCGCGCCAGTCCACCACAACCAGACCGTTGGACATACTTTCCAGAATGTATTCATTATGGGATTGCAATCGCTTGGCCATCTCGTTAAAGGCATGGGCAAGCGCCCCCAATTCATTGGTGGCGGTGAACCCAACCCTTTGGCTGAAATCACCTTCCGCAATCTTAATGGAAGCTTCCGCCATTTCTTCGATCGGAGCAATGAAGCGCCTTCCAAAAGCGTAAAGAAGACCTCCCATGAGGAAAAGACAGACGAGTCCAATGGCAAATAAAATTTTGGCAAATTGGGTCAAACCATCCATGAAGTTCGCGCTGGCTTCCACGCCGAGAACCCCACCGACCCGACCGTTTTTCAAATAAAGGGGGCAATAACCAATCTTGTAGATTCCCCCATCCCTCTCTGAGAAAAGAATGGAAACCGAGGGGTTGCCCAGGACCGCCTGTTTAAAGGGGTCAGGATCCAAGTCTTTCAACCAATTGGTTTCCTTGAATTCATACTGACCGTTGGCGTCCACAAGGACGCGTCCGCTTTCATCCATGATGAAAATATTTCGGGCCTGGCTTTCATGCATTTTTTGTTCAAGGAAGGATTGAAACTTCCGGTAGAGAGCGTCTTCTTTTCCTGCCAGGTAGGGCAGCCAGTCAGCCTGCGTCTGGCCAGCGGTCAAGCGGGCAATCACCAGAAGCCGGTTACCCATTTCGTCATCAAAGGTCTTCTTCGATATGTAATAGGAAAAACCACCGTAAACGAACAATATAACGATGCCGACGAAAAGGGTCCTACTGACCCATTCGGCAAGAACGCTCCCCCGAAAAAAGGGTTTTCTAACTTTCATAGGCTTTTTAATCCCCAAACACTAGTCACAATATTGACGACAGGGTCGAATCAACAACATGGTTGAATTGTAACACCCTAGAGTTTGTTTGTGAAATTTTTGACTGGCGGGGTAGTAAATGAACGGAAACCAGGGAATATCGGTTCTAATCAACCAGAAACTAACTTTATCAACAGCATTTATTGAGTATTTTGAACAGTTTATTAGATCAAGCCGGGTGAAATGCTGTATAAAGCCGGCTCGCCAGCTCCCTTGAAAAACCTGGAACTGCGGCCAAATCCTCAAGGTTCGCCTCTTTCATTTGCTGGAGAGTCTCAAACCGATTGAATAAGGATCTCAGGCGAGAAGGACCGATTCCTTTCACTTGCTGTAGAAGCGAATCGAGGGCTTGCTTATCCCGCAGGGTGCGGTGATAACCCACCGCAAAGCGATGGGATTCGTCCCGGACCCGTTGAAGAAGAAACCGGGCTTTCAGATGGCCTTTAAAATCAACCGGGTCGGACTGCCCAGGGATGAATACCTCTTCTTCCCTCTTGGCCAGGGAGGCCAGACCGAATTCCCGACCGATTTCTTTAAGCAGAACCGGATAAACCGAGCTGAGCTGTCCCTTTCCACCATCAATAAGAAATAAATCCGGCAGGGGGAGGCCTTCCCGTCCCACTAAACGGATATAACGGCGCATCATTTCCTCATGGGCTCGAAAATCGTCTTGTCCCGTCTGTTCCCTGATCTTGAACTTTCGATAGCGGTCTTTATCCGGCACGCCGTCGCGGAATAAAACCGCCGAACCCACCGTATGCGTTCCTTGGAGGGTGGAAATATCGAAACAAGCGATCAGCCGGGGAAGTTGGGACAGACCCAAAAGATTCTGCAATTCCTTTAACACTTCCATCTGACGCATATCTTCCCGTAGGGCCGACAACACATTCGTTTCGGCCATTTCCATCAATTGTTTGCGCCAATCCACCTGGGGAACGGCCAGACTGACGTCCCCACCCCGCCAACTGGATAGTTTCTTAACGGTTGATTCGGACAAGGGAAAATCGAAAGGTACAATGACTTCCTCGGGAATAAAAAGGCCTCCCGAGTAAAGTTGGTTCAAGAAAAGAGGTAAAACATCCGAGATTTCCTGTTCCATTTCATTGTCCAAAGTAAAACGGGCATGATCCACGACCTTCCCCTGGCGTACCTGCAGAACGGAGGCCAATACCTTTCCTAGACCTTGCGCCAACGCAACCACGTCAACGTCCCTTTTTTCAGAACCAATGACCGTGCTCTCTCCCTGAAATTTCTCGAGAGACCCCAGTAAATCCCGAAGCTTAGCCGCCTCCTCGAATTCCTGGCGTTCGGCTTCGGCGTGCATTTCTTCCCTAACGTAACCGATTAATTCCTCATGACGGCCTTCTAAAAACCATTGGACCCGTTTGACCAGCTTGGCGTATTCCGGCCGTCCAGCCTGACCCGTACAGGGTGCGGGACATTGCCGGATCTGGTAGCTAATGCAGGCTCTTTCCGCTTTTCCATCTATCTCCATATCGCAATCCCGAAGGTTGAAAAAGCGGTGGACCATTTTGACGATTTCCCGCACTTTCATATTGGGATAGGGCCCATAGTAGCGCGCCCCGTCTGGGATGGTTCGGCGGGAAACCAGAATGCGCGGAAAATCCTCTTTCACGGTCAGTTTCAGGTAAGGATAGCTCTTGTCATCCCGCAGGACGACGTTGTATCGCGGCCTAAATTTTTTGATGAGGTTGCTTTCCAACAGCAAGGCCTGATTTTCGTCCTCGGTCAGAACATATTCGAGGGTTGCGGACTGGCGGGTGAGGGCACGGACCTTGGGGCTTTCCTGTCCTGCGGAGCTGAAATATGAAGCTGTTCTTTTCTTGAGGGAAAGGGCCTTCCCCACATAAATCACCTTTCCCTGTGCGTTCTTGAACAGGTAAACGCCCGGGGAATCGGGAAAAGAAGCCGAAACTTTTTTGAGGGTATCGAAAAGCTCGGCGGGAGCCATCGGTAGGGAGGGTTCGGGATCGGCGGAAATCATGTGGGCGATTGCAACTTTTCACGAAGCCGACGGATCTGATCCCTTAACTCGGCCGCCTGCTCATACTCGTAATTCTTGGCCCGTACGAGCATTTCCTTCTCCAGATCCATGATCTTGCGTGGAACGGCCTCCGTGGCGATGAAATCCACCCCCTCCTCGGCGGCCAGCGGGACCGTGTAGTAATCCGCCTCGTAAACCGTGCCCAGAATTTCTCGAATTTGTTTCTGAATAGTCGTCGGGGTTATTCCGTTTTTCTTGTTATATTCGGCTTGAATTTTCCTGCGCCTTGCCACTTCCACAAGCGTTTTTCGGATGGATTCTGTCTGTTTGTCTGCGTAAAAAATGACCTTTCCTTCAACATTTCTAGCCGCACGACCAGAGGTCTGCATCAGCGATGTTTCGGATCTTAAAAACCCCTCCTTATCCGCGTCCAGAACCGCCACCAAAGAAACCTCAGGCAGGTCCAGCCCTTCCCGAAGCAAGTTGACCCCGACCAGCACATCATAAACCCCCAACCGCAGGTCGCGAATCACCCGAACCCGGTCCAGGGTTTCCACGTCGGAATGCAGGTAAGCCACCTTGATATTCAATTGTTTCAGGTAATGGCTCAGGTCCTCCGCCATTTTTTTCGTCAGGGTGGTGACCAAGGTTCTCTGCTTTTTCTCAACCCGCACCCGGATTTCCCCGATGAGATCGTCCACCTGGCTCCCGACGGGGCGAATCTCGATTTCCGGGTCCATGAGTCCGGTAGGACGAATAATTTGCTCGGCCACCCACCCCTGGCTTTGCTTGATTTCTTCCTGGGTGGGAGTAGCCGACACGAAAATCACCTGCCCCACCTTCTTGTTGAATTCCTCGAAGCGTAGAGGGCGATTGTCAAAGGCACAAGGCAGGCGGAAACCGTATTCCACCAGGTTCTTCTTGCGCGAAAAATCGCCGTTGAACATTCCCCGCAACTGAGGCTGAGTCACATGGGATTCGTCGATGAAAGTGATGAAATCTTTGGGGAAATAATCCAGAAGGGTGTAAGGAGACTCGCCCGGTTTTCGGCCGTCGAAATGACGGCTGTAGTTTTCAATTCCCTGGCAGTAACCCATTTCTTCAATCATTTCCAGGTCGAATTGGGTTCTTTGTTCCAGCCGCTGGGCTTCGACCAACTTGTTGAGTTTATTGAGTTCCTGAAGCCTAACGCGCAACTCATCCCGGATGTTCGAGACCGCGTTTTGAACCACCGCTTCCGGCATGACGTAATGCTTGGCCGGGTAGATGGGAAGAACGGTACGCCGGTTCATCGCCCTGCCCGTGACAGGATCAATTTCGGATATTTTCTCAACCTCATCGCCAAAAAACTCGACCCGGAAGGGGTTTTCCCCATAGGCGGGAAAAATTTCGACCACGTCACCTTTGACCCTGAACTTTCCCCGGGTGAAGTCAATGTCGTTCCGGGCGTATTGGATGGCTACCAAATCGCGCAGGAACTGCTCCCGAAGGGTTTCCTGCCCTTCCCGAACTACCAGGTGCATATCCTTGTAATGTTCCGGTGAGCCAAGACCATAAATACACGAAACAGAAGCCACGATGATGACGTCTCTGCGCTCCTGCAAAAGCGCGGTGGCTTCCAAGCGAAGACGGTCCAATTCCATATTGATGGCGGCGTCCTTCTCGATGAAGGTGTCCGTATGGGGTATATAGGCCTCAGGCTGGTAATAGTCGTAGTAGCTGACGAAATAGGCTACCGCGTTATTGGGAAAGAATTCCTTGAACTCACTGTAAAGCTGCGCCGCCAGGGTCTTGTTGTGGGAAATAACCAGGGCGGGTCTTTTGACCTTCTGAATGACCTGGGCCATGGTAAATGTCTTGCCGGAACCCGTTACCCCCAGCAGGGTCTGACGGGCGGCCCCTTCCTTCAGCCCTCTTTCCAGTTTCTCAATGGCCTGCGGCTGGTCCCCTTGGGGTTTGTAATCGGAAACGATATGAAAGTCCATGATTGGATTGTGGGATAACCCATCCTTTAATTCAAGGGATGAAATAGGCGCTGTTATACAAATAGATAAAAAAAAAGCCCGCCCCAAAAAGGGGCGGGCTTAAATGCCTCTAGGAATTAATAGAAGGAAATATCATCAACTGAGAAGTTGTAATTTGAACCACCCGTTGTGTACTTCCAGGTTGTTGCGATGACGGTCGTTTGATCCAGTGTATGCGTCGTGGGTGTTCCCCATCCGCCGGTGACCATAGTTGAGAATGGCACCTGATACAGGGCCCACGAACCGGTATAGGTATTGGTCCAGCAGTTGACATCGCTTGACACATTGGTAACGACGTCACTAATACCCACTGCAACCCCTTGTCCGGCAGGTGAACTTTCGGCGTAAAACTGAATACCGGTATAGTTAAACCCTGAGATGTTATAGTTCGCTTGCGGATTGAGGAAATTGAACCCCATTTCCGTGTAGGGGCAGGTGGTCCATGGAGCGCCACAAGCAGGCGCCATTGAGCCAGAGATAGCCGCGCAATATTTTCCACCATATAGCGATCCCGGATACCCCGGCGAGGTCATGATGAATGGAGCGCCGGCACTCACACCGGTTGGCGCACCAGGAGGGCACACGGTGCTTCCGAATGCGTCACAAACCGTGTACCAATAACCGCCCCTCGGGCCATTCAATAGAATCTGATTATCCCCATCTTCACAGTTTTCAATCAATGCGGCTGGCCAAGCCGGAGGCACTGTCGCAGCCGGCGGGGTCGTGGTGACGAACATTATGTTATCAATCGCTATTCCGTAAGAGGCGCCTTCCGCCTGAATCTGCCACTTCATGGCGGTGGCCGTCGTAGTGTCCAACACATGGGTTTGGGGTACTGCCGAACCAGTGGTCATCATCTGGTTAAAGAAGATGGTCACTGGAGTCCAGACTCCCGACGGAACTGTGAATGCGGCCCCATTCGCGTCGTTACCTGAGGACGTCGTCCCATCGGATATGGAGAACCGAATCGCTGGAGTAGTACAAACTCCTGTGAAGGTTGCATTCACCATGAAGGCAATTCCCGTGGCACCCGTTACCGATGTCGCAATGTCGTAAGGCCCAGCAGGATTCAAGAAATTACAGCTGAGTCCCGCATACACGCTAGCGTAGGAGTTGCTCGGAGCTCCGAGACTTCCAGATATGCTTGCGCAGTAGGATGAACCGTTATAACCCGGAGAAACCGGGGCTAATGTTGAGCCACCCGCCGGCACGATGGACGAATTGGGGTCCACGTAAGTGGCGAAGTAACCATCACGACCGCCGATCAAATCCACTTGATTAGTCCCATTTTCAAAGTCATCAATCAAAAGCGGATTGGGGGTTGGCGTTGCCGTGAATGCCGGGCAGGATCCACCCGGAACAGTCGCGAATTGGAAGTTGGAAATGCTGATATCAAACGGCTGGCCGGAAGCGACCACCTTCCAAGAGAAGCTTATGGCCGAGGTTGAAGTGAATGTACAACCCGCGCAACCCCATCCCTGGCTTTGCATATGGTCGAAACAAACCGTCTGTGGCTGCCAGGAGTTCGTAATGGGCACATAAACGCCTGCAGTATCCCCAACGCCAACTGTGTTCGAGTCAGAAACAGAGAACCAAACGTTTCCGGCTGACGAAGTTCCCTTGATGCAGAATACGAATGCGTTGGTTCCAGCAGGTGCATTCGTCGTGATGTTGTAAGGCTCAGGTCCCGAGGGAGTACCACCGTCGATAAAGTCACCTTGCAAGGTGGAATAGACCGGAGAGACAGTTCCAGAAGTTCCTTGAACGTCGGCATAGTTGGCCGAGCCATTACATCCACCCGTCGTCAGAATATTCAAGACGGGTGTGGTTCCCGTACTTCCAACGGCATACCAAACACCGTTCAGGTTAGCTGATGTACCAGAATTGTCTTTGTTAAATCCAGAAGAAAAGTCGGCAATCATTTCTTGATTAGGCGTAGCCGTCGCAGTTGAAGTTACAGTTGCGGTAAGAGTCGGTGTGAAAGTCGGAGTATTCGCAGCGGCTGTATTTGTGATTGTAGGTGTATTGGTAATCGTTAGTGTATTCGTAATTGTGAATGAATTGGTCGGTGTCCCCGTCCAAGTCGGAGTTCCGGTCCAGGTGGGAGTTCCAGTCCAAGTCGGTGAGAATTGAGAAGTCGGCGTCCAAGTATTCGTAATAGTTGGGGTAGGTGTGTAAGTACCAGTCCAAGTCATCGTAGGACCGGGTAGGGTTGCCGTATTGGTCGGAGAGATGGTGTTGGTCACGGTAGGCGTGTAGTAGGACCCAGGACTAACGGGTACGGCGATTTGACGGGTACATCCGAAAAAGATTCCGGCTCCTCCGATCAAGGAAATCATCAACCCCAATGCGAAGTAGCGCCAAGAATTCATGGACCAACCCCCGGTAGCAATTTTCATTTATAAATGGCAAGTTGAATGCCAACCAAACCTGCACAAATTACCACAATTTAACGGGGTTTTGTCTCAAAATCGCTTGAAAAGGTCTTAGGTTTAACCTCTAAAACTGTCAGGTAAGACCGGTTAAAAGTACGGAATTTGACATAATTTCTTAGAAAAGCGGTTTCTCGCAAAACAAAATCTCATGACATCCACATCACTAAAAACGCTTTAGTTCTGGCCGAATCTGACATTCCTATTTAAAAAATCCCAAACAAAGCGTCAAATCCCCATATGAGACCAGCATCAAGTCGAACCCGAAAACTTTGCCAACCTTAATGGCAGTTTTTTCCGATCATGATGCCAAAAATTCATTCTTTAAAATGAAAAGGCCCCGAAACGAATGTTACAGGGCCTTAAAGTCATTCTGGAATCGGCACTAATGATCAGTGGATCACAACAACCTTTCCTGTTGTTGTTCTTGGGGACGAACCACTTCCCTCGCGTATCACATAAACATATAACCCGCTCGCGACCCCTTGGTTCTGGTTATTCACCATAGGCCAAGAGAAGGTATTCATGCCGACTTGGGCCTGAATTCCTGTGGAATAAATCTTTTCCCCAATCAAATTGTAGATTGAGATCTGAATCGGAGTAACCTCGCCCACCAATACCCTGAACTGAATCGGCTGTCCATCTCTCGAAATGTTTGGAGCTGCAACCACTTGTAAAGCATTCATTGGAATTATTGTCGTTGTTGGACTCGGTGTTGTTGTGGGAGAGGGAGTAATCGTTGAAGTAGGCGTGGGTGATTGTTTTTCCGACAAAGATTTAACTAAGGCGGCAACGGAATCCCCAGAACCAGAGGTCGGCGTGGGCAATAGACAGCATCCACTGTTCCAAGTCCAGGTCCCGCTTGAACTCGTCGTCAAGGCCCAAACCTGTTCGTTAAACGACACCGCTGTTCCCGTCGACATGTCGAACGGATTGGCCGTATTTGTCTCCGTCCAATGAGCCAAATCCTGTGTCACCCATACGTCATACGTGGGTGAAACTCCATGCCCGTTGTACTGAAGACCCCCAATGGTCCACAGGGCGTTTCCACAAGCCACCACCTGATCGGAATACCGGCCGGAGAATATCGGGTTTACCGTTGTTACCTGCGTCCAGCTTGATCCGGTTGTTGAAGTCCAAATGTCGTTCCCAGGGAGGCCTATTTCCGCGCCACCGATTAAGCACATCTCGGGCCCTGTTCCCGGATTAAACACAACCAAAGGCGCATAGGATCTACCGGCAAAACCGGGAGTCGACGTCACTAAATTCCAAGTCGTTCCATTATTTGAATTCCACACATCATCCAATGCCGAACTAGTTGAATTCATGCCTCCTATCACCCACATGTATCCGTTATAAACCGTCAAACTAAAATTAGACCTTCCCCCAAATTGAGCGCTCGACGTCACCGGGTTCCAAGTCGCCCCATTAGTTGAATTCCACACATCACTTTCATAGGTTGATCCAATCTGGCCGCCCATCACCCAAATGCTTCCATTGAAGGTGACACTCTGCTGTCCCGTTCGGCCCGCTAAAAACGCGGGCGTCGGCGACGGCATTAGGGTCCAAGAAGTACCATTCGGCGAGGACCATACTCCCCCACCCCCGATAAGCCACATCTCTGAACCCGATCCCGCATTAAACACCAGGCTGTTCTCGGAGGCCCCCCCGTCCGCCGACCCGGTCGCTCCCGGTGTCCACGCATTCCCTGGCTGGCTGGATTGGCACACCTGTAATGTTGGCGTAAAGGTCACGGTCACGGTGGGCGTAGCAGTCACGGTCGGCGTGGGCAATAGACAGCATCCACTGTTCCAAGTCCAGGTCCCGCTTGAACTCGTCGTCAAGGCCCAAACCTGTTCGTTAAACGACACCGCTGTTCCCGTCGACATGTCGAACGGATTGGCCGTATTTGTCTCCGTCCAATGAGCCAAATCCTGTGTCACCCATACGTCATACGTGGGTGAAACTCCATGCCCGTTGTACTGAAGACCCCCAATGGTCCACAGGGCGTTTCCACAAGCCACCACCTGATCGGAATACCGGCCGGAGAATATCGGGTTTACCGTTGTTACCTGCGTCCAGCTTGATCCGGTTGTTGAAGTCCAAATGTCGTTCCCAGGGAGGCCTATTTCCGCGCCACCGATTAAGCACATCTCGGGCCCTGTTCCCGGATTAAACACAACCAAAGGCGCATAGGATCTACCGGCAAAACCGGGAGTCGACGTCACTAAATTCCAAGTCGTTCCATTATTTGAATTCCACACATCATCCAATGCCGAACTAGTTGAATTCATGCCTCCTATCACCCACATGTATCCGTTATAAACCGTCAAACTAAAATTAGACCTTCCCCCAAATTGAGCGCTCGACGTCACCGGGTTCCAAGTCGCCCCATTAGTTGAATTCCACACATCACTTTCATAGGTTGATCCAATCTGGCCGCCCATCACCCAAATGCTTCCATTGAAGGTGACACTCTGCTGTCCCGTTCGGCCCGCTAAAAACGCGGGCGTCGGCGACGGCATTAGGGTCCAAGAAGTACCATTCGGCGAGGACCATACTCCCCCACCCCCGATAAGCCACATCTCTGAACCCGATCCCGCATTAAACACCAGGCTGTTCTCGGAGGCCCCCCCGTCCGCCGACCCGGTCGCTCCCGGTGTCCACGCATTCCCTGGCTGGCTGGAACTACAAATACCTAAAGTGGATGTTAAGGTAACTGTTGGAATTGTGGTGGCGGTACTTGTAACCGTCGCCGTGGTCGTCATCGTTGCGGTTGATGTCGCGACTGTCGTGTAAGTTGAAGTCAGTGTTGAAGTGTAGGTCGGCGAATTTGAAGATGTCCAAGTGGGTGTAACGCTTTGGGTAATCGTCGCCGTATTGGTCGCCGTTGGCGTTGAAGTGACCGTCTGGGTATTCGTTCCGGTTAATGTTGATGTTGGGGTGGGGGTATAGGTACCCGTCGTCGTAATCGTATTGGTCGCGGTAATGGTAGGCGTACTCGTCTTGGTACCGGTGAGCGTCGATGTCGCAGTTTTAGTTGGTGAAAAGGTAGTCGTAAAAGTTCTTGTGATCGTCGGTGTGGATGACTTTGTCAGTGTGGGCGTGATCGTAGGCGTATTTGTCCTGGTTAAAGTACGGGTAATTGTTGGCGTATTTGTGTTGGTCCTGGTAACTGTAAGCGTGCGTGTTATGGTCGGTGTATTTGACCTCGTCGCAGTAAGGGTAATCGTCGGAGTATTTGATCTGGTCGCAGTCATCGTAACGGTGCGAGTGATTGTTGGTGTATAGGTTCTCGTGGGCGAAGGGGTAATGGTTGGTGTATTTGTTTGGGTGTATGTCATCGTAAAAGTGCGGCTATATG
>CAZGKT010000060.1:0-17896 GCA_964525605.1 uncultured bacterium
GTTAATTCATCGAGCCTTCCATCAAATAGGGTTGGGCCTTTACTCGGCCCCCCATACCATGTTCCTTGGCCTGTGCTTTAAAACCCCAATCCGCCATGAATCGATAAAGCCAATTAGGGATCGCGGGTTTTCGAACTTTTTCTATGACGGATTCGGGTATAGGAATAACCTCGTCCTGGGAAAAACAAAGGGCGAGGGAACTCAGGGCCCTCACCACCGGGACTACTCTTCCGCCGCCTTTTTCAAGCACCCCCTTTGCGGGGATCATGCCGCCTCCCCCCAGGGTCAAGGCGCCCTTCCATTGGAACCCCACGGACTCGGCGAAAAATTGGGCCACCTCCACGGCCTGGTCATTTTGATGGGCTTCAGGAAAACCGCTGTTGACCACCGCCATGAGGGACTGGGGTTGGGCCGGAGGAAAGGCATTTCGGTGATCGGAATAGTCCTCTAAAAATTTGACCAAGCCGGAGGGAAGTTGATCGGCGTAGAGGGGAAAGAACAATATCACCGCGTCCGCAGCGTCCATCAGGGTGTGGTATCTCTCCTTCGTTTCCGCGGGAAGGGCCGGGGTGCTCACGTGAAGAATTTCGGTAATCGAGGAATATTTCGCGAGTTTTCGAACAACATAATCGGCCATGGTATGGGAGGCGCTTTCCCGCCCCTTGGGGCTTCCCACGACCATCAGGATTTTCTTACCGGTCTTCATCGTGTCCCCCCGCGTTGGCGGCCAAGAGGCACATGCGCCCATGAATGTCCTTATCGCTCATATCGTCGTAAAGAAATCCGCAGGTCTGGGCGGGAGAATCAAGATTGCGGGCGTTTGCCTCGACGATATTCTGGAAAATCTTCTCGCTTTTAGGATTTTTTTTGGCCAGCTTGCCCACCCCGATCAACGAAATGCCGTGGCCATATCGGAGCGGGTGATGGGTTTCTCCTTTCCGCTTGGTCATGAAGGGAAGCAGGCTCGGTAGGATCGCCCTTTCCATGGCCGTTTTTAGAAGAGAGCCGTAGCCCCCGAAGGAGACGGGGGTCAAAAAAACCAGCAACCGGCTTTGGGCCAGAATCTTCGTGAGGTTGTTTCCGTCGTCCGTCATATGGCATTGCCCGGGAGTTTCCATCCAGCATTTAAAACATCCCCGGCAGGCGGTAATGGACAGGTCGCGAAGCTGGAAAGTGACGGGATCCCATTTGCGGGTGGTTAATTCTTTCCCAAGAAGTTTGGCGGCTTGATCAAGGACCGGGTGGCCCTTGGGGGCCCCGTTGAGGATGAGGGCGTTCATGGCTGCCTCCGAAAGTTGAAGGATAGCTCTAGTAGAATAGTTACCTTTAGGACCGAAGTCACCGTTTGAGAAAGAAGAAAAAACAAGACAAAGTTGAGCGGTGGATAGCCTGTCCTAACGAAGAATAATCACTTTGAAAACTTTGTTTATTGCGGTTGAAGGGGTCAAGCCTTTCACTCTTATGTAATAAAGTCCGCTGGAAACGGGTTTTCCGTTCCGGTCGGTCAGGTCCCAGTTTAGGGTGGAATTACCCCCGAAGGATTGGGTACCCCCCGCCACTTTTCGGAAGGCCGTGGTGAAAACGTCCCAAACCAGGCTGGAACCCGTCGGACCCTGCGCGTTCAAGTGAAGGGGACCTGAACCCAGAAGGGGATTGGGATAGGGCGGTTCGACCACCACGCTCGAGAAAATCGGGGTCGGGGTGGGAGAGAGGGTTGGGGTGGATGTAGGAATAGGGGTCGCCGTGTACGTCAGGGTGATCGTTGCCGTCCAGGTAGGGGTGGGCGTCACAGTGAAGGAGAAAGTAGGCGTGGGCGACAAGGTCAGGGTGGGGGTGTTCGTGACCGATGGCGTGTTGGTGATGGTAGAAGTGAATGGCGCGGTACTTGTCAGGGTGGCAGTGGGAGTCCAACTGGGAGTGTAAGACGGGGTCGGCGTGTTTGAGAAAGTGTTAGTCCCGGTAAAGGTTGGGCTAAAAGTTGGCGTGGGCGAAAGGGTGGCCGTCAGGGTCAGGGTGGGTGTTGAGGTTGGAATGGGAGTGATGGGTGTTTGGGTTACGGTCGAGGTGGCGGTGGAAGTGGAGGAGGGCGTGGTGGTGGGCGATGCGGTGGGGGAAGCCGTGGCGGTCGCCGTTGGGGTCGCTGTGGGAGAAACCGTGGGGGTGTTCGTGCTCGTGACCGTGCGGGTCGCCGTGTAGGTCGGCGTCGAAGTGGAGGTGGCCGTTGAAGTGAAGGTCGAGGTGGCGGTGGGTGTTTTCGTGGGCGTTGAAGTGGAAGCCAGGGGTGTAAAGGTTGAGGTGACCGTGGGCGTGGCCCCATTGGGCTGGGTCCACACTCCGCCCCCAAAGGTTCCCACGTACATCGCGTTATTCCCAAAGCTGACATGCTGGATGGAACTGAAGGGCAGGGTGGTGACCCGGGCCCAGGTGTTGCCATCGTCGGTAGTTTCAAAAAACCCCTGGTTTTCGGTGCCGTAATAAACCGTGGTGGGAAAACTGGGATTGATGCTCGGGGCGTAACCGTAGGGTGTATGGCCCGGGGGCATCGCCATGAGGGTCCAGCTCGTTCCCCCGTTGACCGTGCGGTAACAGCCACCCTGCTCTTGATTGGCCAGGGAAGTGCCCCAAACATCCTGGGCCGCGACGAAGATGGTGGCGGGGTTCGAGGGATTCACGTCGAAATCGGTGGGGTAATAAAGCGGCACACCGCCGGTGACGTTGGTGGCGAGGTTGGTCCAGGTACCTCCGCCGTTGGCGGAAACGAAAAGCCCCCCCGGATTCGCGAAGCCCGATTTGGCGGATAAGAGGCAGTAAAGGCTGCCCCCGATGAGTTTCAACGAATAAACATTCTTGTTGGTTCCGATCACTGGTTGGGTCGCACAGATGGTCCAGTTGTTACCGCTGGTGTCCGATTTGTAAACCCCGTTTCCCCACATGGCCGTGTAAAAAATGTTATTTACGGGATCGTAAACGATAGAGGTGGAGGGTGAGGAAGGCAGGCCCGTGGAGGAATTAGTCCAGGTGGCTCCGTAGTTGGTGCTCTTGATGACGCCGCCCGCCCCCGCTTTTCCCAGCGGGTTGGAATGGTCCAGGTCGTGCAGGCTGGAAACGGAAGCGAAGACCGTTCCGGCGGTCATATTGAAAGCCACATGATAGAAGGTCTCGGTCCATCCGTTGGGTATCGTCGCGTCATAGCGGCGGGCCGTGTTGTGCCAGGTGGTCCCTGTGTCGGAGGAATAACAGAATCCAATGTCCGAGGCGCAGATGTAGTTGTAATTGGGCGTGTTGGGGTCGAAGGCGTACTGGAACACGCTGGTGACCTCCAGCCCTCGCGAGGACCAGGGCGATCCCTGGGCTGGCGGAGGCGTTCCGGCGAAGTTGGAGTAGGCTTCCGTCCAACTCACGCCTGCGGTATCACTCTTGAAGGTTTCTCCCAGGTCGCTAAACATGACCTGGCCTGAATTGGCCGGGTTCACGCCCAGCCCGTCCACCGGCGAGCCCCAACCCGAGAAACTCAGGTCGAAATCGACCCACCCATCGAAAAGGTTGGCCACCGGCGAAACATCGTTGAAAACCTTGGACCAGGCTCCTCCGCCGTTGACGGTCTGCCACACATTGCGGTTGGAGTTGTTGGTGGCGTAGGCGGTGGTGATGTCGTTGTCCGCGCAGGCCACCATGTAAAAGGAGTCCGCGTTGCTTGAAAGGGCCCAGGCGGCAGCGTTGGTCGAGGTGTAAAGTTCGTTGCTGTTGCCGTCGATGACGAACATTTCGGTTCCGCCGGCCGCGCCGGTGCTGGCCCCCGCGAAGGCCAGGACATTGGCCGGGGTGGAGAGCCCCGTGTTGGCGGCAGCCCAGGTGCTTCCCTCGTTGACCGACTTGAATACTCCGGCGGAGGTGCCCACGTAGCAGGTGCGGGTGCTGACCGGGCTGGACTGGTCCACCATGAATCCACTCACGTAGCCCGAAGTGCCGGTAGTGGCGTTGAAGCTGGTGCCCCCGTTAGTGCTGTTCCATACCCCGTTGTCCGTTCCGATCAAGATGAAATTGGGGTTGCCCCTGTCGATGTAGATCTGGGTGATTCGTCCCCCGGTGTTTCCCCACGCGGGCCAGGGACCCGGATTGGCGCCGGATACGACGGACCAGGTCAGTCCCCCGTCATTGCTGACCAAAAGGTTGGGAGGGTTGTTCTGGGTATCCTGCTGGGCTCCGAAACCGTAAACGATGTTGGCGTTGGTCGGGTGGAAGGCCATAGGGCACATCACTCCATCATCGTAACCGTAATCCACGGCCGTGCTGATCTGGTAAAAATCGAGCATGTTCCAGGTGTTTCCCCCGTCCGCGCTTCGGTACCAGCCCGACATGTCGCAACCCACGAAGCGGATATTGGAATTCACGGGTGAAATGGAGGGGGCATACTCAGCGCCTCCCCCTCCCATGCCGACGGTGGTCCAGGCATTCAGGGAGAGGGGAAGGGAAAGAAGAATCAAAAGGAAACAGGCTATGGGAAAGGATCTGATGGGTTTTCCAACCAGGAAAGGTTTGAGGCCCATGAAGTTCTTTCGTTGAAACCAAAAAAGGTGATGGAACTGGGTGAATGGCCGTGGAGTGATCAGTGAATGTAATTATACCCCTGGTTCCCGGATGAGGGGCGCCCTGACCAGGGCCTAATTCCTTTTGAAATGCCCTTTATCTTTGAGTCGCACACCCTTATCCTTACCCCCCATTCAATTAATAAGGAATCGTTCGTGGGCATCCTCTTAAGCTGTCAAAATTTAAGTAAAAGTTTCGGGCACCGGCCCCTCTTCGAGAACCTGTCTTTCGGGCTCTTCGAGGGCGAGCGCACGGGGCTGATCGGCCCCAACGGTACCGGTAAATCCACCCTGCTCAAGATCCTGGCGGGCGTTGAAAAACCCGATAGCGGGCTTCTCTCCCTCCGAAAAGGATTAAGGGTCGGCTATCTGCCCCAGCAAAGCCACATGGAAGATCCCCCGCCCGGGTTGATCGTTCGGGACGCGCTCACGCAGGCCCTTTCCGGCCTGGGGTTGGAAGATTATGAAATAGATATCCGATTGGAAAACGGTTTGGAGGAAGCCGGTTTTACCCACCCGGAGCAGGAAGTCGCCAAACTCTCCGGGGGTTGGCGCAAAAGACTTGCGCTTTTGGCCCAGATCCTCCGGGAGCCGGATCTGCTGCTCATGGACGAACCCACGAACCATCTGGATCTCGAAGGGGTTCTTTGGCTCGAAGGTTTTCTGAATACGCTTAATTTTCCCTTTCTCGTCGTGACTCACGACCGACGCTTTTTGGAACGGGTCACGGACCGTGTAATCGAGTTGAACAAACGCTATCCGGAAGGTTATTTTTCCAGCGGAGGCAATTACAGCGAGTTTCTGGAAAAGCGGGAAGAACTTTTCAACTCCCAATCCAAACGCGAGGACACGGTCGCCAACCAGGTTCGCCGGGAGATCGAGTGGCTCCGCCGGGGCCCCAAGGCGAGACAAACGAAACAGCAGGCCCGCATCGATCGGGCCGGCGAGTTGATCGACGAACTGGGTGATTTGAAATACCGCAATTCCCAGGGCAAGAATGTGGATATCGATTTTTCCGCCAGCGGCCGCCAGACCAAGCGTCTGGTGCATGTGGACAAGGCCTCCAAGACCCTGGGCGGGCGAAAACTCTTCGGGCCCCTGGACCTTTTGCTTACTCCCGGCGACAAACTGGGGTTGCTTGGCGAGAATGGAAGCGGCAAGACCACCCTCTTGAAACTGCTCACGGGAGTTGTCGAGCCCGATTCGGGAACGGTCCGACGGGCCGAACAGCTTCGGATCGTAACTTTTGACCAGCACCGTGACCAGCTGGATCTCAACCAGCCCCTTCGCCTGGCCCTTTGCGAAAAGGGCGACTATGTGTTTTACCAGGAGCGTCCCATCCACGTAGCCAGCTGGGCCGCCCGTTTCCTTTTCGACAAGGACCAGCTCGACCGGCCCTTGAGCCGGTTCTCAGGCGGGGAACAATCCCGGGTTCTCATCGCCCGCCTCATGCTCAAGCCCGCGGACCTTCTCCTGCTGGATGAACCCACGAATGATCTGGATATCCCTTCCCTCGAAGTTTTGGAACAAAGCCTGGCGGAGTTCGCCGGGGCCCTGGTGCTGGTGACCCATGACCGCTATTTGCTCGACCGGGTAAGCAAACAAATTTTGGCGCTCGACGGCAAGGGCCACGCCGAATATTTCGCGGACCTGGCCCAGTGGGAAGATTACCGCGAGAACCGCCGAGCCCAGGAAAGTCGAAAAATAGCCGCTCCGGCCCCCAAGGCGGGCGCCCCCCCTTCCAAATCAAAGAAAACCTTGACTACCAAAGAACTCAAGGAACTTGAGGGGATGGAAGAAGCTATCCATACCGCCGAACAAAAGTTGAAAGACGCCCAGGCCCGCATGGATGATCCCGCCATCGCCGCCAACGTGGGCGAGCTCTTGAAACGGCACAAGGAAGTGGACGCTGAAAAGGCCAACCTGGAGGCCCTCTTCAAGCGATGGGAAGAGTTGGAAGCCAAAAAGAATCAGCCGGCCGCCATATAACCTTCCCTCCGTCCTTGTTTTCAGGTTCTTTATTCGGGATTTAGAAATAAGGTTCCCTTAAGATACCGCCATGCTCACGACCTCCACGGTTATCTATATCCTATTCGCGGCCACCTTTCTCTATACCGGCATCAACTATTTCCTCAATTTAAGGAGCATCCGGAAAGATTTCCAATACCTGCTATTCGGCGTGCTTTGCTTCCTTTGTTCTTGTTACGCCCTCGCGATCCTCTATAAATACCACTCCACTGATTTGGCTTCCTGCGTGCTTGCGGTCAAGTTCCAGATATTATTCGTGCGCTTGATCGTGGTCATCATTCCCTGGTTCATCGGGTTCTATACCGGGTACCTCCCCAAACGGCTCCTCACCTCCATCTCCGTCTCCGCCTTCCTGATCGGGGTTCTGAAGTTGGCCCTGCCTGACTCGCTGGCCTTCTCCCATCTGGTCGGCATCAAGTACCTCATCGCCCCCTGGGGAGAGCACCTGACCATCCTGAACTGTCAGACGGACTGGCTGACCTACTGCATCTACGTAGTCTATGTATTCTTTCTCATATATTGTTTCTTGGCCCTGCGCCATCTCCTTCAACGCAGGCAGTGGATGAAAGCCTGGCCCCTGATGGTTTCCCTGGTCTTCGCGGTCTTTGTGTTCGCCAACGATGTGCAGGTGGCGGCGGGCCGGTTTCACACCATGTACCTGGAGGAATACGGTTTTTTCTTGTACATCCTGCTTGTGGGCCTCTGGCTGACTTCCAAGCGCATCTACGCGGAGAGTAACTACCGTACCCTCTTCAACTCGGTGAACGACGGCATCTTCGTGCACGACGCCCGGAGCGGGATGATCCTCGACGTGAACGAGACGGCCGCCCGAATGTTCGGTACCACCCGCCAGGACCTCCTGACGGCGGATCCGGTCCGGTTTATGTCAGGACAAGAACCCTACACGGTGGAACGGGCTCTCCAAAAGATCAAGCAAGCCTTGACGGAAGGCCCCCAGGTCTTCGAGTGGCTCTCCCGCAGGCTGGACAACGGGAGCCTGTTTCCCACCGAGGTGGCCCTCCACCTGGAGGTCATCGACAACCAGCCCGTGGTACTTGCCGCCGTGCGTGATATTTCCCTCCGGAAGAAGGCGGAGGAAGAGAAGAAGGCCATGGAGGACCAGATGCGGCAGGCCCAAAAGCTCGAAAGCCTGGGCCTGATGGCGGGAAGCGTGGCGCATGATTTCAACAATCTGCTGGGTGTCATCCTGGGCAACGTCCAGCTGGCGAAAAGGGCTCTTCCGACGGGCGCGGCTTCCTCCCACCTCGATCAGGTCACCGACACCGCCCGGCGGGCCGCGGCCCTCTGCCAACAGCTCCTGGCCTATTCGGGAAAGAGCGTGTTCCTCATCGAAAGCTACGACCTCCGCCAGATCGTGACAGATATCGCCCGCATCTTGGAAGTCTCGATCTCCAAGAAAATCCGTCTGGACCTGAATCTCCCCGAGAACCTTCCTCCCATCCTGGCCGACGCCACCCAGGTCGGGCAGGTGGTCATGAACCTCATCACCAACGCTTCGGAAGCCATCGGGGGAGAAAAGGGGTCCATCGCCCTGAGCGTTACCCTGCGGAATATGAAGCGGGCGGAATTTGGAGGTTTCCTGCCCGAACCGGACCTTCCGGAGGGACCCTACGTGGTTTTGGAAGTCGCCGACACCGGCAGAGGCATGGACGATAAAACCGTGGCCCGTGTTTTTGAACCCTTTTTTACTACCAAGTTTCCCGGCCGGGGACTGGGCATGGCCGCGGTATTGGGAATCATCCGGGGACACCAGGGCGGCATCCGAATAGGCAGTGAACCGGGGAAGGGGACGACGGTCACGGTTCTCTTGCCCGCAGCGCCCGAAAAAATAGCCGGGGTCAAGGATTCCAAACCCTTGGAGACGCCGCCAACCGCCCCACCGCCGTCCGGAAGACCGGCCTCCCAGTTGAAAGTTTTAGTGGTGGATGACGATCGGATTCTGTTGTCGACCGTGGTCATGCTGGTGGAAAGCATGGGATACCGCGTGATCCAGGCCGACTGCGGGAAGAAAGCCCTGGAGATTTTCGCCGTGGACCACGGAGAACTTTCCTGCGTCTTCATGGACCTGACCATGCCCGATTTGGACGGGGGCGAGGTTTTGCAGGAGATGAAAAATATGGACCCCAAGGTTCCGGTTATCTTGACGAGCGGGTACAGCGAACAGGAGGCCAAAGACCGAATCCGTGGCCAGGACATTTTTGGGTTTCTTCAAAAGCCGTTTCTATTAGAGGATTTGGAGGTCCTGATCCATAGGGCCGCCCAGGGAAATAACGTTTAATCTGCCTTGGGGAACATTCGTAACATGATATTTACAGGTGGTTCGGGCCCCCTCGAAAACCAATTAACTCCGTCGAAACTAAGGCTTAAATGCGGTATCTTTAACCGAGAAACAAAAGTGGGGTCGGATTGAGGTTCAATACAGCCAGAACGAGGCGTTTTTTTGAATTTGAAGATTCAATGGGCCTTTAAATCAACGGGGCTGATTCTGGGTTTTGCCCTTACTCCCTTCCTCTGGGCAGGAATCACAGGCTTTGACGATATAACTGTACCGGCCGCAACCTATGTGGCGGGTTCGCATAACAACCCCGTTTATGAATTTCAGATGACGGGGACGGCATTATCCACCGACCTTTTGGAGGCCGTTACCATTACGGAAAGCGGCGGCGAGGCTTTCGCAAACACGGACCTGACCAATCTTCTGACAGTCTGGTACCAGCCGACTGCCTCACCTTTTTCGCCGGGCGCGGCGGTTTCCGTAGGCCAGCTCACGGCCGTGGATCCGGGGGATTGGACAAACGGTCCCATCAACTCCACCCCTCTTCTCAATTTTCCGGTGACCGCCCAAATGGGTTACATATTCATCACCACCAATGTGAATACAACCGTGCAAGCCGGGGACGGCATCCAAATGGGAATGTCGGGTTCCAGTGTCACTCTGGGAACGGCAGGTAGCCTGGGGGCAACCCTGGTGGTCAATGCCGCTGTCCAAACCGTCGAGACCCCAGGAACCCTTGACGGCATCAGCTCCATTGGCGCGCCGGCGACCCAGGTGCTTCCCGGCACCGACAATGTGCCCGTGTTGGAATTATCCCTCTCCTTGAGCGGCACCTCGCTATTTCAAACCATGCAGGTGCAGAACCTGGGATCGGCCACCTCGAGTGATATTTCCTCACTTACGGTCTGGTACCAAAGCGGGGGAGGCGCCTTCAACGCGACTTCGGCTGTGAATTTGGGGCCGCTCTCTTACATTACGGCGAATACCTACAACAATAGCTCTGCCCCCTTCGATTGGAACGTGAATGACGGCGGCGGGATCTACGTGACCGCCAATATTTCCTCCCTGGCCACTTCCGGACATACCCTTCAGTTTGCGGTTCCGTCCAGTGCGCTCTCCATTTCCGGCGCCGCTTATGCCAATGGCCTTTCCAATGCCGCCACCCAGGTGATTGTCACACCCACCCCGACGCCTACCAACACCTATACCCCGACCGATACCTATACGCCGACGTTTACACCCACTTACACCCAGACTCTAACGCCTACCATTACATTAACTTTCACACCCACCAATACACCCACGATCACCCTGACCCCGACCGTCACCTTTACGATTACCAACACGGCTACCGCTTCCTTTACGCCCACCGTTCCCACCAATACCTTCACTTCGACCCCCACGATCACGAACACCCCTACGGTGACTCAAACACCCACGGCCACCCTTACACCCACCCGGACCTGGACCCTGGTTCCCACCGCTACCGGAACCCCAACGCCCACGGGGTCAGCTTCCCCGACCCCCACCCCCGCGATTGCCCTCTATTTGGATTACAACAGTTTCAATCCCACCAACCAGACCTTGGGGATGGATGTGCGGGTGGATGTGGCGGGCGAGGTGAAAGTGATTGTTTGCAACATGGCCGGTACCGAAGTGAGGAAGATTCTCGATACCAATCTGGGTGTGGGAAATTCCAGAGCCG
Organism: uncultured bacterium; assembly: GCA_964525605.1. GTDB lineage: Bacteria > Oederibacteriota > Muellerivitia > Muellerivitales > Muellerivitaceae > CAVTWJ01. The sequence goes on from CAZGKT010000060.1 coordinate 10,616, forward strand.
TATGGGATGGAAAAAATTCCAGCGGCGGCCTGGTGGGAAACGGTGTGTATTTTGTCTTGATCCAAACCCCATCGACCAAGCTGGTCCAGAAGGTCATCGTGTTAAGGTAGATTTTTTTCGAAAATTACTCCAAGTTACAAAAACATTAATTTTTGAAAATTTGCCACTAAAGACGATTTTAGGCACTTTCTTTTTCTTGACTGACTCCCTTACAGTTTATCCATTCGTAGCCTATGTCCCGGCCGAAAATGGGAGTATATATGAATTCCTGGAAATATTTTTTCTGGATCTTCCTGGCCTCCCTGGCCCTTTCGGGATGCGGTAAAAATCTCCTCCCCGCCCATCCCTCCGCCGCGGCGTCAGACCCTTCCCCGACGACTTACCCGTACAAAACATCGATCGCCACATTGGATCCTGAAGAAGTCGGTGTTTCATCCGACGCGAGTTATGTCTTCGCTGATCTTTTCGCCGGTACCAAGGTTTTCGTCATCGGTCCCTTTGGTATGCCCGCCACCTGGTCCAGTTTTAACAGCACCCCCTACAACGACATTTTCGGCATATCCATCGCCCCCAATGGTTCGGTTTATTTACTGGATGGGGGAAACCCCTATGTTTATGAGTATTCGCTTTATGGATCACCCGTTACTTCCTGGTCCGGTTATGGGGGAGGCACGTTCCTCGAACCCTGCGGCATCGCTGTGGCCCCCCAAAACGGTAATGTATACGTCGCGGATATGGGGAACCAAGAAGTCGAGGAGTTTAGCTCTCAAGGCGCCCCGGTTACCGAGTGGGCCTTTCCCAACCAGCCCCTCTTTGTAGCGGTCAGCCCGGTGAGTCCCTATGACACTTATGTGGTCGAAAGAAACTCCCATGTGATCCACGAATTTTCCTCCACCGGAAATCCTGTCACTCAGTGGGGAAGCGAGGCCGTGACCTCGGGAGTCGGCGGGGGTACCTTTGCAGGCATCCAAGGGATTGCCGTATCGCCCCAAGGGAACGTGTTCGTGACCGATGGTGTTGGGACCTGCCAATCGGGAAGCTGTACGGATCATCTGGTACAGGAATTCAGCCCGCATGGAACTTTTCTGGCCCAATGGGGCGGTTCGGGCACGGCCGCGGGAGATTTTGGAGCGAACGGCGGGCCGGGATCACTGACTTTTGACGGCAAGGGGGATCTTTACGTCGCCGACCCGGACGGCGCCCGCGTGGAAGTTTTCGGGCCTTAGGTCCTGTCCTGACACTCCATCCCTTTTTTGAGAATGGATACCTGGGGGATTCCAATGAAGCAGGGGCCTAGGGTGCGGGGAAATGAAACGGTTGAGTTGATATAAGTCGAGGGCCTGAAATTGGCCATTCTTTCCTTGGAAGACTTGATTATCAACAAATCGGCCTCGGGCCGTCCGAAGGATCTTCTGGACCTGATTTTGGCTCAAGAACCGAAAAGGGCTTGGTTGAACCGAGAAACGGGCGGCGGTACCTGCCCGAAAAAATTTCCCTGAATCTTGATAGTTCATTTAACAAAAACCAATTTGGATTTTAAGCCCGGTCGTTATTGGGAAAGGTTTTTAACTGGAGAAATGTCTCCCGTTCTTATATCTTTCATCAGACACGTGTGCCCATAGCTCAATTGGATAGAGCTTCTGACTTCGGATCAGAAGGTTGCAGGTTCAAGTCCTGCTGGGCACACCACTTTTCATCTTTCTCATTTGAAATCGCCTCTCACCATTTTTCCTGTCAATAAACCAGCAAACTTTTTTTATTCGCTTATTTTCCTGGAACGCTTTAAAAAACAGTGTTTTGTCGGCATAATCCATCCATGAAAAATATTGAAACGGCGGTTCATTGGCGGCTGTGGGCGGTTGGGATTGTGCTGGCGCTTTTGATCTCCCTTTTCGCGTTGAACCAATTCAACATGTTGCGTTTTACCACCTCGCTTGAGGCGGGATGCACGGTATTGCTTCTTTCGTTGATATGGAATGGAATTGTCATCAAGCTGAACCACTCCGGATCGAAACTCGGCTGGAACGGCGAGATTGCCGATGGATTGTTGATGACGGGCATGGTGCTTGTGTTTTTTGGGGCTTTTTTTTAAGCATCGAAGTGCCGATTAAATAAGACTTCCTAGTTCTCGTTTTTAGAAATCGCGTTGAAATGGAAATTCTTATGAGCCCATCCGAAGAGAAACGAAGTGTCCCCCGGTTTGAGTTTCAAAAAAAGGTTCGTCTTTTTCCCGTTCGCCCGTCCAAATCCGGCCACATTTTAGAAATACAAGACACCCCCTTGGACTCCTGGGCCAACGATATCAGCGCGGCCGGGTTGGGACTGGTGGGGGTCCGAGCCTTTGCGCCCCATACCCTCGTGAAGATGGATATCGAAGGGCTGGATCACAAGATCGTGGATGCCTATGGAACAATTGTCTGGGCTTACGACAACCATGCCGGCGTGCGTTTTGTCCTGAAGGACCACCGGTTGAGCCAAAAAATCGAGGCGATCGGCTTGGAACAAAAAAATAAGTTTAGCCGTTGAGGATCGGGGACGACGGGAAGGGTATTGGTGTTTGTTTAACCGCCAAAATCTATGCACTTTTAAGCCTCGAAACGCGGTGTCCCACCCGTTGAAGGACCTTCAGAAGCCCCTATACCAAATCTTTACCTGTGACCTAATAGGCTCTTCCTCCTCCTGATTTAATATATAATTCTTGTGTTCGCGTTTTTTAAAACCGTATGGAAATGGAAATCATTATGAATCCATTGGAAGAGAAACGAAGCTTCTACCGTTATGAGTTTCAAAGTAAGGTGCGACTTTTTCCGATTCGCACTTCAAATTCCGGCCAAATTTTAGAAATTCAAGACGCTCCTCTGGACTCTTGGGCCAACGATATCAGCGCGGGCGGATTGCGGCTCGAGGGTGTCCGGTCTTTTGAGCTGAATTCTCTTTTAAAAATAAATTTCGAATCGGCCAATCAACAGGCCGTTGAAGCCTATGGAAAGATCGTCTGGGCCTACGATAACCATGCCGGGGTACGTTTTGTCTTGAAGAACCATAGGTTGCGCAAAAAGATCAAGGCGATCCGCCGCAAACACCAAAAAATAGGAACTGAGGTTCAGGGGTAGTCCCGAATCACCCGAACGACCCTGGTCTGGGCGATGAAGTTGGCAAGCCGACGATGAAAATACCCTTGGGGAACCATTGAGATATTCATCGGAGGCCCTTACACTTTGCCCATAAATTTCCAGGGGAAAGACCATGCTTCATACTTCCGCCATTTTCACCCACCTTCGCCGGGTCCTCCAGGGCGCCTATTTTTTGCAATACATGAACATGAACGAGTTGGACCAGCTGGTGGGGTGTCTTCGCGCCATCCGGGTCTTTAAAAACTACGAAATCATCCGGGAGGGCGACCCGGGAGACGCTTTTTACCTCATCGCCACCGGCCGGGTTTCCGTTTGGAAGAAAAAAGGCACCCAGCGGGTGAAGGTGGCCGAACTTCGGTCCGATGATTATTTCGGCGAAATGGCCCTGATTGCCAACGAGCCCCGCAGTGCCACCGTGATCGCCGAAGGGCTCACCGAACTTTTTATTCTTGAAAAGTATAATTTCGACAAGATTCTCATGAAAAATCACGCCATCGCCGACAAACTTCGAAAAGCCCATGACACCCGCAAGGCCCAGCACTACTAATCCGTCCGCCTTATCCCTATCAAGAATGTGCCCTTAAACCCTTATAATACGGCCCATGAACCGGGCCACCTTCATCCATCTCCACCTGCGCAGTCAATTCAGCCTGCTGGAAAGCACCATCAAATTTGAGGGACTTTTCGCGCGCCTGAAAGAACTTCAAATGCCCGCGGTGGCCCTGACCGACAAGGGAAACCTGTTCGGCGCCATTTCCTTTTACCAGGGCTGTAAGGCCAACGGCCTCAAACCCCTGCTGGGGCTGGAAGTTCTGGTGGCCGCCGGAAGCCGTTTTGACCCAATCGAGGGGCCCCGCCGGGCCGATAAGGCCCATACCCTGGTGCTTTTGGCCGAAACCAACGAGGGTTACCAGAACCTGATGGGGCTTTCTTCCGCCGGGTACCTCCAATCCCCCGGCGATCCCCCCCGGGTGGATAAAAGCCTGCTCGCGCGCCATGCCAAGGGCCTCATCGCCCTTTCCGGCGGCGAACGGGGAGAGCTGGACCGCCTGCTTTTGAAGGGCGAAATGCCGGTGGCCCTGACGGCCGCGGGCCAGTACGCGGAAATTTACGGCAAAAACAGTTTCTTCCTCGAACTCAACGACCACGGAAAGCCCGACGACCGTCTGGTGCTTCAGCACATGCTGGAACTTTCCAAAAAGGCCGGTCTGCAAGTGGTGGCCGCCAACAAGGTGGGTTATCTCCAGCGCCGGGACGCCCCACGCCACGAGGTGTTGTTATGCCTGGGCAAGGGGCAGGTCATGAGCGACCCCCAGCACCATGCCTGGGGAACCGACCAGTATTACCTCAAGAGCCAGGAAGAAATGGCCGGCCTCTTCGGCGAGATTCCCGGGGCGCTTCGCAATACCATCGAAATTGCCATGCGTTGCAACGTGGAAATGGAATTCGAAAAAACCCGCATGCCTTCCTTTCCCCTCCTGCCGAAAGACACCACGGCCGGCGATTACCTCGAAAAAGTCTGCCGGGAGGGCCTTTCGGCCCGATATGGCGACCGTGCCCAGGACCCGGAGGTGCAGGAAAGGCTGAATGAAGAACTTTCCGTCATCAAGGCCACGGGCTTTCCGGGATATTTTCTCATCGTGTGGGACATCATCGCCCAGGCGAGAAAAAAAGGAATTCCGGTGGGGCCGGGCCGAGGCTCGGCGGCAGGCAGTCTGGCCGCCTACCTGATGGGCATCACCGATGTGGACCCCCTGAAATACGACCTGCTCTTCGAGCGGTTCATCAACCCCGAGCGGGTAAGCGCGCCCGATATCGACGTGGACGTGAGCGACACAAGGCGGGGCGAGGTGCTGGAATACGTCACCCAAACCTACGGCAAGGAACGCGTGGCTTCCATCGTCACCTTCGGCACGATGGCCGCCAAGGCGGTGGTGAGGGACGTGGGGCGGGTGTTGGAAATCCCCCTGACCGAGGTGGACCGCATCGCCAAACTGATCCCCTTTGAGCTCAAGGTCACCCTGGCCGACGTGGAAGCCCGGGTGCCCGAACTCAAGGCCATCGCCACCGAGGAAGGACCGCACCGTCACTGGTGGGATGTGTCCAAAGCCCTGGAGGGCCTGGTCCGCCACGTGTCCACCCACGCGGCGGGGCTTCTTATCAGCGACGAACCGCTTCTTTCCGCCATCCCCCTGGCCAAGGGCGCCCACGGCGAAATTTTGACCCAGTACGACATGAACGCTTTGAAAGAAGTGGGGCTCTTGAAGCTCGACATCCTGGGGCTTCGCACCTTAAGCGTCATCGACGACGCGGTGAAGATGGTGAAACAGCGCAAGGGTTTGACCCTGGTTCCCGAAAAATTCCCCCTGGACGACCACCCGACCTTCAGGCTCTTGAAGGACGCGCGCACCCTGGGGGTTTTCCAATTGGAATCGCGGGGTATGCGGGACTACCTGCGCAAGTTGGAGCCCAGCTGCATGGAAGACATCATCGCCATCAACGCCCTCTACCGGCCGGGCCCCCTGGGGTCCGACATGGTGGACGATTTCTTCCACCGCAAGAAGGGGCAGGTGAAGGTGGAATATCTCCATCCCCTTTTGGAACCCATCCTCAAGACCACCTACGGGGTCATGCTGTACCAGGAACAGGTCATGCGCGTGGCCAAGGACCTGGCGGGTTTCAGCCTGGGGCAGGCCGACCTTTTGCGCCGGGCCATGGGCAGCAAGAACCCCGAAAAAATGGAACAAATGCGTGGAAAGTTCATCGCGGGCGCCGAAAAACACGGCATCCAACCCGACACGGCCGAAAGCATTTACAACCAGATGGCCAAGTTCGCGGGCTATGGTTTCAACAAATCCCACAGCGCGGCCTATGCCGTGGTGGCCTACCAGACCGCCTACCTGAAAGCCCATTTCGGCTCCGAGTACATGGCCGCCCTGCTCACGAGTGAAACAGGCAACCAGGACAAGGTTTCCCAGTATGTCTATGAATGCCGCCGCATGGGCCTCAAGGTTTTGCCCCCGGATGTAAACCAAAGCGGTATGGAATTTTTAGTGACGCCCGAGGGGTCCTTGCGGTTTTCCCTGATGGCGGTCAAAAACGTCGGCACCCCGGCGGTCGAGGCGATTTTGCAGGCCCGCGCCAAGGATGGGCCCTACAAAAGCCTTTCGGATTTCTGCAACCGGGTCGATTTGAAAAGCTTCACCCCCAAAATGGTGGAATGCCTCATCCAGGCCGGGGCCTTTTCATTTCCCAACGCCACCCGCGCCGGGCTGGCCGCCCAGTTGGACCAGGCCTTCCGCCGGGGCCAGGGCGCCCAGAACGATATCCTTTCGGGGCAGACGTCCCTCTTTGGCGGGCTGGCCGAAGGTGCCCCTCCGGAACCCACGGCGGATATCCCGGAATGGTCTCCCGCCCAGGTCTTGAACGGCGAAAAGGAAGTGCTGGGTTTTTACCTTTCCGGCCACCCCCTCTCTGAGCATGAAAAGGAACTGGACCATTACGTCAGCCCCTTGAACGAGCTGGAGGAATATCCCGACAGTTTCGAAGTGCGCATCGGGGGGCTGATCCGCAGTATTTCCCGCACCACCTCGCGTAAAAGCAAAGAAGAATTCGCACGATTTGTAGTGGAAGACCTTCATACCTACATGGAAGTCATCGCCTGGCCCGAAACATACCGAAAATATCACACCCTTCTCGAGAAGGACCGCATGGTGGCCCTGCGGGGCCGATTGGACAAACGGGGCAACCGCCCCCAGATCATCGCCAACGAGATTATCGACGTGAACGAGATGGCCGTGAAATGGGCCAAAAGGGTGAGGCTGGATCTAAATGTGGTGGGGTTGGATGACGCCCTGCTCCCCAAGGTTCAGGCCGTGTGCCAAAGGCACCCGGGCAAGGCGGCGGTTAGGTTTCAGCTCCAAACCTCCCACCATGGCCTGATCGTCATGGAAGCGGGAGCCGAATTCAGCGTCAAGCCCACCAAAAGTTTCTTGAGGGAAATCACCGCTCTTTTGGGGGACGACCAGGTGGATATCGAACTCGATTCGTCGGTCAAGCTTTCCAAGGTTCCCAACGGGGAAGATTACTAAGAAAAGATTCACCGCGAAGACGCGGAGACAGCACACCTGTCCAAAAAATCGCCACA
>CAZGKT010000061.1:0-17691 GCA_964525605.1 uncultured bacterium
GATGGTCGAAAGCGCTCCCAATCCCGGCAGGAGAGAAACCAGGATGGCCACCCCGATGATCCCGAATGAATTCCATCCTTTTTTCAGGAGCCGATGGTGGATATGCCCCTGGTCGGCCAAGTGGATGGGACGGCTCCGGAGAAGTCTGCGGAAAACCGAAAGATTTATTTCCAAAACCGGATAAGCCGCGAAGAAAGAGACCAGGATAATCTGGTAATGAAAAGGCTGATAAGGTTTGCTCACCGGACCTGCCTGAAACAGGGGATCGGAATGGCCGAGTGCTATGAGCGAACCCGCGATGAGCATCCCCAGGCCGCTGGAACCGGAATCGCCCAAATAGATCTGCGCGGGTTTCCAGTTGAAAAAAAGAAACCCCGTGACCGCACCCAAGGCTGCCAACGCGAAGGCCAGTTCCCCCCCGTTGTCAAAAAATGCCGCGACCGAGGCAATAAAAAGAAAGGTCACCAAACAAACCGAAGAAGCCAGGCCATCCACGCCGTCAACCATGTTGAAGGCGTTCAGGATCGCGAGAATCCAAAAAACAGTCAAACCCACCGCCATCCAATCGGGCATATCGTAGGGTTGGAAACCCGGAAGATGGAGAACTTCGAAGCGGTAACCCAGGATTGCAAACATGAAGGCCACCACAAACTGACCCGCGAACTTGGTTCGGGAACTTAAGTGAAAAACATCATCCACCGCGCCCCAAAGAGCTAAAAGGAGACCCGCAGAAAAAATCGACGCATCTTTCATGGAAAACGAGGACCGGGTAAGTGTGGAAGCGGATGAATGAGACAACGTAAAAAAAAACTGGACAATTCCCAGAGTGATGAAGATCGACAAGCCCCCCATCGTGGTCACGGGGCGAGAATGAATCTTACGGTGAGCCGGGTGATCTACGAGGCCTAATCGGGTCGCACCCCATATAAAAAGCGGGGTAACGATCATGGCCAGGGCGAAACCCCCGCCGAAGAGAACCCAAAGTTGATTCACCATTTGCATTTAAAACCTCGAAATTTGCCGATTTCTACGAAAATCCGCCAAAAAGGCCGATACAAAAAATTTTCGAACGCAACCAGGGGATGTCTCCGCTTCCCCATCTCAATCTACCAATCTTTATTCAACGATCCAAGTCTTCAGGTGTTCCATGTTCCGTTTTTCTAAAAAGACCGAACCAAATCATGTCGGCCAACCTTGATCAACTGTTTCTGACCAGAACCATAACATTGTGTTCTTCAGCCAACTACCGCTTGTCCACATTAAATCAAAAGCAACAGAGCGATGTCTAAAAATTTAAACCCTAGGAAACCAGCTGGAAATTAGTTCTCTTCCAATAGTTTTAAATCCTTGATGGGGTGACACGACAAAGGAAGAATTGCGAACACAAAATCAGCGAAAAGTCTGTTGGAATTCCTGAAAGGCCGGCACTTCCCTTTACTTCAGTTCAAGACGAGATGAGAGCCTGATGCTTTATGCCAGAGTTATTCCTGTGGCAGAGAAAACTTTTGAGAGGGATAAAGCTTCTTCCCTTCCTGTTGTTTGGCCTGATGTTCGCTTACGGTTTTCCACCAGATGTAAGGATCTTTCTCGTACCAAACTTTCAAATGAATTTCGTCGATCTTGTCAATTTCTGGTTTTGCAACGCGAATGACCACGCCAGCCTGAAGATTGGCGGGATGGATCAGCCGATCTTTGATGGCATCTACCAGGAGTGGATAGAGATCTTCATCCCCATAAAGCTTGTCAGCCACTTTGGGCAGGGTGTCACCCCGCTTCCAGGTATAAGTCTCGGGCCCATCCCAATTATCGCCCCAACCGTATCTTTCCGCCTCTGAAAGGTTATTAAGATGCACATAGCGTTTGTCTTTGTTGGCCTTGAAGCGAAGTTTGTCAATGTCGTCATCATAAAGGGGAGGCGCGGGCACCTTCAATTTCAGACCCGCATGAAACTGGAAGTTATAATTCAGCAGGTTGGGATTGGCATCCACAAGGAGGGGATAAAAATCATCGTCCCCATAAAGTTGTTCCGCTACATCCCGCAAGGAGTCATTCTCTTTCCAGGTATAGATGGGGTTGAGTTTCCATTGCGGAACAAAAACATTGCGATTCTTCATATCGACATTAATCAATTTTTCCATCACTTCGCCAAAACCAAAGGTAAGCCCAACTCGGAGTTGAACGCCATTGGTTGAAATGCCTTGAGGGGAGTAATAGTCGTATTGAACTCCTGTATCAATGGCTGTCCCTTTATCAATCGCAAAACGGTAACCAACCCCTGCATATCCATGGTAGTGCCCCCGTATACCTGGATCTTGCAAGGCAGCCGAACGAATTATGTTATAGCCAACACCCCCCTGAAGATAAAATTCGCCCAGAGTGGAGTTATCGAACGGATAAATGCGGCTGCCAATGTCCACAGAAGAAAGCGAAAACGATTTGTCCAAAGGGTAAAAAAGATATTCGAGACCGGCGCCGAAAGAAACTTCCTGGTAAGGTCTAAAATCAGCGAAGAATTGCCCGCCACCGCCAATGGATGGGTTCTGAGCATTCTTATAATAGTGGGGAAAAAATAGCCCCTGCCCCACCGCGTCAAAAGTCAGCGTGTATTGGGCAGGCACATATGAATCCGCCTTTGCTGGAAAGGTGGAAAGGATGCCCGAAATCAGGAGTATAAGGATGAGGTTCATCCGGGTAACCGTTTGCATGCCAAGAATTGTATCACAACCTAAAATACCAAACTGTATTTTTAACCATTTTTGATCTTTAAAAGTTTTTCCAAAACTCTGTCTCGTTTTACCATTTTGCGAAAGATAAAATCAAAATTTCAGGACAAAATCAACGACCCAATAGCAGTGGATCCTTTTTTCCAAATTCCTCAAAACCTTTTTCCCTCAGGAGGCAGGAATCACATTTTCCGCAGGGCTTTCCATTCTGTCGCGGATCGTAACAGGAATGAGTCATCCCAAAATCCACCCCCAGCGACAGACCCTTTCGAATGATTTGGGATTTAGTCATTCGGATGAGGGGAGTATGAATCTTTAGTTTCCATCTGCCGAGCACGCCCTTTTTGGTCGCTAATTTCGCCAGTTTTTCATAGGCCCGGATGAACTCGGGACGGCAGTCGGGATAGCCGCTGTAATCCAGGGCATTTACCCCGATGAAGATGTGTTCCGCCCCCAGGGTTTCGGCCCAGGCCAGGGCAAGGGATAAAAATACCGTGTTGCGAGCGGGAACATAAGTGGAAGGGATTCCCTTCCCCATGGTTACGAGGGACCGTTTCACCGGAACCTTTATTTTCATATCAGTAAGGGAAGACCCCCCGAAGGCGGTGAGGGGCACAGCCAGTTCCAGGTGTTTTTTAACAAGAAAAGCCTTCGCCACTTTGCGGGCGGCCTGAAGTTCGATCTTGTGGCGTTGGCCGTAAAAAAGGGTAAGCGCGTAAAGTTCAAATCCTTGGCTTTTGGCGATAGCCAGGCAGGTGGTGGAGTCGAGCCCACCGGATACTAGGACAACTGCTTTCTTGTTCATAGCCTACCCGTTACCTTCCCTTTTGATCATGAGGCCAGATGACTTTGTGCATTTGCACCTGCATACGGACAGGTAGACGGTCCGCCAGAATCCATTCTGCCAGCTGTTCAGGTGGCAATTCACCCGCCACAGGCGAGAATAACAAGTAAAACTGACTCGCCAGGGAATGGACCCGGATTTGGTTCTTGGCGAAGTCGTAATCGACCCGATCCTTCAGAACAAATTTGATCTCATCCTGGCCCGCCACCAATTCGTGAATGTTCTTGAAAAGATTACGTCCCTGCTCGCCCGATCCGGGACATTTGATATCCATAATTTTGATGACTTCTTTGGGAACCCGACTCAGATCCACAGCTCCGCTGGTTTCGAGCATCACTTGATAGCCTTGGTCCAATAGAGCGTCCATGAGGGGATAAACGCCTTCCTGCTCAAGCGGCTCTCCACCCGTGATTTCCACTAGGCGGATACCGAAAGATTTAACTGTCGTAAGGATTCCTGAGAGTGTCTGCGTCTCGCCCTCATGAAAAGCATAGGTCGTGTCGCACCAGTGGCATCTGAGGGAACAGCCGGTCAGTCGGATGAACACACAGGGCAATCCAACCCATGTGGATTCGCCTTGGAGACTCAAGTAGATCTCGTTGATCGTGAGGGTCGTCTCGACAGTAGAAGCCATAGGGTCCTTTTATTGAATGGTCATTACGAGAAACAGTCCCCATCGGGGCACTTTCGATATGGAAACCCCGATTCGAGATTCGTGTTTAATGAATGACTGGCAGTTTATCGGAGGCAGGAACAAGAGAAAAGAGCGGAAGACCGGAACAATTGAATATTCAAGCACTTCACGGCTATCGAACGAGAAGAATTTTGATGATTTGGGATGTCTTGGTTCCGAAATCGGGTTTTACCGTTACCCGAACATAGAAAAGGCCACTCGAGCAGGGCTTACCTGACTTATCCCTTAGATCCCAGCTCAAAACCATATTGCCAGTAGCCCTCGTGCTATAGGCGGCAATGTGTTTGAAAGCCAGGGTAAAGACATCGTAGTAAATCGTGCAATTTCCATTCGCCTGCACATTGAAGCAAACAGGCTTCGTCCCGTCACAGGGATTCGGATAAGGCGGACTACAGACCCGTCCACCCGTGCCCGGAGTCGGCGTCGGGCTGAAAGATTGGGTCGGAACCAGAGTCTGAGTCGAGGTAGGGGAAGGCGTGAATGTTTGGGTCCAACTGGCCGACGGAGTGGGGGAGGGCGTCGGAGTGAGGGAACGGGTGGGGGTCAGGGTTTGGGTGTTGGTGGGAGTGACGCTGGAAGTCAGAGTCCAGGTGAAAGTGACTGTGGGGGTCGCGCTAGTGGTCGGAGTTGGGGTAGTCGTGGAAGTGGGAGTGACCGTTGCAGTTAGCGTCATCGTCGGAGTTGCGGTTGAGCTCGCAGTATTGGTGTTCGTGAAAGTTATCGTTTGGGTGAGGGTGGGGGTAGCGGTCGACGTCTGGGTAGAAGTCTGTGTCTGGGTATAAGTCGAGGTAATCGTGGGAGTTTCCGTCACGGTGGCCGTGCTAGTGATGGTAGCGGTGACTGTTGGCGTAGCGGAATCGGTGGCCGTGAGTGTGATCGTGGGCGTCGCGGTCACGGTAGCCGTCGAAGTAATGGTTGATGTAACCGTGGGCGTCGCCGAATTGGTGGCCGTGAGCGTGACCGTAGGCGTGGCCGAGTCGGTGAAAGTCTGGGTCACCGTGGGAGTCTCTGTCACGGTAGCCGTGGAAGTGGCGGTAGAGGTGACCGTGGGGGTGGCGGAATCGGTGATTGTCAGGGTAATGGTGGGGGTCTCCGTCTCGGTAACCGTCGAGGTGATGGTAGAAGTGACCGTAGGCGTCGTCGAATCGGTAGCTGTAAGCGTGACCGTAGGCGTGGCCGAGTCGGTGAAGGTCTGGGTCACCGTGGGAGTCTCTGTCACGGTGGCCGTGGAAGTGGCGGTAGAGGTGACCGTGGGGGTGGCGGAATCGGTGATAGTTTGGGTAATGGTGGGGGTCTCCGTCACGGTAACCGTCGAGGTGATGGTTGAAGTGACCGTGGGCGTCGTCGAATTGGTCGCGGTGAGAGTGACGGTGGGCGTTGCCGAATCCGTGGGGGTTAGGGTGAATGTGAATGTTGTGGTGACCGCGCATCCCAGGAACTGATTGTTGGCCGAGTAGGTCACTCCGCAGGCAGCCAAGGAGATCGGCCCTAAGGTCACTGATTCCCCCGTGGCGTCTGTCACATCAAAATAAAAGGGGCCGGTCGTCCCGTTCAAACTGCCGTTGGAAGTTCCCCAGTATTCATTCCCGCCTACGCCGCTCGATCCAAGAACCAGCGGAGTGTAGGTTCCGTTGCTGGTGGTGCTGAAGCTAACGTTGGTAATGGGGATCAAGGCATCGAGGAATTGGATCGGGTCGTAGGTAATTAAGCATCCGTTCTTCCATTCGTACTCGATATTCCCGGAGGGGTCGTTCGACAAAAGGCTCAAGGGGCAAGGCATGAAATTCCAGGTAATATTTGCAACTCCAGGCATCGCGTTGTTGGTCAGGGTATTCCAAGCGCTAGGGCCCAGGTCCAACTGGTGGGCTGTATTACATGAAGGACAGCTGTCCACCACCATGACTGTAACCGCCCCCCCGCTGGAAGCGTCCTGCAAAGCTGCACAGGCCCCGCAGGCCAAGCCGTTCTGGTAATCCGTGGAAATAAGGGCGGCATAGTTATTCGGGTCATAGGTCCCGCCTGGGAATCCGCAGTTCCCTGTCCCCGGCGCGAGGGGACCGTAGGTCGTGGCGATCGTGGTGTATGTCGTCGGCGGGTCAGCCGGACAATACTTGGAAATGGAGACAATAGGGGGCGCCGGAGTTCCGGTCTGGGTTGGTGTCGATGTCACGGTGGAAGTCGTAGTTTCCGTCATCGTAGGGGTAACTGTCAGAGTAGGTGTGGGAACAGCGCAACCCGCTCCCGCCCATTGGAAGGAACTGAAAGTGCCGTTTGCCAAATTGAAAATCTGCAGGCCCATCATTCCTGATGTGTAATTCGACCCGCTTGTGTCTGTGAAAGTCACGGGTGTGGCCGAGGCCAATGCGGCCTGGCTATTCGCCAGGGAAAGGATGAACTGGTTACCTGAGGCAATGACCAGCTGGACCCAAGTCGGGCAGGAGGTCAGGGGATTCCCCGGGCCTAGGGTCGTCACCTGCTGGCTCGCCACCGTCGCCCCCCCGCTACCGTACACATAAAAAGTCGCCGTGCTTCCGTTATTAGCTACCCCGTTGTCAAAGAAATTTAATCCGTAACCCTTGCCCGTGGTGTTGTCCACGTCCCATGTGATTCCATTCACGTCCGTAGGGTTCACCGACAAACACATGCTCACCGTCAGGGTCCCGGGCCCGCTGTTCACCTGGGTATTGAGCAGCTGGTTTTCCTCGTCGGTAGCGCCCACGATCGAGATGCCGGTGTTTCCCTGCGCCCATGAACTTTGGAAGGGCGGGTCCGACCCAATGATCCAACCAGGCGGTGGGCCGGTGAAGGTCCCCGGCGAAAAGTTCACCGTCACTCCGCACAGGGTCGCCGGATCGCATTGGTACTGGGCCACAAGCGCCTGCTGCCAAAAATCGCTTTTAAGCGGGGAAACCCCAAGGCTCAAACCCCATTCCAGGTGGGTGGCGCCGCCGAGGATGCTTGCGGGCGGATAATAGTTACGGACCAGTTCGTTCGGTCCGGTCCCATTGGGGCAGTTCAATGCGCCCGGTGCCCCGCTCCAGAGGGCCGGAAACCCGATGGCCGATTGACTGCCCGAACCCCAAGATTCGATCTGGTCGATAAATTCGTCCGTGGTGCTAAGACAAAATCCCGCTCCGCCCAAAACAGAAAAATGAACGTTTGAACTCGTGCAGTTCAATCCCAGGCATGACCAGTCCAGCTGAGTGTCGGGAGGGGCGGTCCCGAAAACGGCGACTCCGTTATCCTCCAGGTGCCAAGCGTTTTCCCCGTCCGCCAAGGCCACCGCGTTGGTGGTCTGCTGTGCTGGATCGGTGTAAAGGACCAACAAGCCCAATCCCTTGCAGATATCCGTATTGGCAGAGGTATTGATGGCATAGGCCGTCTGGCTACCGCTTGCGCCTCCTCCGGTTAGAGTGCTCGGATCGATGGGGTAACGGATGTTATAGAAGGTATTTATATAACCCGTATAGGTCACAGCTCCCAAGGATGTGCCGGTGGGGGTGGAACTGCCATTGAAGGTGATGGCTACGGGGTTGGGCGCGACCTGGGAACCGTTGTTATATTCCACGTAAAGGAAGGCCGTGACGGGGGTTGCCCCAGGAGGAAGGATGACGGTCACGGGGCCGGTGACTGGCGCGCTCGCCAGGGTGTAGTCTAGCCCGGTTCCTTCTGCCACAAGGGATTGCTGCAGGGAGTTGGTGCTCGGTTGAGTGATCGTACAGTTCGGGAAAGAAACCGTACCGGCAAAGAGTGGGGTTACAAAACCTAAGCTCAAACAGAGAACGTAAATTGACGAAAGTTTTGGAAAAATAAGTCTGGTTAACATTTTTTGTAAAATTTCCATTTGGACGCCCTCGATAATCAACACCAAATTTTATCACTAAAAATTTAGATGCGGCCTCACTCCCGCCCATTTTGGTCATGCTATCTCTAATATTAAAAAGTGTGCTTAAGCTTTAAGTCACACGCTAAAAATGGCGATAAATTTGTTCTAAAACCCAATCCTGTTCAAATAATTAAAATATTTCTTAAACCTAGTCGTCTCTTATCCTTCAAACAAACCCAAGAAACTAGCACCAACAGGGTTCTTCAAGACTTATATAAATCACTCCTCTACCCAAATTAAGCCTTCATCATTCCCCGACCGTCACCACCGTATCCGAATAGATCAGGAAATAAGACTGGGAATTGGCATTGGATATGTTGAATGAGGCGGCTCGGGCATACATCGAAAGGGTGTAATTGTTGCCCGGGTCTGACAGGGCTGAAACAGGGAAGGTAAAGGGCGAGTCAATATCCCCCGTGTAATTCTCTGTCTGGTAATAGATTCCCCCGACCTTGTTTTCCGAAGACGAGGCGAAATCCGCGTTTCCCTCGGGAGACCAAGTGAAGGTATTGGATCCCGTATAAACCGGGCGACCCGGGGCAAGAAGCGTGACCGACGCGGTTCCAATTGTGGTGAAGGCTTCAATCACGTAATAACTCCCGGGGGAATAGGGCGCCGAACCGTAAAAGTATCCTTCCACCGCCCCTCCCGTGGTGTTGTAGGAACTTGTCCCCGTCAAACTCACCATCGATCCTACGGGGCCAAAGGAAACCGGGGCGTTTTCCGCCGCGCCGTTGACCGAAAGCACCATGTTGAAATTGGAATCCGGCTGCATATCGGTCAGGTTCGCCGCGATATAAATTCCTGTTGGAGGTACGGCAATCGTAGGGCTCGCAAAAGGTGCCAGGGTCGTGGTCGGGGTGACCTGTAATGTCGCTGTAGCGGTGGCAGTGCCCGTCGGTGTGTTGTTGACGGTTGCAGTAAGGGTGGAGCTAGGGGTAGGCGACGATAGGGCCGAGGTAGGTGTGGAAGTGACGGTGAATGAATGGGTCGGTGTTAAAGGCAAGGAAGTAAACGTTGATGTGACCGTGGGAGTAGATGTACGGGTTGGAAGCAAGGAAGTGGTAGTTGATGTCGCCGTGACAGTGGCGGTCAGAGCAGGGGTAAAGGTCGCGGTCAGATCCGGCAATTGGGGTTGGATTGGCGCCATAGGCGTGCGGCAGCCTTCGAAAATCCATGATGCAATTAGGATCAAACTGATGGCCAGATAAAATCGACCAAGTTTCATATTCTTCTCCGAAACGACATCTTCCCCTGGAGCCTTCTTCATATGATTCGCCCGCCACGCTAAGCGGATTACGAACTGTTTGTTTCTTGAAAAGCATATTCCATGCCTGTTTTTGTTTTCACTTGAAATAAAAGAAGTTTTAGGCAAAAGAGGAAAACGTAAAATCGCGAGGTGGGAAAGATTTACTGTCAAAGCGTTGGAAAAAGTCAAAACCCCATCAGATGCACGAAAGGCCCTCGCCTAAGCCTTCACCTTCAAGGCGGGGAGGTTTTCACCAGATAATAGGCCGTGTGGTTCTTGGGAGAAAGTTTGAACTTAATTCCGCCGTTCACGACGACCGTGGAAATCGGTTCCCCTTCCTTTCCGGAAGCGTCCACCGGCACCACCTCGTAGTCCGATTTCTGTTTCAATACGATTGAAATTTCTCCCTCCACGCCCTGCATCAGGATGGGGGAGTGCCCCGGGTCTTTCAAAGCGGTGCGAGTGGAGTTGTAAACCTGTCCGCTGTTTTCGGCACGGCCCACGGCGAAAACCATGATCTTTTTCGACACGTCGAGCGGCTGATGATCCAGAGCGACGGCCAAAACCGCTGTCCAGGGGTTACGTTCGGAAACATGAACCCACATCCCCGTCGTGCCCCATACCTGATCCGGATTGTCGGAAGAAAGAGCACCCACCAGGCCCTGTGCCATAGGACTGTCGATCTTGAGGATTCCCTTGCCGTAATAAAGCGTTTCCTCACCCGTGGAGCTGTCGATTTCCTTATCCCCTTCGTCAAAAAGCTTAGCGAGATTCGACAGATCAGCAGGAGATTCGGTCTTCGCGCCTGTGAAACGCTTGCGAACCTTGGCCGCATAGGGAAGCCAGGGATGTTCGTAAAGCCAATCGCTTCGCATGCCTGGAGTAAGTACCTGGGTATCGGCCACTGGTTCAACCACCGTGATTTGGGCGGGTTTGAGCATGCCCTCGCGGAACATCAGGGTTCCGGCGATATAGAGGGGCTCGTTATCCGGTCGGCCGTTGATGTCGAAATTAGTCATCTTGTCCTGGCCTATGAGGGAAGGCCCATAACAGAACTGCAACAACCCGTCCCAATCCTGCAGTGATCCATAGGCCGCCATCAACACAGGCCCTTCCAGTCGGTATTCGTTGGGAAAACAGTCGTTCCACTCGGTGCAGATAAAGGGTTTGCCCTCGACGGGATCGTGGGAAAGCCCAAAAAGGAGCGAGCCCTGAAAGGGGTTTTTGAGCTGAGAATTGTTGTACATGGGCGCATGATCCACATTGGACCAACCTCCGGTGATGTTCCAAATTTGCGGATGGTCCCAGTAGGCGTGGCTATCCATAAA
Organism: uncultured bacterium; assembly: GCA_964525605.1. Taxonomy (GTDB): domain Bacteria; phylum Oederibacteriota; class Muellerivitia; order Muellerivitales; family Muellerivitaceae; genus CAVTWJ01. The sequence goes on from CAZGKT010000061.1 coordinate 10,725, forward strand.
ATCCATCTGGGCGTCGCTGTAGATGTTTCCCAAAACCGGCAGGCCCATGTTGCTCCCGGTTAAAAGGGCATGGGGGCTCAAGGCGGCGAGGAAGTTTTTCATTTCCAAGTCGGTCTTTACCTGTTCCTGAAGAAGAAACTGGAGGCTTTTCGCTTCGTTCTCAGGGTTCAAAGTGGCTTTCAGTTTTTGGGTGTCAAAATCAAACGCGAAATGGGTGATGCTCCCCTTGCCGCCCCAATCCTGATACATTTTCTGGAGCTCGTCCCAAAAGGGCTGGGGAAATTTCTGCTCTCCGAATCCGCAGAAGATCGACGATTCGTTCACAATCTCGTTGCCCACATAAACCGGGTCATCCTTTAAGGCCAGGCCGGTGTAGGGGTTCACGTGGGTCAAAAGCATTTTGGCGTATTTTTTGTTGAGCTCAATGACCCGTTTGCTGAAATGGATCACTGTCTTGGCGCCCTCTTCCAGATCTTGGAAACCAGGCACCTGGTCCCCGGCGCGGAATTTGCGCCCCACCGACCAATCGGGATAAACATAAATGCCGTTTTTCTTAAGTGCCGAGATCAGATAATCCAGCTTGTCGAGCGTGTCGGGCAAGAAGGTCTGGGTATTGTCGGCCTGCGGGTCAAACAGGCTCAGATCGCCCCACTGGTTGTCGAGAAAATGCAGGCGCACCAGATTGATGCCCAGCTTGCGCATGCGGACCGCTACCTGGTCGGCCTCGTCGTGGCCGATGAAAAGATGCGGTCCGACTCCGTCCGTTCCCCAGAACCTCACGCGGGTTCCGTCGGTGAAGACAAAGTGGCCGCCCTTATTCGTCACGAAACCGTGAGACCCGGCGGGAATATCATTGAGGGAGGAGAGGTCCAGGGGCGCGTCCGAGGCGTTCGGGGGCGACTGGTAAATGTACCAATCGGACGTGTCGGAGACCTGCTGGGTCTGACGCTCAGCCAGGATTTTCTTGCCGTTTGCGTCGAGCAGGGTGAGGGTCAGGTCGTCAAACCAGGCGCGCCCCACGCAATTTCCCAGTCCAGCGTCCACATGGACAGAAGCCGAACCGGGCGGCACGTCGAATTTTTTCTCGTAATAGCTCCAGTCAGTGGTACCCGTGACCTTCGCCGCCTCGTCTTGCCAGCCACCGACCTGTTTGTTCTGGGCGTCACGGAAATCGATCCCAAGACGGGCGACCTCCCAGAGCTGGGTTCCTTGGGTCACGGAAGCGGTCTTGATCCATCCTCCATACACAACCGAGGCGGGATTTTTTCCTTGGAAAGACACATCTTGGCCCGACAAGGTCCAAGCAGGCGCGGCGTTTTCAACATAAAGGGAATGCGGGGAGTTGTGGCCCTCGTCCGAGATTTGAGCTTGAAGCCAATCGTTGGAACCAGGCGTCTCGAAATCCGGGTCCAGGAGCCAATTGTCGGTTCGGTAATTCGTCGGCGGTTTTCGTTCCGGGTGAGTGGCCATCGATCCGGATGCCATTGGCTTTAGGTCGAAATCGTAAACCAACATTTTGAGGCTGGCGAACCACCCCTCTCCAGTGCAATGATCCAAAATGAGGCTGATTTTGGCCGTAGCGGCACCAGACGGAACGGAATATTGGTTCGAATAGGAAGCCCAATCCTTGTTACCTGCGGCCCTAGCGATATCGGCCGGCCAGCCCCCCACCTGCACTCCTTTTCCGTCGAAAAACACCACCGTGATCCGGCACATTTCCCAGTCTTTGTTTCCTTGAACCACGTTTTGGCATTTCATCCAGCCCGAGATCTCCAGCGCTGGCGGAGGCGGTTGGGGCAGGGCCACCTGTTGTTCAATAGAATTCCAGTTGAACTGGCTATTTTCCAAATGGGCGGAGGAAGCCCCGTTTTTCCAGGGCTGGACCGTGAAGGCTCCCTGCCAATAGGAGGCGGAGGATAAATTTCCATTCTTAATCCAGTTCAAATCCTGCCCCCGGCTCATCGACGGGAAAACCGCCGTCATCCCCAAAACAAAAACGAATATTGAAAGATGAATAGTGAAACGGTTTCTCATCGTGTTCTCCTTGGATTGAATCATTAGACTATGAACGCCGCTGTTCGTGTCGAAATGAATAAAAAGTTAAGGATCGGTCACCGTTTTGCTCGTTTTACTCCAAAAAAGTGTTGAACTTTTTTATTAAAAAACATGGAAAAGCCAGCAAAAAGGCACTTTTTGGTGCAAATACAAAACCTTTTTTTGTAAAATATTTCTTCCCTTGGCGCTCCGAAAGGCCCCGGGGATGTTGTTAAATTTTTAAGAGTAGAAAGGTTGTTGCAGCATGGCACAAGGTACTGTCAAGTGGTTTAAGAACGAGAAGGGTTTTGGATTCATTTCCCAAGACGGAGGCGAAGATGTATTCGTGCACTTCTCCTCGATTCAAACTGATGGCTATAAGACCCTGAACGAGGGGGACCGCGTTGAATTCGACGTGGCCCAAGGCCAAAAGGGTTTGAAAGCCGAGAACGTCCGCAAGATCTAAGGGCGTTTCTTTTAAAGGCCCCCTGCGGTTGAACCGCCGGGGGCTTTTTTATTTTACGGGTCATTGATCCCGGCGCTCACCAATCCTGGCAAAGAGCCTGGGTTCGCCTGTAATTTTCCGGCGTGTCGATCTGGGCGTTCGCCCGAATGACTTCTTGGGCATATCGATGGTACAGAGGATTCACAATTCCAAGGATCTTTTGCTTGAGGGCCGACCTGGCCTTGGAGACAGAACTCACTTTCCAGGGATGGTCCTTGGTGGGAAAAGTCTTGCAGCTCATTAGTGCTTGTTGCATCTGGTCTGCGTATTTCTGCAGGGTTCGGGTATTGATGGCTACATGCTGGTTTTCATGGTCCCGAATAACTTTGTAAGGACAAGTTCCCTCCCCGTATTGGCTTGAGATATACACATCCATCTTGGTATAGGAAAAATCCACATTGATCGCCTTGGCCCAGGCTTGATAAACACGGCTGCCAGGGTAATGGAGGGTTTCCATTTGGAAATCGCTTTTCATTTCTTCCTCGGCCATGGTCAACCCCGGGGTGTGCATCCCATGAAAATGGGAATGCTGGTGGCGGAGAGCACCAATCTGAGCTGTATTGTGGTCGTGGATATAGCGCGCGGGGATGATTGAACTAGAGAAATGGACGATGGAAGGAAGGGGATTATTTTGGGATTGGCACCGTCCGGATTGGGCATGAATCATTTCCAAGATCAAAAGAAAAAACAGCCCCTTTTTTACCCGATTCATGAGGCCTCTTCCTTTATCCCCAGTTTTTGAATCAAGTCTCCGGATTTTAACTTATTAGAAAATAACTCTCCTGCTAGTTCAAAAGGATCCACCCGATCTTCGCCTTTTTCAAGAATTGACACCAAATATTCGAACTGCCTCAGGGACGTTTCAGATTGAAATTTCCACTGCCACCCCCAGAGCCGGCAAGCCGTTTCCCCCAGGTAGGCTCCCACCACTCCCAATCGAATCTTGGCGTCGGTCTCCGATTGAATCTCATCCAGTAGGTTTGGAAGGAACCCCGACAAACGGATAAGGGAGTCGAGAGTAAAATCAGGGTTTATTTCTTTTAAATCTTCATCGGCATTGCGAATGACCCGGCTGAGAGTCCGTCCCGCAGTGTCGGCGGAGGAGCCCGCCTGGATTTTTTGACTGTTACGGTTCCTCAAAACCAATTCGATTCGGGCGATTGCCTCCGCCCGACCTTTCCAGAGCGCCTGATACAATCCCCACGCCCTCCAGACTGCACCAAGAGCCGCCAAATCCCAGAACAACCCAATGACCCAGGATCCAAACGCGGGAAAGAAAAAATCCGGAAAGAACTGACTTCCCGCTAAGGCACCCGCGCAAACCCCCGCAAGCGCAATATAAGGAATCGGAGAAGGTATGGCGTTACGATTCAAGGATCAAAACTCGATTCCCTCTTTTGACGGAGATTGAACATCAAAGTAATGTTTCTCCTTGCGCATCTCGGTCACCAAATCGGCCCGTTGGACCAATTGAGGCCAAACTTGATGCCCGGTCATCACCAATTCAAAACGGCGATTCTTTTCATATAGATCCACCAGGGCCATGACATCTTCCCGGGACAAGAGCTTGCACATAACGGCTGCCAGGATTTCATCCAACACCAGGAGAAATTGATCGCCTCGCTCCGTCAATTCCATCGCTTTCGCCAGGGCTGCATGGGCTTCTTCCTCGTCCCCAAGTTCGTTGCGAAAACGGAAGGCTCCGGCCCCAAGGACCCTCTCTTTTCCAAAAGGATAGAGGCTCAAGTTGGGAAAGGATCGGAGGATTTTGCGTTCGGAATAATGCTCGTTCTGACCGTCATATCCCTTGTCAAATTGAACCAGCGCTGATTTTTGGCCTGCCCCAACCGCGCGCAGGATCAAGCCTAGGGCGGCTGTGGTTTTGCCCTTGCCATAGCCGTAATAAATGTGGAAGCGGTTTTGCATGGGAGCCTTGGAAAAATGGGGTCTTTTCGACTTACCCGTCATCTTTACATCCGCGTTCCGCGTAGGGCGGGGGTTAACGCAGGACCACCACTTTACCGTAAGGGTTCTTGAGGGGAAAGCCCTGGGCGATATGGATGTAGAAAAGATAAAGCCCGCTCGCGACGGATTCGCCATTGGAATTCTCGAGATTCCAGGTGATGGGATTGGCGCCTAACTGACCTTGAACTGAAACGGTATAGACCAACTCCCCCGATAGGTCATACAGGTCAAGAATCATGAGAGAAGGTGCGGTCAAATCCACCGTAAAGATGATGGGTTGGCCCCCACGGGAAAGATTAGGAGCCACTGAATAGCCCGGGGTTGGCCCGGCCGGTGACGGAGTGAAACTGGAAGTCGGGGTAGAGGTTTCTTCCAAGACCGCCGTAAGGGTGGGTGTGGAAGTTGCGGTATAGGTAAACGACCAGGTCGCGGAAGAGGTGAAACTGTTCGTGAAAGTGGCGGTTAGGGTTTGGGAGAACGTGCTCGTTGGGCTCGGTGTAGGGGTGACGGAAATCGTATGAGTAGGCGTCGAGGTCATTGTGAGGGTAGCGGAGTGGGTCGGGGATGAAGTTGCGGTATCCGTCACGGTGGGAGTTGGTGTGCTGGTAGGCGTGTTGGTTGAGGTGACCGTGGAAGTCGCTGTGGCTGCGGCAGTGTTCGTGGGCGTGGAGGTTTGTGTTGAGGCGGCGGTGGATATCACCGTCGCTGTTGCCGTCAACGTAGCGGTTGAAGTGGCTGTCGGTGTGGCTGTACTTGTAAAGGTGGCGGTGAAAGTAGCTGTGGGCGTCACGGAGTTGGTCGGGGATGAAGTCGACGTATCCGTCTTGGTGGGAGTTGGAGTGCTGGTAGGCGTATAGGTTGAAGTGACCGTGGCCGTAAAGGTGGAAGTTTCCGTCGGCGAATCAGTCCCCGTGGAAGTCGCTGTGGTTGTGACGGTGTTCGTGGGCGTGGAGGTTTCAGTTGAAGTATCGGTGGCCGAAGCGGTGTAAGTGGATGTGACAGTCGCTGTAGCCGTAAACGAATCAGTGGGCGTGGCTGTCGGAATGTCTGTACTCGTGGAGGTGGGGGTGAAAGTTGCCGTGGGCGTCGCCGAGTGGGTGGGGGACGAAGTCGCGGTATCGGTTAGGGTAGGAGTGGGTGTGCTGGAAGCCGTGTGGGTTGAGGTCTCCGTGGCTGTGGAAGTGAGGGTTGGTGTGGGAGTATCAGTTCCCGTGGAAGTCGCGGTGCTCGTTGTGGTGGTCGTGGACGTGTAGCTTTGTGTTGAGGTGGCGGTGGAAGTATCCGTCGGGGTTGCGGAGTTGGTGGGTGTCGAAGTCGCGGTATTCGTCATGGTTGATGTAAGAGTATCTGTGCCCGTATAGGTTGAAGTGACCGTAGCCGTAAAGGTGGAAGTATCAGTCGGCGAATCGGTCCCCGTGGAAGTCGCCGTGTTGGTCGTGGTACTCGTGGGTGTGGTGGTTACCGTTGTTGTAGAAGTGGCAGAAGTGGTGTCGGTGAACGTGGCGGTCGGTGTGGCCGTAAACGTAGCGGTCGACGTGACCGTCGGAGTGGCCGTACTTGTGGAGGTAGCGGTCCAAGTAGCCGTAGGGATCGCGGAGTTGGTCGGGGATGAGGTCGCGGTGTCCGTCATGGTGGGAGTTGGGGTGCTGGAAGGCGTGGTGGTTGAGGTCACAGTAGCCGAAAAGGTGGAAGTATCGGTTGGTGAATCGGTCCCCGTGGTAGTCGCCGTGGGCGTGGATGTTTCAGATGCGGTAGAGGTGGCTGAAGGGGTGTTAGTCGAGGTGGGGGTGGCCGTATCGGCGTTGGTTGGGGATTGGGTGTAGGTCGATGTATTGGATGCCGTATTTGTCATCGTGGAGGTGTTGGTGAAGCTCGAAGTGGCCGTGGGCGTGCTTGTGAGGGTCACCGTCGTGGTATTCGTGGCTGTTCCCGAATTGGTCGGAGTTTGGGAAAGAGTCGCGGTGAAGGTTGCCGTATTTGTCATCGTGGACGTATGAGTGGATGTTGGTGTAGCGGTTGGAGTGACTGTGAGGGTAAAGGTCGGGGTACTTGTGGGCGTATTCGTCTTGGTCAGTGTGGTCGTAAACGTCTGGGTTTTGGTGGAGGTCAAGGTCCAAGTGGAGGTTGGCGTCGCGGGAATCATCGTGGGGGTGGCCGAACAGACAAAAGCCGGCAAATCGGTGAGGGCGTTGATCAGATTTTGCCCCTTGGGTGTTCCCCATCCGGTGGCCAGATCATATCCGGTGATGGCCTTGTATAAATTCGGGTTCCCGTCGAGGTTATTGTTACTGCCATCATTGATGTCATTGATATCCGTTTGGTAGTTCGCCCCTTGGCCAATGGAATAAAGGGCTGGGTTGGCGAATCCCACCGTTACCCCGCCCCCCGCGCCCTGTTCGTTGGCCAGGGCGAGAAAGCCGGCCCAGAGAGGCGTGGCGGCGCTGGTACCCACCACGGTGTAAT
>CAZGKT010000062.1:0-17281 GCA_964525605.1 uncultured bacterium
AAAAATATCCCCGCCTGACCCCCCGCCCCCGCCCCCGTCATTGCCGGAAGTTCCCACATAACCGCTATAACCGGACGCGTAAATTACCCCGTTCAGGGTGACACTGCCCGCACTGGTGACACTGACCGCTAAATAACCGCCTCCCAACCCCCCCTGGCCCCCGCCTCCACCCCCATTGGTGTTACCGCCGCCGCCCCCGCTTCCATATTGCGTCGGGGGATAAGGCGAATCGTAGGAGACACCCCCCCCGCCGCCATTGGCTCCTGTGCCGCCGATCCCCCAATGCCCCGCTCCGCCGCCGCCACCTGAGTTGCTTCCCGACCCTTTTCCCAAGCCAGTGCCATTAGCCCCTGTCGCTCCTCCCGGTGCCCCCACGTTGCTCGCGTTGATCTCCGAACCCGAGTTCATGATGAAACTACCGCCATTCACGAAAATCGAGACGCTATTGTTGGTGTCTTGCAACTCGATAATGCCGTTGTTATTCAAGACCACGTTACCGCTGACATTGATCGTGGCGGGGCCCGTGATGTAGCAGACCGAGGGCGAGGCCCCACCCCCGATCGTTACCCCGCAAAAGTTATAGGTACCAGAAGCCAGGGTCGTCGTAGCCCCGCTCGTGCTTAGATTTAGAACACAGGAAGTGGGGGTAGGACTGGGCGTCGTCGTGGGACTCGGCGTGGAAGTAGAGGTGAAAGTGTAGGTATAGGGGCAGTTGCTGTTGTAATCGTATTTGAGGGTCAAGAAATCGTTATTGGTTCCGTTAGACGACTGCCCCGTCACATAAACATCGCTCCCGCTCATCCCGCCGACGGCCACCGCGTTCGATTGGTCCACCCCAAGGCCCCGGGTAAAGGTCTGGTCCCATAAGACGCTTCCGGCGGGGCCGTATTTGACCGTGTGGTATTTCCCGGCGGAATCCTGTAGGACGGTATAGATGTTTCCCTGTCCATCCACTGCCACCCCAGCGCCCACCGCGGTCACGGCGTTGTTATAGGTGATGTTGAACGAAATTCCCCCTGAGGCGGTTCCAAACTGGATCAGTCGTCCGATGTTGTGGGAACCGTTACTCGAATATCCCTCAGCGTAAACATAGGTCCCCGTGGGGTCCACCGCCACGCCGTTGAACTGGTCCAAATTTCCGCTGTTGTAAGGCACGTTCCATGAAATCACGGTGGTACCCGCGTTGTATCGGAGGATGCGGCCATGGGCGACACTCGAAACGTCCGATTCACCGCCTACATAGATATTTCCCGATGCGTCGCAGGCGATTCCAAACCCCTGGTCGTGGTTCCCTCCCGAGTCGTACTTTGCGGGCCAGTTCGCTTGAAGGTTTCCGTTCATGTCGTACTTGAGAGTCATGATGTCCCAGTTGGTCGTCGTATAAGACCGTCCCGTGACATACAGGTAGGTGTTGGTCGGATCCACGGCCGCCGCCAGGGCGTCATTGTCATGGAGTCCGCCCGTACCGTCGTAGGTTTTGGCCCATTGGGACACACCCGCCGAATTGAGTTTCAGGGTCAGATAAATACGCGAGGTGCTTTGCTGGGAACCTGCCGCGAAAACGTCTCCGCTGGAATCAATCGCCAGCCCATAAAGAACCGCGTTGGCTCCCGGATAACAGGTCGAGTTCCACAAAGCATTCCCATTAGTGTCGTATTTTATGATTCGGAATTGGGTGTTCGCCCCGTTGGGGCATGTGCCCCCCACGTAAACGTTCCCGCTGCTATCCAACGCGACCGCAGCGGCATTATCCGTTCCCCCGCTGTCATAGATCAGGGGTTGGGCACAGGGAGTGGAGTTGGGAATAGGCGTCAAAGTGGGCGTGACCGTGACGGTCGGTGTGTTGGTAATGGTCAGGGTGGGGGTGTTGACCGAGAAGCTCAGGATACGGCTGTTATTGCTGTCCGCCACATAAAGCTGGGAGGCGGAACCGGACAGGCCGGAGGGCTGGTAGAGACTGTTGGCGGAAGGCAGGCACTGGCTTTGGTTGGCGCTGTTGCCGCTCGTGGTCGGCTGGCCCAAAACCTCATCGGCCGAGGCTCCGTTGGTGGTGGGAATCGTGTTGAAGACCAAGATCCGGTTATTGCCCGAATCGGCGATAAATAACGTCGTGCCGTTGCTGTAAACAGCCTGGGGACCGCTCAAGGCGGCGGGTCCGCTCCCGTTCGTGCTGGTCGTGAAACCCGCTTGTCCGACCACCACGTTGGCCGGGGCGCTTGTCGTCACCGGTATGCTGTTGTAAATGAGCACCCGGTTATTCTCGTAGTCCGCGATGAAAAGCCGGGTGCCGTCGTAGCAAACACCGGAGGGGAAACTCATCGTGCTGGCCGTCTCCCCCCCGTCGTTGGAGATATTGGTGGAGGTGTTCGGCTGCCCCAGGATCACGTATGCGGGCGAGTTGCTGCTGGTGGGGATCGGGTTGTAGATCAGCACCCGGTTATTGTCCGTGTCCACAACGAAAAGGTAGGCACCGCTGACGCAGATGCCTTCCGGACCATAGAGGGTGTTATTCGCCGTCGAGCCCCCCTCATTGGAGTTGTTGACGCCCATAGAGATTTGACCCAGCACCAAGCTGGCGTTCGCATTGTTGGTCACGGGAATGGAGTTGTAGATCAGAACGCGGTTATTGTTTTGGTCCGAAATGTAAAGCTTGGTTCCGTCGCTGGCCACGCCCCAAGGATTATTAAGCGTATTGGCCGAAACCGTGCCCCCCTGGTTGGCGCTGCTTCCCGACATGGACGATTGCCCCACCACCACGCTCGCGGCGGGGTTGCTGGTAGTAGGAATCCCGTCGTAGATCAGCACCCGGTTGTTGGCGGGATCAGCGGAATAAAGGTTGGTCCCGTCCGTGGCCAATCCCGCGGGGTTATGAAGGCTGTTGGCGCTGACCACGCCTCCCCCGTTGATCTGCCCGCCCGCGAAAGACGTCTGGCCCACCGCGACCGAGGCGTTCGCGTTGTTGGTGACGGGCATGCTGTCGAAGATCAGCGCCCGGTTATTGTAGGTGTCCGCGATGAATAGGGTCGTTCCTTTGGCGCTGACGTACATTGGGGAGCGAAGGGTGTTGGCCGCAGGCTGCCCCCCCTGGTTGGGAACACTGGAATTCATGGACGATTGCCCCACCTCCACATTGGCGGGGGCCCCGTTTGTCACGGGCAGGCTGTTGTAGATGAGCACCCGGCTGTTGGAATAATCCGCGATGAGAATCGTCGCGCCGATCGCGTAAACGCCGTAAGGCGAGGAGAGGGAGCTGGCCGACAACCCCCCATAGTTTTGGGCGTTGCCGGTCATCGTGTTCTGTCCAATGACCAGGGTGGCAGGCGCGTTGTTGGTCACCGGGATCGAGTTGTAGATGAGCACCCGGTTGTTGTCCCGGTCCGCGATGCAAAGATTGGTTCCGTTGGAGCCCACAGCGACGGGGGATGAAAGGGTGTTGGCGTTGGTCAAACCGCCCTGGTTGGCGCTGCCGCCCGTGAAATTCATCTGGCCCACCACCACGTTGGCCGGCGCGTTATTGGTCACGGGGATGGAGTTGTAGATCAGAACCCGGTCATTGCCCCAATCCGAAATGAAAAGATAGGAGCCGGTGCCGGAAACGCTTTGAGGCACGTAAACGGTGTTGGCCTCGGGCGTACCGCCCTGGTTCGAGTCCCAGGAGACGAAATCAACTTGGCCCACCACCACGTCGGCAGGGGTGTCGTTGGTGACGGGGATCGAGTTGTAGATGAGCACCCGGTTGTTGTCCTGGTCCGCGATGTAAAGCCGTGTCCCGTCGCTGTAAACGCCTGAAGGATTCCGAAGCGTGTTGGCTCCCGGCGAACTATTACCCTGGTTCTGGCAAAAGGATAAAAAATCCGGCTGGCCGACTACCACGTTGGCCGGGGCGCCGGTCGTCACGGGAATGCTGTTGTAAATCAGCACCCGGTTGTTGGTGGAGTCCGCGACGTAAAATCGGGTTCCGTCGTAATAGCTGGCTTCCGGCGTGTCCATAACACCGGCCGCCGGGTTGGCCTGATTGAACCAGCCGTTCATGAAGGTCGGCTGGCCGATCACCAGACTGGACGACTGGTCGGTGACGAAAGCCATTAAAAGGGAGACGAGGACGGCAGAGAAGACAAAGAGCAAAAAGAGGAAAATTGGTTTGCGAATCAAATCCGCCCCCCTTGAGTGGGTGCGAATTTGGTTAGTGATGCGTTAAAGTTTTTATACCGATTTAAGGGCAAACGAAAATCCTTTTTAAAAATAATGCTTACATTTCATTCGGTTTGGTTGGCAGACCAAATATGCCTGAAGAGTCTAAGCGGGAGGTATGACGAAGATTAGTTAAGTTTACCACTTTGATTGTGGGTCAGTAGGCGGAAGTAAAGTAGCTTCAGATACCCTTGTTATCAAATTCGTTTGGCGGAACGGGAGTCAGCGGTTCCTCCAATAAACGAGATCTCAGTTTTGGTAAAAGTGGTATTACCCCGGTTTATCCGGTATTTCGATGGTATGAGGCCGGTATGAGGGTGGTATACGGACTGGTATTCAGTGGTATGAACCCGGTATGAGGGTGGTATTGGGTAGTATTGGGCCGGTATTCATACGGTATTGGGAGTGGTATTGGATGGTATGAGCCCGGTATTGGGCTGATATTCATCCGGTATCAGGTGGTATTGGGTGCGGTACAAATCGGTATTAGCGGAATCGATTTTGGTATAGGGGTTGTATACGGCCATTTTGGCCCGGTATACGGCCTGTATACGGCTGGTACACGGGGTGTATACGGGTTATTCGTTTCGGTATATGGGGATGTACACGGGTGTATACGGGCTAGCCCAGTTGGTATACGGCTTGTACACGGTCGCTAAACGGGGTGTATACGTTGGTCCAACCGGGTGAGCTGGTGAGCAACCCGCCCGAGCGAAATCCCCTCACCCCTTCAAAAGCACCTTCCAGATATCCCCATAAGGTTTCTTCAAGGAGGGATAGAGCCCCTTGAACACCCCGTACCATTCGTTGTACCGGGCCACGGAGGCTTTTCGGGGTTGGGTTCGGCTGGTCACCCGGATCAGGGCCGAGCAGGCTTGCTTCAGGTTGCCATAGGCCCCCACCCCCACCATCGCCAGGATGGCCGCCCCATAGGCCGGGCCTTCTTTACTATTTACTGTGACAATTTCAGCCCCATAGATATCGGCCTGAAGCTGGCGCCAGAAGGGGTTCACCGCCCCGCCCCCGGTGGCTACCACCCGGCGGATGGGAACCTTGAGTTCCCTGAAGATCTCCAGCGAGTCCCTCATGCCAAAGGTGATGCCCTCAAAGACCGACCGGGCAAAATGCTCACGGCCATGCCGGGCCCCCGCACCCACAAAAGCCGCCCGGGCCAGGGGGTCTTTATGGGGCGTTCGTTCGCCCATGAGATATGGAAGAAAAAGCAGGCCTTCGCTTCCCTCCGGCGCACGGGAAGCTTCCTGGCTCAAGAGGTTATAGGGGTCCATCTTTTCCTTCAGGGCCAAAACCTTCTCGTGCATTCCCAACCCATCCCGGTACCAGCGAAGGGCGTAACCCGCCGAAAGCATGACACCCATGAGATACCACTTTTCGGGCACGGACCCGCAAAAGGTATGGGCCCTCATTTGGGGGTCCACCTGCACCTTTTCGGAATGGGCCAGTACCACGCCCGAGGTTCCTAGGCTGGCCATGACATCGCCGGGTTGGATGATGCCGTTCCCCGCCGCCCCGCAAGCGTTATCCGCCCCGCCCCCCACCACCGGGGTCTTGGGGGATAGCCCCAGCTTCTTAGCGGTTTCAAGGGTCAGAAGCCCCGAGATGTCTTGCGATTCGGTGACCGCCGGGAACCAGGCCACCGGCACCCCGACCTTGGATAACAATTCTTTCGACCAACGGCGGTTCTTGACGTCAAAGCACAGGGTCCCCGCCGCGTCGGAAACATCGGTGGCCAGTTCGCCGGTCCACTTGTAGCGAATGTAGTCCTTGGGCAAGAGCACATGGGCGATGCGGGCATAGACCTTCGGTTCGTGCTTTTTCACCCAGAGGATCTTGGGCAGGGTGAACCCTTCCAGCGCCGGATTGGAAACCCACTTGCGAAGGTTACCTTCCCCCGCCTTTCGGGTGATCTCCACACATTCTGAATGGGTGCGAGTATCGCACCAGAGAAGCGCGGGCCGAAGCACCTTGCCATTCTTATCGAGGAAGACGGAAGAATGCATCTGCCCCGAAAGCCCAATCGCTTGAACCTCAACCTTCCCCGCCATCTTCACCGCCGCCGAAACCGCCTCGTTGGCTGCCTTGAGCCAGGTATCGGGATGCTGTTCCGCCCACCCGGGATGGGGCGTGAAAAGGGGATATTCCACCGTGACGGAGGAGAGGACTTTGCCCGCTTCGGAAACCACGATGGCCTTAGTGCCAGAAGTGCCGATGTCACAACCGATGACTGCTTTCATGAGGCCTCCGATACGATTTGCGAAAAGCAACTTAGAGTTCCGCCGTAAACAAACCTATTCAAACCCTTAGTCACAAATGCCTTTCAACTGCTTTTATGACCCAAGGATCGATTACAACTTTCGGGTTAGCTTTTTGAACATAACGAATAAGATCCGTTAATACCGCATGAGAGTTTTGCGTTCTAGTAAACCCAATATGAAGTTCGCTACCATCCGTTGTACGAACCGTAGTATGTGAAAAAAGGGATCGATATTCGCGTTCTCGAAAAACACGCTCAACTTGGCTCCACTTATATTTTTGTTTAACTTTTTTATTAAAATCTTCAAGAATTTCAAATCCTTGATCGTTATAAGTCCACATCGGAATGAAAAAAGTTAGCCAGAAATCCCAAACAAAGAATCCACCCAAAACAATCAAATATCCTACATATGGCCCAAAACTGATTTCGTCATATTTGATCATTTTCCAAATCGTCCCCAAAAAGGCAAAACCCAAGAACGTTGGTATTATCACCGTCCTATAAACCTTCTTCATTACCTCTCACCTTTCAAAGCCAATTTTTATAAGACTCCCGGGATTGGGAACGAATAACCGCTTCATCCACATTATTGTCCATTCCACTTTTTAACTTTATCCATTTTTCCCAAAAGGTCCGTGAGCGAAATCAGAAACCCCGCCTTCGGCAGGGCCACCGTGACTTTCCAGAGATTCCCCTTTGAACATTTCCCGCAATTGCCGAACCAGTTGAAGGTGGTGGCGTACCACTGTTCCGATTGGCCGCCATTATCCCTCGGACGAGAAATTTCATTCTTGGTGTAGCGAAATGGGCAAGCGCTTGGAATAGAATCGGAAATCATTGTCCGAAGAAAAAAAGGAAGAAATGGCCTTTCTCGTTTCGGAAACCACGATGGCTTTGGTACCAGATGTACCGATGTCACAACCGATGACTGCTTTCATGTGGCCTCCGTTATGATTCTCTAAGAACAAATCAAATTTCTGTGCTTTTTAAAATCATTGATAAACATTCATAGCCGAATTAAACCCATACGTGACCGGAACACTGTTTTCGTCCCGTCTGCCTTTTATAACTATTACCAAATTCCCATCCTTATTCAGATCCAGAAGAACAATATTATGACCGTATGCATGAAGTGTATTCGTGCATTTTTCAGTAGACCATTCGACTATGTTTGCGCAATCTCCTCCAGCCCCACTTATGTGAACATTCATATAAACCTGCGATCTTTTGCCTTTTCTCAAGGGTTCAACTTTGAAATCATTTAGATACATATAACCTATCGTGCCGCCTAACCATTCCTCATCATTTTTATCTTTCGAAGGGTCCAGCTTATAAACAACTTGATCTTTATCGTAAATGTATAAACTCATAAATGATTTTCCATACCACGGCTGCATAACATACCGGAAAGTAAGTACGATTTTTTCAGTGCTCCCATCCCCTTTTAAATCCGAAAAGTAAGTTACGCATTGAGTTAGTTCATTGTCTTTTTTGTAAACCTTCATCAATTCATAGAAATGCGTTTCTTCTTCAGGCGTGAAATGATTGTTGTTTTCGTTTTTATCAATTTTATCCATCATAAAACGAGTCATTTGCGTTCGAATAATCATGAGTTTCTGTTTTAAATCTTTTACTTTCTCAGGGGTCAATTTCCCGGATTTTTCGTCCTCCCGCATTAAATTTTCTTGGAAAGTTTCCTCGTCGGTGATTTTGGAACCTGGAGAGTAACCATAATTCCGAGGTTTGATGTGCGTGGGGGAAGTAGAACTAGTTGGTGTGGTTTGTAGGCTTGCTTGTGCCAAACAAAGCGAAGGTAATAAGCAAGCAATAAAAATGCATTTGATACCAAGATCGCTTTTAATTATTAAACCTAATCGTTTCATAGTTACCTCACAGGTAGAATTCGAACAAACCTTCATCATAAAGCTTCGCAATACACCTATTATTTTAGTTCTGTTTCCCCAACAAATCCGTGAGCGAAATCAGATGCCCAACTTTCAGCAGGGCCACCGTCACTTTCCAGAGATTCCCCTTCGAATACTTCCCGCAATCGCCGAACCAGTTGAAGGTGGTGGCATACCACTGTTCGGATTGGCCGCTATTATCCCTCGGGGGCGAAATTCCGTTCTTGGTGTAGCGAAATGGGCAAGCGCTTGGAATAGAGACGGAAATCACTGTCCGAAGAAAAAATGGACAGTTTTTCAAGGTGAGCCACCGAACAGATCAGAAAGTCGGTATGGGAACCTTGAATACCATGCTTCATGCATTGATTGAAAAAATCCGCCGCCATCTCAAAATGATCCGTTCTTAACGGGATATCCGGAAAAGCCGCCAGCTTCGATCGCAAATCCTCAAATTGGGGCCGATGTCGAATGCCGGATAATATCTCCTGACGGATCGGGCCAATGATCCGTACCCGGCTTTCCTCGACGAGCTGTCGTAATTCCCCCGCCGCGGGCAAAACTGCCTTCTTCCTTCGCAAGGCAAGGGACCAAACACTGGTATCGACCAATACGTTCACGGCCGCTTTCTCCGGGCTTTGTAGTCGTATTTAGGGTCCCAATCCAGGGTGTTGAAGATCCCCAAAATCTGCTGCTGTTTGTGATGGTTGATATATTCCGTCAACGCTTGGGTGACGGTTTCTTTTTTGGATTTATGCCCCCCCACCTTCTGGGCTTCCACGATCAAAAGATCGTCGATCGCAAGGTTGGTAGCCATGGGGTACTCCTTTCACACATTCTTTTACACAATACTATGTGTGACTAAAAAGCCTGTCAAGGGACCGCAGACTAGGACCTCGTTAGCTCAAATCCGCCAATGAAATCAGGTAACCCGCCTTCGGCAGGGCCACGGTTATTTTCCACAGGTTTCCCTTCGAATATTTCCCGCAATTGCCGAACCAGTTGAAGGTGGTGGCGTACCACTGCTCCGATTGGCCGCCATAGGGGATTTTGCTCGGCAATTGACCCTTCTGCACCAGTTGGGTGGAGGCGACCAGGTGCTGAATTCCGCAATCCTTATAGAAAGGATCTTTCAGCCATTTGCTCAGTTCGAACAGGTAGATATCGGCCAAGGTGTCCCAGTTTTGGATATGTTTATTGGCCACCGAGGCTGGTGACATGTGGTAGGTCTTCACCTTTTGCTGGTAGCAAACCGTGCCTTTGGGGAAGGTGACATCGTAGAGATAGCGCCAGGACAACAGGTGATCGGCCAGCTTCTTGGCCGTCTGAAGCCAGAGTTTCTTTTTCGTCACGCGGTAAAGTTCGCTATAGGCCAGAAGCAGGTTGTAGGGGTCTTCCATATTGGGGGCCATATAGGTGTCATAGGGCCCGCCGATGAACCTTTCTTTTGAGATGTATTCCTTCAGGTAGAAGGCGCCGATGAGTTCGGCGGCCTTGAGATAGGCGGTTGCCTGTTTTTTATCCTGTTCAAGGGTGCTATAGACCGCCAGGGCCCCGGCCCAGGCGCCTGCCGTGACACCCACCCACGAAAAGGGTTTGCCGGTTTTGCCGTCGATCTCGTGAGGCAGTTCCCCGGTGGGGCGCATCAACTTCAGAATGGCGTCGAGGTTTCGTTTCAGGGCCCATTCCCACAGGGTTCGCTCTTGTCCCCGCTTGCGCTCATAGCGCAAAAGAAGGCTTAAATAACAGGCGCCTTCGGAGGCACAGCGCATGTGCAGACCCTTTCCCTTGGCCCACCAGGTCTTCTCTAGCCAGAGGCCTTTGAAATACTCGGAATAGAAAAGGCCTGAAGGCGAGACGCCGTTCGCCGATAGGAAATCCGCCATGGTTTCACCCATACGTCGGAATTCTTGATCGCTTGTGGCATCGCCCCACTTGATAGCGGCGAAGGCCGCCGCGAAACCCCCACACCAGCCGGAAAAGATTTCCGTTATGTCATGCCGGTGGGAAAACCCCATACCTTCCCGGTAATGGCTGTTCTTGAGGCAATGGGTGAAGAGTTGGGCGGTTTTGTTGAGCTGTTTCGAGTCGATGGTGTAACGGTCTTTCTTGCCGACCCTTTCGAAATGCGCGCGCCAAACTTTGGCGTGAAAGGCCCGGTCTGAAATTCCTGCCGAATGGTAGAAAACCAGGGTCAAAGTTTGGCCCTTCTTCCAATTCTGGCGGGGACGCAGGGCGCTTTTGAGTTTCCTTCCCCAGGGGTAGCTCTGGGGTATTTCTTGCGCGGGAAAGGTGAAGATGGCCTGGGGGTCCTGGGCCATTTGGGCGAAACCGATTCCCAGAACATCTTCCAAGCCGGGTTTGTAGACCGGGAACTTGACCGAATGGTCGGTCGCCACGGCATAAGAAGCCTTGGGCGTAACCCAAACCACAGCCGGGCAGGAAGACCCATCGGCCTTGAAGCTCCAATCTTTCTCCAAGCCCTTGGGATAGACCGCCTTGTCGTTCCAGCGTTCGTTATCCCCATACCAGAGGGCGGGGATGATAAGGAAACCGTCTTGGGGTTTGGCCACCGGTTGGAGGAAATATCGGACCGTTAAGAGCGCCTCGGGGATAGGCCGAAGGGCCTTATAGACCCGTTTCTCCACCAGGGTCGACAAGCCCGCGTAAGTCTTCTTTTGGAAGGTGACCTCACAAGAGAGGAAGGGGCCTCGGTCATCCGCGAGAAGCCCAAAGGCTCCGGCTTTACCCTGGGGCGCGACAATACCCCGGTAGGTCTTCCCTTCTTTTTCCATCTCAAGCGGAGTTTCAATAAAAGACGATCTCTTTCCCTTTGAGAGAAACTCTAACCCGCCCGCTTTGGTGATTCGATATTCCATATTAATTCCTATTTTTGGTTTAGGTGTCATCGCGAGGAGCCGCCCCAATCGGGGCGGTTGGCGACGTGGCGATCCCAGTTTGCCTTTCGTGTTGAACTTTTGAAGACATATTTATACTGAGATTGCCACATCCTTAACGTCTCCTATTCGGGGACATTCCTCGCAATGACAGACTTAAAATTCTTCAGTTCCCTTTTTTGAAAAAAGTATCGTTAATTCTTTTCGTTATTTCCGGGATGACTTGCGCAGGTGTCTTAGTCCCCATCCAGACGGGGTCGAGTGCCGGTCCCAAATTTCCATAAAAGATCTCGTTCCAATTGGCCAGCATGGGGGTGTAGTGGCCATTCGCGGGCATGTCGAGCAGGATCTCTTTATGCGCGGCGCCGGGGGCTTTCAAGAAAACATCCGAGTGCGAGAGCTTCATGAGAGCCGGTTGGATCATGCCCGCCTGGGTCAGGCGGGTGAGGTTGGTGACACCCACCAGGGCCTGCAAAACCTTCCAGGCCGCTTCTTTATTTTTGGAAGCTTTGCAGATGGCGTAACCCGACCCGCCCATTCCCCAACCGCGCTTGCCTGCGGGGCCCTTGGGAAACATGGCCACGTCGAAATCGAGGGTCTTGGCTTTCAAAAGTTGGGGCGTGTGCCAGATACCCGAATCCATCATGGCGATACTACCGTTGACCAGCATCTGCTCGACCCCACTGCCGAAGCTGAAGGCCTGGATTTCGGTTGTGGAGGGAGACACGTGGTACTTGTGAATCAGGTCCCAGCGAAATTGGATCGCCCGCATGGCCTCCGGTGAATCGAGGGCGAGGCGGGTGGGATGAAGGGGGTCATCCACAAAATCGGCGCCCGAGCTGTAGAGGAAGCTGGTGTATTGGACGGGGTAGGCGTCGCAATAGGCCCAGCGGATAATCTTGCCCGTGGCGTCGCGTTTGACCAGCTTCTGGCAGACGGCCAGGAAATCCTCGGGCCAGTTCCAATCGTCTTTCGGATAGGGCACCCCCGCTTCGCGGAAGACCGCCCTGTTGTAATAGACCAGGCCCGTCGGGGCCGTATCTTGAGGCAGGGCGTAGAGGCCCCCGCCCTGGGTGAAGCGTTGGAGCACCGTGGGGTAGTAGTCGCCTAGATCGAATTTGTCCTTCTGCACGTAAGGTGTCAGGTCTTCTAATGCGTTACGCAAATAGAGATCCACAAAGTTATTCACCTCGACATAGAGGATGTCGGGCGCGATGCCGCCCGCGATCTGGGTGGCGATTTTCTGTTGGTAGTCGGTGTAGGGGGTGGTTTCCAGCTGGATCTTCAGGCCCGGGTTGTCTTTTTCAAGGTCGGTGAGGGTTTGCTGGAGGATCTGGATGAGGACCGGGTCGGTGAGGAAATTGGCGACGCGGATAACACCGGTGTCTTTAGGGCGAAAACAACTGAAGTTCAAAACACACAACAAAACAGCAAAAAACAAAATTAACCGCGGAGACTCGGAGACGCGGAGAAAAGCGACCCATTGATTTAACAACATCCTGGGAAGTCTACTAATTTTCATAGGGACCCCTTTCATTAAACTTCGTTTCTTAAAAGCTTTTAAATTCGAAAGGTTTTCTCCGCGTCTCCGCGGTTAAATTTTCAGGCCGACTCCCGTACGACGATCCTTGTCTTCAACTGCACCAGCGACCTTTGGGTTTCACGGCCGTCGATGAGGCCCACCAGTTTGTTTACGGCCAGTTTGCCCAGTTCCCTCAGGTCGTAGCTGACGGTGGTGAGGGAGGGATAGATATAAGAAGAGATGGGTAGGTCGTCGAAACCCATGACCTTGATCTGGTCGGTGAGTTTTTTGTCCCATAGGGCCCTCAGGGCGCCCATGGCCATCATGTCGTTGCAGGCGAAGATGGCCGTGGGGGGATCGGGAAGGGTAAGAAACTGTTCAACCGCGTGACGGCCTGATTCAAAGAGAAAATCGCCCTTTTGCACCAGTTCTTCACGATAGGGGATGGACGCTTCGGCCAGGGCCAGGCGGTACCCTTCCAGCCGGTCCACGGCGTCGGAAAGGTCCATGCGGCCGGTGATGACCCCCACCCGCTTGTGCCCTTTGCCCAGCAGGTATTGGGTCGCCTCTTTCGCCCCGCCGAGGTTGTCGATCACCAAACAGGTGGCCTGGGATTCGTAGCGCCTTTCGCTGACCACCACGAAGGGGATTTCCTCCTTCACCAACAGCTTGATGGCCGGGTCCATCCCGGGAGGCGGCACCAGCAGGATCAACCCATCCACCAACCGGGGATGGATGAGGGAATGCACCAGATCCTTTCCATCGCCCTGGTCGCTCAAGCTGAGCGTAGGAATGCGCCCCAGTCTTTTAGATTCTTCCTCGATGCCCCCCACTAAAAAACTGGTGTAGGGCTGTTGATAGTCGGGCGTGAGGAGGCCGATCAGGCCTGTCTTTCGGCTGGTGAGGCTTCGCGCGAAACGGTTGGGACGGTAATTTAACCGTTCCATGACCTGGCGGATCTTGTGCTCGGTCTCCATTTTGACGGGAAGACCGTTCAAGACCCGCGAGACGGTGGCTTTGGAAATGCCCGCCTGTTCGGCGATTTGCTGAATCGTTACGCTCACCGGACCCCCATCAAAAGTTCCTGGAAGATCTGATCCAGTTCCTCATAGGGGAGGCGCTTCTTGGAAAGTTGATCCGGATTGAACTTGGCGTTCCGCAAGGCTTCCATGTTGCCCGGCGTGAACCGGGCCATCCAGCCCTCGGTCTTGGTGTCGCGGTTGTGCAGTTCCATCAGGATGGATTGGATTTTCTTGTCGGCGTTGAACTGTTTCACTTTTTCCATCAGCATGAGATAGGTTCGCATGCTTCCTTCCACGAAGTCCCAGACGCCTCTCGCGTCCTCGCTCCGGTAGGGGTGCTCGTCGAAATTGCGGGTTCCGGCCCAGCCGTTGTCCTCCAGCAGTTTGACCACGAAGAAGGTTTCCTTTAAATCCTCGGAGCCGAATCGCAGGTCCTGGTCGAAACGACCGGGCTTCTGGGCGCCCAGATCCACGTGGTAAAGCTTGCCCGCTTCCATGCACTGGGCGAAGTCGTGGTAGGTGTTCAGGTTGGCCATGCGGGAATGCTCGATCTCGGGGTTGACTCCCACCATATCGGGGTCTTCGAGAGTCTCGATAAAGGCCAGCACATGCCCGGCGGTGGCCAAGAAGATGTCGCCCCTTGGCTCGTTGGGCTTGGGTTCGATGGCGAACCTCAAGTCGTAGCCATTGTGTTTGACGTAGCGGATGAGGAAGTTCATGCATTCCCGGTAGTGCTTCAGGGCTTCCTCGGGCGTCTTGGCTGCGTCCACTTCGGTTCCCTCCCGGCCTCCCCAGAAGACGTAGATCTTGGCGCCCAGCTCCACGCCCAGGTCGATGTTCTTCATGACCTTCTGGAGCGCGAAGGCCCGCACCCGCGGGTCGTGGCTGGTGAAGGCGCCATCTTTGAAGACGCGGTGGAAGAAAAGATTCGTCGTGGCCATGGCGCACTTGATGTCGTAATCCTTCATGACCTTCTTGGTTTCGCGGATGATCTTGTTACGATGCTGGAGGCTGGCGCCGAAGGGAATGAGGTCGTCATCGTGGAAGTTGAACCCATAGACGTTGCGCTTGCCCAGTTCTTTGATGTTGGTGATGGGGTCTAAACGGTCACGGGTGGCTTCGCCAAAGGGGTCTCGGCCCTGATTGGCTGTGGTCCAAAGTCCGAATGAGAACCTGTGGGATTTTTGGGGTTTGTAACTTGCCATTGAAACTCCTCCTTAGGGGTAAGACCGAAAATAGTTATAAAACCGGTTCAACTTAACAAATTTAATTATAAATACATCTGTTATTTATAGACAATTTATTAATAAAACCGGTTCAATTTAATGTAAATTTCTTCTTCCTCACAAGGTCCAAAAAAAGGTATTTTGGAGCGGTTACATCGTTAAAAACAAAGGAAGATCGAGCCTTGAACCCCATCCCTTTTGAAGAAACCAAGACCCTCTACACCACCCAATTTGGCGGTTCACCCGAAGTCGTGGCCTGGGGCCCCGGGAGGGTCAACCTGATCGGCGAGCATACCGATTACAACCAGGGGCTCGTTTTGCCGATGGCGGTAAACAGGGGCATTCGCATTTGCGGCAAGGGACGAACCGACGGAAAAGTCATTCTCTACTCGGGCGATTACAAAGACCGCGTGGAATTCGATACCCAACTACCCCAGAAGGACCCGGACCACGCCTGGGCCAATTACTTCAAGGGTGTCCTCGTCCAATACCAGAAAAAGAACCCGTCATTCCCCGGCTGTCAGGCGGTCATTCAAGGCGACCTTCCCCAGGGGGCGGGCTTGAGTTCTTCCGCGGCCTTCGAAGTCACGACCGCCTCCTTTTTGGAAAAAATCGGCGGTACCGTATGGCATGACATGGAACTGATCCAGGCGGCCCAGGCAGCCGAAAACCAGTTCGTCGGAGTCCAATGCGGAATCATGGACCCCTTCGTCTCCTATCTGGGCCGTGAAAACACCGCCCTCATGATCGATTGTCAGGACTTGGCCTATGAATGGGTGTCTGTTCCCACGGGAGTGAAAATCGTGGTCTGCAACACAGGGGTCAAACGCGAACTCGCCGTTTCGGCCTACAACCAGAGGCGGCAGGAATGCGAGGCGGCGGTCACCCTATTGCATGCCGCGCTTCCCTACGTTCATTCCCTGCGAGACCTTTCCTCGCCGGATTTTGAGCGTTACCAGGGCATTCTTCCCAACTTGATCCTTAAACGCTGCCGCCATGTGGTTTCGGAAAACCAAAGGGTTCGGGATATGGTGCGGGCCCTGGAACAGGGGGATCTGGTGACCGCCGGTAATTTAATGGCCCAGTCGCATGAATCCCTGCGGGAAGATTACGAAGTCAGCTGTGGAGAGTTGAACATTCTCTGTACCCTGGCCCAGCAGAACGACGCAGTCTATGGGGCCCGCATGATGGGCGGCGGTTTCGGCGGTTGCACCGTCAACCTGGTACGCGAGGATGGCGTGGATGTTTTCTTGAAAGACATGGCCGAAGGTTACCGGAAAAAGGCAAAATTGGAATTGGAAAGCTACATTTTCACCGCCTCCCCCGGAGCAAAATTTTTCTCTGATCGTGAATAAATAAGAATTTTTTGATAAACCTTGAAGCAAAGATAATTTTCACCGCCAAGACGCCAAGGACGCCAAGAAAGTCAAAAATAATTGTGGTTAAAAACATTATAAAATTTTAATTTCTTAGGTTTTCTTGGCGTCCTTGGCGTCCTTGGCGTCCTTGGCGTCTTGGCGGTTAAATAGATTTTGTTTTTTAGTTTTTAACTTATTGAGGAATAACCATGAAACCCACCCTCCTGATCATGGCCGCCGGCATGGGAAGCCGGTTCGGCGGGCTCAAACAGATGCAGGGCGTCGGCCCGGGCGGGGCGACCCTGTTGGATTATTCCATCTTTGACGCTCTGCGCGCCGGGTTTGGGAAGGTGGTTTTCATTGTGCGCCGTGAGATGGAGGCGGATTTCAGAGAACGCATTGGGAAGCATTGGGAATCCAAAGTCTCTGTCAGTTACGCCTTTCAGGAGTTATCAGACCTCCCATCAGGGTTTCAGGCCCCGCCAGCCCGTCAAAAGCCGTGGGGCACGGGACACGCCATCTATTCGGCCCGCCAAGCCGTTCATGAACCCTTCGCCGTCCTCAACGCCGACGACTACTATGGCCCCCACACCTTCCAGGTCATGGGGGATTTCCTCAAGAATATCCGGGAAATTCAATCCATCCACTACGCCATGGTGGGCTACAAGCTCGCTAACACCCTGTCCGAATTTGGAACCGTTTCCCGAGGCCTTTGCGAGGCGGACCCGGAGGGCGACCTCAAGAAGATCGTGGAAAGATTGAAGGTCCGCAAAACGGCCAGCGGAGCTGAATACCTGGACGAGACGGGAAGGGCCCACGCGCTGAAGGGGGATGAGTTGGTATCGATGAACATCTGGGGCTGCACCCCGGCCATCTTCCCCCAATTAGAAAA
>CAZGKT010000063.1:0-16656 GCA_964525605.1 uncultured bacterium
CCGCCATGAGATTAATAGACCACAATTACCAATTTGTCAGTCCTTCCCTAACTGAAAGTGACAAAAGCGCCATTTATTTCTTATTCAAAACTGGATTAATATTTTTAACAATCTGGTACGGTCTAAAACTTAATCTAAAACCTGTTTACGCTTGGTTTTTGGGAATTATTACTTTACTCCCCCTTATGGCTTGGATATCTTTCGCGTTTTTGGGCTTTCATAAATTCGATGAATCTGACCCATTTTTAAAAGACAATAAATTTAAATTTAGTGGTTGGATGAAATTATTTTTATTTGGTTACTTCGGATTATCTTTGATAGGCCTTGTAGGGCTCGGTTTATATTCTCTTTTAAATCCATCCGAATTATCCATTTTGCAAAAGGAAGCAAATAGTGGAGATGTAAATGCAGAATTAAAACTCGCGAAAAAATATGCTGATGGCGTGGATGTAAAAAAGGATACTAGTGAAGCCATCAGATTATTTAAATTATCAGCTAACCAGAATAATCCTGAGGCAGAATATTTTTTGGGGTTTATGTATCAAAATGGTGTTGGAATAGCCCAAGATTATTCTCAAGCCTTCGACTGGTATAAAAAATCTGCGGATCAGGGTTACGCGGGATCACAAATTTACATAGGCAACTTTTATCACTTTGGAACTGGAGTTGCCAAAGACGATAAAACAGCTTTTTTCTGGTATCAAAAAGCGGCTGAACAGAATGACATAAGTGGTGAGTTGTGTTTAAGTAAAATGTACGGTTATGGTTTAGGAGTAAATCAAAGTTATAAAAACGCATTTTATTGGTGCAAGAAAGCGGCCGATCAAGGCGATTCTCAAGCAGAATATTTCTTAGCTTATTTTTATCAAGAGGGCTTTGGAGTTAAAAAAAATATCAATGAAGCGAAAAAACTATACGAACAATCTGCTGCGCAAGGCAACGATGACGCCAAAAAAGCCTTAAAGACTTTATAGGAGTTTCAATATGCAATGTCCAAATTGCCGTTTGGAAAACCCACCTTCATCTTCAGTTTGTGATTGTGGTTATGATTTTGTTGAAGGAATAAAGACAAAACCCGATTCTGGTATACCCCAATTAAAAAATAAATTAGTAAGCCTGGTTATTTTTTTCGTAATAAAAATGATTGTTGATTTTACGGCAAATGGTACACCAGCGCATGATGCTCTAATTTTTGGTTCTACTTTAATTTTTATCTACTATTTGTGGATTTTCTCAAAAATGTTGGATGTTGTTCTTTATCAAAGAATAATTATGATTTTGCTAGGTTTCTTTTCTGTCATTGCAGTAATCCCCATGGCTTGGGTTTATGGGATTTATATAAAAAAGGAAAAAGCCTTCAACCGAAGAACATAATATTATTTTGTTACTCCTAAAATTGAACCAACCGGAGTTCCTTATGAAGGAAAATAAAGTTCTGATATTAATTTTTATTTTTGCGTTTGAATCGATTAATTGCGCATCGCAAAAATCATTAACCAATGATTTCTTGGAACCAAATAAATCCTATTCCGATTTTTTAAACGGTCACAAGGCAGAATTCAGCACTAAAGATATGCCGAAAGCAAATGGCATAAACTTCACTATTGATTACCCCATGGGTTGGATAAAAGCCGATTGTACTGATACTGGAAATTTAGGCTCCTTCATTAATCCCAGTTTGCCTGAATCAAAAACGGATACTTTGGATATTTATTTAGAGGATATGCCAGAACTTAAAAAGCAGGTAATTACGGAGGACTTTGTAAAAAGCAGTCTTATCGGCGTGGACATGAAGGCTTTGTTTCCGAATTACATAAAATTTATTAGTTGCAACTATTCTAAAATTGGTGGAATACCTTCCGTTGTTATTGACGCGAAAATTAAAGAAAGCAACTTAGAGCACCCGGAATTGAACCAATACAGATTTTTAGTTCATTTTGTTGGTTCGGGTCAAATTATGATTGTTAGGTTTTCAATTTTGGAGCCACATGGAACCATTGGAGATCTTTCCAATGTTATGGAGCTTAAAAAACATCTGAAAGCAGTTATGCCCGTTATTGAAGCGATGGAAAAAAGTATAGTCATTACGAGAAATGTATCTTCGGCTGTAAGTACCGGACAGTAGCGTTATCCGAGTCAGCGAAACTTTCGAACCACAGATTAAACGAAAAAAATCTTCAACCCTGATATAAAAGTTTTCATCGACCACTCCTAAAATCATTAAAAATATAGAATTGTATAAGTAACCCTGATATATCTAATAGCGCAACTTTATTACACTCCATGACGTCCATACGAAAGGATCAATCAATTATGCAAATAAGGAAAAAACGCGGCCCTCAACCCATGGGAGGAATTCGGATCATCCTCCGCCTCTTGCCGGATTTAGTCACGGCACTTGACGCGGAACAAAAACGGTCAGGGCGTACCCGGACCGACTTGATCCAACGGGCCATTGAGGCCCAATACATGGGTAAGCGCCGCAAAACAGATTGGGAACCCCCTAAGAGATAGTTCGTCTCCCTAGGCCTTCAAGCTCCGGGAGATAGCGGGCTTACGGGGCGGGAGAAAAGGACATGACGAAGGAAGATTGGGAGCGTTTCAATCAGGTTGTTTTACTACCGTTAGCACTACCTTTTATTTTTATCGGCCTCAATTATTTCTGGCCCTTTTTTGGCCTGGGGAATATGGACGGGACCTTCCCGGACACTGATTTTTACAATCACCACTTTCTAGGCCAATGGGTTTTGATCTTCATCATCCCCTATGGCCTTCTTCTTTGGTTCAGCGACAATAAAGACATCTTCATCGGCACCAAGCTTCTGGCTTCCGCTTCTATGGCCGTTTCCCTGCTGGACCCATTCACCGAACATTTCAACCGCCTTTACTTCGTCTTAGTTGCCCTATTGACCGCCGGGGCCATGGCTGGCTTTTTCTTCAAACCCATCGGGAAAAAACACGTGGATTACGGCAAGTATCCCCTCTTAATCGCCCCCAAGAAGGGGAGGGGCTTCCCCACCTCTTCACTCCACGAGAACGTGCAAATAATAGGCGGTACGGGGACTGGAAAGACCCATTACGTCATCAAGCCCTTCATCGAGCAGACCATCAAGCAGGGTTTGGGGTGTTTCATCAGCGACGTAAAAGGCAACATGTTTCCTGATGTTGCCTTTTACGTCAGCCAAGCAGGCCGCACTCTTCGTTATTTCAGCTTGATTGACCCCAAGCACTTCCATTACTACAACCCCCTCTATGGGAACAACCCGGACGCCATCGCCAACCGGCTTTACACGGCCCTCTATTTCGACGCCACGAACGGCGAACCCTATTATTCGTTACTGGCCGAAGCCTTTTTGAGGAACACCATTGGCCTCTTGAAGCAAGAGATCGAAACCTTGATTTTCGAGGACGTGCTTTACGCGGCCCAGGAAGCCGACACCTTCAAGACCATTGGTTCCTTCTGCTCAAAATACCCCAACACCCCTTACGCCTTTTATTTCCGGGACCAGTGGATGGGCAAGTCCCCTAAGGAACGCCGGATGGAGTTGGCGGGACTCGTCAACAAGCTCCAACGGTTTTGTAACAGCGAATGGGCCTACCTCTTGAACACCCGCAAACCTGATATCCGCATGGCGGATGTCGTGGCGAACGGCGAAGTCTTCCTCTTCTCTCCGAATTTTGCCAAGTACCCGCAGGACGCCAAGGCCCTTTCCATCCTCGCCATGATGGACCTCTCCGAGCAGGTGGCGGACAGGTACCGGGTGACGCCGGAAAAACCCTTCCGGGTCTTCCTGGATGAGTTCTACAACCTGGCCTATCCCCAGTTCATCGACTTCATCAACAAATGCCGGGAAGCCCAAGTGAACCTTTTCTTTGCCCACCAGTCTATAGGGGACTTGAAAAACGTATCTCTTGAATTCCTGGAACAGGTGCAGAACACGGCCAGTAACAAGATCATCCTGCGGGTGAACGACCCGGACACGGCGGAATCCTTCGCCCGGCAGTTTGGGACCGAACTGGACCGGGAAGCCAGGGTGACCTCCTATTTGGCGGACCACACCATGGCCGGTTACAGCGTTCCTATCACGGAAAAGTTCCGGTTCCACCCCAACCGGATCAAGGAACTCAGGACCGGGCAGGCCATCGTCAAGGTCGTGGCCGAGGGCGGGGTCTATGTCTTCCAGACGGATTTGCGGATGGCCGGCAAAGCACCGGCGGGCTTCAACCCTGAAAGCGTTCTTGCCCCCAGGCAATACCGTGAAAGGAAGAACGAAAGCTCCCCGCTCATTACCCCCGCAGAAGCCAAAAAGGAACCGGTAATGTTTGGAAGCCGGATGGGGGAGGCCGACAATGCTTGAGGACCCCAAGACCCTAACCAACCCAGCCTTGGAAATGGACCCGGTTGACGTTACGGCCCTGGCCTATATCCACTCCAACAAGTTCATCACCACCAAGCTATTCCACAAGAAGTTCCACCCCGGCCAATCCTACGTTACGGCCTGTGTCCATTTGAGGGGGTTGGTATCGCGGGGCCTGCTCTTGAAGACCCAAAACCTTCCCAACGAGGACACTTATTACTACCTGTCCCGGCCCGCCCTGCGCCAGCTTTCAGGGCTGGCCCGGATACTCATTTCAGCGGAAGTCCGCTCCCCCCGCATCAATACTTTTGAAAGGGAGCATGACCGCCGCCTGTTGGAAATGCGCATCCACTTTGAGGCGGACCCGGCCTTGGAGGGCTTGACCTGGCTTTCGGATTACGAAATGCGGTGCGGCCTGAAGATGTCCTGGAAGAAGGCTTTGGAGGAAGGCCGGGGCTGGGAGCTGGCCGGAACCAAGCTTCAACGTTTGAACCGCCGCACCCCGGACGGCTATTTCAAAGTCACCTTGGAAGGCCAGGCCTACGCCTTTGTCCTGGAATACGAGCACAGCCCCTACAACCGGGAACAGATGGGGGCCATGGTGCTGAACCTGAACCGGGACTTCCCCCAGGCCTTGCGGCTAGTGGTCAGCCGGGACAAGGAACAGGCCATAAGGCTCTTAGAGGGCTTGGCGACCTATCTCAAGGGCGATCCCCGGCAAAAGGACCTTTGGGGCTTTTCCTTTTTCGGAAAGGTCGCCAGCCTGCCCTTTATCAGGGTTCCTTGGATCAACCTGGAAGGCGAATACCTCCCCTTCGTGAAGGACCCCATCCTAAAAGCGACCCCGAAAGGCGAAGAGAAACCGCAAGGAGGGACCCATGAACTTTAAGCGG
This sequence comes from uncultured bacterium, assembly GCA_964525605.1. Lineage (GTDB taxonomy): Bacteria > Oederibacteriota > Muellerivitia > Muellerivitales > Muellerivitaceae > CAVTWJ01. Next base: position 5,252 of record CAZGKT010000063.1, read on the forward strand.
AGCTTTAAACAGCTTAAAGCGAAAATCCACGGAAACGCCCGCAAAAGGCAGGGGTTCGCTTGTCTTGCGACGCCAGACCCCACTCCCCCTGCATCAAGTTCAGATGGCAGGAAATCGGTAGTGGGGTCTGGCCTCTTAGACAGACTCACCCCTAAAAGCGCGGGCGTGAAGGCAAAAGATAAAACAATAAAAGAATACAGATACACCGAAAGTCAAAGTCAACGGCAACGTCAACACCGTGGAAAACCCCCCAGGCACCTGTCCAAAAAGAATGGACAGGTTTATAGAGCGGGGTTTTCCACACCTTTCCCCGAAGGTGGGACCTTTCAGGTCCATTATTTTCAACCCTTAGAATCAAGGAGGTAATCCATGGAAGAACGCAGGATAAACGGCGATAGGCGGAACCATTTAATGTCCGACCAGGAGATTGCCGAATGGGTCTCCGTCTCGCCCAATACGGTCCGCTATTGGCGGCAGACCGGGATTCTCCCCTTCGTAAAGGTCGGCAAACACCCCAGGGTTTGGTATTCGGTGTTACTCCAAGTTTTTCAAAAAACCCATCCAAATTTGGAGGATGGTGTTGGTAAAATGCCTCTTGCTGGTGGGGACATTAGGAGGCAGTCATGAGTAAACCTAATGTTCACGGATTGCCCCCGCACCTCCGAAAGGACGGGCAGGGGTATTTCCTGGATTACTTCATCCAGGAAGAAGGATTAACGAAGCGCAAAAGGGCACGGTTGGGGCAGATCCCCCTGGTCCAGGCCAAGAAGATTTTGGCCCGGCACTTGGAAGCCATAGCGGAGCGGAAGTTCCTCGCTCCTGAAAAGCCCAAGGCATCTTTCTCGGAAGCCGCAGATTCCTTCCTGGCCTATTCCAGGGCCAGGAAAAAGAGCTACGCGCAGGACGAGAGGGTTGTCGCCGGGATGAAGGCTTTCTTTGGGGACAGGGCGTTGGACAGCCTGACGCCTGACTTGGTGGAAGAATACCTGGCTCATAGGAATAAGCAGGGCCACCAAAGGCGTCCGGGCGGGAGCTTATCGGGGTGCACCTTGAACCGGGAAGTGGCCTGCCTCAAAACCATCGTCAATCGGGCGATTTTAAATAGGAAAATCGACCGGAACCCCATCCAGGGGATACGCCGTTTCAAGGAGTATTCCCGGAACCGGACCCTGACGCAGGAGGAGTTTCAAGAGCTTCTAAGGAATTGCGCCGTTCACCTACAGCCCCTCGTGAAGTTGGCCTATTTGACGGGCATGAGGTACGGTGAAATCCGTGGGCTTCGGTGGGACCAGGTGGACCTTAAAAACAGGGTCATCACCCTGGAAGCCGCCGACACCAAGACCCAGGAGAAAAGGGAAATACCTTTGGCTGATACGTTCGTTCAGCTTTTCCAGAGGATACCCCAGACCCTGGGGTGCCCCAATGTCTTTACGTACATGGGGCAGCCCATTGGGACCATCAAAACCGCCTTCACCATGGCCTGCCGCAGGGCCGGGATCAAGGATTTCCGTTTTCACGATCTCCGTCACACATTTGCGTTCCACGATCTCAGGCATTGCGCCGTGACCAACTTGAGGAAGGCGGGGGTGAGCGATTCGGTCATCATGTCCATATCGGGCCATAAGACCGACGCGGTGTTCAGGAAGTACGACCGCGTCGACCGGGATGACCGCAAAAACGCCCTTCAAAGGGTGGAAAGTCTGATTGACACGGGAATGACACTCGTGGAAAATCATGCGGCTCTTTGATGCTGAAGAACGCTTGAAACTGTTGCAGTAAAAGGAAATTAGAACTTTGTGCCGGGAGTGTTGACTGATCTTTTAAAATCTACGGATCAGTAGGTTGGGGGTTCAAGTCCCTCCAGGCGCACCATCTTTCTTTAAATTTGCGGCAAACGGAGTTTGCCGCCTTTAATAAACGAAGAGGGTACTGTACCGATTTCATTTAATTGTTCAAAAAATGAAAATCGGCACGCACCATCTTTCTTTAAATTTGCGGCAAACGGAGTTTGCTGCCTTTCATGAACGAAGGTGGCACTGTACCGATTTCTTTATTTAAAAGGGATCAAAACAAAGTTTGAAGCGATGAGAGGTGTCCGCTGTTCCCCTCCGACGAGACCTTCATGCGGGAAGCCCTGAAAGAAGCTGGTAAGGCCGCCCAAAAGGGTGAGGTTCCGGTGGGAGCGGTCGTTGTTTTTGAAGGGAAAATTATCGGCCGGGGGCACAACCTGACCGAAAAACGGAAAAGCGCCCTGACCCACGCCGAGATGGGAGCCCTGACCAAGGCCTCCCGCAAGATCAAAAGCTGGCGGTTGGCGGACTGCGATTTATATGTGACGCTGGAGCCCTGCACCATGTGCGCCGGGGCCATTGTTTTATCCCGCGTTCGGCGGCTTGTATTTGGAACGCCCGACCCGAAGGCGGGGGCGGTCGTCAGCACCGCCCGCGTGATGGATAACGGGAAATTGAATCACCGGGTTAAAATCTCGGATGGTATATTAAAGGAAGATTGTTCGCGGGTCCTCACGGACTTCTTCAGGACTTTGCGGAACAAGAAGTGACGGGAGTGGGGATGTAGCTCAGCTGGGAGAGCATCTCGTTCGCAACGAGAAGGTCGGCGGTTCGATCCCGCTCATCTCCACCAATTTTTGATGCATACTTGGAGCAGTTGAACAATAGAACAGTTGAAGGGTAGAAGAAGGCAACTGCAGTCAACTGCTCTACTGGTCAATTGCTCGTTTTTTGAGTAGATGGAGAGATGGCCGAGCGGTCGAAGGCGCACGCCTGGAAAGCGTGTAGGCTCCAAAAGGGTCTCAAGGGTTCGAATCCCTTTCTCTCCGCCATTATTAATAAATAATGATGACTCTTGAAAAGATGACCGAGTGGTCGAAGGCGTCCCCGAAAGGGGAATAGGCTCCAAAAGGGTCTCAAGGGTTCGAATCCCTTTCTCTCCGCCTTTATTGAGAGGTAACGATATTGTCTTGGGTTGTCTATCTTTTGGAATGTTCAGATGGTTCTTATTACACCGGCATTACCCACGATATAAAAGAACGATTAGTACGACACTCCACCGGCCGGGGAGCCAAATACACCAAGGCAAGGTTGCCAATTAAACTTGTTTATACAATGCCAGTTCGTAATGAATCCGAAGCAAAACAAAGAGAAGATTGGCTGAAGCATCAAACCAAAATGGTAAAAAAACAGATGATTGCGGAATGGTCGAAAGCGTCCCCGAACAGGGGATAGGCTCCAAAAGGGTCTCAAGGGTTCGAATCCCTTTCTCTCCGCCATCTTTCGCATTCCTAAATAAATTTGTTTAAGAACGCGAAAGATGCCCACCGATGCCTTGGCGCAGGTGGGCCCTAGTGACCGGACAGCTTCAGAGGGCAGGCCATTTACAAACATCGAAAGGTTGTTTTAGTTTTTTTGTCTTATATCTCCCCTCCTCAAACATGGAAATAAAGCCGACTTTTCGTTTAATATGTGGACCCCCACCCCGGTGTGGAAGTCGGGTCCTATACGGCGGGCGGGCCCCAACTCCGCTAGGTCCGGAAGGAAGCAACGGTAAGGTCAATGCTCGGGTGTTGTAGGTCACCTGGCTTCCACGACGGGGTGGACGCCGCCCAAAAGGCGGCGAGGTAAAAGTTAATTTCAAGCTTCTTGCTCCTCAACTCTATCTCTTCCGAAGGAATCCAATGCCTCAAGTTATGGCCCTCAAATGGCGTCCCCAGGTCTTCGCCGACATGGTGGGCCAGGAACAGGTCACCCGCACCCTTCAAAATTCCATCAAGGCTGACCGGCTGGCCCACGCTTATATCTTCGCCGGTCCCCGGGGTGTCGGAAAAACCACCACGGCCCGCATCTTCGCCAAGCTCCTCAATTGCCGGAACCCCAAAGATTTTGAGCCCTGCAACACTTGCGACATGTGCGAGGAAGTGAACCAGGGGTCGGCCATGGACGTTATCGAAATCGACGCCGCGGCCGTCAATGGAATCGACGACATTCGCAAGCTTCAGGAACAGGTCGGAACCTACCCCGCCAAGGGAAAATATAAGGTTTATATTTTTGACGAAGCTCACCGAATCACTAAAAACGCGTTTGACGCTTTTCTCAAGACTCTCGAAGAGCCTCCTCCCCATGTCATCTTCATATTGGCCTCCACCGAGATACATGAATTTCCCGCTACCGTGCAATCCCGCTGTCAGCGTTTCGAATTCCGTTCCATGGGGATTGAAACGCTGGTGAAACAGCTGAGGCACATCAGCAACGCGGAAAAAATTGAAATCGACGACAAGTCCCTTTATCTGATTGCCCGAGCCGCCAACGGATCCATGCGGGACGGTCAAAGAACGCTTGACCAGATCGTGGCTTTTTCAGGAAAGAAAATTACGCTGGACGATATCCGAATGGTCTTGGGCACGATCGAGACTGAGGTTTATCTTAAGCTGGCCGAAGCGGCTATCGCCCAGGACGCCCCGGCGGGGTTGTCCATCGTGCGTTCCGTGCTGGAAAGCGGCAAAGACCTTGAGAATTTCTACTCCGGGCTCCTGGAAACCTTTCGGCATCTGGCCGTAGCCAAGGCCTATCCCCAGGGCGCCGCCAGCCTGATTCCGCTTTCGGCGGAAGAAGTCAAGCTGCTGTCGGACCTAGGCGCGAAAATGGACGAGGCCCAGATCCTATCCTCCCTCCGGCTTCTCCTGGAACAGGAAATTTTCATTCGAAAATCGGCGAGCCCGGCCGTCGTTATTGAAACCCTCGTGCTGGAACTTTGCCGAATGGGCTCCCTGATCTCGGTCGACGGCCTCTTGAAGCAAGCCGAAGCGGGAACCTTAAAGCTTCCCACGGTTCCCCCTCGTACCACGGTCCCCGCCCCGACCGTTGCGGCCACGGCTGAACCGGCGCTTCCCTATGTCCCCCCCGCGGCAACCCCGGCCCCCGCCTCCGAAGGCGAGCCGACCCTGGCCGTGGATGAGATTGAGGATGCCGACGAATCCGGTTCCAATCCCGAGCTCGCCAAGATCAAAGGCCGCTGGCGCGAAATTCTCGAAAAAGTCGCGGCCCAGAAAAAATCACTCGAGGCCATTCTTCGTGACACCCATCCCAAGAAACTGGATGAGGGCACCCTGGTACTCGCCTGTCTGGGCCCTTTTCACCAGGAACAAATGACCAAACCGGAAAATAAAATTCTCGTCGAAAAAATATTGGAGGAGGAAGCGGGCCGGCCCATTCATCTGGTTCCCGTTCTTTCCGGCCCCGGCCCGGCAGGACCCTCCGCCAAACCCAACGGCCCCCGGGCTCCTAAAACCCTTTCCAGCCCTAAAATAGACGAAAAAGAACTCGAAAAAGAGGAACCCATCGTGGCCGCTGCCATGAAAATGTTTGGCGGAAAGATTGTCGAAGTCAAACGTACCCCGCCTTCAAAATAGAAAGGTAATTTTCGGGTTAATTATCGGCCCGAAAGGATTTATAAAGGATGTATCTTTAGTCTATGGAGAGCCCCATGCCCGACATGCTCAGCCTTTTCCGCCAAGCCCAGTTGATGAAAGAAAAAATGGCCCGTTTCCAAAAAGAAATGGAGAACCAGGAATTCGAGGGATCGGCGGGAGGAAGCGCCGTAAATGTCATCGTCAACGGCAAGCATGAGATCCAAAGCATCACCCTTAGCCCCAAACTCATCGCGAGCGGTGACACGGAAAAAATTGAAACCCTCGTCAAAACGGCCATCAATAACGCAGGCCGCGAGGTGAATCAAAAGGTGAAAGAAGAAGTCAACCGCATGACCGGCGGTTTGGGAATCCCAGGGCTCCTTTAACTTCATTCAACGGTTGCCGCTATTCCCGTTTTAAACCTGAACGCTTCCCCAACATTAAATCAGCTTCTTAAAAACAAAAATTTTAAGGTGTTATGCCCGACTATCCTCCATCCCTTGAGAAACTTCTTCACGAACTGGAAAAGCTTCCGGGGGTTGGTCCCCGGTCGGCCCAACGCTTGGCCTTCCACCTGCTGAAGCAACCCGTCGAACATTCCCAATTATTGGCCCGCTCCCTGGTCGAGGCCCGCACCAAGCTTCATTCCTGCCGCGACTGCCACAACCTGACCGAGGAAACCCTTTGCCGTATCTGCCTGGCCCCGGGCAGGGATAAACAGGTGATTTTGGTGGTGGAAGATCCCAGTGACGTCATGGCCTTCGAACGCACCCACGAGTTCCACGGTCTTTACCATGTTTTGGGAGGCAATCTTTCCCCCCTGGAAGGCCGGGGCCCGGGAGATTTGAACCTGAATTCACTGGTGGAAAGGGTCAAAACCAGAGGCGGGTTCAAGGAAATCATCGTCGCCACTGACCCCACGGTCGAAGGAGATTCCACCGCCCTCTATATTCAACACCTTTTGAAAGAGTCTTCAGTAAAAATCACCCGCCTTGCCCGGGGCCTGCCCTCCGGCGGGGACGTGGAATACGCGGATGAGTCAACCCTATTGAAAGCCCTGGAAGGACGAAGGGAATTATAGGATGGGGTTCAACCGATTCTTTTTGTTCCTCGCCTTGGTATTGGGTTCTTATTCTTCCGTTCATGCCATCGGCATCATCCCCCCCGACAGTCCTCTCATCCGGTACTCAGGCCGGGTTCTCATGAATAAACCCCAGGGGGCGATCTTTGACTGGCCGGGAGTTTCCATCGAAGTGAGCGTCAAGGGGCCGGAGGCGGGGTTTCTTTTGGACGGAGGCCACAACAATCTTCAGGTCAAGGTCGATGGCATCCCGGTCACCACCTGGGTTTGCCAGGCTTCCCTCGCCCCCTATTGGGTCCGGGGACTTTCACCCGGCTGGCACCAACTGGAAATCGTCAAACGCACTGAAGGCCAGTTCGGACCCATGATATTTAAGGGAATGATGCTGGGCGCGAAGGGAGTAGCCCGGGAACCCGCCCCCGCGCCAAAGCGGCGGATTGAAATCATCGGGGATTCCTGGGTCTGCGGTTACGGGGACGAAGGAACCACCCTCCATTGCGCGGAACTCAGGCCCTACGAAAACGCCGACCGGGCCTTTGGCGCCTTGACCGCCCGCGCCCTGGGCGCGGAATACCACCTCACCGCCTTTTCGGGCCGGGGGGTGATGCGCAACTACGGTGAACCGGCGGTCAGATCCAAGAATCCTTTTGGAGCCCTGTTCAACCGCACCCTGGTCGAATCCCTCGATTTTCCATGGAATTTTAGCCAATGGGTGCCCGATGCCGTCGTCATCCACCTGGGCTTGAACGATTTTTCGACCCCGCCCCATCCCGATCCCCAAACTTACATCGAAAACTACCGTCGGTTGCTTCAACAGGTTCGCTCGGTCTATCCCCGGGCCTGGATCATCTGCTTTGCCACCACCGGCTGGCCTTATTTCAGCCCCCTGATCAAGGAAGCCTCCGAAAGTTTCAACCGGGAGGGAGACCGAAAAGTTTTATTCGTGGGCTATCCCAGCTTTCCCTTGTCCGACCTGGGCTGTGATTACCATCCCAAAGTCGTCGTCCACCAACGGCTGGCGGATCTTTTGGTTCCGATCCTGCGGCAATGCCTGGGCTGGAAATAAAAATCCGCCGAAAACCCCGTACGGCTATTCCACCTACAGAACTTTTCCCTCCATGAGGATAAATTTTTTCCAAAACTGTGTCGGGTCTAGTTTTTAAAGGCCTAGGCGAAAAAGCGCAGGTCCCAGTCCCATCTTTTTTGCTAATATTGCGGCGATCGAATAGACGAGTACTGGACTTAAAAAGGCCGGACGAATGAAACCCAAATATTTCTTTTTTCTCTGGCTTTCGGTTTTCTTCTTTCTCTCGGGATTTTGCGCGCTGGTTTATCAAATCGTCTGGATGCGGTTGGCCTACGCATCCTTCGGGATCACGACCCCCGTTCTTTCCGTCGTTCTTTCGGTCTTCATGACGGGCCTCGCCCTGGGATCTTGGGCTGGGGGAAACCTGGGAAGCTTCCTGGTTCGGCGGCAGGCTCACAACTCCCTTTTCGCTTACGGTTTTTCTGAAATTCTGATCGGATGCGGGGCTTTTGCTGCCCCCTTATGTTTTCAATGGGGCAACCGGGCCCTTCTCACGCTTGGAGCAACCGATTCGGCGTCCTATCTGTTCTTTTCCGCGGCCGCCATTCTGGTTTCCCTTTTGCCCTGGTGTTTCTGCATGGGGCTGACCCTTCCCCTCGCCATGGCCAGTCTTCGGCAAAACCCCGAATTTTCCCAAAACAGTTTCAGTTTCCTTTACCTGGCTAACACGATGGGGGCCCTGGCAGGGGTAGCCGCAGCCTCCATCGCTCTGATTGAATTAAGGGGTTTCAACGGCACCCTTGCCATAACGGCAGGATTGAATTTTTCAATCGGTTTGGCCGCCCTGGTTCTGGCCCTCGAACGGGTTACCTTCCACCCCCCCGGATTTTTTTCGGGTATCCCTGCCCCTTTACCCAACAGGCCCGTGCGTGGAGGCCAGCTTCTTCTGATTCTTTTCGCCACGGGTTTCGTCTCCATGGCGCTGGAGGTGATCTGGACCCGGGCCTATACGGGAATCCTCCGGACTCAGGTCTATTCTTTCGCCAGTCTCCTATTTACCTATTTACTGGGCACAGTCATCGGGGCGGCCTTTTATCGCAGGGACTTGCGCCGGGGTATGGACCTGTCCTTTCGGAACCTGTTGGATTCCATTCCGGCGGCCCTGTTATTGCCAGTGGTTTTTAACGACACCCGGATTCATGATTCCATTGCCGGGGTACTGGTCAGCCTGATGCCTCTCTCCATTGTCCTGGGTTATTTGACCCCGAAATTGACGGACCAGCTTTCGGGAGGAGACCCCCAAAAGGCGGGCCGGGCCTACGCGGTGAACATCCTGGGTTGTATCCTGGGTCCCCTGGCCGCTTCTTACCTGATCCTTCCATTCCTCGGGTCCAAAACCGCCATGATTCTGACCGCCCTCGTTTTTATCGGCTTGGTGATGTTTTTCCCCAGCATGGATTCTGTCGCCCAACGCCGGTTTCCCAGCCCCGCGGTTTTGTTGGCCCTGGTCCTGACGGTCGTAGGATGGACCTGGACCGTCAGCTACGAGGAAAAACTAAGCCTTTATTTCCCCCGAACAAAAACCTTCCGGGATTACGCCGCTACCGTCGTGGCAGGCGCGAAAGAGGGGTTGGAACTCCTGTTTGTGAACGGCATCAGCATGACGACTCTGACCCCTCTGCCGAAAATCATGGCCCACCTGCCCCTGGTTTTCCTCGGCCACCCGCCCCAATCGGTTTTGGATATCTGTTTCGGGATGGGGACCACCTTTCGGTCCCTCATGAGCTGGGGAACCGACACGACCGCCGTGGACCTGAACCCTGGGGTCTTCCGGGCCTTTTCCTTTTTTTATCCGGATGGGGAAAGCCTGGTTCGGGATCCGCGGGCTCATTGGGTGGTGGACGATGGCCGGCGGTTCCTTGAACGCACCCAGCAAAAATTCGACGTCATCACCATCGACCCGCCCCCTCCCGTGGAAGCCGCCGGTTCCAGCCTGTTGTATTCCGTGGAGTTTTACCAGTTAGCCAAAAGCCGTCTTCAATCGGGCGGGATCCTCCAGCAATGGTTTCCCTCCACAGAACCCAGGACCCTCGCGGCGGTCACCCGGTCCCTGACGCTCTCCTTCGCTTATGTGAGGGCCTATTTATCCATCGAGGGATCGGGTTACCATTTCATCGCCTCTGATTCGCCGCTGACGGTGCCCTCCGACCAAGCCATTCTCTCAAGAATGCCCTCCGGCGCCCGAAAGGATCTACTGGAGTTATTTCCTCCTAAGCTTTCCGCCAAGGATGTTTTTCATTTCCAGTGGAAGCGGGAGGCGGATCCCCAATTTCTCTTGGCGGGAAATCCAGAAATCACCCTGCGGGACGACAAGCCCTATAACGAATATTACCTTTTAAGGGATCTCTTCCCTTCCTGGTTCCGGTAAATCCGTTTTCCTTTCAAAAAACCGTTTTCAACCTACCCTCGCGAGTTGTTCTATAAGCCTGAAGGTTTCACGACTAGAATAGCTTTCGCTTTCTTAATCCAATCTGGGAGCCATCATGAAAATACTCATCATCGGCGGGACGGGCTTGATCTCCACCGCTATCGTAAATCAACTGGTCGAGCGGGGAGACGAAGTGACAGTCTATAACCGCGGCGTGACGCCCTGGAGAATTTCCAAAACCGTCCGGGAGATCAAAGGAAACCGGTGGGACTACCCAGCCTTCGAAGTTCAGATGAAAGATGTTTCCTTTGACGCCGTGATCGATATGGTGGCTTTCGCGCCGGAAAACGCGGAGTCGGTATTACGGGCCTTTACCGGCAAGGTGAAACATATCGTGGTTTGCTCCACCGTCTGCGTTTACGGAGGCCCCATGACGAAACTTCCCGCCACAGATGACGAACCCCGCCGTCCTGTTACGGATTACGGCCGCAACAAATCGAAAATCGAGGATATCCTGATATCGGCCAATGGAAAAAACGGACTCCATACCACCGTGATCCGTCCGTCCTACACCACAGGTGAAGGCGCCGAATACCCCGGACTGCTTTTCGACAACAGCCTTCCCCACCGCCTCCGGCGGGGTCTGCCCGTCATCGTGATGGATGACGGCAAAGCCGCCTGGGCCGTCGCCCATGTGAGCGACGTGGGCCGGGCCTTCGTGAATTCACTGCTGAACCCCAAAGCTTACGGGCAGTCTTATCACGTCACCAGCGATGAGCACACCACCTGGGACGGAGTCTATGAAGCGATGGCGAAGGCCGTCGGCGGTAAATTTAACCCAGTTCATATCCCCACCGATTGGCTCTATTCCCTCGCGCCACGCCGGAGCCTGGGGGTGAAATTTATTTACCAGTACCCTTCCATCTTCGACAACTCCAAGGCCCAAAGGGATCTGGGGTTTAAGACCACCGTGCCATTGGCCGAAACCTGGCGCCGCCAGTTCGAATGGATGGATCAAACCGGGAAAACCAAAAAAGTGGAAGACGACCTCTTTGAAGACCTGATGATCGCGGCCTTTCAAAAAGGAACTAAACCAGCCCTTCCCGAAGGCGTGGACTTTAATCCCTGGGGTAACGGCACCACGAACTAGTGGTGCTGTTAATACCGTTCTCAAAGAGCTTTTGATATCAACCCGGCTCCCTGAAACGCCTAGCTGGTTATAATCACCCTTCCTTCAGCGGGCTAAGGTAAACTTGACTTTTGAAAGAGGTGAATTAGACTATCCCTCCCCGAAAACCCTTATTTTTCGGGTTTTATTTGAGTCTTTTTCGTTCAAAACATAGAACTCCCGTGTTTCGGGAACATTCCCCGGTAGCTCAATGGTGGAGCATGCGACTGTTAATCGCAGGGTTGTTGGTTCGAGTCCAACCCGGGGAGCCATAAA
>CAZGKT010000064.1:0-16372 GCA_964525605.1 uncultured bacterium
GTTCTGACGGTGCTGGTTCTAAAGCGTTCTTTTCGGGAAGTGGGATTGGTTCTTTTGTTGGGCCTGGCCGGGATCTTTTATCTCATCGCTCAGCGGGGAGTCTCTAGTTGGCATTTGGCGGCATATTCCATGAGGCTCGAACTCTGGGATAAGGCCTGGCAATTATTCTTGATGAAACCTTGGTTGGGCTGGGGCCTGGGATGTTTTGGGGAGGCCTACCAGAACATGGGTTTTGATCCCAACACCGGTTCCCGATTCGCGCACGATCTTCCCCTGCAAGTTTTAGTCGAACTGGGAATCCCCGGCTTTTTGCTCCTGCTATTTGCATGTTTTTCCATTCTCAAGAGGGTGAAACCTCAGCCGCGTTGGGAGAGTTGGGGCGTCGGAACGGGGCTCTTGGCCGTATTTTTATTTTCGTTGGTAGATCTGCCTTTCCAAATGCCGGAATTGGTTTTTCTCTTTGCCGCGATCGCGGGAAGAATCGAACTAAAAGACAAAACGAAGGATTCACCACCAAGTCACCAAATCACCAAGTACGACAATATGATGGATGGTAACAAAGATTTTATTACCTCAACCTTAGACAATCTTCTGTGGCAAAAAAACATAGGGCGATTGAGCGGGGTGGAGTGGATATTACTTACTGTTTTTCTTGCGACAGGATTTTGGCCGCCTTTTAGGCCCTGGAATTTCGCCCTTCTGGCTGGAACCCTTTGGACCTTCGCCGGGTTGAGTGGAAAAATCCACGATCAGGTATCCCTTTGGACTGTTTTGGGAGTTCTTTATTTTATTGTTCGGGCCATGACCTCGCCCTCGGCCTCGGGATGTACAGGATTTTTGGAGATGTCTGGGATACTGCTGGCTTTTGGGACTCTTTTTCCATCGCTTCAAAACAAAGAAAGATTTTTAAAGGGGTTCGGACTTTTGGGCCTCGTCTGGGGCCTCAAGGTTTGGTGGGAAACCTTTCATTACCACAACGGAGGTTTGGGTGGCTGGATCCATTTTCAGTTCTCGGATGTGAAAGACTGGATCATTTTTCCCAACCCGAAACAAATTGGAATATTCCTGATTCCCCTCCTTTTTCTTCCACTTCTATTTCATAAGCCTGGAGAGGATTTTCAGTTTAAATTTCGGAACAAAGTTTTTCGTTTGAAATCCACCTATTGGTATTGGTGGGCGGCCGCCCTGGGCGCCCTTCTGACGGCGATCCGCTTGAAATCCTTCGGAGCCTTTCTGGGTTTTTTTGTCGGTGGATTGGGGCTCGTGAAGAAGAAATACCTTCCCGCGGTTCTGGGGATTTCTGCCATTCTGCTGGTAGAGATTCTGACCCTCCGCTCTGCCGATCCCAGCCCCACCAAATGGGGAAGGTTTGAAATTTGGGATTCAGCGGTTAAAGTTTTCATCATGAACCCGATCCTTGGGATGGGGCCGGGTGCCTTCGCGGGTCTTTACCATCTGGTCAAGGAACCCCGCGCCGGAGGCGTATCCCGGTATCTCATGGATGCCCGATATGCCCATAACGAGGCCCTCGAGGTCCTGGCGGCTTTCGGGCTGTTGGGATTCATCTTTATCCTTGCCTGGCTGATCAGACTTTGGCCGGGTAAAGACCAGGTTTGGAAAAAGGTTTCAGCCCTGGGATTGGGGGCGGCTTCCCTGACCGACTTTTGCTTCCATACGCCATTGATGGCTCTCTGGGGAACTGCTTTTCTTAACCTTCCGGGGGCCAAACCCAATAACCAAACCGCTTTGCCAAAAGATTCGTTGGGAAATCAGCCTTCTCTTTCAAAAGGATTCCTGGTTCTGGGTATCGCCCTAGGCCTTTTCGGCCCCCCTTCTTTTACATCCTCTTTGGTGGATCAATTCGGGGCGGATCTACAGGCTAATCACCTGCCTCAAGCCCTGCGAGGCATTGAAACCGCGGAGACCCTGAGTCCATGGGACGCGCGCTTGACCGAAACCAAAATGGATTTTCTTGAAAAACTTTATCTTGCCACGGGCGACGACACCTGGAAAAACCGCGCCGATGAGGCCCAGGAACGTGTGATTGAGTTGGAATCTTCGGACGGATCCTTGAGGTTCGAGAAGGCCGAGCGTCTTAACCGGCGTTTGAATGCCCGGCCAAGCTCGGATAATCTTTCAGCGGTTCAGAAAGCCTGGGATGAGGCGGACCGAGCCCTGCCCACCAACGCCTTTGTGAAATTTGAGAAGGGCGTTTTTTATTTCAATGAAGGCCCTGGAAAAACGGGGAAGTGGGACATGAACAGCCTGACCAACGGAGCCCTGGCCTTCAGGTATTTCCAGCAGGCGGTTCAACTGGAGCCGAACTTCGCACAGGCCTGGTATTACAGCGGGTTTTGCCGCAAAGGAATGGGTGAAGATCTGGTTTATCTGGTGGATTACCATAATGCATACGATGTCTATGACAAGTACAAGTCCGCGGAGCGGATTGATCCCATGGAAAAACTGCTGGTGGCCCTTACTCCGGAACAGGTTGATAAACTTCGTTACGAACTGGGAAAAAAGTGAAAAGCCGACCAAGGCCTAAACCCAGGGGATGGGTGATCGATGCTGTTGCGGCATTCGGATTGGCTCTGGTGTTGGCTTTTTTTTACGCGCCTGTGATATGGGGTGGAAAACTATTCATGTTCGTCGACGCTTCCCGTTTCTTTTATCCCTTGTGGAAATGGGGCGCGGGGGTTTTGGCGAACGGACAGATCCCTTTTTGGAATCCTGACGCTCAATTTGGCGTCCCCTATTTCGCCGACCCGCAGATGGCCTATGCCTATCCACCCGTTCCAATTCTTTACGGATTATTGACCGCGGATCATGCCTTTGCCTGTTTGATCCTGATTCATCATTTCTGGGCCCTGTTCGGTTTTTGGCGTTTTGCACGAAGGGAAGGCATGGGCTTGGGCGCGTCCCTGTTTGGATGCCTGGCCTTCGGATTTTCCCTCCATGTGGTTTGCTCTTCTTGGACCCCGGTGGCGCTTTTCACCATCAGTTGGATTCCCTGGACAATTCAGTCGGCCTTGTCCCTTTATCGGAGACAAAGAGGCTCCCTGCTGGCCCTTTCTTTCTGCGCTGCCATGGAACTTTCGGCGGGCTACCCCGTCGTGGTTTACTTGACGGCTCTTTGTCTGGCGGTGGGGCTTTTCATCTCAACCCTTGGGAGTGACGCTCAAGGAAAATGGGACTGGGTTCGAGATGCATGTTGGGCATCAAGCCTGGCGGTTCTTTATAACCTTTGTTGGATGCTTCCCTTCGCTGAATATTTTCGTTTTAGCAATTACCAGGATGGGACGAACCACCTGCAAGCCCTTGGCTTCAAGGACCTGGCCACACTCCTGACGCCCTTTTATCAGGGTCATCCCCTGGATGCTGGTTACCGGGGGCCTCATTACTGGATTTCTACCTATTACCTGGGTTTGCCGGCGCTGGTTATGATTTTTTTAGGTGCGATCCAGGGAGTTTTTTCTCTCACCGCCCTTGCCGGAATTTTCATCCTGGCGGTGTTGAGTATGGGAGAGACCCTAGGGGTCGGAGGTTGGCTCAAGGGAATATTGCCGGGTTATTCCCTGGTCATCCGATCCGGGTTTTGGCTTTCGCTTTTAATTTTCGGTGCGGCCTGGTTCGCCGGTCTTTCCTTTGACCGTCAGAAAAAGGAGGATGGGCCGGGAGTCAGGGTTCTGGTGCTTTGGGTTTTTACGGTCATGAGCGTTTTTGGCCTTTCTTATCTTCTGGGAAAACCTATGGAGCCGGTCTATTTCCTGATCTCGGCTTTTTTAATGATGGCCTCAGCGCCTCTTTCTCCTTTGAATTCGTTTAGGCGTCAGACGGCCTGGGTGCTCGCCCTGGGGGCCTCCCTGATTCCGGCCGCCATGAGCGTGAACATACTTCTTAATCGGTCCTATTACGACCAACCTCCCGTCCTGGTTTCTCGAATGACGGAACAGGGCAGAAGCTTTTTTACTCCGTCTTATTTGAAAGACGCATTCCGTCTTCAGGGCTCCGACTACTTGGATGCTTATGAAATAGCAAAACAACGCTTTTATCCCAATTGGCCATTAGGGTTTGGGTTGGAGGAAATCCCTTTCTACAACACCTTCCAGCTTTCCACCTCGGAACCCTTTACCCGCGAGGCCTTTCAATGTTCGGAGGCCCACACGAAGGCAGTGCTGGATTATCTTGATATCCGCTATCTTCTCGGAACCAGCCGGTTGAAAGGGATGAAGGCGATTGGCCTGGCGGGTCAGGGTGAACAGGTCTTTGAAAATATCGCTGCAGAGGCCAAATGGTTTTCAGTGAGGGAAGCCAAAACGGCCTCGCCCTTACTTGGAGATGATTTTAAAAAAGCCTCTCGGGAAAAATGGAATTATGGACAAACCTGTTCTGTGGAAGACGCGAAACTGGCGGGGACTTATGGGGTCAGGCCTGTTCGGGCAATCTCTCGTTATGCCCAGGGGGTGGAACTGGAGGCTCCAGGCCATGGAAGGGCATTGCTGGTTTCCTCCGAGACGGCTTATCCGGGCTGGAAGGCCTTCGTGAACGGACGGGAAAAAAAGGTTGTTACGGTGAATCACTGTTTCCGGGGTGTAGTGCTGGAGGATGGCGAGTCCCAGGTGGTTTTAACCTATGAACCGACATCGGTGAGGATGGGGTTTTTTCTCGCGCTTCTTGTTTGCGGGTTATGGATTGGTCTTTTCACATGCATTCAAATCGAGAAAAAACTTTTCTAACCCCCATTCCCTTTTTGTGAACCCCGAAGAACACAGAGGGGACATCGCCATGATGTCCAAAGTCCTCATGAAATATATTCCGCGATTTTTCAGTCTTAATTCCGGTTCCTACCCATTTTCCTCATCAAAATCAGCGAAAAATGACCTGTTTTTAATTTTTTGTACTTCTTCTATCAATGGCATTTGTTAGGTATCTTTGTATGTGAAATCCTTCGAAATACACCATCCCCCGTCCCCTTTTTCCTGGAGGGCTTAAATCAATTTTATGCATTGCTTATGGATTATTTTGGAAGCGTTCTCACGGTGTCCACTCCGTTTACATCACCTTGCGTCGGATCGCCTTTTTTCTGCCTTGAAATTGAACCGGTTACATTTTTCATTTTGTTTCATGGTCATGGTTTGGATGTTCCCGTGTTTTTTATTGGCTCAATGCGTACCTACCGCGGCTAATCTTTGTGTTTCTGGCGACGACGACATTTCCGTTTGGATCAATGGGAACTTAATCGATTCAGGAGTCGCTGGAAACACAAACAATGACACTTGCTTTGCGGTGCCCCCGGCTGATGTGGTGATGGGAACCAATGACATCGCCGTTTCAGTTTTTAACTCAACCCCCGGGTATGCTTTTGGCTCCTGGGATCTGCAGATGGTTTGTTCCAACGGCACGACGACTGACGTCAATAGCTCTAGCGGCAACACCCAGATGTTCAACTATATACCGCAATCCGCCTATACGGTCCTCTCACCCCCGCCCGCTGATGGCGTTACGGTGATGCCGACTTTGGGTTGCGGCACAACGGCTTTTTACCAGCCGGCCTATGCGTCCTGCCTGGGACCTGGATGGACCACCCCCTATGAAATTAACAACGGCACACCGGCCAGCGGAGGGGGTTCAGGCGCTTTTTGGTTTTGGCCGGTGGAGGTCGGCGGAGTACCGGTCGGGTTGGGGGCCGATCCCTGCGGAGAGTCGGGAAATGAAACAAGCGGCACATGTGATAATACTCACAACTCGCTTTACCAAGCCCCCGTCGGCCAGATTTTATACTTTGTCCAGACTTTTGTTTGGGAATGTTGCACCCCAGTGCCTACTCCAACTCCTACCAACACTCCGCTGGTAACACCCACGCCTACCCAAACCCCCACGAACACTCCCACGGCGACCAATACCTGGACGGTTACCCCCACTCCCACCTATACCTATACGATTACGCCGACCCGGACTCCCACCGATACCCCGACCCCCACAAATACTCAAACTGCGACCGTGACCCCCACGCGCACCAACACTTATACCCCGACGGTGAGCCCAACCAACACTTTTACAGTCACCCAAACGGTGACATCCACTTACACGCCTACGGTCACCAACACCATTACTCCAACGGTTACGCCGACCCGCACTAACACTTATACGCCTACCGTCAGTCCGACCCATACCTACACAGTGACCAATACCGTCACATGGACAAATACCCCCACGTTCACAAATACAGTCACCCCTACGGTCACGCCGACCCGAACAAACACCTATACGCCGACGGTTAGCCCCACGAATACTTTCACCGTGACCAACACAGCAACCCCAACCGCGACCCCTACCTTCACGCTGACCCGTACTCCAACCGTCACGTCCACGATTACAGTTACCGCTACACCCACGAATACTTTTCAATTTTCCCCGACCCCAACCAGCACTTTTACTCCCACCTTGACTCCTTCGGTGACGAATACAGTGACTCCCACTCAAACCTATACGGTTACCTATACGATGACCTCCACCTATACGCCCACGGTGACTCCCACCATCACAGTGACGGTCACTCCGACTTTGTCGCAAACCTATACCGAGACCTTCCAATTCACTCCCACCCTTACCGATACTTTTACGGTTACCGACACGGCGACCCTGACGAATACTCCGACCCTCACGGAAACGTTAACCCCGACGGTATCGCCGACCTGGACCTTTACTCCCCAGTTCACCCCCACCGTCACCGATACCCAAACCCCGACGAATACACCAACCGTCACGAATACCTGGACGCAGATCCCAACATTTACCTCGACCGTCACCCCCAGCTTTACTCCCACCAACACCCCGACGAATAGCCCGACCTCAACGCCGACTTTGACCACTACCCCGACATCGACAAACACTCTGACTTTCACACCCACCGCCTCACCCACTGGCAACATCTTCTTGAGCAAACAGGTTTCCGCGGGTTCCGCCTCCCCTGGTACGACCTTGGTTTACACGATCACCCTCAACGTATCTGGAAACAGCGCTTCCAACGTCGTGATTACGGATCTACTGCCGGCCAATACCACCTTTCGGTCGTTGGGAACAGTGCCTTCCGGCGTGACGCCAACCTACAACCAGGCGGCCTCCCTGTTGACCTGGCAGATGGGTTCACCTTTGGCAGCCGGCCAGTACCAGATGACTTACGAGGTGGTCATCAACAACCTGGTTCCCGGGGGGCTCGATATACATAACTGCGCGGTGATGAATGATACGGGTTCGGGACCGCTGACTTCCTGCGCGGATACCCAGACCACGGGCCAGTACACGGTGCAAATCGGGGTTTACAACGAGGCGGGGGAACTCATCCAGTCGCTCCCGGTCAGTATCTATTCGCAAGCCATCAACAGCATCAGTCTGCAGTCCAACGGAATCACGGAGTTGACGGGTCCGGGCAGCCAGACAGTGATCACCTACCAGGGGGTTACCCTCGGGGTTTGGAACGGTCTCGATTCGTCGGGGAACCCGACAACAAACGGGAACTACTACGTGAAGGTGAACAGCATTGACGCGATGGGGGTGGTGACCACAGTCACGGAGCCGGTGATCGTGAACCGGACGGTGTACAAGGTCACGATTAAGATCTACAACGAAGCCGGGGAAGTGGTGCGCAACCTTCTCTCTTATTCAAGTAATCCGGGGATCAGCTCTGCCACGCAGGTGCAATTGTCCGGGACGACCTTCGAACCGACCAGCGGAAATCCTGTGGGAAATATCCCGGCTCAATTGCAGATTTCGCTCAACGACGGTACGTCCGTGTGGTGGAACGGGCAATCGGATAGCGGGGCGGTGGTGACCTCGGGTGAGTATTTCATCGAATTGCACGTGCAGGACGGGCATGGAGGGGAAACGGTAATCACCGAGAAGGTGACGGTGGTATCGGAGAACGCCTCTCAGGGAATGGGGACCATTACGGCCGGACCGAATGTGGTGAACCGGGGAACCGGCACCGGATACACAGTCACGTTCAAGTCGGACTCAGACCAGGTGCTGACGCTGATCTACCGGGTTTACGACATGGCGGGGGAATTGGTCCAATCGTCCGTTTTCGGTCCGGCGGGCACAAACCTGGCGACCTGGGACGCCTCGGGAGTGGCCAGCGGAATGTACCTAGCAGTCGTGGATGCCTTAAACGTTGAGGGCGGACTGGTGGGACGTAAAAACCTCAAGATTGTCGTGATCCGCTAGAGTTAACTCCTATTGATCCCGAGAATGGGTTTCAGGACTATCGGCCTGTTGTTATGATGTGGCCCATGAAAAACGACCACATCTCCCGGGCCGTTGGGGCTCTCTTTTTTTTAAGCCTGCTCGTTTGGGCTTACCGCTTTACCGGTCACTTTCCCGCTTTCGCCGACACCCTGGAATACGTTTTTCCCGAGAAATGGTTCAACGTGGAGAGCTTCCAAAAGGGATTGCTCCCCCTCTGGAACCCCTACGTGGCCTGTGGACAACCCCACCTGGCGAATTTCCAATCAGCGGTTTTTTACCCGCCCTTCTGGCTCTGGGGCCTGACAGGCCTCACCAACTGGTTTTTCTTCATGCCCCTGGCCCATTCCCTCTGGGCGGCTCTGGGGTTTTATCTTTGGATGCGCGAAAACCAGTCGAGGGAAACGGTTTCGGCCCTTTGTGCGGTCAGTTTCGGGGTCTCCGCTATGGCGGCGCTTTACTGGGGTTTCCCAACCCATATGGCGGCTTATGCCTGGGTGCCGTGGGTTTTATGGGCTGGCCTGAGATACATTCACAAACCCAACCGGCTCACCTGGGCGGGGACCGCGCTTTGTTGGAGTTTTCAGCTCCTGGCGGGTTACCCCTATTTCACTCTTTATACGACTATTTTCCTGGGTGTTTGGATTGGCCGCGAAAAGCCCGGATGGAAATCAGCCCTCGGCCTCGGGACCGCTATTGCCGCCGGCTTGGCTTTAACCTGTGCCCACTGGCTACCCTTCGTGGATTTCCTGGGCTACCTGCGCCGGGAAGGTTGGCAGGATCCGGTTTATTGCCTTCGTTGGATCAATCTCCTGACACTCTTTTCCCCCAACATCCTGGGTGTACCCGGAACCCAGAGCTATTGGGGAGACTATCCCAATTTTATCTTCGGAAATCTTTACCTGGGGCTGGTTCCTCTGGGCCTGTTTCTATTTGGGTTTTGGGCTAAAAGTGAAAAAGGGGGAAGGTTCTGGAACTTCTCGGCCCTGGCGGTTGTGATCTGGATGGCCGGGGTTTATTTCCCTCTCTGGAAACTTTTGCCCCAGAGATTGTTGGAAACTTTTGAACCCACCAAAGCCGCTTTTCTTTTCGTCTTTTGTGCCCTGACAGCGGCGGGAAAGAACTGGAACGGACTCATCGAACAACTCAAACTTAACCCCGAAGAATCGAAGATGCGAAGAAAGACACCTTTTTGGGTTTTGGTTTTGTGGATTTTTTGGCTGGTGGATGCTTTGGTCATTCCGTACCGGGTTTTGCACTTGGTGGATGACCCCTACCGAAATCCTCGGGTAGCCGAGGCGGCGCAGGGCGTGAAACAAATGGCGGGAGAGGGTAGGTTGATCAGTCTGCGCAATAAAGATGAGATGTATTCTTCCAATGTTCATGATATGGAGACATCGTTTCTTGAGACCGCCATGACTTTCCGGCCTAACACACAGGAGATCTGGGGGATTCCCTCCTCGGCAGGATATCTTTCCATTTACCTGAACGGTTATCAGGACCTAAAAAATTACATGCAAAAAGGGTTTCCCTACGATGGCCGAATCCTCGACGCGGCGGGAACGCGGGTGTTTATGCTTCCGGATAAATTACCTGCTTTTAAGTACAAGCTGGCTTATCCCCAGGGACCAGTTTTTGACATCCAGAATGCCGGGGCCATGGGGACGGCTTGGGAAGCGGAGCAGGTTCAGGAGTTTCCTGACCGGGCTTCGGTTTTCACGGCCATGCTGAGCCCCAAGGCGTTTTTGGAAGACCAGGTCTTCACTGAAAAATCTCCCGACGGAAGGGCCGTACGGTTGCCGCCGTCTGGCAAAGTTCTCCCGGATGGTTCAGCATTGGCCCTGCAAGATAAGATCGAGGGTTTATGGACTAAGTGGGCCGGAAAGATATTGGACATCAAACCGGATATTCAGGGAATGAGGCCGGGTCCCTGCGAGGCGAATTTTGCCATTCTTACGCCTCGACCGGGGTTCCTCGTTTTTGACGAAAGTTTTGCGCCGGGCTGGCGTGCCTGGATGGATGGAAAACCCGAGGCGATCTTTAGGGCTTACGGGTACTGGATGGCGGTGACGATTTCCGGGGATGGCGATCACAGGGTCAAGTTTCGTTATGAACCTACGGCCGTCAGGCTGGGGCTATTTCTGTCGCTGATTTTCTCCATGGTTTTCGGAGCGGGGATTCTGGGACGGATCAGGGCTCCCTCGATGACGATAGCTCCCTCCATGGCCAGGCCTAAAAGAAAAAGATAATGGACCTCCGGCCCGCCAAGGCAAAGAGTTCGGCCGCAGAGCGCCGGGTTCCTCTATGGGTTCTGGCGGCGATTCCCACCCTTCTGACGGCTTTTTTTTACCTGCCGATGCTGAAAAATGGGTTTGTCAACTGGGACGATCCGGGAGTCGTCGAGCAGAATCTTCATATCCGAAGTCTCAGTTTGAATTCCATCCAATGGTGGTTTTCGAATTTTTATAAGGGTTTTTTCATTCCTTTGACCTGGTTTTCTTTGGCTTTAGATTACCGGATCGGTGGACTCGATCCCTGGTTTTTTCATCTCCACAATCTTTTTTTGCATCTGGTGAACACCACACTTGTATTTTTCTTGGGAATGAAACTATTTCCGCTTGCTTTCAATGAGGAAAACTCTGACGGGAAGGCGGCCTGGGTGGGTGCGGCGTCAATGGCAAGCGCGGTTTTTTTCGGCCTTCACCCGCTTCATGTGGAGCCCGTCGCCTGGGTCACCGGCAGGAAAGACCTCCTTTGCGGCATGTTTTGCTTCGCCAGCCTGCTGGTATACCTTGATTACGGCACCTCTGCCGTTAGCAAGTATTGGAAACTTGCGCTTTGTTTCGGATTCTTCGTCCTGGCCCTTCTCTCCAAACCCATGGCGGTGACCCTGCCCTTCGTCTTGATTATTCTGGATGGATGGCCCCTCAAGAGGCTCAAGGCACATCCTTGGAAATGCCTGGCGGAAAAGATTCCCTTTTATCTACTGATGGTTTTTGCATGCGCGTCCGCCATTGCCGGAGAAAGTGATGAAAACGCTCTCGCGTCCCTCAAAACCATCCCTTGGGGATTTCGAGTTATGAACGCCTTTCATTCGCTTTTATTTTATTTGGAAAAAACATTGGCCCCATTCGGATTGTCCGCTCTTTATCCGATCCGGTTGAAAAATGCCTTTTCCGCAACATATGTGATATCGGCATTGCTGGTCTTCCTGGGTTTCATGATTTGCTTTTGGAACCGAAAAAAACACCCGAATTTGCCCGTGATGGGGTTGTTTTACGCCCTGACGCTCGCGCCCACCCTCGGGTTTATCGCCATAGGAGGCCAGGCCGCCGCAGACCGGTATTTTTACATTCCCAGCCTTGGGATTTTTTTGGGACTAGGTGCCTTTTTGCCCTGGTTTTTCCAGAGACGGATTTGGCTCGGCTGGGGATTGATAGGCTTCTTGACGGCTTTTTGGGGGGTGGCGACTTGGGGCCAGGTTTCCTATTGGCATGATTCTATCTCACTCTGGGAACATGTTCTAAAAACCGAGCCTCGCAATAGCAGCGCGGCCTATAGCAATTTGGGTGAAGCCTACCGGATGGCTAATCGGATGGATGAGTCGATAAACCTGTTGAATACCGCGACAAAGTTTGGACCTCTTTTGCGAGATCCCCATAATGCGAAAGGAAAGGTCCTCTTTGCCCAAGGCGCCAGGGAAGAGGCGGCGCAGGAATTCAACAAGGGCATTGAATTGGATCCGCAAAACGGATGGGCGCTTAGCTACCTGGATGTTATTAATTCGCAAAAAGGTGAGCGAAAAAGAGCTCTAGCCGAAAGAAGGGCTGCGCTGGTGGCCAATCCCGACGACGCTTGGTCCCATTTGGAAGACGCATTCATCTATCGACAATTCGGCGTTCCGGACGCGGCAAGGGAACAACTGCAAATGGCAGTGAAGCTGGATCCGAATTTTGCCGAAGCCTTCAACATGTTGGGTGGCGTGTTTTGTTTAGAGGGTAACTTGGAAAAATCCACAGCAGCTTATCAAAGAGCCACCCACCTTGAGCCCCAAAATCGGAAATTCTCCCTCGATCTTGCTGACGCCTATTTCCGGGCCGGAAATTTCAGGCAAGCCGAAGATTTGTATTTGAAACTTTCCAGGCTCGATTAAGTCATTACGTCTTTTCCAAAATGAACTTGAGTTGTTAATTTCTGAAATTAGTTTAGAAAATGAAAATGTAACCGGTTACAAAACGGGTTGAAAATATTTGTTACCGCCTGCCTCCCACCAAGAGTTTAAAGTTCAACTGCATTGTCCTGTGCTAAAAGAGCTTGCCCAACCCGAGAATAATTTTTCTTGGTTAACGAGTAACCATTTATTTTCATGAAAGCGCTTCAAACTACATGATCTTCGCCAGGAACTTTGTGAAAATTACAACGGAAGAAAAGTGAACCTTTCCTCCTACTAATAAATCTATTTAGGATTCCGATGAGATAACGAAAATCGTTTTCTCACCGGAATCCCAGAGCGGCATGATGCGTTTTGACTTTCGCAGCCATCCCATTTTCAAAAAAGGGCTTCTCTTTAGCCTGATACTGGCCGAGTTTTGTTTTCAGGGGCTTTCCGTTTTTGCCCAAACCTGCAGCACCAATACTTCCCAGGTACCTAGCCTTTGCGTGACTGTTTCCCCCTCGAACCCGGCGCCGGGCACACCTTTGACGGTTGTGATCAACTATTGCAGTTCTTACAACGATTCCGCCGGAACGGAAATGGTGGTGGCCATGAACGAGGGGGCCACCTTCATACAAGCCTGCGGGCAAGGAAACCAGTTTTTTCTCGTGGATAAGAACGGAACCAATGAGGCGGACATCAACCCTTGTGGAGCGGCTTTCGGCTGCGATATGGGATGGTATGACGGCATTCCCAACTCTGGGTCTACTTGCACGAACCATTCGGTAACCTTCACCCCGAATGTTCCGTTGGCGGTGAATGTGGGGGGGACCTACAACCTCATCGTCGCTATGGATAGTTACGGGGGCCTGACCTGTGGAAACACGTCACTTACGAATACCGTCTCCGTCCCGATCTCCATCCCCCTTCCCCCGGCCGGGCTGACCGCTCTCAAAGCCGTGGATGAGAATGCGACCCCCATTAATCCCGGTGATCTGATTCTTTTCCATATCGATTATTCCTTTGTAAACACGAACGCATTGCAAATCACTGACACCGTCCCGCCCTTTACGACCCTGGTGGCGGCTGGACCCCTGGGCGACGTTAGTGGGGCCGTCTCGGGATCGGGCCCGTCTACTCCGATTACCTGGACCCTTGGAAATGCCACGACCCAGACCACGGGCTCGGCCTGGATGCTGGTGCGCGTCGATTCAGGAACGGGAGGCCCTCCTGCGGGAACAGTTATTACCAATACGGCTCAGGCTTCCACCAATGAGATTCCCGGACCTTTAAATACCAACACCGTGGCTGTCACGGTGGGCCATGGCTTTGTGCTTCAAAAAAGCCAAGTACCCGCGTCACCGGGTTCACTGAACCCTGGACAAACGGTCACCTACATCCTCAACTACAGTTATTCTGGTTCCAGCCTTCAATTCTATGATTCATATGAAAACGATCCGGTGAACACCGCGGGAACGGCCATTGCGGGTTTCGATGGAACCCTGTACAACGTTTCCAACAACGCCGCCACCTTTGGAGTGGCCTCGGACGCGCAAAACCACCATTACATCGTGGCTGATGCCTGCCCCGCCAGCCCCATCAGTATCACTTGCGGAAATTTCACGACCCTTCTGAGAAATGGACCGCCCGTGACCCTTTGCGGGGGCGTAACGGTTGAGGGTGACATGATGATACCCGCCATCAACCCGCCACAGGGGGCGGATGCCCACATGGTTCTGGCCGCCAATAACGCCGCCACCCTGACCGGAAGCGACGGGGACGCCTATATGGTGGCCATCTCGCTCGATGACGCGCCTGGTAATTTCTTCCTTCAAAAAAATACTGCCTCACCCAACGCTCTCAGCTATCCCGTCACCCTGTCGGACGCCCAGATCGGAACTACCATCACCTCGGGCGTTTGGTACACGGTTGAAGCATCCCTGGTTTACAGCGGGACGACGCTGACCATTTGCGCTAAGGTCTGGCCTACGGGCACTGCGGAGCCGGGTACTTGGGCCTTTTGCTACGCGGACACCAATCCACTCCCCTGTGTGCCCCGCGATGGGGGTATTTACCAGGTCGGTTGGCAGGCTGATGGCACGGCCAATACGGACTATTATTCTAATTTGAAGTTGATGAGCCCGGACCCGATCGTAAATGCCGTGGTTTGGGATACGGTTCCGACCGGGGTGAATTACACATCGCAATCAAGCACGGGGGCCCTGATGGGGGGAGGGACGGTCAACTTCAGTTCGGGTCCCCCCTTGAGCTGGAGTTTTCCCGGAACCCTTTTCAACAATCCCACGGGAGCTATCACTTGGTGGGGAACGGTGGATTGCTCCACCACAGGCGCGGTTACCAATAGTTTTGCTCTCCAGGCCAGTGGACCTATGAGCGTAGCGACTTCCAATCCCGTGACTTTAACCGTGGCCACCTGCACCTTTTCCCCGACTGCCACGCCTACCCGCACCCCGACACCCACACCCACCAACACCCCAACCCAGACTCCAACCTTCACTTATACCCAGACACCCACCCAAACGCCCACTTTTACCCCGACTCAGACTCCGACCTACACCCCAACCCCTACCACTACTTTCACTCCCACGATGACATTCACATGGACAACGACCTTTACCCCTACCGCAACTCCCACTTTCACCCAGACCTATACGGTAACCTTTACCCCCACCTCCACGCCTACCGCCACTCCCACCATTACACCTGTTTTCAGTTATACCTGGACCTACACCCCCACCCAAACACCGACCTTTACTCCCACCGCAACGTTCACCCAAACTTACACCCCCACCCCAACTCCGACTTCCACTTGGACTCCCACGGTGACTCCCACCTTTACCCCTACGGCGACCCCGACCCAAACCTTTACTTGGACAGAAACCTATACGCCTACCGCCACGCCGACATCCACCTGGACTCCCACGGTGACCCCCACCTTTACCCCCACGGTGAGCCCGACCCAAACCAATACCTGGACCGAAACCTTTACCCCCACCTTTACGGTAAGTCCTACGCCTAGTTTCACACCTACAACCACTTTCACACCGACGAATACCTTCACGCCCTCCGACACTCCCACCCATACATCCACACTGACCGTGACTCCCACTTATACTTCATCGTTTACTCCGACTCGGACCTTTACCTCCACTTCAACCCCGACTGAAACCCCCAGTCCTACCGTAACCCCCACTCCTCCCACCGTGATGACCTTGGGTAAAACCGTTTCGGCTAGCCAGGCTCATGTGGAGGATGCTCTGTTTTACAATCTTGCCATTACCCTGACCGGAAGCCCCTCCACGGGGGCAGTTGTTCAGGACACCCTCCCCGCCGGGGAAACTTTCCAGTCCATGGGATCTTACCCTCCGGGAACCACCTATCAGGTTTCGGGAAATCTTTTAACCTGGACCCTTCCGCTTTTGGGGCCTGGAACCTATGACTTGTCCTATTCCGCCGTGGTGAACAACACGCTTTTGCCGGGGCAAACTCTCCTCAACACGGCTTGGCTAACCTATCCGGGTGGAAGCCCGGTGACAGCCCAGGCGCAGGTAGCGGTCATCGGCGATTACACGGTTCGGGTGGGTGTCTATAACGAGGCGGGGGAATTAGTCGAAACGCTTAACGTGCTCCAGACTACCCAACCGGTCAACAGCTTCTCCCTGGGACCGTCCACCATCACCTCCCTCGAAGGCCAAGTGGAAGTGATGTACGAGGGGGTCACGATTGCTACCTGGAACGGAAAAACACCGGATGGAAACCCTGCCACCAATGGCACTTACCACATTTCGGTGGAAAGTATCGAAACCACGGGAATCGTCAATACGGTGACCCAGCAAGTCACCATTAACCGAAATATTGAAAAGATTACCGTCACCGTCTTCAACGAGGCAGGCGAACAGGTTCGTTTGCTGGTCAATTACGTGGATGATCCCGGTGGGCAACCGATTGACGGAATGA
>CAZGKT010000065.1:0-16175 GCA_964525605.1 uncultured bacterium
GCTCCGCCTTATTCCGCGAAAATCCTGTAAAATAAGTCTCAAATAACACTGAAAAGAACGGGAGCGGCTTGTCATGTTATTACTGAAGTCCAAAAATCCAATATCTAACAGGCCGGGTTGGATTCGAAGTGTGATGAATACAATTGGCCAAATTCAAACGTCCTCCAAAAGATTGACTAAATGGATGTTTGTCTGGTTTCAAATACTTCGGGATCAATTACGGGGTTTTGACCCGAATTCGGTTTCTCCTTCCGATTACTTTCGAATGATGAAAAAACAAAGAGGATCCGCCCTGATCATGGCGGCCATTTTCATGACCCTCGCCACTATGCTGATTACCGTGGGAGTGAGATTGGTTTCCGATTCTTCCACCCAGGCCAAAAAAAGAACCATGATGGTCGCGGAAGCCGAAAATATAGCAAGGGCGGGTTTGACTGACGCCTTGGGTTGGTATCGGCGCCAGACATCCAATAACGGCTTGGTCAGTGCCTTCAATCAAACCGCCGGCGCGGTCGTGCCGGGAACCACGCCCACCTACAATACCGCTCCCACTGGGAGCGTCTATTCCGGCCCCGATCAGGCTTTTTGGCCCCAAAACAACACCGCTTCCGGACAATCCGTTGCCGACACCACCGAACCATGGATCGGCCTGGTCCATGAGTATCCGCTCGATTCTCCCGTCACCGCCACCGCCCACATTTGGGGACGTTACGAAGTGGCCAAGGTACCCTTGGTCGGGGCCCTGACGCCGACACCCACTTTTTATGCCTATGCGGTCCACGATATTTCGGGTGAGCGGGACGGAAACTCCTTGGTCAATGGCGATGGGGCCGTATGGTCCATCACAGCCACGGCTTATGTTTACCGCCGGATGGATTTCGGTGTGGCGAACGGCATGTGGGTGGTCCCCTATAACAAATCACCGAACATCATCATTGCCAATACGCGGGTTTCCACGGAGTTGGCCAAGCTTCAATTGAATATGCCCACGACCCTGGCCTCCTTGACGGCGCCGGTTTATGTCCTGAAAACCAGCACCATCACGCTGGGAAACAACTGCTGGATCAACGGTGCCGTCTCGGCGGTTGGGAACTGGGCCGTTATCAGTATGACCCCGAACTGAGGGATAGATCCATGAACCCACAAACCGTTTTTTCAACCGGGTCCGAGAAAGTCGGAAACTTTGTCCATAAACTCCCGCAGGTGTTTACCCGAATAGGCGTTTTTGTCTTGCTGCTTTTGACCCTGACGGTTTCCCGGGCTTGGGCAGGTCCAGGCATCTCGAAGGCGGGTGTCATCGGTTGTATTCAGAATGGCCAAGCTTCCGTGTCTATTGTTTGGGGCAACACAAACTCAACTTATAATTACGCAATAGGTTTTTTGAACACTTCTACCTTTAGTAGTTGCGCGGCAGTTTCTTGGGTCGGCTCTGGAAGCTGTACTTCGGACTACAGCACAGAAAACGATGGCAACGCTGCGGTGACGACCACGGATGTTGTTACCGTCCCAGCGGGTGGTCCTTTTAGTTATGTGATTGTTATGGCGAGTTTGACGAATGGGGATCCTAACGCAGCCGGTTATTATTCTAAAGTAAGTGCCATCCTCTATTGCACACCAACCCCTAACAGTACGGAAACAGTCGCACCGACCGCCACCGAACAGATGCTTCTAACCCAAGAGACTGCTACAGCCGTAGCCACTGCCACAGCGCAGGCGCAAGCCACAGCCACTCAAAATGCCAATACGACAGCAACGGCACAGGTCACGGCCACTTTCCAAGCCAATGCCACGGCCACCCAAAACCAGCAAGATTCCTATACCCCCACACCCTCCCCGACTAAAACCTGGACCCCCACCTGGACCGCGAGCTATACCGCGACTCCGTCCTACACATCGACAAGTACGCCGAGCTTCACGAAGACAAGGACCCCGACCTTTACTCAAACCTACACTTTCACCAACACCGCCACTTGGACCGACACCCCGACCATCATTCCCTGCGGTACCAACGGAACGAATTTCTTCAATGACGGGGATATCCTAAACTCCCAACCCGCAGGTTCCACCACCGGCGCTACCAATCCTTCCACCGGCAACCCGCTCACCATCACGGGTGGCGGATCGGGGATCGGCAACACCTCGGACCAGTTCCATTACCATTGGACGAACCTTGCGGGCCCGGGGACCATCATGGCCCATTTGGTTACGGTCGGCGGCGGGTCGGGAACCCCGGAAAGCGGAATCATGATCCGAAACGGGTCGAACACGTTCTCGGCCTACGCCTATCTCTACATGCAGTATAGCGGCAGTGTGACCTTTGAGGCCCGCACCAGCGATGCGGTGAACTCGTCCGGCCAGACTTACGTTTCCGGAGATACCTACCCGCAGTGGCTCGAACTCATTTACGACGGAACCCAGATCACGGCCTGGACGGCGGAAAGCCAATGGGGCGTTTGGTACCAGGTGGGACCCGCCGTGACTATCACCCTCACCAACGGGGAAACCTGGGGCCTGACCGCCACTAGCAACAGCCAGAGCAATGCCTGCACGGCTGTTTACGATTACTTCTGCGTGACCGGGCAAAACGGTTTCTTCACCCCCACCATCACCCCGACGCCGCTTGCCGCAGGGCCGACCGCCACCCAAACCCCCACCAACACGCCCCTGGGTTCCCCCACCCCGACCATCACGGCGACCGTGACTACCACCTTTACCCCCTGGCTGCCGACCCCTCCGCCCGCTGGAGCCTGCGCCGTGCCTGTGACGGGCGTCACCAGCAACCTCATGGGAGGAAGCCCCCAGCCGGTTTATTGCTTCAACAATAATTGCGGGACAAGCCATGCCGTAGGATCCGGGCCCTGCACCACCCTGATCTCGGATGTGGGAGTCTTCGGAATGAGCCTGGGAGAAATACGCAATATCGCCGATAATTACGGCACATCCTTGGGGGGAAGCCCGGTGACCTTGTTCATCAACTCCAACTGGCAATTGTCCTATTTCACCGGAAACCTCACCTATGATCCACCAATTCCCCCCCCTACCAAACCCTGCAAGGCCTCGGGGTCCTGGTGGTGGATGGAAACCTGACCCTTGACGAGGGGGCCGGCTCGATTCTTGCGAGCGACTGGGGGGGAGTGGTTTTTTGCACCGGCAATGTGACCATCGTCGGCCAATCCCAGATCAATGGAGCGCTGATCATGGGTTACCGGGCCGGTTCCACCTCAAATGCCGCCGGCGGGGCCACTCCCGGCAATCTTTCCATCACCGGCGGAACCAGCGGTCTTTTCGGAATGATCAACTATAGCCCGGCCCTGGTAGCCGCAGCCCGCAGCCAGGTGGCCCAATACAAAGAGGACATCGGCGAGCGTAAGAGCGTTTTCACGATCCCGGGCCTTTAAACCCGGCATGATGGAGGATTTGCAATGATGAGAAGGCGAAACGCTTCCGGCTATTCCCTGGTGGAACTGGCCATCGCCGCAGGCATCATGGCCGCGATGGCCTCCAGCGTCATGGTGGCCCGGAGCCTGACCGCCAAGCAGACCGTATCCACGCTCGACAGGGCCTATGCCGCCGAAAAAGCCATCCAGATGTTCGAAGAACTCAAGTCCCTGACCAACGGCAAGGAAACGAGTCTCAATTTCCTCGACCAGTACGCGGACCCGGTGTTTAACGCGAGCGGGGTTTCCTTTTTCAGCACCGTCCTCACTACCGATTCCGCCGTGTCCCAGGAAGCAGTCACCAACCTCACTTCCGCGCAATACGACCCGGTGAGCGGAAATAAGAACACCAACGGCCATGCCCGTTACCTGCGCCGCATCAGCATCCTGAGGTTGAGCAACGACCCCTATTCCCGCCAGGTCGATATCAAGGTCTATCTTTATTCCTCCGAGTCGTCCCCCGCCCAGGGGGGGATACTTCTGGCGGACGTGGGGGGCATTTTGCGGAGCCTTTCCAACATTTTTCCTCCCAGCCAGGCGCTCGACATGTACGTGATCGGGGTACAAACCATCCCGGCCTGGTGGTCCCAACTGGCCGCCATGTACCAGACCTACCAATCCATCATCAGCGACGTCCAAAGCCGCACGCCGGGGCTGGTGATCCGCCCCCATTACATCACCCGATCCGGCTACGGCCGGGACCAGTACTACACTCCCCAGATCAATTCCGCCTACGACACGTCCGCTTCCAACGCCATATCGTTCATTTATTTTTATCCCGGCACCTCCACCTCTACCGATGGGAAAAACACGACGACGACCTTCTTCGACCCAAGCGGCTCCCCCGGAGTGCAGGTCTGCGGCAATTTCTGGGTGGATAACGTTTATCGGCCCACCAGCTCCACCCAATTCACGGGCTGTCCGTCCTACGCGGTGGCCGACCGCAACAACAACGACCTGCGCTATCCCGACGAGTTGTTGATGTTCAACGCGGTCAAAGCGGCCGCGCTGGCGTTGGGCAGCGGAATGCCAGCCGCTGACTCGGTCACTGAAATCAGCCTGCGTATGCTTTACGAAAACCTGGAGTCCAACCCCGTTTCCTTCCAGAACTCCATCATCGTCAACCTTCACGGGGAACTCTTGCCCATTCCCCCCATGCGCAACTACTCGGACGCGGCCAAGGACCCGACCAATAACGACGGAGCGGGCGGGCTCTTCCGAAGGCTCGTGACCCATCCGGAGAATCTTTACTGGCCGGGGGCGACCGGGGTCACGAAAACCCCCGTCAGATTGCGGGTTTACTCTTATCTGGACGGCATGGATGATTGGACTCAACTCAATACCACCGCCGGTTACCGGGAACAGGATCATCCCACCATCAGCGGCTCCACCCTTCTCATCGACCAAAACCTCGCCCTCACCGACGTGGCCGTGACGGCGGTCGTGGGATGCGCCGCAGTGAAATACGGGTACACCAGCGTCACCCCCAATTCGGGGACCGGCGCCGCCGACGGCGGCTATGGCACGATGTCCGTGACGCTGTGGCATCCCACCGTAAACACGACGGAGATCGGCTTGTATAACACCCCTCTGCGGTGCGTGCCCTGCACCATCACCGGCGGGCCCTGGGGCGGTTTGAGCCCCAGTGACTGGCTTTATGGGGCCGAGTACATACCCTGCGCGGTCAATCTCTCAGGAAATTTCACGCCCGACCTGACCCTCCCCGCCAACACCGCCAATAACCCTAAAAACACCGCCCGGTGGCTCATCCAGCTCAACCTGGTTCCCGGCCAGCACACGATTGAAACCTGCCTGGGTTATCCCGTGACCCACAGCGCCTGGCCCCTTGCCGACGACAGTTTAAATATTTCCCGTACCTACGTTTGGGTGGGAAACGCGTACGCCCCGCCATACACTGAACAGTTCCAATACCTGGGAGATCCCCGCGATTGCCCCTATTTGGACTGTAAAATCGGCACTGTGGCGGCACTGGGCTCGTATGCGGGAATGGCCGCTACACTCCAGGCCAACAGCTACAACTGGTGGTTTAAGGACGGAGCGGCGGGCGGGGGCCAGATCGGCATGGATCAGGACGGTTATACCGGCTTTAGCGCTGCCGGAAATGTTGTCGGTTGGGAAGGGGCCGCTGCCGGATCCACACCGGCCGGGGGCCACATGGCCAGCGAGGTCGATTTGCCCCGTTATTACGAAACCATCCGCGGCGGAATCATGGCTTCCACCTCCCTCTGGGGAGTCATCAACGGGTGGACCTGCTACTACTACGGGATGGGAAGCGAGTTCGGCGCGGACCAGTCGCCCTTCAACGCGGGGGTCAACCTCTGGTCCCTGCCCTATCAAACCACGACCGCCAACGCGGCCGTGAGCGGAGTCCAGGAAATATTGGGAACGAACGCGGAAATGGGATGGGGTCCCACCGCTAAAATTCTCAATATGCGCGTCATCTCGAACACGAATGACACATGGTATGAGAGGTCCTGGCTGGGGGAACTTTATCCGGACAGCATGGCGACGACCTGGGCGGCCAGCCCCGGATCAGCGGCGGGTACGGGAAACTTGCCCGTGGCGACGAACGCCACATCCTACGACACCTTTTACCGGAAGCTATACAACAACGTCCCCACTCTCGAAACGGCCGGTGACGGTGTCACCAGTTCCACCAACGGCTTTGGGCGCGACCTGACCAGCCAGGCCAACATTTTCGGGTGCACAGCCTTCATGAACGGCGTCGGAGCGGGATCGGAAGGCGGGGGTTCTTTTGTCCATCGGGATTGCGGTGATTCCGTTGCAACCGACCTTGTCGCAAGTATCACCAGCATGGGTCAGACCTGTTTCAGCATTTTCGGTTATCCCCTGCCCTCCCAGATGAACGTTGCCCGCGATTGGTCCATTAACAGCAACCAGATCACGACCGAATGGACGCTCGCTCCCTATAAAAACGAACACCCCACCTTGACCATTCCCGCGATCAACGGGACCAGCCGTCTTTTTTACACCCTCACCGACGGCTCTTCCGGCGGGCCCTGGTACTGCTCGGCGGCCATTGAACTCTCCCTAGCCACGTCCTCGTCAGTGAGCCAAATCGGATATTTCGTCGAATCGGGGCTGGATATCAGCGCCAGCGTCGGGTTAAGCGCCCTGGGAGAGACCTGTCTGGTGACCCTTTTGCGAACCTTTTTGGACGGGGGAATGTATCCCGTGGGGGCGGGCCATATCTACCAGATCCCCCTCATCGAGACCTATTGCGACAACGCCACGGCCCAGTACAGCCAACCCCAGACGGTCTTCTTGTGCGTAAACGGAGCCGTGACCACGGGCATCCCCCTCACCATCGCCAATTTCGCCACGATCCCCGCCGGCCCCACCACCAACGTCTGGCTGAGGTGGCCGGGCTACACCTCCTTGACCGGAAATTATTACACCGAGGAATACCCGGGGTATCCCGTCTTGGCCAACAGCACCTACAACGAACCCATTAACACGCTTGATTTCAACATCAAGGTTTCCAACAACGCGGGGGGGAATTGGTATTACATCCAGGATGGAAGCTTCACCGGCCAGCAGGCGGTCACGGGGATCCTGGATACCAGCGTCGCCCACCTGATCACCGCCAACACGATGCCGGTCACCTTCGCCTGGAATGTCTCCAGCACCACCACGTTCCCCCAAAACGATTATTGGGTCTGCGCCGAGGCTTATCGGCACGGCTTTCCAAACGATTACGCTTACCACGTTCTCAACATCTCCATCACCCGATGAGGTATGACATGTGGTGGAAAAGAAGTTTTCGATCGAACGAGGCTGGATGGACCCTCATCGAACTCATGTTGACGGTTGCCCTGATCGGCATCATTACCCCCGCCATCACCTTTCTTTTCATCAAGATGACCCAGGGCATGGCCGCCGACGAAATGCGAAACCAGATGGTGACCCTGAACGAATCGACCCTTCTACGCATCCATGAGAGGCTGTTGTCCTCGCGGCACATGTGCCAAAACGACACTTCCGGCACGGCCTACCAGGCCGCTGTTGTCGCGGGCATGACCTCCCTGACCACGACCAATTACCCGATTCTGACGGGAAGCCTGCTTCCCTTGAGCCAGCCCACGACCACCTTCTCGCCCCTGGGCGCCACCAAGGCCGATTTCGGCAACAGCCTGCTTTTTGGCGCCTACGACACGTCCGAAAGTTTGTATTCCACCTGGGGCGGAACCCCAAAAGTCAACTATATCGCCCCGGTGACGGTGACGGGGGCCACCATCAAGGATTCCAACAATAACCTCTACACCATGGTCATTGACGTCTATCGCTTCTATTACTATTACCTGGCTGCCCCCATTCAAGCGGTCAACCGTCCCGTGACCTGTTACAAGCTCATCGAGTGGCAAAGCATCCAGTACGCCGATTACACCGAACTGACGGGCATCACCGACACGACCCTGCAAACCAACGTCCGCAATTTTCTCCTGGCGCCCGCGAATTTCCCCTCTAACGTGGCCATTTCCAACGCCTGGGACCCCAACCAAGCTACGCCTTCCACGGCCTTTTACACCATCACCGGCACGGCCATCAACCTTGTCGGCGGGGCGACACCGATCATCACCGAGGCCCAATGTAAACCGGTCACGAGGATCAGTTCGGGGATTCTCAGCAATGGTTTCACCTACGGAGTTTGCCCCAATTCCAGCAGCGTGAAAAGTTGCCCGGTGACCGTGCCGGGTTTTTGCACTGCCCCTGCCAGTTCGGCGATCAAGTTTCCCGGTGGATTTGAGACGGGAATCAGCGGATCCAGCCAGGGGATGGAACTTTTGGTTCGCAGTGTGCTGTTCGCGAAGGGGGCTTCCCCCCTCCCCATCGTCAATGATTCCACCATCATCAGTAATATCCGGGATGTCTGGTAGGTTTTGGCTCCTACCCGGCCCTTCCGCATTCGTTTTGTAATCCTTGCGGTGGGGAAATAAGGCGAAGAAATGGATTCATGGCTTGAAAGTTTCAGTGTTTACGGTGCCCGCGAGATGAAAAATATTTAATTGGCTGTTTTAACCCCCCGTTGATTTTTAGGTAACTTCTCTCCATCCTTCCCCTTATATGTCATTGAACACGCGAGGGGGAGCCATGGACGAATCCATTCCATCCAAGGATGAAATTCTCAAGAAAAAATGTGTGCCTTGCGAGGGGGGGACCAAGCCCCTGAATCTGATCATGATCAAGGGTTACTTGACCCGTCTGCCGGGCTGGGAATATACCGGTCAGGAAATCGTGAAGACGTTCAACTTTCAAAATTTCCACGAGACCATGGCGTTCGTGAACGCGGTGGCTTTTCTTTCCCACCGGGAAGACCACCACCCGGATCTGGAAGTGGGCTACAAGGCCTGCAAAGTGAAATATCACACCCACGCGATCAACGGCATGAGCGATAACGACTTCATCTGCGCGGCGAAAGTGGATCAACTAATGAGTTATTAACCGCCAAACACTTCGGCCCGCAACCGAAGTGTTTGGCGGTTCAAAAGGTCTTAACTTTAAGGTTTGGTCGAATGTTTTGAGATTTATGAGGGGAGAACCCTATGCCGACTGCCGAACCCATTTCCAAAGATCTGACCTTAAGGGAGTTTCTCGAGAAATATCCCTGGCCCGCCGAATGGCTCAAAAAGGGCAAGCCCATGCATTTTTTCTGGAAGTACGACCTGCCGGTTCCCGTCGAAAAACTTTGGCCCTATATCGCGGATCTTTCCTCCTTCAACAAGCGGGTGGGAATGGGTGAAATGAAGTTTACGGAAAAAAACGGCAGGCTCCAGGGGTTCGCGGTGAATGTGGGTAAAAAGAATTACTGGGAAGAAGTTCCCTGGGAATGGGAATACGGCAGACAGTTCAGTCATGCCCGTGTTTATAGCGAGGGACTGCCCTATTACATGAGGGCGAGATATCTGTTCGAGGAACTCGAGCCCGGAAAATGCCGCCTTTATGCTTATCTTTCCTTCATTCCACGCGGCCCCCTCAGCCGACTTTTGATTCACATCGGCCTCCAACAGATGAAAAAGGGCTATGGCAAGGCTTTGAAAGAAATTACCACGGCCATCCAACGGCAAGAACGTTTGAAGCCCCCGGCCGTTCCGGCCCAATTGCCTCCGGCCGTTAGGGAAAAGTTGAAAGGGATACGGCATCAACTAGTGGAAGGCGGAACCCGGGCCGAGATCGCGGAAAAATTGATCCGTTACGTGGAAATCGAACCGGACGAATCTATTTATCGCATCCGGGTGAAGCCCCTGGCGAGAGAATGGAAAGTGAGCGAGAAGGACCTGTTGTTGGCCTTTCTCAACGCCACCCGCCTGGGGCTATTCAACCTGACCTGGGATGTGCTTTGTCCCCATTGCCGGGGAGTACGGGATGAGGTCAAGGGCCTGGGCCAGCTTCCCAAAAGGGGAAATTGCGAGGTCTGCAAAATCGATTTTGACGCCACCTCCTTCAACGCTCTGGAAATCACCTTTCACGTCCACCCTTCCATCCGCCCGGTGCAAAAACGCCTTTACTGCGCCGCCGAACCGGCCACCAAGCCCCACATCAAAATGCAGAAGACCCTCCTACCCGGTTCCGAGCTGGCCTTACCGACGCTTCTCGGGTTGGGACGTTACCGCCTGCGCATCGGGGGCCGTGAACTCTACAACCTTTTGGACATCAACGAGGAGTCGGGGGAAACCGAAGTGAAATGGAAAGACAGTCTGGCCGAGCAAAACCTGAACAGCGCGCATTTTCCCACGGTGGTTCTGCATAACACCTCCTCCGAGCCACGGATGTTCATCCTGGAAGAAAACCGTGTGGACCTGGAGGCCCTGAGGCCCGTGGATTTGTTTAGTTTTCAGGGTTTCCGCGATCTGTTTTCGCAGGAAGCACTGGCCGCCGATATCAAGCTGGAGGTGGGAGTGCAGACGGTTTTGTTTACCGACCTGGTGGGTTCCACGAAATTTTACGAGACCGAGGGGGATACGGTGGCTTTTACCGAGGTGCGGGCCCATTTCCTCAAGGCCTACGACGTGGTGAAAAAACACGGGGGCGCGGTGGTGAAGACCATCGGGGACGCGGTGATGGCGGCGTTCAGCGATTCCCGGGACGCCCTGGCGGCCGCGGTGGAATTACAGGAATACTTCAACGGAAACAACCCCGAGTCCCGGCTGAGGCTTCGGGTGACCCTGAACACGGGAAGCTGTCTGGCGGTCAATTTGAACAGCAGTATCGATTATTTCGGAAACACGGTGAACCTGGGGGCCAAGATCCAGTCCATCGCCGAGGCGGGACAAATCGGATTCACCGAGGATTTTTACCAATCGCAAAGCGTGAGGGACTATTTAACCGAAAAGGGCCTGAAGGCGGAAAAGCTGAATTTCACCCAGAAATGGTCGGGCAAGACCCTGCCGGTGTACCGGGTGGACGTGGCGTAAACCCCAAAAAGAAGAATTTAACCACCAAGGCACCAAGAACGGACGAGGTTTTACGCATACATCATTTATTTTTGGTGACTTGGTGTCTTGGGGGTGAATAGGGGTGGTTTTATTTTTTCTTGGCGGGCTTCTTCCCGGACCCCAGCAGGGCTTTCCCGATCTGAAGAAAAGTGGGGATGAGGGAAACGAACACGATGCCGAGGATCACCACTTCAAAGTGCTGGTTTACCCAAGGCAGGTTCCCGAAAAAGAAACCCGAGCCGATGCACAAGAGGGTCCACAGGAGGACCCCGACGAGGTTGTAGCGGGCGAATTTCCCGTAGGTCATATCCCCCACCCCCGCGACGAAGGGGGCGAAGGTACGGAAGATCGGGGCGAACTGGAAGAGGATGAGGGTTTGGACGCCGTGCTGTTCGTAGATCTCGTGGGTTTTATCCAGGTATTTCTTGTTCACCATTTTTCCGAAGACATTGGGCCCGAAGAATCGGCCGATCCAATAATTACTATGGTCCCCCATCAAGGCCGCGGCGGTCAGGAGGGCCCAGGCGAATCCGACGTTCAATTGGGCCGTGGCGCTCAAGGCCCCCACGGTGAAGAGAAGCGAATCGCCCGGCAAAATGGGCGTCACCACCAACCCCGTTTCACAAAAAATGACCCCGAATAGGACGGCGTAAATGTAGGTCCCGTAGGCCTGCACCAATTCGGGCAGGTATTTATTCAGGTGGAGGATGTGGTCCACGAAGGTGTGCAGGGAATCCATAAGTCTCCTTGATCGAAGGGTGGTACAAGCCGCGCCAGTTTAACATGAACGGCCCCGGGCCAAGCTTTTGAAGAAGGTTCCTGGGTCTTTTTTCTCGCGCTTTATTTGGCGGTGGAAGGGTTCTCGGGAGGGGCTGGCGCGGGCAAAACCGTTTCCTCGGGAGTGGATCC
Organism: uncultured bacterium; assembly: GCA_964525605.1. Lineage (GTDB taxonomy): Bacteria > Oederibacteriota > Muellerivitia > Muellerivitales > Muellerivitaceae > CAVTWJ01. Next base: position 11,822 of record CAZGKT010000065.1, read on the forward strand.
CCCGGGGGGAGTTTCGGGACCATTGCCGTTCCCCTTGGGTTTCGGGTTCCGGGATGGCCTTTTTCGAGCGACATGAATCCGTTGGGTTTCCTCGCTGTAATGGAAAAGGTTTCCGTACTGGGACCAATCCACGAAGGTCTCAAAAATCTTGTCGAAATTCTCAGCGGGCAGGTTGAGGATGATGATTTCCTTCACCACATCCGCGTCCAAACCCTTGCGGGGGTGCTTGGCGAGGATGTCGTTCACCTGCCGGAACAATCCCAGCTTCAAGATCTGTTCCTTCCAGATATTCTGCCGTTCCGAGGCCTTGGCCTTGACGAACCGCGCGCCCTCGGCGGTGAGAACGACGTTTCGCTTGGGAGTATCGACGAAGTCCAGAAGCTCGGCGGCCTTGGCGACGGTGATGACCGAGCCGAAATCCTTCTCGGTTTCACTGGATATGCGGAACAGGTCTTCTTTGCCGCCGCGGGCGTCGAGGTATTCGAGCATTCCCACAATCTCAATCGGCGGGGTCTCGGGGATGGATTCCACCGGGGGAATCTGGTTGGGCGCCAGGACGGGTTCGGGCGTGTCGGCCATTTCATGGCCCATGATGATATCGTGCAATTGATCCACCAGTTTCAAAAACTCGGGGGAACGGTAGTCCCGGGGACGGGGCAGGGGGTTTTCCATGATCTTCACCAAATGGCCGGGATTGGTTCCCAGCACGATGATGCGGTCGGCCATGTAGACCACCTCGGGAATGTCGTGACTGACCATGAGGATGGAAGAAGGGTTCTTATCCTGCGCGGACCAGATGTCGATGACTTCCGCCCGCAGGGATTCGGCCGTGAGTGCGTCCACGTGGCTGAAGGGTTCGTCCATGAACAGGATTTCTGGGTCCACCGCCAGGCCCCTTGCCATGCCGACCCTTTGTTTCATGCCGCCGGAGAGTTCCCGGGGGTAGGTTTCCTCAAAACCCGCCAGCCCTACCATCTGGATCGATTTCTGGGCGCGGTCCTCAATTTCGTTTTCGGGAAAACCACGGGATTTCAGGGCGCATTGGATGTTCTCGGCCACCGTCATCCAGGGGAAAAGAGCGAAACTCTGAAAGACGATGGAAACGCCTGTGTTCACCCCCAGCAGGGGCTTGTCGTGGTAAAGCACTTGCCCCTTGGTGGGGGGGATGAGTCCGGCCAAAATGCGAAGAAGGGTCGATTTGCCGCAGCCCGAGGGGCCCAAGAAGGCCACAACTTCCCGGCTCTGGATGGAGAGGCTGATGTCCTTGAGGGCCTCAAACGACTTGCCGTTGGGGAGGGTGAAATCCTCCGAGACGTTCTGGAGCTCGATGAGCTTTTGCTTAACCGCCACTTCCGCCGTATTGACTGACATAAAATCCCCCTTATTTGCTCAACGAGTACTTCTCCTCGGCTAAACGGTACATGCGTTTCCACACTAGCCGATTGAACATCACCACCATAACGGACATCACGACCACGCTGGCCGCCAGCATGGGAAAGTCGGCGGCGGCGGCGGAAATGCTGATCTGGGACCCCAGGCCGTAGGCCGTCAGGGTATGGCCCTTGTCCGTGACGTACTCGGCCACAATGCTGGCGTTCCAGGTGCCACCCGCGGAAGTCACCATGCCGGTGACCAGATAGGGAAAAATACCGGGCATCAGGACTTTTGAGAAGAGATCCCAACCCCTCATGCGATACATGCGCGCGGCCTCCAGCAGGTCGGAAGGGATGGCCATGGCGCCCGCGATGACGTTGAACAATATGTACCACTGGGCGCCCAAGAGCATCAGGGCGATGGCTCCCCAGTTCAGGCCGATGCCCATCCAGCTCATGACCAGGATGGCGAAAGAAAAAAGCATGGGAGCCGGGAAAGAGGCGGCCACCTGCACGAAGGGCTGAAAGAGGCGGGAAAGCCGGGGCGAGAGGCCGATCCAAAGCCCCACCGGGATGGTCCAGATGGCCGAAAGGAAAACGGCGGTCAGGACCCGGCCCAAGGTGGTGCCGGCTTCCTTAATAATCAGGATCCACTTGTCCAGAGTGAGCTGGGAGAAAAGTTGGACGATCTTCCAGGCCCCGAAGGCCATGGCGGAGACCAAGGCGATGAAGCAGAGTATGGAAATGATCTTGAGATGCCACTTAGGTGCCTCGGGTTTGATTAAGTGCACATCGGCGGGCGGCATGGTCATTGAGGTGCCGGCCGGGGTCAGACGAGGTTTGGGGGTGAATAACCTTCCGATGAAATGAAGGATCTGGGACTGATTAAGAAAATCAAGAAACCAGGAATGCATATTCTCTTCGGCTCCGCCTTCCTCGACGCGGAACTTCTGGCCCCAGACCACCAGGGGGCGCCAGAGGAACTGATCCAAAACAACAATCATCGTGATCATGGCCACTACCCCGTAGAACTTGGCCCAGTTGTCGCCCTTGTCGCTGGCCACGCTCATGTAGGAACCGAGCCCCGGTAGGCGGAAGTCCTTGTCGCCCAGCTGGAAGGCTTCGGTGACCGTGAGGAAGAACCAGCCGCCCGCCATGCTCATCATGCTGTTCCAGATCAAACCGATGGCGGAAAAGGGTATTTCCAGCTTGAGGGCCTTGGCCCACCAGTTGAAGCGGTAGACCGAGGCCGCTTCCAGCAGGTATTGGGGAATGGAACGAAGCGACTGGTAAAAACTAAAGGTCATGTTCCAGACCTGCCCGGTAAAAATCATGATGACGCAGGCCAATTCGAGTCCCACATTGTTGTTGGGGAAGATGGCCACTAGGGCCAGCACCAGACCCGGCAGGAACCCCAGGACCGGGATGCTCTGCAGGATATCCAAAAGCGGGATCAATACTTTTTCCGCGATGTGGTCCTTGGCGGCCCAGTAGCCGTAAGCGAAGGTGAAGAGAAGGGAGAGGATGTAGGCGATCAAGCCGCGGCAAAGGGTGAAGAAGGTGTACTTGGGAAGGGCCCAGGGGGAAAGATCGATCTCGACCTTCGTGGTGTGGACGCCGGTCCACTCCGCGGACACCGAGAGAATGCCAAAGACCAGGCCGATGAGTCCCAGCAAAAGCGCGATATCCACCCACCAGAGTTTCTGGTAGCGGGTAATAAAAGAAGTGGCCTGGCCCCAGATATTCTTCAATTCAATTTTTTTGGTCTCGACCATGGACGGTTTCTCCGGGGGTTCTCCTCGCGTGCGGGAAAATCATAGGCCTGCCCCTTCCGAGGGGGAAGAAGAAAAGCGGAAATTTTGAAACTTTAAAAAACGTCCCAAGCGGGAAAATTTACGTCCTGTTTACCTGTCATGACCCCGTTCCTTTCTTCCTTCAGGCCGGTTAGGGTTCAAACCTGATAATGGGAACCTGGCTAGTGCAAATATCATTTGAATAAACTTAAAAGAAGGGTTTGCCTCCCCTGCATGGACGAATTTAGAACTTCCGCAGGAAAGCTGGGCAAGCCAATTTCTCAGTTAAAGGTTAATAAGGGAAATTGGCTGGCCTACGGGCGGAAGCACTGACAAAATGGGGCTTCGTAGTTGGGAAAGGAAACCTAATATGAGTAACTTCGGACGATGGGCGGTCTTATTCCTGCTCATGCCCGTTTGGGCTTTCGGAGCCGCTGAAACACAGGGTCCCCTGCAGAAAACCCTGGGTCCCCCCACCGAAATGCGAAACGGTGTCCGGATTTACCTCTTTCCAAGGACGGATTTGAACCTGCTGGTCGCTGGGACCCCCCTGGAACCCGGAATGGGCCTGGAAACCCGTTTTGAATTTCAACCCGCGGGGAAGAGCCTGCGGTTGAAGGGCCAATTGTTGCTGATGGACGTGGAAATTCCGAAGATTCTAGATCTTCTCAGCCGCCGGCATTGGAAAGTGGAGGGTTTGACCCATGGGCTTTTGGGGGAATCCCCCGCAGTGAAGTTCCTTCAATTTAGGGCCCTGGGGACTTCCTATGAATTGGCGGATGGAGTCCGGGCTTTGTTGTCCGCGCTGGGACAAACCCTGCCTGTCGCCACGCCCGCATTGGTTCTTCCCGAGACCCCAGATGAAAATTTTCAAAAACAGGCTGATTCCCTTTTGGCCGGCGGGCAATGGAAAGGCCGGGCCCTTTGTCTAATGCTAGAAGCGCCCTCGAACACATCGGACGCTGTCGCCCAGGAGAACGAACCGCCCTTTTCAAGCGCCCTCTACCTTCAAAAAACAACCGAAGGGGCGCTGGCCAGGGGAGACCTGGATCTGCCCCCGGAGCAGGCGGAAAACTTCTTCCAAACGCTTTCGGACAACCACCTCCTGTTGACTTCCTGGATTCGGGAAACCGGCCCGGATGGGTCCGATGGGACCCGGTTGAGGTTTCTGGGAAAGGGTTCCCTGGA
>CAZGKT010000066.1:0-15588 GCA_964525605.1 uncultured bacterium
TATGGCGGAGAGAGAGGGATTCGAACCCCCGTTACGATTGCTCGTAAATCTGATTTCGAGTCAGACGCATTCGACCACTCTGCCATCTCTCCGGGTCAATCGCTGGTTTAAAAATAAATCACCTGAGAAAAAAACAGCGCCCCGGATATCCGGCGCGCCCATAAATTCCCGCTTATTGTAATGGATAAAGGGGGTGATTTGTCATCCCAGAAAACACGACAAGACAAAGGGAATGCTATGATAGCCGGGTTGTTCAAAGCCTTTCCGGGAGTCCCCCATGGCCAAACTTTCCCTTCAAACGCTTCCCCGCGATTACCGAAACCGCGGATTGACCGAGAAAAACCTTCCCCCGAACCCTTTCCAGCTTTTTCAGAAGTGGTTCAAGGAAGCGCTGAAGGCCCAGACCCTCGATGTGACCGCCTTTACCCTGGCCACGGTTTCAGTTTCCGGCAAGCCTTCTCAAAGAACCCTGCTCTTAAAGGGTTTTGATTCGAAGGGATTCGTTTTTTACACCAATTACGAGAGCCAGAAGGGCATTGAGATCGCCAAGGAGAAGGTGGGCAGCATGCTCTTTTACTGGGCGACCCTGGTCCGGCAGGTCCGCATCGAGGGAAAAATAGAAAAGGTCTCCTCGAAAGAATCGGACCAGTATTTCGCGCTGCGACCCCGCGTGAATCAAATTTCTTCCTGGGCCTCGGTTCAAAGCCGGGTGATCCCCGGCCGGAAATTTTTTGAGGACCGGATGGAAAAATACGAAAAAGAGTTCAACGGAAAATCCGTGTCCCGGCCTCCCCACTGGGGGGGATACCGTCTCCTGCCGAACGAGTTCGAGTTCTGGTTTGGCCGGGCCAATCGCCTGCATGACCGCATGCGATACCGGCGCAAGGCCAACGACAAGTGGTTCATCGACCGTCTTTCACCTTGAGCGTATGACCCACCGAAGGAATCCGGTTTTCCCATGAAAGTTTCCCGAACCAAGAACAAGAAAAACGAGCTGGCCGGAATCCGGCGCGAGTACAATCCGGAACCGGTTCGGGCAACCCCGGGCCTCCATCCATTCCAACATTCCCGTTACTGGTTCCAACAGGCGCTTCGGGCGCTCGCCGTGATGAAACGGGAGTATGGAAAAGGGGGCTTGAGCGAAGAAACCTCGTCCCCCGATCCTTTTGAGCTCTTTCAAGTTTGGTTCGCGGACACCTTGAAGGCCCGACTGCTTGATCCCAACGCCATGACCCTTTCCACTCTCGGGCTGGATGGCCGTCCCGCCGTTCGGACCGTTTTGTTGAAAGGGTTTGACGAGAAGGGGTTCGTTTTTTTCACCAATTATGAAAGCCAGAAGGGAAGGGAATTGGCCCGCAAAAGTACGGCGGGGCTTTTGTTCTATTGGCCCACCCTGGCGCGCCAGGTTCGGGTGGACGGGCGGGCCGTTCGGGTCAGCGCCCGCGAATCGGACGAATATTTTCATTCCCGTCCCCGGGGAAGCCAGATTTCAGCATGGGTTTCGCGTCAGAGCCAAAGGGTGCCCGACCGGGAATATTTGGAAAACAAGACCGTCGAGTTCGAGAAAAGGTTCAAGGGAAAAACTGTTGCCCGTCCACCCTATTGGGGGGGGTACCGGCTGGTTCCCGACCGGTTCGAATTCTGGAGCGGCAAACCCAATCGGCTCCACGACCGGCTCCGGTATGTCCTCCAAGGACGGCGGTGGCTTCGTGAAAGACTTTCTCCCTAACCTTCCCCCTAAGGGCTTTACTTTCCCCGCTTCTGGATAAAAATAGGAACCTATGGAACCCACCAAAACCCGCGGCAAACTGATGCAGACCGCCGGGATTCTTATCACCCTTTTGTTGTTTTACGCCGCCCTGTGGGTTTTGCGCCGTGAAGTCAAGTTCAGCCACATGGACGAAGTATTTCTTTATCTCCGCCAGATCCCGTTTCAGCAATTCTCCCTGGCCTTTTTGGCCGCCCTGGGCAGTTATTTCGCCCTTACCCTTTATGATTTCCTGGCCCTGAAACATATGGGGAAGGCCTTGTCCTACGGCAAGGCGGCCTTGACCTCCTTTATCGCCTACGCCTTCAGCCACAATATCGGGGGCTCGGTGCTGACGGGCGGGGGGATCCGCTACCGGCTCTATTCCGCCTGGGGCCTTACGGCCGGGGAAGCGGCCAAGGTCATTGTTCTGTGCGCCATGACCTTTTGGGTCGGGTTCATCACGATGGGAAGCGTCTTTTTCTTCCTCCAACCCCCCGAATTGCCTCCTTCCATCCATTTGCCTTTCAACTCCGTTTTTTCCGTTGGGGTCTTCTGCCTGGTCATCATCGGGGTTTATCTTTGCGTGAGTATTCTTTTCAAACACACCCTCCGGCTGGGCAAATGGGAATTTACGACGCCTTCCCTCAGCCTGGCCCTGAGCCAGATGGCCGTGGGAAGCCTGGATTGGATTTGCTCCGGGACCGCCCTTTATCTTTTGTTGCCCACGAATTCCCTTTCCCTGGCTTCCTTCATGGCCATTTATCTGTTGGCCCAGATCGCGGGTTTCGCCAGCCAGGTGCCCGGGGGATTGGGAATTCTCGAAACCGTCGTAATGCTCTTGTTGTCGCCCCTCCTGAGGGCTCCGGATGTGCTGGGAGCCCTGCTGGCCTTCCGCCTGGTGTATTACCTGATCCCCTTCTCCCTGGCCCTGGTCAGCTTCGCCGGCGTTGAAATCGTCCGCAACCGTGAGGGGTTCACCCGGGCCCTTCAAATTATCAACCGATGGGTTCCCGATTTCGGTCCGCCCCTGTTCGCTTTTTTCACTTTCATGGCCGGAGCCTTGCTTTTGTTCTTCAATGTCACGCCCGAGCTTCCTCGCCATATGGCCTGGTTGGGCGAGTTCGTCCAGCTTCCCCTGATCGAGGTATCCCACTTCCTGGTGGGTCTCGTGGCGGCCGGCCTGCTCCTGACCGCCCGGGGCCTCCAAAAGCGCCTGGAAGGGGCCCATACGGCGGCCCTGATTTTGACGGGACTGGGGGTGCTGGGATGCATCTTCAAGGGGTTCGATTACCAGGAAAGCGTCTATCTGCTGATCTTGTTCCTGATGCTTCTACCCACGCGATCACTCTTCCCCCGAAAATCCTCGCTGGTTCAGCAGCGATTTCCTCCCTTCTGGGTGGCGGCCATCCTCTTCGTCTGGCTGGGTTCCATTTGGGTCGGGGTGTTTTCCTACCGGACGGTGGAGGATTATTCGTCGGATCTCTGGACCACCTTCGACCTGGCTTTTGACGCGGCCCGGTTTCTCCGTTCCACCCTGGGAACCAGCCTGGTTTTATTCATCTTTTCGCTGGTCGCCCTGCTATCCCCTACCCAGCCGGAAACCGAATTGCCGGATGAAAAAACTCTCAGTCGGGTGAAGGGCATTTTGGACCACACCAACCGCGCCTCTTCTTTTCTTGCCCTGCTCGGGGACAAATCCATCCTCTTCAACAAGCGGGAGGACGCCTTCCTGATGTACGCCATTGAGGGAAAATGCTGGGTGACCCTGGGCGACCCCGTGGGCCCGGAAAAGGAACGGGAGGACCTGGCCCTGCGGTTCAAGGAAATGTGCCGCAAAAAAAAGGCCTGGGCGCTTTATTACCTCGTGCACCAGGACTATTTCAATTTTTACCTGGATATGGGTCTGACGGTTTTGAAAGTCGCCGAAGCGGCGCGGGTCGACCTGCAAAATTTCACCCCGGAAACCCTTCCCGGCGCCGAATTGAAGGGAATCTTCCAGTATTACAAATCAAAAGAGGAATTCACCTTTGAGGTGCTGGAGCCCCCTTATGATTCTTCCCTGGTCGCCCAACTTCGGGGTGTCTCCGAAAGATGGCTCACCTTGAGGAAAACTCGAGAAAAAGGATTCTCCACCGGTTTTTTCAATCCTTCCTATCTCCAGCAATTTCCCCTGGCCCTGGTTCGGGAAGAAGGACGGATTACCGCTTTTGCCAGCCTGCGGATGGCCCCCTCCGCCGGTGAATCGGCCATGGATCTGCTGCGCAGCGATTCCGAGGAAAGGGCCGCCTTGGAGGATTACCTCACGATGGAAGCCATGGTCTGGAGCAAACAGAAGGGAATGAGATGGTTCCATTTGGGCCATGCCTCCCTGCCCGTCCAAGCCGAGGGGGCCCTGGCGCCTTTCGCGAGGTGGATGCCCGGGCTTCTCTCCCCCCATTCCAAGGATGATCACTCGCTTGAATCGCGCCGAAAAAGAGACCGCTTCAACCCCGAATGGATGCCCCGCTACCTGGCGGCGCCCAGTGAGGTTCCCCTCTCCGTGGTTTTCGCGAACATCCACGCCCTTATTTCCCGTTGGGGCCAAATGGGATAACCGAATGACCTTCGTTCCTCCCTCCTTTGCAAAAACCACAATCCATCTTTCAGTTCTTTTGGGACTCGTGATAGTTTTATTGACCGGGTGCGCGCCCATGGGATATGAGATTCGTAACCCCGGAACCCAGGCCTCACCCCAGGAGGCCATCCGAAACGCCGAAGCTTATCTGGAAACCCGGCACGATTGGAAAATTGATTGTTCCCATTTTGTCCTGGCCTGTTATCACTCTCCCGAGATGGATCGGTTCTTCGGTCAGGTCAGCTTCCTGGGGCATAATCTCACCAAGGACCTTCGGATCTATCTGGAAAAGAAAAAGACCCGGCGGGCCAAGGCGGCGGATATCCAACCGGGGGATATCCTGATTTTCAACAAGACCTACGATAAAAACCATGACGGCCATATCGACGACAAGGACACCGATACCCATTGCGCCATCGTGGAAAGTTTCAAGGACTGGGTGGTGACCTATATTGACGCTTCGGAAGATCGAAAGCCGCCCCGCCTTCACCGCCGCAAGTTCAGTTTTTTTGGGGACAAGGACAACGAGACCGTGGCTCATGATCCGGCCACAGGAAGAAGAATCCGCGCCCGTGAAACCTTTAGCGCCGCCTTTGGTGCGCCTTAAACAGCGGGAAATAAAAGGGTAACGGTCGTTCCCTTCGAAAGTTCGCTTTGAATCTCCACGGTTCCCCCGTGCAGTTCCATGATGCTCTTTACGATGGAAAGGCCCAACCCGGCCCCGCCGGATGAGAGTGAGCGCGAGAAATCTACCCGGTAAAAGCGGTCGAACACCCGGGAAAGCTGGTCCTGGGGGATACCCTTTCCTGTGTCGGAAACTTCCATCCGAACTTTTCCCTCGCCGGCGTAGGCCTTCAGCAAAACTTTTCCGCCCGCGGGCGTGTGTTTTAAGGCATTCTCAACCAGGTTCCCCACGGCCCGCTGAAAGAGGGATCGGTCCAGCTTGGCCTTCAGACCTTCCCCCGCTTCCACCCGCAACGTGATGCCCGATTCCCCGGCCGAAGGGCCGTAAAAATCCTGAAGAAGATCGAGTTCTTTTTTCAGATCCAGCTCCTCCCGTTGAATATGGGTTTGGGGATTCTCCGCCCGCGCGAGGAAAAGGAGGCTGTCAATAAGGCTGGAAAGCCGCTGGTATTCCTCCAGGGAAGAGCCTAATAGGTCTTGGTACTCGGCGGTATCCCGCGCTTTGCTCAAGACCACCTCCGCCTCCCCGCGCAGGTTCTGGATCGGCGTCCTCAGTTCGTGGGCGATGTCGGAGCTGAACCGGGATAAACGCTCGAAAGAGTCCTCCAACCGGTCCAGCATGTCGTTGAAGGTCGCGGCCAAGTCGGATAACTCGGAAGGAAGACCCAAAAGTCCCAGGCGCTCATAAAGGGTGCTGGACCTGATCCGGGCGGCGGTGTCCGCCATTTTTCTCAGGGGCCGGATCCCCCGGTAGGCGATCCACCAGCCCACCAGGGCGCAGGCCAGGAGCGAACAGCCCAACACTTTCCAGAGTTTTTTGCGGAACTTGCTCAGGACTTCCTCATCCGAACCCATGTCGATGGCCATCTGGACCCTGACGTTCGGGCGGATGTAACCCGGCCAAAGGCCCTGGGTGGTTAAAACACGGAAGGGGGTCCCGGGTTGGGAATGAACCGTCGCATGCGAATCCTGGACCGATCCCATCGGGAACAGGGAACCGGGCAGGTTTTGGGACATGCCGGGGGTTTCGGCCAGGACCGTGTCCCCGTCCAGAATCCGGGTCCAAAAGGAGGTCGTTCGATACCACTTGGGTGTTTCACCCACGAATTGCTGAAGGTCGGTGAGGTCATCGGGATTTTTCTTCATATAGGCGGTCAAACTCTGGAAGTTCTGGGAAAGCAGGTGATCGTTCTCGTGGTCCAGACTGTCCGATAAAGCGCGGTAGAGGAAACCCGAGGCGGTCAAGACCAGCACGAAGGCGGAAAGGGTGTACCAGAGGGTCATGAGGGCGGCCAGGGATCGAAACCACCCCGGCCCTTTTTGTTTAACCCCGGTCTTCAAGGACATAACCCACCCCCCGAACGGTATGGATGAGTTTCTGTTTAAAGGGATCGTCCACCTTGGACCGAAGCCGACGGACATGAACGTCCACCACGTTCGTGTCGCTCTCGAAGCTCATATCCCACACCTGCTCGGCGAGCCGGGTTCGCGAAAGAACTTCCCCGGAGCGGGAGGCGAGAAGATATAGAAGCGAAAATTCCTTGGGGGTGAGGTCGAGACGCCGTCCCGAGCGCTGGGTTTTGTGGCTGATGGGATCGATCTCCAGGTCGCCGATCCGCAAAACTTTCGAGGAACGCGCTTGATCCCTCCGCAGGAGAGTGTGGACCCGGGCCAAAAGCTCGGCAAAGGCGAAGGGCTTTACCAGGTAGTCATCCGCTCCCGATTCCAAACCCTTCACCCGGTCCTCAATCCCGTCGCGGGCGGTCAGGAAAAGAATGGGAAACCGGTGGCCCGCCTGGCGCAAGTCTGAAAGGATGGACCAGCCATCCTTGCTCGGAAGCATGACGTCCAGAATGAGCAGGTCGTATTCTCCCACCCGGGCCATGTGAAAACCGTCCTCGCCGTTCCCGGAGCAATGAACCGTGTAACCCTGTTCCTCCAGTCCCCTGGCGAGATAGGCGGAGGTCTTGGGTTCGTCCTCGATGATCAATATCTTCATGGACTCATGTAATTTCAAATGCTTGATGGGAGCAAGCTAAATGGGATGAGGTTGAAAGATTTAACCTGCCGTACACTTTGGCTTTTTTCGGTAACACCACGCTTTTTGAAGCACGTAGAAGCCGCAAGAATGATTCTCGTCATAGTTCGATAAATGGTTAGGAAAACGAAGGAACAAAAAATGACAGGACAATGAAGCGCAGATGACGAAACTGTCATCAACACGTTACGGTATTTTGATTTCGCCGAAACCCACCACGTTTGAAAAGCCAGTACATTCTCCCGCGACTGAACCCGGGTTTATCCGTGCGCTCGTGTGAGGTTTGTTTGTGGAACCCTTGAAGGGGTTCCATCACTCGTTGGTGAAAGGGAGTTTTTATGCGAATCAAGTTGAGGGTTTCGGATCTTATGGCGAAGATGTTTTTCTTTTTTATTCTTCTTCTTTCCTACTCCAACGCCAAGGGGCAGGTGGCCTCCACCACACCCATGGAAGGCCAGGGCAACACGATGTCCGCCGCCGTGTCGGGGGTTTCCGAACTTCCTGAAGTCACGGTCAAGGCCAAGGGCATCGACCAGGCCGCCGCCTTCGACCAGATGCACGACTCTCTCAACAAGGTCAATATCCTTTCGCAAGACCAGATCAACCAGACACCGGCCAAGACCGTGGCCCAGGCGGCCCAACAGCTACCCGGCGTCGGGGTTCAGCATGACACCGGCGAACCCCGGTATATCACCATAAGGGGAACGGACCCAACCCTCGACATCGTCACCTTTAACGATGTGCTCATTCCTTCCTATGACGACGCCTCGAGATCTGTGGATCTGGACGACATCCCGGTCGGGTTGGTCGGTGAGGAAGAAGTCTTCAAGACGATCTTTCCGAACATGGACGCGCAGGGCGTGGGCGGGCAGATGAACCTGATTCCCAAATCAGCCTTCGATTACCCGGATAGTTTCCACGAAATCAAGGCCGAAGCGGGTTATGTGCCGCAAAAGAATGAACCTACCGCCAATGGCAATTTGACCTGGGGCGAAACCCTCAACCTGGGGGGGCCCACCAAATTGGGAATCCTGGTCTCAGCCAATTACCAGTACGAAAGGTTCGGGATCGAAGACCTGGAAGAAACCTACACCCCGGCCGGTTCGGGACAGTTTGGCCCAAATTCCATCAACGAATACGACTTTCAAGATTATTTCTATGAGCGTGACCGCGCGGGAATTGGCGCGAATATCGACCTCAGGGCCGATAGGGACAACAAGCTTTACGCCAATTTGATGTATAGCGGTTATGACGAATACCGCAGACCCAAATATACCACCGCTTACCAGAACATCGACGCGATCCCGGGGCAGGCCGTCCAGAATGCCGACGGAAGCTACACGGTCAACGTCGGAACCGCAGGGACCGACGTGGAAGATAAGGTGAGCTATGAATTAACCCAGTACCGCACCCTGGGCGTTGGGGTAGGCGGCGAAAACAACCTTGGCGGTTTCGATCTGGATTACAAAGGGAGCTATACCTACGCCGACACCAACGAGCCCTGGCACCCTGACTATTCCTTCAAGGACAAGAAATCAAATCTCGGCGGGACGATCACCTATAACAACACCCAGAACAACGGCAATAGCCCGACTTTCGATAACAGCCAATTGACCGGGGAACTTGATCCGGCCAATTTCGTGTTGAAAGGCTTCTCAAATGAAACGCAAGTTTACAACGTGAATCAATATGGCTTGAAGGCCGACGGCAAGACCGACCAGGACCTGGGGGGCGGGGATAAGGGCACCCTCAAATTCGGTTTGGATATGAACACAAGCTATGCCTTTTACACCGACGTGAATTATACGCCGAGCACCCTACCCTCCACACTCCCGACCATGGCTAATTTTAGCCCCACCACCCTGCCGAATTTTTATCCCGGCAACATCTATAACATGGGACCGGTCCCAGGAATAACCTCATTGTTGAACGGGCTCAACATCAACGGCAGCACAGCCTTCGCGGGTCCCATGACCGAAACCGATGCCGTGGCCGACGCGGGCCAGGACTGGGATTCTTATGAGACGGTCTACGCGGGGTACGCCATGTATACCCTCAAAGCGGACAAAATGACGGTTATGGGGGGCGCCCGGATCGAGGGAACCCACATCAAGTACGACTGGAATCAGGCTTACGACGATGTCGCCGAAGACAACGAGTTGAACGCTGCGATTCCCCGGACGGGACACATCGATTACGTCAATGTCTTGCCGAGCCTGGGTATGAAGTATGAGTTCAGCGACATGTTCACGACCCGTATCAACTATTCAGAAACAATCGCCCGTCCGACGTACAACGAGTACATCCCCTCGCCCACGCTGGGTCAGAATAATAGTGGGAGTTTCTCCTCGGCGGACCCGGTCGTCACCAATACTTACGGCAACCCGGATCTGAAGGCGATGGTCTCAGACAACATCGACAGCTCCTGGGAATTTTATCCCCAGAAGGGTGCCATCCTGGCTGTTGACGGCTTCATCAAGGACATCTCCAATTATTTCGCGCCGAATTACAGCCAGAATACCGGATCCAACGCGGTGACGAATACCGTTACCTACGAGAACATCCCCTATTCGCAGATTTACGGGTTGGAATTCCAATACCAACAGCAATACACCATGCTGCCCGACTTCTTGAGCGGATTGGGTATGCGGGGGTCCATTTCCAGGATGTGGTCCCAGGGTGAGACCTCACCGGGAACCTATACCGAACTGCCCAGCCAGTCCGACCTCATCTGGAATGCCGGTATCTTTTACAAAAAGTACGGCTTGACGATCGATGTCGGCGGTTCCTTCACCGGGGCAAATCTGTCCTTAATCGGAAACGCGGCGCTTCCCGGGGCTGATGGGGGACCGGTGCCGAACGTTTACTACGACGACTATTTCCAGATCGACGCGAAGATCCAGTACGCCTTCACCAAGGACTTCACGCTCTACGCCGAAGGGGATAACCTGAATAACGAACCACTTCGTTATTACCAGGGAACTTCCAACCTCCCGATCCAGAACGAGTACTACGGGCCTACCTTCGACGGCGGTATCGACGTGACCTTTTAAGGGAGATCGCGGCAAGATTCAAAGGGGAAATGCTCAAACTCCTCTGTCCAGCCCGGCGTGAGTTGTAAGAGACCCAACACGGTTTCGGAGTCAGGGACCGAAACCGTGTGCCGGGTTCGGTTTTTTATAGAGTTGAAAAGACTTGTTGAAGGTGGTGTTTCGATTTGAGAAACAGTAAGGGTGGTGTTTGGAAAGGGCTTTCTTGGGGTTTTAACATCCCTGTAATCCATACCCGGCCACCCGCCGGGTATTCTTTTAAGCCAACCCATCAAGACGTGATCCTGATTGGAATTTTAAAAAACAAATAAATTAAAGGGGATTTTTCAATGAACTTGATTTTCATGCACATGGCCTTGGTCGGAGACACCTGGGTGATCGGTTTGCTCATCCTGGCCAGCGTGGTCTCCATAGGGGTCATGTTCGAGCGTTGGCTGGTCTTCCGCAAAAATCGGGGTGACCTGTCCTCGCTGCTGGACGGGTTGGCGGCCAGCTTGGAAAACCACGATATTCCCGCGGCGGTGGCCCTGGCGGAAGGTAGTCAAAGGGTGGAGGCCCGGGTGGCCCTGGCCGGCTTGAGAAATTACCAAAAAGGCGCCCCGGCGGTCGAGGAAGTCATGGTCTCCCACTGGCTGAGGGAAAAGCTGGAACTGGAAAAATACCTGATCATCCTGGGAACCCTGGGCAATAACGCTCCTTTCGTCGGTCTTTTCGGAACAGTACTGGGCGTGATCAAGGCCTTCAACGACCTGGGGCTTACCGGCCAGAGCGGCGTCTCGGTGGTCATGGCCGGCATTTCCGCCGCCCTGATCGCCACGGCTTTCGGCATCCTGGTGGCCATCCCCGCGGTGGTTGCCAACAATTTCTTTTTGACCCGTCTAGGTGAGATCCAAACTAACACCGACAGCTTATCCCGTATCCTTTTGGCTTACCTCAAGCAAGAGAAGGTGAAGTAATGCTTCCGGGATCCAACGACCGGGGCCTGGTCACCGGCATCAACGTCACCCCCATGGTGGATATCACCCTGGTGCTCTTGATCATTTTCATGGTGACCGCCACCTTCATCAGCGAACAGGCCCTCCAGGTGCATCTACCCAAGGTGGTGAAGGAGGAAAAGGCCCCCCAGCCTGCCCTGGTGGTAACCCTGGGTGCCAAGGGCGAACTCAAATTCAACCAAAAGGATATCGACTTATCCGGTCTGACCCAACAAATGACGGTTGAGACAAGCGTGTACCCCGAGGTGAAGGTGATCCTCAAGGCGGACAAGAGCATTCCCTATGAACATTTGGCGCAGGTTCTGGACGCAATCAAGATGGGCGGCGTTCAGAAAGTGGCCTTAGCCATGGACCGAAAATAGTGAACCCTCAAATAGATGGAGTTTCAGTGAACCGGTTTTTTGATTATGTTCCGATGAACCGTCTCTTCGGCGGACTCTTTGTGAACCGTCTTTTCAACGGCATCCTGCTGTCTACCCTCTTTCATCTTACGGTTTTGGGCGTGGCCTTAGGGCTCATAGCCTGGGGTGAAGCCCATGCCGAATACAAAACGAACATCGACCTCAGCGCCACTCCCCTCTTGACCCTACAGACCAAGGTAACCCCGCCCCCGCCACCCGAGCCCTGGATCCTGGCGAAAAAGGGAAAGGCTCCGCCCCCGCCCCTGGTCGTACCCACGCCCATCCCCGAAGCGGCACCCTATGTGGTCGCCAGCCGCCAGCCCTCCCTGGTGGGAGGTTTCATTGACGAGAATGATTATCCCGTCGAGATGAGGAAGCAAAAGAAAGAAGGCAAGGTGATTGTAGAACTTCTCATCAATATCGAGGGGAGGGTGGATAAGGTGACCATCCTTCAGGGTGCTGATCCCGCGTTCAACCAGGTGGTCTTGGACCGATTGAAGGACGCAAAGTTCCGCCCGGCTCTGGACAAGATGGGTCAGCCTATGAACTGCCGGGTGAGGCTGCCGGTCGCCTTCAAACTCGATTGAGAATGGTGTGTAGGAATACACAAGGGTTGGGGAAAACAGCCGGAAGGGGGAGGGTGAATCCATGAAGGATAAACACCGGTTGTTTTTTTCTACCTTCTTGATTCTTGCGGTCATCTCGGCCAAGCCTCTCTGGCCCAAGAATTCCCCGTCCTTTCAAAAAGATCTTGCGGCTTTCCATAAAAACTCCAACGATTTGGATTTGCGGGAAAAGGTCATCCAGGATTCTCTCACCCTGAAATCGGTCCCAGCCTTGCCGAAAGTGGCGGTCAAGATGAAGGTAGAAGCCAAGGAAGCCTTTGAGAAATCCCAATTCAAGGACGCAGCTCAAACCCTTGAAAAAGCTTCCGATTTGGCGCCTTGGGACGCCGGCATCTATTCCGATTTGGCCCAATCCCAGGAGAAAGCGGGGCTTTATCCCGAGGCCCTCCAAAGCCTGAACCTTTACTTGCTGGCAGCGCCGGCGGCGGACGACCGCCAACAGGGCCAGGACCGGATTAAGAAATTGGACGACGAGAATAAACACTGGATGGCGGACCAAATTGACCACTTGGACGATGATAGCGTGGAGACCTCACTAGCCGCCCGGCTCGTGGAAATGGGGCCCGCAGCCAGAACAGAAGTGTCTTTCCTGGCCAAGGCCTTGAAAAATAACGACGTTGATGTACGGTCTCACGCTGCCATGGTCTTGGGACAATTGGGGAATGATGCGGTTCCGGCGATTGCGGACTTATCAGACCGGTTGGATGATCCCCAGACCCTCGTCCGGGAAAATGCCGCCTTCGCCCTCTCAAAAGTTGGGCCCGACGCGGTCCAGGTTATGCCGGTCTTGATGGATTCTTTGAGAGACGATGATGAGAATGTCCGGACCAGCGTTGCTTTCGCGCTGGGAAATATCGGACCCGCGGCTGTGAAGGCCGTATCGGCCCTGACCAAAGCCTTGAGGGATTCGAATTCCAAAGTCCGTGCCAACTCGGCCTTCGCGCTGGGAAAGATCGGCCCGGATGCCAAGGAGGCCCTGCCGGCATTGGCGGCTTTGGCAAATGACGGTGACCCGACGGTTAAAAAGAACGGAGCCTGGGCTGTCCAACAAATCAACGCAAAAGCCGAATGAACCGAATGCGCCGATTCCACCTGCTCTTGGGCTGTTTTTTTGCCCCGGCCCTGCTTTTTTTTACGGTTTCGGGGATTTTCCAAACACTTCGATTGCATAAGGATGTGAAGAACGGCTACCAGGCCCCCGAAATACTAAAGGTCATGGCGAAAATCCATAAGGATCAAAAGATGCCCGATTCGCCGCCCCAACCCCAACCCTGGCCACTTCAAGGGTTTGTGCTTCTGATGTCCGCGGGGTTCATCTTCAGTACCCTGGCGGGATTGGTCATGGCGTTTAAATACTACCGACCCCGGTGGGTCGTATGGGTCTTGTTGGCGGCGGGAGGCATCCTTCCGGCCGCCCTCTTGATGGTGGGCTAACCCTATTGGTTGAAGGAGTAAAAGTGAAAAACATTCGAATCCTCTTGAGCCTGTTCACCACCCTGGCCCTGGGTTTAGCCTTGTTCCCAATCTTTTCGCCCGCCTTCTCCCGGCCCCGGTTGAAGGCCGCCGTAGAACTGTTGCCCGCCACCGGCGACTCCCAGGTGGCCCCCCTGGAGGTTCCTGAAACCCAGGAACCCCGGCTCAGCCATAAGCAGTTGATTTCCCTGATTCGCCAGCACGTCAAGTATGTTTTCGTTCTCTACCAGGAAAACAGGTCCTTCGATTCTTATTTCGGCACTTTTCCCGGAGTGGAGGGAATCTATTCCCAGCCCTCGAGCCTGACCCCCGGATTTAACCAGTTCGTCCAAAACCCCGACGGCACGCAACAACCCATCCAGCCCTTCCTCATCGGGCCCAAGCAGTACGCCTCGGACCTGGACGACACCAAACACTCCCACATCGCACTGGTACAAAAGATGGACGTCGTGGACGGGAAACCGAGGATGGACAGGTTCGCCCTTGGGGAGGAATTTAAGAAAGGCAAGGAGTCCCAGCCCACCCTGGCCGACAAGCAGTTCGGGGAACTGGCCATGGCTCACGTGGACGGCGACACCATCCCCTTCCTCTGGCGCTGGGCCAACCGTTTCGTGATCTTCGACCATATCTTCCAGTTGATGGTGGGCCCTTCCGGCCCAGGCAATCTCTCCATCATCGCCGCCCAAAGCGGACAGTCCCAGGCCGCCCTCCACCCCGAGGAATTGGAGAAGGACGGAGGGAAGAAGGCACCTGGTGAGCCGGTTTTGAACAGCAGCGACCCCTTCTGGGGCTCCCCGGACGACAAATCCAATCCCCAAATGCCCGTGAACCCCAAGGAATATTCTGGAAAGAACAAGGACAAAGTTAAGGAAACCCATTTGAACCAGACCTACGCCACCCTCCCCCTGTCGCTGGCGGGTTCCCAGGCCCCAAGCGAGACCGACGCCGACCCCCAAAAGGGCACGGACCTTGAGGACCTTCAGGAGGACGTGGCTTATCTGGGTCAAAAGGGCCAGGCGCCCATTTCCTGGGGCTGGTTCCAGGAGGGCTTCGGCCATCCCTGGGGCGGGGGGGAGGACCCCACCGACGCCGAGGGCCAGCATTTCTCCTACGTCACCCACCACAACGGCCCGCAATATTTCGGGTATATCGTCCACAGCCCGGCCATGCAAAACAGCCTCCACGACTTGCAGGATTTCTTCAACGCCGTGAAACAGGGCACCCTGTCGGACGCGGGGGGGGTCTATTACGTGAAGGGCGGAGGCCATAACCTCTTCGGATTAAAGTCAGCCGATCCGGACGACGCGGCGCGGAAAAAGTTCCAGGGGGATGACGATCATCCGGGCGGTTCGGACTCCCAGATCAGCGAGGCCATGCTGGCCCACGCCATCAACGCCATCGCCCAAAGCAAATATTGGAACCAATGCGCCATCCTGATTACCTGGGACGACGAAGGCGGGATTTATGACCACGTCCCGCCCCCGATGCATTCCTTCACCCCGGACAAGGAGCCCCTCACGGACGGCCCCCGCGTTCCTTTTATTTTCCTGTCACCCTTTGCCCGGGTCCACGCGGTGGTGCACGAGAACGGGGACCATGGGTCGGTCGTCAAATTCGTGGATACGCTTTTTGGGTTGACCCCCCTGGCGAAGCTTCCGGATGAGATGAAAGGAAGAAAAATCGGCAAGAAGAAGTGGGGCCAATCCGATTGGGGCCCGGACGACGCGCTCACGCCGGATATCAGCGACCTATTGGCCGGCTTCGACCCTGCCCGGCTGAAAGGCGTGGTCCCGCTCCTGCCGCCAGATTACGCCGAAATTCCCGAAGAGATTGTGGGAATACTCCCGCAAACCAGCGGATATGGAATGAAGGATATCGGGATTGTGCCGGTCGACCAGACTCTGGGGCTGCCGAATCCCGTCCCGGCCGACTTCAATCCGCGGCCCCAAACCAATCC
>CAZGKT010000067.1:0-14911 GCA_964525605.1 uncultured bacterium
GTGCCTGTCACCGTCGGAAGGAGGCTTACGTTGTAACCGCCCTGGCCCGCCCCGCAGGCCGACACGCTCACCATGGGGTCCAGGTCAAACGCGTTCTTCGAAATGCCGCCGTTGCCGGTCCAATTGAAGGGGTTGGTGATCGTCGACAGGCTGCTCTGGCAGTTGACGACCGCGTTTTGGTTCTGTCCCGAGGAGGTGTTCCACTGGCTGAAATTACCTACCGTCCACAGGGTCGAAAGGTCCGTGGAATTGCTTGAGTCCAGGCTCGAGGGCAAATAGGAATCCCAGAAGGCCGTCACAGACCCGCTGGTCTGCCAGGTGTCCGGCCCGAAGATGAGGCCCGCCACGTACTCGGTCGTCGGCCCGGAAACCGTGTAGGCCAAAACCTTGTGTCCTGCCCCGTTGTGGTTCAAAACGAGGTAGTTCTTGCCCGAGGCCCCCGCCACGTTGGCGATCGAGCCCCCGAACAACTGGTTCGTGCCGCTGTTGCCGATGATGACCTGGTTGAAAGTCCCCAGACCTGTCGCCGGGGCGGTATAGGAGATGATCCCCTCGACCACGGTAGTCGCGGTGGAAGACACGATCGTACTTTCATCCACCAGAGCGCTCCCGTTGTAGGAATAGGTGGTGAAATAGATCACCTGGCTCGCGGGCAAGCTTCCTCCCAAGGGCACGAAACTGATCTGGGTGTTGCCGTTCTGCACGAACCCGGTGAAGGCGATGGCGCCGGGCGTCAGGTTAGGCAAGGGCGTGCTGGTGATCGTAAAAGTGGGGCTGAGGGTGGCGGTCGAAGTGGACGTCGAAGTGAGGGTGGAAGTGACCGTGGGTGTGACGGTAGGGCTTAAGGTGATGGTGGGCGTGTTGGTGAAGGTGAAGCTGAGGGCCGGGGTATTAGTGATGGTGGGAGTATTCGTAATGGTCGAGGTCACCGTGAGCGTGCCCGTGTCGGTGGGCGGCAAACTGTTGGTTGGCGTGAAGGTCTGGGTGGATGCCGCGCCCACGGTGAAGGTACAAGAGCCTGGGGTTTGTCCCCAGTTGGAGGGGGTTGAAATGGCAGCTAGCAAGCCTGCCGCGGTGTCGGATTGGTCGAAACAATCGTAGTACCAGATTTCATAGGCGGTATTGGAAACGGTCGGGGAGGGATTGGGGAGCCAGACCGCGTTTGCGGTGGTCAACCCCGGGGGCAGATAGGAATTGTAGGGTGAGGAAGTCGGCACGGTTCCGGAAGTCATCCATCCCGTGGCCGCAGGCGCTTTCCCCACTCCGCCGATGCCCGCCAGATAGGTGGTCACCCCGCTGTTCAACTGATAGGCGAAACAGAAATCCCCCGTCCCCGCCAGGGCGCAATTGACGCTCGTGCCGCCCACGGTGGTTCCCGCCGACAAGTCGCTGGTCGCGGTCCAAGTAAAGCTATGCCGTCCGGTTGAGCTCAACCCAGTGCCGGGGCTGTAGGATTGGTCGGTGAATACGATAGAAGTTCCGGTCAGGATAGGCTGGAACGTCACGAAACCCTGGTATTGGGCGGAGCCGCTCCCGCCGCAATCAATGTAAATAAAGGCGATGTCCCCGGTGTTCAACGCCGAGGGCTGGATGATGGGCGTACCTGTGGCCGTGATGGTGGAAGTGACCGTGGGGGTGGCGCTGTTCGTCGAGGTGTACGAAATCGTGGCCGTGGGAGTGATGGTCGAGGTGGCGGTGTCGGTCGAGGTGCCCGTGGAGGTATTGGTGAAAACCTGGGTCGGGGTATGGGTCCCGGGAGGGTAGGTGAAGGTGCTTGTGGCCGTGGTCGTGGTGGTATAGGTGGGAGTCAGGGTGTTCGTGGTCGTGGGCGTCACAGAGGGCGTGTAGGACAAGAGGGGCGTGAGGGTGAAGGTCATCGTGATGGTCGAGGTGTTGCCGGGCTTGGGAGGAGTGGGCGCCGTGGGAATGTTGCTCGGCGAGCAGGCCATCCCCAAAAGGATCAGGCCACCCAACGCAAAAAGGACCCTGGCTTTATTCGTCGAAATCATGGAACAGCCTCCCCTCAAATCTGAACCAACTCACGCGGATCGCCTAGGGCAATCCGCCCGTATAACCCCCGCCGGAAGAACAGATGGCCGTGGGATAACCCGCCCCCTCGGCCCCGATGGGATACAAGCACACCGCGGTTTTACCCTGGTTTCCATCCGCAACCCAATTGCCGGGGTTGAGGATGTCCGCCTGATCGCTGTAACAGTTATTCAGGATGGCGTTGTCGTTTTGGCTTGTGGCGGCATATTGATTGAGGTTGTCGCTGGTCCAGAGGCCCGCCAGGTTCGTCGTATTGGTCACCGCCAGGCCCGGAGGCAGGTAGGTTTGCCAGCAGGCGGTCACGGACCCGCTCGTGACCCAGGAAACCGGCCCGAAGAGGATGGCCCCCAGCCAGGTGGTCGTGCCCGCGGAGGGGACGATGTAAGACAGCACCTTGTGGCCGTAGCCGTTATGGTTTTGAACCAAGTAGGGATTGCCGCCCGCCCCCGCCACGTTGATGACCGACCCGCCCTGGAGCTGGTTGCCGCCTGAATCGGAACTATTGCCGATGACCACCTGGCTGTAGGCGCTTAAGCCCGTACCGGACGCCGTGTAGGAGAGGGTGCCCTCGATGACCGTCGTCGCGGTGGAACCGTTGGTGAAACTTTCATCGACCAGCCCGCCCGAACCGCCGTTGGCGGTCGCGTCGTAGGAATAGTTGGTGAAATAAATGACCTGGCTCACGGGCAAGTTGACGGAAGACACGAAACTGAATTGGCTGTTGCCGTTGTAGGTGAGGCCGGTGAAGTTGATACAGCCGGGCCCGACGGTTCCGGCGACCGTCGCCGTGGGGGTGCAGGTGGCGGCAGGATACCCGCAGGGGAAGGGGGTATAGGTCGGAGAGGGCCCGGTCCAGGGGGTGGATACGGCGGTGGGGACAGGCAAAATCACGGCCGAAAAATCACACTCGCTCACGTTGGTTCCGGGAAGGGCTACCCCGCCCCCGGACGTGGCCACCCAATTGTTGGATTGGCAAAGAAGCGCAAGAACTTGGACGGTCGTTAATTGGGCGGGAAATTCCAAAGCCCCGCAATCGGCGAACACCTCGTTCTCCCCCTGCAATTTATAGAGGTCCACCGCGTTCACCCCCACCGTCAATCCGGGGGGGACGTAGCTGTTGCCCTTGCTTCCCTCTCCGCTGGTCAAGAAGGGATGGCTGGTGTTTTCGTTGAGGGCCGTCAGGAAAACCGTCGAACCCGCGGAGGGGATGGTAAAGGCGATCAGGTCCATCACATCCTTGGAAAGTCCCATGCTTTCGCCTGGGGCTCCGTCGGTGGCGAGGGTGCCCGCGACCCCCGTGACCTGGGAATGGACGACGAGGGAAGCCGCCGCCTGGCCCTCGGCGATGAGCACCTGGGAACCGGGCGGAAGCGTCTGGGAGGGCGTGAAACTGACGATGTGGCCGCCCGCGAGCTGACCCGCCGGGCCGTTCCACCCCGCGTCGGTGAAATAGATCGTCGCGGCGGAAGTAAGGGTCTGGAGATTCATGAAGGTAAAACCGTTGTCGCCGTTGGTGGCGATGCCGGTGAAAGCGATACTGGTGGAGAGGGCCGTTTCGGGCGGTTGGGGAAGAAGATTGTTGACGTTCGGGTTGCTGGCGGAAGTGGGCGCGATGGCGTTTTTGCACGCGGTGAAGCAAAGGGGACCCAGGAGCGCCAGAAGAAGGAAACTTAATTTAGTTTTGTTCCGCATCGTTCCCTTTCCGATCCACGAACCAAGCCTTTATTCGAGTCCAACCTGAACGCTTCGAACCCAGGGACTTCCCTTGCGGAAAGGCCCCGTCAAACCCTTGAACTTTAGAGAATCAAAGCCGCCCGGGAGAAGATGACCTGTTCCGAAGGAATGGTGGTTTTTCCGGCGGCGTCCACGGCGTTCCCGCCGGAGAAATCGGTTCGCTCGAAATCCAGCATGAGCTTGAAGTTGTTGTTGAACCACCAGTTCACCCCCAGGCCGTAAGCGTTGGCCTGTTGGGCCCCGGTCGCCAGGCTGCTTCCGGCCGGGTCGTAGGGAAACCCCACGGCGAAGGCCTTCACATCGGCTTGCAGTTGTTGAAAGCGGGCGACGATTTCCAGGTCTCCCCAATCGCCTTTGGACAGGTTGAAGGGCTTGTCGATGATCGGCTGTTCGAAACCGGCCTTGCCGCCCAGGTCGAAATAGCCTTCCAGGTGCCAGGCGGTGTTGGTCAACTGGACGGGCTGGAGGCCCGCCCCCGCCACGACCGTTTCGATCGATTGCACATACTCGCCCTGAAGACCGAAGGGGCCCGCGAACCAGTAGAACTGGGGGTCCCAGTGGTAGAAGTTTCCGTCCGCGAAGCCGACCCCGCCGTCAAAAGCGAATTCGTTTCCGCCCATGGAAGTGGAGAAACCGCTGGGCCAGGGGACATCCTGGGGCGGGTTGATGTCCGACCCGCTGATGGTGTGCGCGTTGGTTTCGTTGTCGTAGGACCCGGCGATGCCGAAACCAAGACCTTCAAGATCTTCATTGCCCGATTTTTCAAAAGGCGTCAAAAAGACCCGGGCGGTGAGGGCCTTCCCGTTCTGCTCGGCTTTCTGGGGGCTGACGGAGGAGGATTCGTTGTCCTGGTCCCCGTTGGCGATCTCGAATCCGTAATCCAGGGTATGGTTCACGTTGCCCGAGAAAAGAATTCCTATGTCCTTGTTGGGAACCAGATTGAGGACCATGGAGCCTTCCATAAACGGAAGACCGGAAGAAGGTTGGAGCCCTTCCAGGGTAAGGATGTTGGTGAATTTTCCCGCCGTGATCTCCAGCCAGGGGGCGGCCCTCATAAAGACGTAGAGATGGGAGAAGCCCACGCTGACCGCGTCGGACTTGTCGCTTTCGAGGGCGATGTCCATGCCCCAGGTTTTGTCAAACGTGCCCCCGAAGGAGAGGTGGGCCTTGCGGGCGGCGAAACCGTTGAAATCCTTTTGCAGGGGAACGGTGGCGAACTGGGGATCCTGCTTGACGTAATCATTCAAAAGGTAGCTGGACATGGGTTGGAAGTAATTGTGGTAATCGGCGAACATGTATCCGCCGATACGAAAGATGAAATTTCCGTTGGAACCGACGAAACGCAAATGCCGGCCTTCATCGGTGACGAGGCTGTCTTTGTCGTCGCTTGTTTCCATCAATTTCAGTCCCGCGGAAACGTCTTCATCCATATCGTCATCGGCCGGTCCGACCAGATCCTGCGAATGGGGCTTGGAAGGCTGGGAGGCCGCCATCTGGTCTTCCAGGATTTTCAAACGTCTTTCCAGATCATCGTTTTTCGTTTCCAAACTTTTCACCTCTTCGCGCACTCCATGCGCAGAGGCGGGAGTGGCTTCCGGTGTGGCGGAGACAGCTGCGGGGGTGGAATCGACGGATTGCTGAGCGAGGGCTGGAAATGTCAAACTCAACATCAAGAATGCGGCGGCTTGATAAACGTATAACAAATGCTTTGAACGCATTTGGCTCCCCTTCGGTTGTAGTCCGGTTTCGGGAAGCCGACCATCGGCGAAGATCCCCCGAAACCGGGTTAAGAATTGGCGGGATTATTGTGGGAGCGTGTTTCCGTCAAGAACCGAGTTTGTTAAAAATAAGTAAATCAAAACACGGAGGGCGGTTTAAATCCTCTGAACATAAAAATAATTCGTTCGAATGGGTTCGTACGAAATTGTAGGAAGGTTGGATATTCGATAGGTAAATGTTATTTAAGGAAACGGTTAGAACCTGATGGGGCGGAAGGATGGGCAAGTCATTTTCTCATTTAAATCCTGATAGGAAAAAATGGCTGCCCTTCATGAATATATTTAGAACTTATTTAGTTGGAAGCTGGGCAAGCCAATTTCTCATTTAAAGGTTTATAAGGAAAAATGGCTGCCCTTCATGAATATATTTAGAACTTATTTAGTTGGAAACTGGGCAAGCCAATTTCTCATTTAAAGGTTTATAAGGAAAATGGCTGGGGCGGTAGGATTCGAACCTACGAATGCCAGATCCAAAATCTGGTGACTTACCGCTTGTCGACGCCCCAATCGGTTGGCAGGGTGTAAAAACCCTTTAAAAAGCAGGGGGTTAATTTAATTCGGGACTGAGGCTTAATCAAGCTACAAATAGGGTGGGACCGTTGAGATTGCCGGAAAAAACGTGTTAATCTCCGTCCATGGAAGAATTCCCTCCGTCGCAACCCGTCCTAACTCCCTTACCTTCGCTTTTTGATCTGGGTCGTCAATTTAAAACCCCAGCCGATCCGGAAGAAGCCCTCTTCTACACCTGTCCTCAATGCGGACATCCCATGGTGACCAAGAAATGCAAAATCGTTTGCTACACCTGCCATTACTTCATTGGATGTGTGGAGTAGCCGGTTTGGTTTTTTTGGAATGCGTCGGAGCGGATTCCGCGCTTTTCTTCTCGATCGGCTTTGATTGAATCCAGGGAGATTCCGGCGTTTGGGGAAACCCTTCCTTCACATTCTTCAGAAAATCCAAAACCGCTTTTTCATAAATCATCGGATACTCACTGTAAGTTTGCTCATGGCCCGCGTCGGGAATATAAACCAGCAAACGGTGGAGCGCCGGGCACTGATCAAAAAGCTTTTGAATTTCAGGGCTTCGAGCCAGGTCATCCTTTTCACCCGAGAAAAGCAAAATGGGAACCTGAGTGATTTGCCGCATCACCGGCAATAAATCCAGGTCCTTTTCCTCCAAATGAAGGCCCGAAACCGCGTCGTAGGCCTCGAGGCATTTTGACAAAAAACCCGGCAGACGGGTGAAGGGGGCTCCTATCGTCCGGCGTGAAATGTAGGATTTGATATTGGGGAGCGGGCTGTCCGCGATCACACCGTCCACCGGGTGAACCGCGCCGGCCCGGAGGGCGCATATGGCCCCGAGGGAAAACCCGAAAAAAACCACCGGCGGTTTGGCCCAATGTTTTTGGGTGAGAAAATCGGCGGCGGCGCTGAAATCACCCGATTCCAACAACCCTCCCGACAGGGGACTGGGGCCGCTTTCCCCCTGGCCCCTCATATCGAAGGTCAAAACCTGGTAACCCGCTTCCTGTAAAAAAACGGCCCGGGTCAAAACCTGGTCGCGGTTATGGAAGACCCCGTGGGTGAGGAGAACCGTTCCCAGGGGTTTATGCACGGTAGCGGGAATCCACCATCCCTTCAGGGTCACACCGTCCGATGTTTTAAATTCCACGTTTTCATATTTGAGGCCGTACTTCCCCGGGTTCTTCTGGGGCGCGTGGCGGTTTTGGCCCGCCTTCACCAGTCCCTCGGCCACCTTGCCCGGAATGACCCCGTAAATAAAAAAGACGGCCGCGCCTACCAATACGAAAACAGTCACCAGCAATAGGGCCAGCCATTTCGGAACGCTGAAACGTCGGCGTTTTGATTTTTCTTTTTTTGAGGCGCTCATAAGAACTCGACTCCCTTGGTAACTGTTTGCGCGGCCAGCGCGGTCCAACCCGTTCGGTTAAATTTTTGAGCCAGCGACTGGGCGGCGGCGGCGTTTTCCACAACCCCAAAAACGGTGGGGCCGCTGCCTGAAACCAGGGCCCCCAGGGCGCCCGATCCAACCAGTTCATCCCTGATTTTCAACACCAGGGGAAGTAAAAATCCGGCCGCGGGTTCCAAACCGTTGAATAGGGAACGCGCGATCTCCCGGGGTTCTCCCCTATGTGCCACATCCTGATAGGCCCTGGCCCTCTTGCCGTCCGTAAAGGCTGCTTTGCCCGAGCGGTAAACCGAGGGAGTCGAGAGGCCTTCCGGCGGCTTGACCAAAACCAGGTTCCAGGAAGGCCCCGCCGGCCAGGGCTCCAGGATTTCACCCCGCCCCGTGCCCAATGCGGTTCCCCCCTCCAGAAAAAAAACCACGTCCGAGCCGAGCCGGGCGGCCATGTCCCTCAACTTTTCCTTGCCGCAACCGGAGGTATAAAGGGCCTCCAGCCCCAGGAGTGTTGCCGCCGCGTCGCTGGAACCGCCCCCCAACCCCGCGGCCAGGGGTATTTGTTTTTTTAGGACGATCCGGACTCCCCCCTTGTCCGCGAGCACCTCGGTTAAAAAAAGCTTGGCGGCCTTTACCACCAGGTTGGAATCGTCGTCGGCCAGACCGGGCCAAGGGGGCTCCACCCGAAATTCGACGCCGGAAGGGATCTTTTCAAGAATGAGTTCGTCGTAAAGGGAAACAGCCTGGAACACCAGGGCCAGGTCGTGGTAACCATCCGCCCGTTTTTGAAGCACCTCCAGGACCGGATTGACCTTGGCGGGTGTCCGCAGGCGCACTTCGGATCGCGTCACGGGGTCGGTTGGGCCTTGGCGATTTTGGCGGGATAATCCTTGTTGTCCGGGTCCAGTTCGGCCGCTTTTTTCCATTGAAGGACGGCGGATTCTTTATCCCCCAGCTTGATAAAAACCTCGCCCAGATGGTCATAAACCACCGCGTTGTCCTTATCGCCGTCCTTAATGTAGCCTTCGGCTTTTTCCAACTGGGCCTTGGCCCCCGGATAATCGGAACGGCGGTAATAGACCCACCCCAGACTGTCGAGGTAGAAGGGATTGTCCGGGTCGAGTTTGACGGCTTTTTCGACCAGATCCTTGGCTTCGTCCAGCCGGATGTTCTTATCCGCGTAGGAATAACCCACGTAGTTGAACGCCTCGCCGTTTTGAGGATCGATCTTCATGACCTTCCGCATTTCATCCATCGCCTCGTCGAATTTTCCTTTTTTATCCAGCAAAACCCCCAGGTTGAAATGGGCCTGGGCGTTCTGCGGATCGAGATGGATGACCTTTCGGTACAGGTCTTCCGCCGATTCCAGATCCCCCTTTTCATGCACCGACATGGCCTGGATCAAAAGAAGATCCGGGTTGTTGGAATTGTTTTTCAGGGCGTCTTTCATGGCCTGGGACGCCTCGTCCGTCTTTTTTTCTTTTTCCAGGAGGAGAATCAACCGAACCCAGGCGTCGCTGGATTTGTCATCGTTGTCCAGAATGGACCGGAGCTGTTTTTCCGCATTGGCCAAGTCTCCCTTTTCCTCGAGAGTCGCGGCCAGATGAAAACGAACCAGAGCGTTGCGGGGTTCCTTTTCCAGAAAAGCCTGGAAGGAAGCCAAGGCGTCGTCATATTGCTTGAGGCGGTACTGGCAGATGCCGATGCTGTCCAGCGCGGAGGCGTCGGCGGGTTTCAATTGGGAGTATTTTTGAAAAGCCGCCAGGGCTTCCTCATCCTTTTTTTGCCCGGCATAGAGTTCCCCCAAAGCCTGATAGGCCTGGGCGCTCTGCGGATTGATCTTGACCAGGGCCTGGTAAGTCGCGATGGCCATGGCCTCGTTTTTTTCCCATTCGTAAATGAGACCGAGGGAGGTATAGGGCGCCTCCATGGTCGGATCGGTGGCGATGGCTTTCCTGAAATATTCCTCCGCCTTCACGGCCTGGTTGCCCCGGGTATAGAGAAGCCCCATGTTGTAATAGGCATCGGCTTGCTTCGGGTCCAGGGTCAAAAGCCTCTGGTAGGCCCCCAGGGCCTCGTCGAATTTATTTTGGCTGGCGAAAATACCGGCCAGTTCATAATGGGCTTTGATATTGCCGGGGTTTTTCTGGATCAGGAATTCCAACTGGTGCTGAGCCTTGGAATATTCCCCCTGGGACGCGAGGAGTTCGGCCATCTGCTGGCGAGTTTCGGAATCATCCGGGTTCAGATCGACGGATTTTTGGAGTTCCTCCACGCTCTTGTTCTCGAGGCCTTCCATGTAATAGTTGTAGGCCAGATGCTTGTGGATGGAGATGGAATCGGGATCGTACCGGGCCGCCTGCTCGAATTCCACCAGGGATTGTTCCGGTTTGCTCATTCGAAGGGAAAAAAGGGCGATGGCGTAATGCCAGTAGGCCCGGGCCTGGGTGCCGATGGCCCCCTCCGTCATCAAATCCGCGAAACTCAGGACGGGGCAAAGAAATAGGATCAAACTGAAAGTCACACAGCGTTTTTTTGTTTTCATGGTTTTTCCGGGAAATCAGACTTGCTTGATAGATTCATTGGCTTTACGCAAACGTTCATTGGCTATTTTCAGGAAGCACATCAGCACTTTCAAGGCGATTTCAGGATGTTTTTCCATCATGGTATTGAAAGCCTTCTTGGTCATCACCAGAAGGGTGGATTCTTCCCCCACCCGGGCCGTGGCAGTCCGCGGCCGGTTGTCGATCAAGGACATTTCGCCCAAAAACTCGCCGTCCTTGAGCGTGGCGAGAACCGCCTCCTGGCTGGTACTGAGCTTCTTCAGGATCTGGACCGAACCCTTCTTGATCACGTATAGGATTTCGCCCGTCATGCCCTCGACGAACAAAGTTGAACTTTTTGTATAGGTCTTCTCGAAGAAAAGGGTGACCACCGTGTTCAACTCTTGCGTGGTAAACACCTGAAAAAGCGGAATGCTTTTCAGGGATTCAATGTCGATGGGAGTGGGCATGGAACCTCGTTTTTTTGTGTTTAAACCGTCGAGTGGAACCACAAGCCAGAACGGCAGGCATTATAGCATTCTCCCGAAAGCCTTTCGTCTCCCGGTTGGATCAAAGGCTTGCGGCGGCCAAGCCCTGTTTCAGGGCGCTTTCCATGCTGCCATATTCCCATAACCCGTAACGGCCCACGGATTGGACCCCTCTTTTTTGGTAAAAAGCCAGCAGATCGCCCACCACCTTTTCCCGAATTTCATCATAAACCACGTAGGCCCCGGGCAGGTCCAGATCCACCCGAGCCACCAAGTCCTTTTCCGACCGGATCCAACCCAAGCCTTTTAACTGATGCAGGGCATGACGGTATAGACGCCCGGGATCGGGTTTTGCTCCCCGGTAGGAAAATTCGACGTAAAGGGAATAACAGCCCGGCGGGGCTACCGTGGGCACACAGGCGCTGACCGAACCCGCGCGGTGGAAAAGAAATTCGTCTTCGGGAAAATAAACCCAGCTGTAAGGCATGGGTTGGCGTCCCCGGAGTCCCAAGTTGATGTTGTAAATGGAGACGGCTTCCAGGGAGGAGGCCGCCCGCTTCAATCCGCTGGGAAGGTCGCGGGTGAGGGCGGCCAGGGTTTTCAAGGGGAGGCTCGAAACCAGCCGGTCGAAGCCTATTTCGATGCCCGAGGTTAGGCGGGCCTTTTTTTCGCGCAAGACAAGCGACTTCAGGCCCACCCCGCGCCAAACCCGGGGCAGCCCCCGGCTGAGGGCTTGGGGCAATACCGAAATGCCCCCGTGGTCGGGATAAAGAAAGGACGCGTTGTAACCCGAATCGGATGGACGACGCCTTTGGGCCCCTTCCAACACCTGCCTCACTTTGGGGGTGGGGACGAACCGCCCCATCCAATGGGTGGTCAACCGGTTCAGGGAAATCTTCCAGAGTTTGGAATTGTAGGGAAACATGAAATGCTTGGAGATGCCAGGGCCAAAATTCTTCAGGCACCATTCCCGAAAATCACCGGGCGGGCGGCGCGAGGGATGAAACCGGTTTTGCAGGACCGCGTCCAGGTAGCCCAGCACGTTTTCTCGGACGATCGCGGAGGGCAGGCCGGCGTTATTTTCCTGGTAGGGATACTCGGTGAAAACGCCCTGGCTATGGATGGCCGAATGGCGCCGCCGGGGTTTTAAAACTTTACCCGCGAGGGACCGCACCCAACGTTCAATCTGGGGATCCTGAAAATGAAGGAAGTGACCGGTATAGTCAAAGGTAAATCCGCCGGTTTGGATCGTCCGGCACAAGCCGCCCGTCTCGGTTTCTTTTTCCACCAGCAAATAAGGCCGCCGGGAATCCGCCAGGGAGCGGGCGCAGGCGAGGCCCGCCAGGCCTCCCCCCGCCACCAGGGTTTCTATTTTCATTTTTTTCGGATCCGCGACTTCGGAATGGGACGCCGAGACAAAACAGTTTTTGGGGGATTTACCGGCGCCGGTTCGTCCGGATCTCCCCTTCGAGGCACGCTCCCTATTGGGAAACTTCCCGTCAATCGGGAATCGGCCATGGGAATGCTGGCGACAATCAAGGTAAAGATCATCCCGAGCGCTGATAGCAGGACAAGAAAAGCAAAAGCCCTTTTTTCCGTAAAACGGACCAGACATCCCGACCCCAGCGCCAGCAAAGCCGAAAGTCCCCAGAGGGCAAGAACGGTTTGTTTGACGGTCAAGCCCATCTGACGCAGGCGCAGGGCCAGATGATCGTTCGACCCCTGGAACATGGACTTCCCCTTGAGGGTTCGTAAAACCATGACGAGTACGGTGTCATAAAGGGGCACCCCCAGTATCAAAACCGGAGCGCAAAGGGCCAGCACGTTCACCTGGCTGTATCCGTGTCCCATGGCGAGACCCGCCAGGGCGTAACCTAGAAAGAGGGCTCCTGAATCGCCCATGTAGATCCGGGCGGGCTGGAAATTGTAGGGAAGAAACCCCAAGACGCTCCCTCCCAGGGCGGCGGCCGTGAGGGGCACATAGCTCTGACTGCCGAGAAAAGGCACCAGCACGAACCCTAAACAAGCGAGGGCCGATACCCCCCCGGCAAGTCCATCCATGATGTCGATCAAGTTGACCGCGTTCGTGACCCCCACCACCCAGAGGAGCGTCAGGACTACCGCCAGGATGGGATGACCGGGAAGAAATTCGAGTTGGACCCCAAAAACCACCAGGAGACCGGCGGCCAGGAATTGAAAGAGAAACTTCACCCAAGGGGAGAGTGAAAAAAGATCGTCTACCAGCCCCAGCAGGGCCATCACCGTGGCCCCGGAAAGAATGGCTAAAACCCTCGCGCCTTCCACCGGCGGAGCCAGGACGAGAACCCCTAAAATCGTGAGAAGAAACGAAAAATAAATGGCCAGCCCTCCCAGATAAGGAACGGGGGCGGTATGTTTCTTCAATTGGCCGGAGGGACTGTCCAAAAACTGGGATTTGAGGGCGATTTTCCGGAAAAGAGGGGTTAACCCGAGTGAAAGACCTAAGGCGATTAAGGAAATGACGGCCGGAGCAATCAGGGTCAGCCTCCAAGTGCAAGCGTGGAAAGGCACTATAACAAGAGGAAAACCCATGTTCCCAAACAAAAAAAAGCCCCAGATGGGTCAATCTGGGGCTCTCTAGGAGGTGAGTTTTTTTGAATCGTTTGATGACTAACTGTTTCCAGCCAGTCACCATCCTTTATAAGCAAGCGATATGCCAAAATTTAAAGTAAATAAAACGTTGATTTATAAGGGTTTTACTAAGTTGTCAATTCTAAGCTGATCCATTAAGTGTATGTTTTTATTACACTTATTTAATTACGTTTATTTATTTTACACTTATCTTTTTTCTGTTTCATGTTTCAACTTAAGTCCATACCTTTTCAATTTCTGGTACAGGGTGGGCCTGCTAATCCCCAACCGGTCGGCCGCCCATCGCTTGTTGAACCGGGTTTCCTTCAAAACTCTTTCAATCATGTCGCGTTCCATGCTTTCCAATACCCCGGATTCGGGCAGGCCCGCTTCCGCGCTCCTCGGCAAAGGCGTTCCTCCCGTTATTTCCGGCGAAAGGTGTTCGGGCCGAATCATCACGTCGTCATTCAAGGTCGCCACCCGCTCGATCAGGTTTTCCAATTCCCGGACGTTTCCGGGCCATCGGTAGCGTTTGAGGATTTCCAAGGCTTGTTGGGAGATTCCCTCGAATCGATGATGTCTTTTTTGCCGTTGTTTATCAAGGAAATGACGGATCAGGAGGGTCAAGTCCCCTTCCCTTTCCCGCAGGGGCGGCATCTGGACCGCGATAACATTGAGGCGGTAATAGAGATCCTCCCGGAACCGGCCGTCCTGGATGGCCTTTTTCAAATCCCGGTTCGTGGCCGCAATCACCCGAATATCGACCCGGACGCTTTCCGTTCCACCCACCCGTTCAAATTCACGTTCCTGCAGAACCCGTAAAAGCTTGACCTGCATGGAGAGATTGAGTTCGCCGATCTCATCCAGGAAAACGGTCCCCCCCTGGGCCGCCTCAAATTTTCCCAATTTCCGGTCCAGGGCGCCGGTAAAAGAACCCTTCTCGTGGCCGAAAAGTTCGCTTTCCAGAAGGGATTCACTCAGGGCCGAACAGGCAATGGGGACGAAAGGCTTGTCATGGCGAGAGGATTGCTGATGGATGGCCCGGGCGGCCACTTCCTTCCCCGTCCCATTTTCTCCCAGGATCAGGACCGTGGCGTCCGCGGCGGCGGCCCGCTTGATCAAGTCCTGGACCTTTTTCAAGGCTTGGCTGGACCCGACCAACCCCTGATCCTCCTGAATGGGATTTTTCGAGGCCGTGACGGCGGTGGATATCATGGACATGGCGAGGTCAAACAGGATGGAGGCTCCATGACTTGAATCTCTCGCGAATTCGTCAAAATCCTTGCGCATGCGGTCGGATTGCCCTTCCTGGCGGTAAAGCTGTCCCAGGTTGTAAACCGCATTGGCGTTCCCCGGGTCTTGTTTAAGAACTTCTTTGAACTCCGCCACGGCATGATCAATCTCGCCTTTGCGAAAATAGGTCACACCCAAATCGTTCCTCAGGTTCAATTGTTCCGGCCCCTCGGGAATCAGCTTTAAACTGCGCTTGTAAACCACCATGGCCTCATCGAATCGTTCCAGCGCCATCAAGCAGTCCCCCAGGCTTCCCTGCGCCAGGATGTTCTTGGGCCAAGACTCGGCTACCAAGCGGTATTGTTCCAACGCCTTCTCCAACTCGCCTCTTTCTTTGAAAAGACCACCTAAGTTCAGGCGGCATTGGAGGGTGAGGGTGGAAGCGTTATGAAAAAGACCCAGATAGTAGGTGCCGGGGGTCAGGGGATGGATCAGATCCAGGGTTTCCAGAAAGGCATGCATGGCGTCATGGACCTGGCCCCTTTGCAAGTGGATG
>CAZGKT010000068.1:0-14355 GCA_964525605.1 uncultured bacterium
AGCTTTACGGGTCGAACGGACTCTTCTCGGGTCGTCAACATATGAAGTTGTTAGTTGTCCACTAACCGCCTTCAAACAACTTTTCTTTGTGAGTCCCTTTCCTCCATTGCTCCAATTTAGAAATGCCTGGAAATGAAAAAGGCCTCCGGTATATCTGCCGGAGGCCCTTTAAAATCGGGGACTACTTCAAGGTATTGACAAAATTTTGAAGCGAGGTGTTCGAGGGGTTCAGCGCCAGAGACTTGTTGAAGGCGTCCCGGGCTTGGTCTTTCTGACCCATGTAGTAGTAACAGCTTCCCTCGCCCTGGAAGGCAGCCGCTGAGTTGGGATCGAGACTGGCGGCGGCCTGGTAATACTTGAGCGCGTTGGCGTAATCCTTGGTGCCCATGAGCTGGTTGGCCGCGTTCAAATAGGGGTCTGCTTTGCTGGCTGTGGGGGCGGCGCCGGGAGCGGCACCTGAGGCGGCTGCTCCAGCTGAGGTCGCGGCGGAGGAACCGGCGGGAGCCAGAACCGTGATGGTTTGTCCCCAGACCGAAACGAAGCCGGTGATCATATTCAAGATATCATCCAGAATATTGGCCTGACTTTGAATCGTGTAGTTGTTGGTCAATCCTTTGGCCTTGGCCATTTGTCCGCCATCCACGTTGGTGATGGGTACCAAACCCCAGAGGACGTACCATTGCCGATCGCTCGCGACCGGAGTGTCGCCGCCGGTGCCGATCGTGTGATTCACGGTATAACAACCTGAAAGGGGAAGGCCTACCATCAGTAGGCAAAGAAACAAACCTATCATTTTTTGCATGTTGCCTCCAAGACCAGATGATTTAAAACGTTTTTATTATACAGGCCTTTATTGAAGGCTGATTGAAATTATGACCCCAAAAACGAATCGGAACGGTTACTGGGGGTCGGGCCATACCAAAGAAGCGATGCAGGCCTCGATCGCGCGGGCCAGGGAATGGTATCTGTGTTCGTTGACTTGAAAAGCCACCTGCAAGAAAGAACCAGGCTGGTAAAAAATGAGGAGTTGAAGGGTCAATAACTGGTTTCGTTGAAATAAGCCCTGGACGCAGGTGAAACGGTCAAAACGGTAAAGGTCACTGCCAATAATTCTGCCAAGATTGGATTTGCGGAATTTCCCCAGGTAGTCGCCCCGGAAACGGCTCAAGGATTCGATGGACAAGTCGGGCAGACCGCCATCGATCAGGCCGATGGAGAGGGAATCTCCGGTCTCCGGATCCACGAAACAAACGGGATATTGGTAATGCGGGTTGTCATGTTGGGAAGGTTTCGGGACCCACCCGGCCAGGGGCCGGATGGAATAAAAAGCCGTGGTTTGCTTGAACCTTGGCCCCAAAAGCGGGTCGTCCTCGGGAACAGACCGAAACGACATGGTATCGATAGAATCGCGTATGGCTCCCGCCTCGCAGGGGCGACAGCTCAAAATCGCAAAAAGGGCGAGCACGAATAATGTCAAGAAAAGGAAAGCGCGAGACGCGGTTGGTTTCATGGGTCCTTTAGGTTATTTGAAGTAAAGCCCGAATTTCTGAAATTGGTAATCGTTAATCTTCACCTTCTCAAAGACCACATAGCCTTTTTGCTGGAACTCCTCGGTGACCAGCTTGAGGGCCTTGATCTTGGCCTCATCGGTAAAAACACCCAGGATTTGGCCGCCGCCCCTCTGACCGAGGACCACCGTCACATATTTAGATTCCTTCATTACATTCACCTCGAAATGAAAAAACCCCGGACTCGATTGAATCCGGGGTTTTAAAGACTGAACCTCTGCTTTGCTTAAGCGATGGTGACTTCCTTGGCCAAATAGACGTCCTGGATAGTCTGAAGGAGCTTGGCCCCTTCGCCCATGGGACGCTGGAAAGCTTTCCGGCCGGAGATCAGGCCCATGCCGCCCGCGCGCTTGTTGATGACGGCGGTTTTGACGGCTTCGGCAAAGTCATTTTCGCCTGAGGCG
This sequence comes from uncultured bacterium, assembly GCA_964525605.1. Lineage (GTDB taxonomy): Bacteria > Oederibacteriota > Muellerivitia > Muellerivitales > Muellerivitaceae > CAVTWJ01. The sequence goes on from CAZGKT010000068.1 coordinate 1,973, forward strand.
CCGCCCGAATTGATCAAGCCCGCCCGGCCCATGTAGCAATTGGCCACCTGCCACCGAGTGTACTCGATGGGGTGGTCAGGGATGAGCTTCTCGTACATGCGCTTGTCGAATTTGCCGTAATTGGACTCCTGGTTCAGGTGAAGGAACCCGCCGTTGTTCTCGGGTAATTTCTGCTTGATGATGTCGGCCTCGATGGTGACACCCAGGTGGTTGGCCTGGCCGGTCAGGTCGGCGGACAAGTGGAAATCCTTCTCTTTGGTTTTGAAGGCCTTATTGCGCAGGTAGCACCAGAGGACGGTGAACATGCCCAGTTCGTGGGCTTCCCGGAACATCTTGGTGGTTTCCTCAATTTCCCTCTGGGCCGTGTCGCTTCCGAAATAAACAGTGGCCCCGACCCCCGCCGCGCCCATTTCATAGGCTTGCTTGGCGGTGCCGAAATAGAACTCGGTGGCCTTGTTGGGGTAGGTCAGAAGCTCATTGTGGTTGAGCTTCACGATGAAGGGGATCTTGTGGGCATACTTGCGGGAAACGATGCCCAGCACTCCCAGGGTCGAAGCCACCGCGTTACAGCCGCCCTCGATGGCCAGCTTCACGATGTTTTCGGCGTCGAAGTAGATGGGGTTCTTGGCGAAGGAGGCGCCGGCCGAATGCTCAATGCCTTGATCGACGGGCAAGATGGAAACATAACCCGAACCCGCCAGGCGGCCGGTCGAATAAAGCCATTGGAGGTTGTTCAGGACACGCTGGTTGCGGTCAGTGGGGGCGAAGATCCGGTCGACAAAGTCGCCGCCGGGAATGTGGAGCATGTCCTTGGAGATGCCTTTGCACTGGTAGCCCAGGAGGTCCTTGGCGTCGTTTCCTAAATACTTCTCGATTTCAGATAAATTCATGATGCCATCCTTCGCTGTGATTTTTCCCCTGTCCGGAACCCTTTCCCCTTCAAGGAGTGCCGGAAAAGCCTTTCTTTAATACCGAATAAAAATCGTTTAAGCAAGCCAAAGTTTGGGCTTTCTCCCCTTCGTTTATTTCCAAGTTTTTTGGAATATAGCCTCTTGGAAGCCAATGGAAGCGTGGTCCGCGCTGAGCAATAACGGACGTTTGATCAGTTTGCCGTTTTTTGCGAGAAGTCGAAGTATTTCATCATCGGTCATGTTCTTTATTTTAAGTTTCAGGTTCAAAAGACGATATTGCACGCCGGATGTGTTCATTAGGTCAGTTATTTTACTTCCGCTTAATGTGATTATTTTTTTGAGCTCTGCAACGGAAGGTGGATGAAGCGTGATATCCACAACCTCAAGGTTTTGGCGGTGGGACTCCAACCACTTTTTGGCTTTCCGGCAGGTGGAGCAGTTAGGATAATGATAAAACTTTGGCATGGTCATTACTCCCGCTTGTTGTTATTTAAAATCAGAGATAGAAATTACCCTTTTATTCAATTAGGTATCCAGAGCCATGAAGCATAAATCAAATAAAACCCGGAAGGTTCCTTTTCGGGTGGCCTGCCTGGGCAACGTATTAGTGGACATGCTGGTCAAACCCGTCAACCGGCTTCCTCCTCCGGGCGGTCTTTTGCCGGTGGATCGAGTGGAAATGGCCATGGGGGGCTGCGCTTCCAATACGGCCATTGCCTTGAGCCGTTTGGGTGTTTCAACCTCTCTTTGGGGAAAGCTGGGTGGGGATACTTTTGGCGGCTATGCGTTGAAAGAACTCAAAAAGGACGGAGTTGATACCAGCCGGGTTATTGGGGATTCCGCGGTTTCCACCTCCGCCACCTTGGTTTTAGTGGATTCTCATGGACAAAGGTCATTTCTTCATTCCATGGCGGCCAACGACCATATTCATCCCCGGGACATCAAACTTTCACTTCTTTCCCGGTTTGATCACCTGCATATAGGAGGATATTTTCTATTTCCAACATTGGATGGCGCCCCGATGGCTGGAATCCTCCGGATGGCCCGGCAAAAGAACGTCACGACCTCCCTGGATACGGCCTGGGACCTGTCCGGAAGGTGGATGAAGGCGTTAAAACCTTGTCTTCCTTATTTGGATTATTTCATGCCAAGTGAAAGGGAAGTGAAGATGCTTTTGCCCCGTTTGGGGCCTGGACTGTATCGGAAAGCGGCCAGGGAATTTCTGAGATTGGGATGCCGAACCGTCATCATTAAACGGGGAGAGAAGGGGTCCTATTTATTGAATTGGGATGAGGAGGAATTAAACGTTCCGGCCTTCAGAACGAGGGTGGTGGACACCACGGGAGCGGGCGATTGTTACTGCGCTGGTTTCATCAAAGGTCTTTCCCTGGGTTGGAAATTGAGGGATTGCATGGGATTAGGCAACGCTGCGGGGGCTTGTGCGGTGCGGGCGTTAGGCGCTACAGCCGGCATTAAAAATTTCGAGCAGGTACGTTCATTAACGTAAATAAACATTTGTCGGTTGGGTTGTTAAAAAAGGTCTGTGGGAATGGTTATTATGATTTTGACCATATCCCCTGTCCCATCGAGTTTTATAATACGGCCCGATACATCCCAATGGAGGCACCATGAAAAGCAACGTATCCCCTCTTCAGAAACACCGTCTCGACTACAAACCCACGCTTCCCAAAGTCTTAGCCCTTCCGGCTTCGAAGCTGGGGTTCAAGTCGGGCAAACCTTCCCGGTCCATCAGCGATCAGGAAGCCATCTGGAAACTCTTTCCCATGACTTATGGCCAACCCGAAGTGATATTCGGCCCCGGCAAGGCCCCGGCCTCTCTGCAAAAACCCATCAAGGTGGCTTTGGTTCTTTCCGGAGGGCAGGCCCCCGGTGGTCACAATGTGGTCGCAGGGCTATATGACGGTCTGAAAAAACTCAACAAGAAGAACACCCTCACCGGTTATCTGGGCGGACCATCGGGCCTTATTGAAAACAAGAAAATCGAAATTACCGATACGTTCTTGAAAAACTACCGCAACACCGGTGGGTTCGACATCATCGGTTCGGGCCGAACCAAGTTGGAAACCCCGGAACAATTTGCGGAAGTACAAGCCAACCTGAAAAAGGCGGGCATCACGGCTCTCGTGGTGGTCGGCGGGGACGATTCCAACACCAACGCGGCGGTCCTGGCCGAATATTTCAAAGCCAAGGAAGCCAATATCCGGGTTATCGGATGCCCCAAAACCATTGATGGGGATTTGAAGAACGAACAAATCGAGGTCAGCTTCGGTTTCGACACTTCGACCAAGATTTACGCCGAACTGGCCGGCAACGTGGGTCGGGATACCCTCTCGGCCAAGAAATACTGGCACTTCATCAAGGTCATGGGACGCTCGGCCAGCCATATCGCCCTTGAGGTGGCTTTAAAGATCCATCCCAACATTTGCCTGATATCTGAAGAAGTGGCGGCGAAAAAGTCGACTCTGGAAGACATTACGGTTGAGGTCGCCAAGATTGTCGCTGCCCGCGCAGAGAAAAAACTCAACTACGGCGTGGCCATCGTTCCGGAAGGGTTGTTGGAATTCATCCCGGAAATGAAGAAGCTCATCGGGGAACTGAACGATCTTTTGGCCCACAATGCTGAATTTGAGAAACTAGAAGTGCCGGAAGAAAAGGTGAGCTACGTAAAGCACAAGCTCTCGGCCGAATCCAAGAGCGCTTTCCACCATCTGCCGCATTCCATTCAATTCCAGCTTTTGGCCGATCGGGATCCTCATGGAAATGTCCAGGTCTCGAAGATCGACACGGAAAAACTGCTGTTGGAAACGGTGGCCATCAAATTGAACGAGTGGAAAAAAGAAGGGAAGTACAAGGGGAAGTTCTCGGGCCAGGGACATTTCTTCGGCTATGAGGGTCGGTGCGGGGCTCCTTCCAATTTTGACTCGAATTATTGTTACGCCCTGGGTTACAACGCTTCTCTTTTAGTGGCTGGCGGGTTCACCGGCTATCTTTCCAGCGTGCGAGATCTCTTGAAGCCCCCTTCCCAGTGGAAAACCGGCGGGGTTCCACTGACCATGATGATGAATTTGGAACGCCGTCATGGCAAGGATAAGGCGGTCATTCAAAAAGCTTTGGTGGATATGAAAGGCAAGCCGTTTAAGACCTTCGCCGGCCTTCGCAAAAAGTGGGCGCTGGAGGATGATTTCGCCAGCCCCGGACCTATTCAATTCTGGGGCCCGCCCGAAGTGGCCGACGCGGTACCCGAAACCCTTCGCCTAGAGCGGGGGAAATAGGGATCGCGATTAACTAAAAGTGGTTTGTAAAATCCATGAAAAACTTTCTAAAGGGTGGAAGTAATTCCACCCTTTTTTATTTGAATCTTCAAAATGTTGAACACTGACTTCTTTTTGTTCCGTGGAGCAGGGCCCCTTAACCATTCGGATTGACCCTGCCCATCATTGAGAATCTACTGGTTACCAATGGTTACTTCCTAAAAAACATTTTCACTAAAGCCTGCTTTTTTGATTATTATTTCCGGCATCCTATTCGTACTCCATCCCGTTTCCTGGATGCGATGGAATGACAGATTCTTTTGTTGGATGAAAGATTGGAGGGGTGATGGAAGAGCAAGGCGTCAAGTTATACCCATACCGATGGGTGGTGCTCACTGTCTTCATGCTCATCAATGTCATGGTCCAAGTGCTGTGGATCTGTTACGCGCCTATCGCGACGCAGGCGGCCGCCGCCTACTCGGTCAAGCGTGAAGACATCGATCTTCTGGCGAACATGTTCATGCTCATCTACATCGTTGTTTCGTTTCCAGCGGCATGGGCGATCGATACCTACGGTTTCAAGAAAGCGGTCGGATTCGGCGCCCTCTTGATGGGGGGATTCGGATTGCTCCGGGCTTTGTATCCCACGAATTACACGATGGCGGTGGTGGGATCGATCGGTATCTCGATCGGACAGCCCTTTCTGATGAACGCCTTCACTAAATTCGCCGCGCTTTGGTTTCCGCAAAAGCATCGGGCGACCATTGCGGGCGTCATTTTTTTGGCGGTGTTTTTAGGCATCGGGCTGGGCGAGGTGCTGGGGCCCGGATTGCTTTCATCCTTCGGTTTTTCGGGGTTGCAGCTCATCTACGGGGTTGCTGCGGCCGTTTCGGCCCTGGTGTTCCTCTTACTAGCCCGATCGGAACCGCCGACTCCCGCGAGCCCGCCGGGCGAGGAGGTTCGCGCGCTGGTGCTGGACAGCCTGAAGCAGATCCTGAAGAACAAGAACGTTTATATCCTCTCGCTCGCACTGTTCCTGGCCAGCGGCATCGTGAATGGAGTGTTCACGCTCATTGACGGTCTCGACCCGGAGCTTTCGCTTACTGTGGACCAGGGCGTGATGTTGACGGCCCTTTTGCTTGTCGGCGGGATCGTCGGCAGTATTGTGATCCCCGCGGTTTCGGACGCCTTGGGACGCCGGAAGCTGGTGATTCTCATCGCAGTCATTCTGGCCGTGCCGGCCACGCTGGGTTTGGTGCTCGGGCGGGGCCTCGTCTTCGAGGTGATTTGCTTTTTCGTCATGGGTTTTGCGGTCACGGGCGTGACGCCGGTGGCCTATCAATACGGCGCTGAGATCACCTTTCCGGCTCCCGAGGGGACAAGCAACGGGATCTTCGCGCTGGTTGTACAGGCGTCCGGTCTTCTCATCGTGCTGATGGACGCGTTACGGGGAACGTTTCATAACTCTTACATCCCATCTTTCATTGGTCTTGCGGTGTTGCTGGGGGGATCCGCTTTCCTCATGATATCGCTCGCCGAATCTCCGAAGATGGCGCGGTCATCGGGTGCCGCCAATCAATCGAATGCTTAGGCCAAAAAATAATTTAAAAATACTGGTCTGACTCCTTATTAGCTCTAGCCAGCTTGATGAAGAAGATTAGCCGTATCAGAGCTTATTGACCCGAGTGGCATGTGAGAATAACATCAACCAATCAAGGAGGCACAACATGCGCTGGTATCACTACGTTTCTTATTTTTGGGGCGGGGCCTTCCTCGCCAATGCCGTTCCCCATTTTGTCATGGGTGTTACAGGCCACCCTTTTCAAAGTCCCTTCGCGAACCCGCCGGGGGTTGGTTTGTCTTCAGCGACCGTGAACGTCCTATGGGGTTCTTTGAATCTGGCCATCGCCTATTTGCTTTTGGTCCGCGTGGGGAAGTTCGATCTGCGCTGGACATCCCATGTTCTGGTTGCGGGCCTAGGCGCCTTGTTGATGGCGGTGATGCTGTCCTATGCCTTTGGCCGGTTTTATGGGGGCATTTAGTCAATAACTCGCCCTTTTTACCCATCCATTGGCCGGTGGCATAGAAATAGGGAGTCAGGCTTCCTGCTTTCACTCTACGCCCAAATTGTCTCAAAGCGACAGGTGAGCGGAAAAAAGAGACCCTAATCCATTTTTAAAATGGTAGATGGCCTGATTCATTCTTCCAAGAAACATAAAGACCCATAGCCATTGACTTTTGAAACAATATTAGTAAAATCTAATATAGCTATGAAAACAGCCCAGGTAAATAAAGCCGCCAACTGCGTCAAAGCCTTCGCCCATCCCCACCGGATGGCCATTTTGTCCATGTTGGCGGAGGGTGAAAAGAACGTGCAGGAACTAACGGAAGGGCTGGGCACCACCCAATCCAACGTTTCCCAGCATCTGTCGAAAATGAGGGAACGGGACCTGGTCGCCACCCGGCGGGAGGGGAACCAGATCTACTATTCGATCCAGAACCCCAAGATGATCAAGCTGATGGAACTGATGCGGGAAGTCTTTTGCGGTGAAGGGAAGTAGCCCCTTTTTTTTGACCAGCTATATTAGAAAATGCTAATGCAGATAGGAGCGGACGATGAGGATCATTCTGGGTGTCGCGATCGGCGCGCTGTTGGGGTTTGGTTACCACAAGCTGGTGGGCTGTTCTACCGGGGCCTGCCCCATTACCGCCAACCCCTGGATCAGCACTTTCTATGGGGCTTTGATGGGCTTTTTCTTCACACACGCTTAAATTAAAAGGAGCAACAAAATGGGAACGATGGGTTCGTTGATCAAGTCAATGCTGGGTTTGGGAGTTTCTGATCCGACTTCTGAGGTATCCCCCAAGGATGCTTTTGAGCGCTTGAAGGGCAATAAGACGATCCAACTGGTGGATGTGCGAAGCGAAGCTGAATTCAAAGAAGGATATATCTCGGGGGCCAGGTCGATCCCCTTGCAAGAGCTGGGAAGCCGAACAGGTGAGATCAATCAGAACGGTCCCGTTCTTCTCTATTGCCATAGCGGGGCCCGAAGCGGGATGGCCCTGGCGCTATTGAAGGGTAAGGGCTATAGCCAGATCGCCCACATTTCAGGCGGGGTTTCGGCCTGGAAACGAAATAACCTTCCGCTTGAAACACAACCTGCTAGTGCCCAAGAATATCCCGCTGGGCAAAGTTGTTCATTAAAGAGGCCGGGGAGGTAACACATGACCCTGTTATTTTTAGGGATCGGTCTGGTCGCCGGGTTGTCGGCGGGGTTTTTCGGTGTCGGGGGAGGCATCTTGATCGTCCCGGCGCTCACCTTTTTAGCGGGCTTCACGCAGGAAAGGGCTATTGGTACCAGTCTGGCCGTCCTGCTTCCGCCGGTGGGGCTTATGGCGGTGATCGAATATTACCGCCATGGCAATGTGGACCTGAAGGCCGGGGCTTTGGTCGCCGTGGGGCTAATCCTGGGCGCCTGGCTCGGAGCTTTTGAGGCCCATAAACTTCCCGAAGTATGGCTGAAGATGTCTTTCGGGATTTTCGTCACCCTGGTGGGAATTTGGATCGTCCTGGGCGCGCTCAAGGGCTTTCATGTGAAGGGTATTTAAGTTTTTGGTATGTGCTTTATTCTTGATAAAAATAAACTGAACCAAATAAATAAGGCGCCTGGGAGTATCTGTTCCTTGTCTGGGAATGGATGCTCCCAAGAAGCACCAGCCAACTTATGTTTGGTTGGTAGGGGAGTAATCACCATGTATATGGAGGCACCCCTATGCCTGTTGCTATCGAAGATGCTTTGGCCCTTCTGACTGGGTTGTTTCCCGGCGTTCAGCCGATCCCCCGCAAGAACATCCGCCCCAATCCTGATAACCCTGGCAAGCCTACCGAACAAGAGATCCGGGACCAGGCCGATGATATGGCCCGGAGGGGTCTCCAGAACCCCATCCAGGTGGGGCGCGACCGGGAGAACCCCCTGGCCGGGGGTGCCCAGCTTCATCCCTCAAACCCCCGGCTTGCGGTGAGCAAAGTCGAACCGCTCCGGGCGGATGGCAAGCCCTGGGAGTTGGCGGACTTACATTACCTGATCTATGGGGGGTACTGCGGTTTAGCACCCCCAAGTTTCTTCAATGGGAGACCATCAACGGCTTTATCCTGAACCCGAACCTCACCCAAAGGCAGTTTGCGGAAAAAAGGATGTTCGATGAGGAGAAGGTGAATAGGGCCTTAAAGCTCTTGCCCCTCATAAGCGCAGAAGCTAGAGCCTTAATTGCTCGTAATACGAGCAATTCAAAGTCAGAATCGACCTCAATTGCTCGTATTACGAGCAATTCAATCCCAGAAAAGTCCTCAATTGCTCGCAGTGCGAGCAATTCAAACCCCGAAAGAGCTTCAATTGCTCGCACTGCGAGCAATTAAAATAAGGGAATTTGGGGTATTTCGGAAAGGGCAGCCGCCCAATTGGCTGATTTGGGCCCCGGTACGGGTCTAAAACCAGAGGTCAGGAAGAAAGGCCTGGCCGAGGGTGAGGAAGCCCAAAAACTGTACCCCTCTCCCCGACCCCACCCGAAACCCAGGGGTTGGTCCTACGGGCCCTGGAGGTGGCCATCGACCAAGAAATGGCCGAGGCCAAGGTAAAGGCCCTGGTTGATTGGATCCTGCGGGGCAACCAACGAGAAGATTTTGGCAAGACGGCATGCAAAGGCCCTACCCAGGAGGGGGCGGGGACATTGGATGGGTTGGCTTCGGGGGTGCCTGCGGGCTGGCTGGTGTATGGCCCCTGAAAGCCGCCCGCAACCCTTTAAGCCAGGCGCCCGAACCCTGGCTGGCAAGAGAGGTCGGATAAAGCACATCGGCAATTTCAGCCGGGCTCCCGCCTAACCCCAGGCTGGTAGAGCTACCTGAAGAGTTTGGGTTTAGTTTCTTTGGTTCACTGTTGACCGACGACGGTTGACTACTTCCTATGCGAACTGCCTACTGACCTTCTATTTATTAAGACTTTTATCGTCGATCGGAAAAAAATCTTAACAATATTTATTGGAGTGTCTTATTAGGGTCGGATCAAGTGCACTGAAATTAAATTTAAACTTCTCTAAAAATATTATCTTTTTCCTTTGAGCCCATTTTCGGAATATAAAATACCCCCGTTTCGGGCTCTATCAACCCGCCTGGGCCCGTTCTTTCAATAAAGGCGCAGAGTGATGACGAAGATGCGGATGGTGGGTTGGGGTGCTTAGCCATCAGTGGGTAAGCGAAATATGCAGACGAGTAGAAATTATTTTCGAGGGTGAAACCGCCCATGTCCAACCGTTTGGAAGCCTGCCGCATCCTATTGAGGCAAGACCGCTATGAACTGGCTGAAAAAGAGATCGGCCGGATGCTGGCCGAAAATCCGGAAGACGACGACGCCCATTGCCTGATGGCCTGGTGCCTGACGAACACCGACCGGTTCAAGGAAGCGCACGAGGCGGCCGACCACGCCATCCGCATCTCCCCTGAAGACTCTTATCCCTATTACATCAAGGGGACAGTTTATCGCGAGGAGGGGAAGCCTAAAAAATCCCTATCCTTTTTCCGCCGGGCCATCCGCATCGATCCCGAAAGGATCTACTACTACAGCGAATTATCCGGGGTCCTCCTGCGATTGGGCAGGCCGAAGGAGGCACTGACCGCCGCCAATCGGGGCCTGCGCCGTTATCCCAATCATGTGGACTGTCACAACGCCCGCACCGAGGCCTTCAAGGCCTTGAAACTAAACGTCAAAGCCCTGAAAAGCGTCGAAAAAACCCTGTCGCTGGACCCGCAAAACGCCCATGCCTTTCGCCTGAAGGGTGAACTTCACCTCCAATGGGATGAATTGCTGGAAGCCGATCGGGCGATCGGGCAAAGCCTCAAACTGGAGCCGCTCAACCAGAAAGCCCAGAAGGTGATGGGTTCGATCGACGAGAAACTGGACGCAATACTTGGGGACTACTTAATGGACCATTCGGCATTCAAAGTCCTGTTTTTTTTATTTCTTGTTTCCCTTGTGCTGGGCCTGATCACCTTCAACGGCGCGGGTCTCGTGGGGGCTTTCGAGGTGGTTTTGATCAAGGGCTATGGCGTGGAGTGGTTGAAACAACGTCCCGGAAGCGTGAGGAACCGAGCGATGGGAATTTTTTTCCACTGTTTCCTCCTTTTGGGGGTCTTATCCCTGGTTTTCTTCGCGGTTTCCAAACCCTGGTACGGGGATCCGACCGCCTGGTTTTTCACCATACTCTTTTTCACCTTTTGCGTTTGGACGAAAAACTATTTCGATGATCAAAAAGGTATTCGGTTGGATCGATTGGCTTATTTGATCGGCGGGGTTCTGTTGAGTGTCGGCTTTTTTGCCCAAAGTTGGGCGTGGTTTATAACCGGATTGAATTGGTTTTGGTTGTACCACGTGGTTCAAAGGATCGAGCTGAAAAAAACGAACTCGGATTCAAGACTCCATTTTGCCCTGCAAATCGCGGCCGTTCCCGCCATGCTTTGGGTGATCTCGAACCTATTGGGGACATGGGACCTGCGCCAGCCGGTGGATGGGGATCACACACTTTGGGTGGAGGAAGTGATTTGTTTGCTGTTAGGCGGGGTCATTGGAAATTACGTTTTTGAGGATAAAAATTCCGCTGAAGAAGAGAAGGCCGGGAACAACAACACAATATCGTCGTTGGAGGGAAGCCATGAGTGAGCAAGACAAGATCCAATCCCTGCGGGAGGCGTTGAAACTTTCGCCCCAAAACCCGCCCCTGAAGCGGATGCTGGCGGACGCCCTGCTTTCGCAGGGGCACGCGGAGGAGGCTGAAAAGGAATACCGGGAGGCCCTGGCCCTCTGGCCTGAGGATGACGGTTTCAAGGAAGGCTTGTGCCGGGCCTTCTACCACCAGGGCAAGAACGATGTGGCCCTGACCCTGATCGAGGAAATGGCCAAGAAGCCGACCTTCAGCCCGGCCTTGAGGGTGCTTTACGCCCGCCTGCTTTTGAAGGCCGGGGACCTGGGCCCGGCCAAGGCGCAATATGTGGAAGCGACCAAGCAGGAAAAGGCCGTGGCGGACGAGGAACTGGGGAAGGAACTTCAGGTGATCCCCCAGAGCCAGAAGGGAAAACTGAAAAAGAAGCCGTCGCTGGCGGAACGCCAAATGAGGGAAGCCATGGGCGAGGACGGCGAGGGGCGGGGGGAATTAGCGGGGCAGGCCGACCTGGAACGGCCCGCGGTTTCGTTCAAGGACGTGGGGGGGATGGCGGCGCTCAAGGAAGAGATCAGCATGAAGATCATCTACCCCCTGACCCACCCGGAGGTCTTCAAGGCCTACGGCCAGAGCACGGGAGGGGGCATCCTTTTGTACGGTCCCCCGGGGTGCGGAAAAACCTTCCTGGCCCGCGCCACGGCGGGGGAGATCAACGCCAAGTTCCTTTCCATCGGCATCCATGAGGTTCTGGAAATGTGGGTGGGCCAGAGCGAGAGGAACCTGCACGAGGTTTTCGAGCTGGCCCGCAAGAACCGGCCCTGCGTGCTCTTTTTCGACGAGGTGGACGCGCTGGGGGCCAAGCGTGCCGACACGAAGCTTTCGGGGGGATGGCGGTTGACCGTGAACCAGTTCCTTCTGGAAATGGACGGGACCGAGTACTCGAATGAGGGGGTCTTGATCATCGCGGCCACCAACGCGCCCTGGGATGTGGACGGGGCCTTCCGCCGGCCCGGGCGGTTCGACCGGGTGCTTTTCGTGGCCCCGCCCGACCTGCAAGGCCGCGCCTCGATCCTGCGGCTGATGTGCCAGGGCAAGCCCACCGCCGACATCGATTTCGACCGGGTGGCCAAGGCCACGGAGCGTTTTTCCGGCGCCGACCTGAAGGCGGTCGTGGACAAGGCGGTGGAATCGAAACTGAGGGATGCCATGAAGACGGGGAAGGTGATCCCCCTCACGACGCCGGACCTGCTTACGGTGGCTTCTCTCAACCGCCCCACCACGGCCGAATGGTTCGAGACGGGAAAAAACTACGCCAAGTACGCCAACCAGGACGGCACCTACGACGAGGTCTTGAATTACTTGAAGATGAAATAAGGGTTGGGGAGAACTTGCAAGGCGGGGTCAGGCCCCCATTAACCCTTATTGGTACGAGCTGATTGTCCACGACGGGGACCCAGAATGGACAGCGTGCCAGCGAAGGTTTGTAGAGCCA
>CAZGKT010000069.1:0-12830 GCA_964525605.1 uncultured bacterium
TTGATGTATTAAAATTTATTTCGGATTAATAATTCCGAATTAAGAAATTAAAAAATATTATCTGCAGGGATTTTATGAATAAAAAGTTTTCTAACATTGAAAATCTTTTTACTGGTTTCCGGTTCATTTTTTCATCCTTGTTAATTTTTTCGTTCCTCGCGCTTTTTTCATTTCAACCTTCAGCACTTCTAGCCGACTCTCTCCCGGTTCCGCGCGGTGTCTCCGGAGATCTTTGGGCCGACCTCATCCTGGGACAAATCAGTTTTGGGAATATTCAATTTAACCAAGCCACCACGCAGACCGGTTTTAATTTGGGCGGTACCGTGGTGGATACTAAAAATAACGTCATGTACGTTTGGGATTCGGACAACAACCGTGTTTTGGGGATATCTCTCAACAACCTCTCCTCGGATACCGGTCAAAACCAAAATTACGGCCCCACGATTCTTTTAGGCCAGCCCGATTATGTTCATACGGGCTGCAACCATGATTCCAATTGGCAGAATTATCCCACCCCGCCTGGTACCGACAACTCCTGTTTGTGCGGCGATCTTTATTGGAACCAAACCCCGGCCGAGTCCGATACCATTGCCAACATGGCGGTGGACCCGCAAGGTAATCTTTACGTTCCCGATTACGGCAACAACCGGGTTCTCCGCTATAACGCCCAGACCAATGGGCCGGTGGCCAGTTTGGAAACGGCTTCCTATGTGTGGGGCCAACCGAATATGAACGGCTACGCCGCGAATAACAACGGAAGCAACTCAAACGGGTCGCCTTCCAACAACAATCTTTTCTTCGCCCAAATTTTTGGTTTTGGTTTCCCGAATTTTGACGGCCACGAACCGGTCTATGGGGCGGGAGTGGCGATTGATGCGTGGGGAAATCTTTGGGTCGCCGATGGACTCAACAACCGGGTCCTTCGGTTTCCGAGTCCCGGCGGAACCTGCTGCGCCCCTCCCTCAAGCACCGCTGACGCGGTGCTGGGTCAAGGCTCCTTTATTGGAAGCAACCAGTTATCCTTATTTCTTCCGATTGCCGTGCGGGTCGATGGAGCGGGCAATGTTTACGTCCTCACTTCCCCTTATAGTTCGACGATCTCCATATATAAACCCTCGGGCACCCAGAACGGAGTCCCCTTCTACGGCTTTAATAATACGTTGGTCCCACCCTCGCAAACTTTCACCATTCCCGGCGGGAATCCCCATGGATTGGAATGGGACGCTCCCGCTCCCCCCAACGGGAAGGGAATTGGCGGGGCGCCATCGCTGGGTGGTTCGGGAGGCCTGTGGGTATCCGGATCGAATGAAATTGACCTGGTTCAGATTAGCCTGGATCAATCCGACGATATAACCCTTTCCAACAATCCGGTGAAGGTCTTGTTGAACGACACTCCCGGAGACCCCAGTGATAATCCAAACGGGGATAACAATCTCATCTTTACGGATCTTTCGGGCCAGCAATACCAAAATTTGTTTTACCGCACCCAGACTCTTGAATCGGTCGGAGTGGACCAGCAGGGAGACGTTTTTTGGATAAACCCTGCGGACAATAACAACGGGGGCATTTTCCGTTACCCGGCCCCGATTCCGGCTCCGGTTGCCGGTACGGTCCACTCCCCGGACGTCGCGCTCCTAAAACCTTACGTGGAGGGGGGAGAGAACTATCCCGGTTATAAGGACATGGATTACTCGTTGGGCGTGGCTATTGGAACCGCCAAGGGAGTCACCCAGCTGATTCAGGCGGATAATTTGATCCGGTATTGGAACATGCCCTCCAACGGTCCCTCCGGTCTTCAAAACGGACAAAGGGAAGACGGGGCCTTGGGCCCCGTTGCGCCCAACCAACCCCTTTCCGGACAAGGATTCGGAAGAATTAAAACGGACAATGCCGGCCACCTTTGGTCGATACAAGGTCTTCAAATTGTGGTTTACAACCTCCCCCTGATTCAAGGTGAAACCGCCGCGGCCACGATCCAATCACCCATCCCCATCTTGGGAACCAGCGCCCAGGTAAATTGGACCGTCGAAGTTAACCAAAATTCGGGCGTGCACCTGGAGGGAATTGCGGTCGACAACAGCGGGCATTTGTGGGTGGCGGATACAGGCAATAACCGTGTCGTGCGGATCTCGAATCCCCTCACAAATCCCGTCGTGGACATCATTCTAGGACAGCCCACGGCCACGGATGTGGGTTGCAATGGAAATCCCAACGCCATTGTCCAAGGTTACGGCGGAGGGGAAGGATGCTCCCAACAGCCGCCCACCCAAGGTTCCTTCGCGGCTCCCGGCGCCGTGGTTTTGGACCACCATGGAAACCTTTATGTTTCAGACCATTCGCTGGAATTTGCCGGTAACAACCGCCTCCTTCGGTTCAACGCTTCCGAACTCGTCAATAACTCACCGACCGTTTTGACCAACGTTTTGGCCTCGGCGGTTTACGGTGCCGGCGGTCTCACGAATTTTACTTACCAAGGCTGTTATAACGGTAATTTTGAGGGAGGCATTTGCGACCCTTGGGAACCGGCCTTCAACTCGGACGACACCGTCATGGTGGTGGGGTCGGATGCCCAAGCGACAGAGAATGGCTTCTGCATGGTATTAGCCTATCCCCTTCTGGCGGACGACCCGGTGACCTATCTGCAGGACTTTGGCCCCCAGGATTATTCCGAAACCTTTGATGCTAACGACAATTTGTACGTGGCCAACCATAACCGCAGCCGGGTTCTGATGTATTTAAAACCTTTCCAAACCCCATTTCCCCTGCCCAGTCTCCTGCCGACGATCACACCCACCCCTACGATAACCCTAACACCCACTATCACCCTTACCCCCACCATCACATTGACCCCCACCCCCACGCCGACCATCGGATCCTGCTGCCAGGGAATTGGATCGACCACGGGCTTTTTCGGTCCGCTTGGGATGGGGATTGATTATGGAACCCACGTGATCTACGTGGCGGATTCCTTGGATCAGCAAATTCAGGTTCTCTCGGATACGGGCGTTTACCAGACCAAATTCAACGCTTCCACCGGTGGTGGTTCTCTTCAATACCCGCTGGATGTCAACGTGGACAACGAAGGTTACGTTTATGTGGCTGACTGGGGAAGCCAAATGGGCCCCGCCGGAAACGGTCAGGTGGTGAAGTACAACCCTACGGGTTACGGCGTGATGTGCGCGATCAGCTACAACGGTGAAAACCCGACCGGTGTCTGGGCGGACGACAGCGCGGTATACGTGGCAACCCAGCAAAGACATATCTACCGTTTTGACGGAAACGGGACCATCTACTCGTCGACTCCCTCGGCCGTGTTTGGGGATGGAAACAGCGCTTTACAGCCTTACCGGTCCCTGGTGAAGGTGAGCAACCTGTTATACGTGGCGGACAGCCAAAACGGGGAAATCGTGACTTTCGATACGACCAACCCCTCGACGACTCCCACTAGCGTAGTGGCGTCGGGACTTGCCTACCCAGCGGGACTGAGAATGGATTTGATGGGTAATTTCTATGTGTCTGAATCCTACGACGGAAACAGCAGCCCCGCCTATCTGGATACTTTCAGTCTCGTCGGCGGCAATTTCCAGATGATCAACCAATGCTCTTTCGTGGACACCTACGAGGAAGAAGGGGACGTGACGAATCAGGGCGGCGCTTGGGGAGTAGTGGTGAATTCCCTGGGGAACGTATTCGTCAGTGGCGGCGACGGATTGGCCGTGTCGGAACTTCAGGGTTGCATCGCTGAACCCTCGCTCACTCCCACCCCGACCCCTGGGGCCTGCTGCCAGGGCATTGGATCAACCTCGGGGTTCTTTGGCCCGCTCGGGATGGGTATTGATTATGGTAACCACCTGATCTACGTGGCCGATTCCTTGAACCAGCAAATGCAGGTTCTTTCGGACACCGGAATTTACCAAACAAAATTCTCCGCCTCCACCGGTGGTGGCTCTCTTCAATTTCCCTTGGATGTCAATGTGGACCAAGAAGGATATGTTTACGTAGCCGATTGGGGAAGCCAAATGGGCGCGGCCGGGCACGGCCAGGTGGTGAAGTACAACCCCACGGGTTACGGCGTGATGTGTGGTGTCAGCTACAACGGTGAAAACCCGACCGGCGTCTGGGCAGACGACAGCGCGGTATATGTGGCAACCCAGCAAAGGCATATCTACCGGTTTGACGGAAACGGGACCATCTACTCGTCGACTCCCTCGGCCGTGTTTGGGGATGGAAACAGCACTTTACAGCCTTATCGGTCCTTGTTGAAGTTGGGCAACTTGCTGTATGTGGCGGACAGTGAAAACGGGGAAATCGTGACCTTTGACACGACCAACCCTTCACTGAATCCTACCAACGCGGTGGCATCCGGATTGTCCTACCCGGCAGGCCTTCGGACGGATCTGGCGGGCAATTTCTATGTGTCGGAATCGTTCGACGGAAACAACAGCCCCGCTTACCTGGATACCTTCAGCCTCGTCGGCGGAAGCTTCCAGATGACAAACCAATGCTCCTTTGTGGATACCTTTGAGGAAGAGGGGGATGTGACAAACCAAGGCGGTGCCTGGGGAGTGGTGGTGAATTCCCTGGGGAACGTGTTCGTCAGCGGCGGCGATGGATTGGCCGTGTCGGAACTGCAGGGTTGCATCGCCGAACCCACCCTCACCCCCTCTCCGACTCCTGGGGCCTGCTGCCAGGGCATTGGATCAACCTCGGGGTTCTTTGGCCCTCTCGGGATGGGGATTGATTATGGAAACCATCTGATCTACGTGGCCGATTCCTTGGACCAGCAAATGCAGGTTCTTTCAGACACTGGGGCTTACCAAACGAAATTCTCGGCCTCCACCAACGGCGGTTCGTTGCAATACCCCCTGGACGCCAACGTGGATCCGGGGAGTTACCTTTACGTCGCCGATTGGGGAAGCCAAATGGGCCCCGCCGGAAACGGCCAGGTGGTGAAGTACAACCCCACGGGATACGGCGTGATGTGCGGTGTCAGCTACAACGGAGAAAACCCGACAGGTGTTTGGGCCGACAACAATTCGATCTATTTCTCGACCCAGCAAAGGCACATCTACCGGTTTGACGGTAGCGGTTCTTTCTATCCACCCAACCCGGTGGCGACCTTTGGCGACGGCATCAGCACGGAGCAACCCTACCGGTCCTTGTTGAAGTTGGGCAACCTGCTTTATGTGGCGGACAGTGAAACAGGGGAAATCGTGACTTTTGACACGAACAACCCTTCACCTAATCCCACCAACGTGGTGGCATCGGGATTGTCCTACCCGGCAGGGCTGAGAACGGATCTGGCGGGCCATTTCTATGTGACCGAATCCTTTGACGGAAACAACAGCCCCGCCTATCTGGATACCTTCAACCTCGTCGGCGGAAGCTTCCAAATGACAAACCAATGCTCCTTCGTGGATACCTATGAGGAAGAGGGGGACGTGACAAACCAGGGCGGTGCCTGGGGGGTGGTGGTGAATTCCCTGGGGAACGTGTTCGTCAGCGGCGGCGACGGATTGGCTGTGTCGGAACTGCAGGGTTGCATGAGCGAAATCACGACGACTCCCACCTGGACGATCATCCCCTCACCCACATTCACACCGACCATCACTTACACGCCGGTAGGCAATTGTCCCTCTTTGACAAATTGGCAGGATCCCCAGCCCTGGGGCATTGCGCTGGACCCGGCCGGAAATGTCTTTGTGGCGGATGCCGCGAACAACTCGATCGATGTCTTTAACGCCTCGGGAAGTTCAATTCCCCCAGGCACCATTGGATCACAGGTTTTGTCCATACCGGTTGGGGTGGCCAACGACGGCCAGGGCAACCTTTATGTGGTAGATGAATATTACAACCAGGTGTTTGTGTTCAATGAAACCTCCGGAGCCCAGGAGGGCCAGATCGGCCAGACCGGCACGAATCAGGGCCAGTTTGAAGCGCCTTATGGGGTGGCCGTCACCGTCTCCGCTGGAGTAACCACTGTTTACGTGTCGGATACGGGCAACCAAAGAATCGACCCCTATTACTGGAACGGAACCAATTGGGTGGCCACCCCCCCCTTCGGCTATCCTGGAACTACCGGGAACGGTTCCTTCAGTTTCCCGGCGGGTGTGGCCTTGGACGGTTCAGGCGAAATTTTTGTGGCCGATACGGATACGGCCCTGGTCCAGGTCTTTGGCTTGGCGGGGAACTGGCTGCGGCAATGGGACGTGACCACCGGCACCCCCCTGCTTTCGGCGAATTTTATCTCGGTCCAGGGATGTTATGTTTATGTCACCGACGGTTTCGGTTCGGTTGGAATTTTCGATAAAAACGGGACTGTTCTGGGCTTCACCCAGGGTTCGGGCAATGCGGACTTTTTTAACACCAATGGAATCGCCGGAACCCCCGGCGGAAATTGGTATGTGGGAGATAACTCCTTCTTTAACGGCAACGTCACGGGTCAAATATATGAAATGGGCCTTTGCAACGGTGTTCCGACTTGTGTCACGAGCCCGACTCCCGACCCGACGCCGACCGTGATGCCCACTTTGACGTTCACGACCACACCAACAGTGACCCCAACCTTCACCTCGACACCCACCGTGCCGCCTACCTTGACCAACACCTATAGTCCCACATGGACTGTCACGAACTCGGCGACTTTCACCCCCACCGCCACTCCCACGAATACTTTCACCCAAACGTTTACTACAACCTTCACCCCGACTCCCACCCTGACGTTCACTTTGACCAACACGTATAGTCCCACCGTGACGGTCACGAACACGCCGACTTTTACCCCGACAGTCACTCCCACGAAAACCTTCACCCAATCGCCCACCTCAACCTACACCGCGACTCCCACCCTGACGTCCACTTCGACCAAAACTAATACCCCGACTTTGACCGCTACGAAGACGTCAACCATTACGCCGACATTTACCCTTACAGCCACATCTACCATCACCCGTACCGCAACTACCACGTTCACCCGTACGGTAACCCCGACGGTGACGAGAACCCTCACGTCCACGTTGACGCCCACCATCACCCGAACCCTGACCACCACCTTTACCCGTACGGTGACCCCGACGGTGACGAGAACACAGACGCCAACCCGCACGGCCACACCCACTACCACCTCAACCGCCACGACTACCCCGCAACCTACCCCATTCAAATCCATAACTGTTACCGATTCGGCCGCCGGTTGCGTGACTGTAGGCCAATCCCTCTCGGTCACGGCCATCTTCGGGCCGACCAACCAGCAATACCAGACCGTCGACTACAGCATCGGCTTCGGGAACGGAACGACCATCGTCTGGGGAAATGGCTGCACTGCTTCCTATAACACCGGATCACTTCCAACCTCCAACCCCGTCACGGTCGTCCAATCGGTAACCGTACCGTCCCTCGTGGCGGGTGGGGCTTATACAACCGTCGATGTCGTGGGAATCCTCAACAGCACCTATTTGTGCGGTGGAAGCACCATCATCGGAAGCACATCCCTCACGATGTGTGCCACCGCCACCCCCACCAAGACCGCCACCATTACCTTCACCCACACCTCCACCCCGACACAAACTTTGACGCCAACTTCCACCCCCATTGCCGGAGTGGTGAAAGAGGTTTCCGGTTCGGCGGGTGAACAGGTCACGGGTACCCCCACGCCGGTCGTTCAGAATTTGATGATGTCCTCGCTCACTCCTTCACCGGTGTTTGAAGAAGGACGATTCTGGACGGCGGCGGAGCCGAATATTTCCAGGGAAAGGGAGCCCATCCGGTTCCTGGTAAAACTGAACCAGACCGAGTTGATCCAGCTGACCCTCTATTCGTTGTCCGGTGAACAGGTTTACCAAACGACTGCAGTGGGGTCCGTGGGAATAAACCGACTGCTTTGGGAACTGGTGAACCAGAGCGGGGAACAAGTCGCCAGCGGATTGTATGTTTATGTCCTGAAGGCGACCGGGCCGGGAATTTCATCCGTCAAAACAGGTAAAGTAGTCGTAATACATTAAGGAAAGTGTGTTTGAAAGGGAGGAAAAGATGAAACGTTTATTGATGTTCGCCGCTTCAATTTATTTCGCAGGCACGGGATGGGTTTGGGCCCAAAGCAATCCGTTGACTTCCGGGAAACCCGCTCACGGGGTTCAGACGCAGGGGAATACCGCCAATCCGTCAGGCACTAGCTCGAATATGCACGGGTTCCAAATGGAAGTCCGACTACAGATGCGGCAAATCCAGAAGGACCTAAAGACGGGTAAAATTACGTCTTCCCAATCGAAAGCGGCCATGTTGAATCTGAAAAACGTGCGCCTTCAGGAACTGGATTATTTCAAACAGAATGGAAATAGGGAAATTAGTTCCGCCCAAAAGGCACAGCTGGAGCAAATGCTCAACCAGAACCCGGGCTCGATTTAAGACTGGCAGAGGTAAACTACCCATAAGTCGAGTTGCACACTGAATTTCGTATTATTGGGTGGTTAGCGTCCTCTTTGTTTCATCGAGCTTCTAGGATTAATTCTACCGACTGCATTCCTTATAAAAGTCATAGCAGTTGTCCCGGTTAACCTTGTCATCCCGAAACTTCATGGCATCGCGCGGGTGTTGGTTGAGCAGACCCGAAATACCATAGATGTCGTTGAAGCCCCATTCAATTTCTTTGCGAAGCGGAACGAAGTGTTCCTGGATGACCTTGTAGATGGGGCGAACATCGAATTTGGGGTTCTGGAGGAATCCCAGTAATAGCTCCAGGGGGCAGTTGCCCGCGCCACGGCCCATGCCGTTGATGGTGGCGTCGAGCATGTTCACGCCTTCGATGATGCACTGCTGGGTGTTGGCGTAGGCCAACTGGATGTTGTTGTGGCCGTGAAAACCCAGTTTTTCGATCGGCACGTATTGTTTGTAGAGCTTCAGGTAATAGCTGATCTGCTCCGAATAAAAGGCCCCGTAGGTATCCACCAGATAAAGACAGTCCACCTCGGGGGTTTTCGATACGTCTTCCAGCGCTTCTTTCAACTCGGTCTCGATCGCGGCCGAAACCGCCATGATGTTGAGCGAGGTTGAGTAGCCCTTGTCTTTGGACCTTTTGATCGCGTCCAAGGCCTTGTCGATCTGCGCAACGTAGCTGGCCGTGCGGATCATGTCCACGGGGCTGTCTTTTTTGTCCTTGAGCCCGTTCAGGTCGATGCGGCCGATATCGAACATCACGGCCACCTGGGGGCGGTTGGTGCCCTTATAGCTCCCGATCACCCGCTTCAAAAGCTCATCGTCGCAGTAGGTCCAGGGTCCGAACTTGGAAGTGGGGTACTCGTCACTGACCACCAGTTTCTTGCCCAGCTCAATGATATCCACCCCGGCGTCGCAGACGGCGGCATAGACCGCCTTCACGAATTCCTCGGAGAACTGGTAATCGTTGATCAACCCTCCGTCGCGGATGGTGCAATCCAAAACCTTGAGCTCTTTGCGGAACATGGGGAGTCCTTTATCGATTTATTATTTGATCCGGCGCCACCAAACAACGGCCAACACGAAGAAACCAAGGCACAAAGAAAGTCTGCCTCATGAAGAATTCATCATTTCGGAGTTACGGCTGAAAATTGTAGCACTAACCTTTATGGGCGCTCGAAAGAACAGGGTCCCATTTGGTCCCAATTTTGCCAACAAGTTCATTGAACCAATTAGCGAAACGTTGGGGTCATGCCGCTAGGCCTGCCTACGCCAAGGCTTCGGCAGGTAGGCGCCCTATCCCAAGGCTTCGGCGAACAGGTCCGGGGGCTTGTCCGGCTTCGTCGGGGAACGGTTACACAGGTTCATGCCGCTAGAAAATTCACTCGTGCCGCCAGGAAATTCGAGAAATGCCGCTAGAAAATAACCCCATGCCGCTAGGAAACCTCCTTATGCCGCCAGAAAACCGGTGATATGCCGCCAGAAAAGCGGAGGGATGCCGCTAGAAATTCCACCTATGCCGCCAGGTAATCCAACCGTGCCGCCAGGAAATTGGTGTATGCCGCCAGGAAATTCAACCATGCCGCCAGAAAATTGGCTAATGCCGCCAGTTTTAGGGGCCCTGTTTCTAGGTTCGGGGATGTCGTTCACCGGGAAACTGGGTATGTTTACCGGGTTTACGCAAACTGTTTACCAGGGAACTCAAATCTGTTTACCGGGAAATCGGACTTTTGTCATCGAAGAACGGGTTTGCCACTTGGAAGAATTGGAAATTTCAAAAAGATGGAAGATTGCTTTACCCCTCAACGAGCCTTCTTAATCCCAGCCCTGGTTATGAAGCGGGGGGAGTTGACTCATAACTTGACTAATAGTTGACTAATAATTAGACTCTTTTTATGGCCTACATACCCCAATTTACCGTCACTTCCCATCTCCTGAAGGTTCTGGAAGATAACGCTGTTTTGGGCGAGAAAATCCAGGCCGCTACCCTGCAGGTTTCCTGGATTCCGGCTCTGCAAAAGGATACCCGGGCTCGAAATGGGCACAGTTCCACCGCCATTGAGGGGAACCCCCTGACCCTGGAAGAAGTCCGCTTGCTGGAACAGGGCCAGGAACTGCCCGCTACGGCTGAACGCTCCAAACGGGAAATTCTGAATTACTTCGCGGGGTTGCGGTTCGTTGAGAAAAACGCCCAAAAGAAAACCATCACGCACGAGGATCTATTTGAACTCCACAGGCTCTTGGCTTCGAGGGTTATGGATCAGGGAGACGCGGGAAAATACAGAACCATCCAGGTCAGGGTCGGGAACCACCTGCCGCCCCCGCCGGCCCAGGTCAGCGGGTTCATGCGGGAACTTTTGGAATGGTGGAACCAGGAATCCAAAGCCTGGTCGCCGGTCATTACCTCGGGCGTTCTTCATTACCGTTTTGAGGCTATCCATCCCTTCGCGGACGGCAACGGGAGGATGGGGCGTATGCTGGGGCTTTGGGAGCTTTTTCGGCGCGGCTTTGATACCCACCATATCTTCTCGTTGGACGAGGTCTTTTGGGAAAATCGGCCGCTTTATTACCGGCAATTGGACAATGTCCGTGTCCAGGGAGATGATTTAACCGGTTGGCTGGAATACACCGCCGAGGCCGTTCAACTGACCTTGGAAAGGGTTTGGGATCGGATTCAGGCCCTTAAACAGACAAAGGGATCGGAGAAGATTGTTCTTTTACCCCGCCAAGAAAAGCTTTTGACCCTCTTGAGGGATCGGGGGAGCCTGACACCCCGGGAGCTATGGGAAGCCCTGGGAGTTTCCAAACAGGGGGCGATGAACCTCTTGAAACCCTTGATGAAGGTCGGGCTGATAGAAAAAGTTGGAACCAAAAAAACAGGTAAATACGTTTTGAGAGCCGAATGAAACAGGAGCCTTCTTTGTCCCATCCACCCATCCACCTGGTCATCGGAACCCCCTGTTACGGGGGTCAGATCACCGTTTCCAACTTTACCTCGGCCCTCCGTTTGAGGGACTTTTGCGGCAGAAACCATATCCGGCTGTCCTTCGCCATGCCCTGGGGCGACGCCCTGGTTACCCGGGCCCGGCAGAGCATCGCGGCCTATTTCATCGAAGACCCTACGGCCACCCACCTGCTCTACATCGACGCGGATATCAGCTACCAGGTGGACCAGGTTTTGCGCCTTTTAAAGTTTGATAAGGATGTTTGCGCGGGTCTTTACCCCCTGAAACGGTACGACTGGGAAAAGGTGCGCAAGAACGCACTGGCGGGTACGGAGCACCTGGAATCGGTCGGGCTTTCCTATGTCATCAACCTGAACGACGAATATCAAACGGTAGAAGGGTTCGGCCGGGTGGACAAGGCGGGGACCGGTTTTTTAATGGTCAAGCGGACGGTCTTCGAGGCCATGGCGAAAAAATACCCCGAGTTGAAGTACAAGGCGCCGGGCCCGCAGGGCGAAAAGGACCATTACGCCTATTTCAACTGCCTGATCGATGAGAAGGGTGATTACCTTTCGGAAGATTACAGTTTCTGCAAACGCTGGACCGACATGGGCGGGGAGATCTGGGCGGATTTCCAGAGCCGCTTGACCCACACGGGTCCGGAAATGTTCAAGGGGGATGTGGCCCAAAACTTCATCCCGGCCCCGCCGAAGGACAAAGCATGAACCCGAAGATCCATCTGGTCATCGGAACCCCCGCCTTCGGGGGACAGCTCACGGCGGTTTACGCCAACTCCGTTTTGCGGTTCATGGAAGCCTGTGAAAAAATGGGTATCCCTAACGTGGAAGTGGCGGTTCAATGGGGCGATGCCCTGATTTCCCGTGCCCGGCAGGACCTGGTGACCCGCTTTATCGAGACTCCCCAGGCCACCCACCTGCTCTTTATCGATTCGGATATCGGCTTCACGCCCGAACAGGTTTTCCGGCTGATCGATTTTGACGCGGAAATGGCGTCGGGGGTTTACCCCTACAAGCGCTTGGTTTTGGAACGGGTTCGGAAGGCCCAGGAAACCAAAAAACCCGTCCTCAGCTCCGAACTTTGGTCTTATGGAGTGGAGTTTGAAGACCCGACGAAGATCACTTTTAAAAACGGTTTCGCCAAGGCCCTTTATTCGGGAATGGGTTTTGTTTTGATTAAAAAATCAGTCTTCCAAAAGATGATTCAGAAATATCCGGAGCTTAAATATACGGGCGGATTTTTGCCCACCGACCCCTATCCGCAAAGTACCAATCGTTACGCATTGTTCAATGAGTTCATCGATGAAAAATCGGGGCAATACCTGCCGGAAGATGTGAGTTTCTGCCGACGCTGGACTCGCATGGGCGGAGAAATCTGGGTGGATACCAAGAGCCGTCTTCAGCACTTCGGGCCCACGATTTTTGACGGGGATTTTTC
>CAZGKT010000070.1:0-12466 GCA_964525605.1 uncultured bacterium
AGGTCGGTGTGGCCGTCGTGGTGAAGGTAGGCGTAGCCGTTGATGTAAAGGTCGGAGTGGCTGTCGTAGTAAAGGTTGCTGTAAATGTCGCGGTCGGCGTGGCCGTTTGAGTGAAGGTGGGTGTTTGGGTTTGGGTGAATGTTGGGGTAGCCGTCTGTGTGAATGTTGGTGTTGCGGTCTGTGTAAAGGTAGGCGTGGCTGTCTGCGTGAAGGTCGGTGTCGCAGTTTTCGTGAAAGTGGGTGTTTGGGTCTGGGTAAAGGTTGGGGTAGCCGTCTGTGTGAACGTAGGCGTAGCGGTTTGGGTGAAGGTTGGTGTTGCTGTCTGAGTGAAGGTTCGCGTGGCAGTTTGGGTAAACGTCGGGGTAGTAGTCTGACTAAAGGTTGGAGTCGCGGTCTGGGTGTATGTTTGAGTTTGGGTTTGTGTTTGTGTATTCGTGGGCGTCTGCGTTGTAGTGTAAGTGGTCGTAGCTGTTTGGGTGAATGTGGGGGTTTGAGTCTGAGTTTGTGTTGGGGTTATGGTTGGTGTTTGGGTTTGGGTCTGGGTTTGAGTAAAAGTAGAGGTTTGAGTTGGGGTATAAGTTTTTGTCTGGGTTGAGGTAAAAGTAGGGGTTTGAGTCACCGTAAATGTTGGCGTTTGGGTATAGGTTGAAGTAGAAGTAAAAGTAGCTGTCGGGACACAAGAATTGCCAATAATTTCAACCGACTGCATTTCAGCTATTCTTGCAGTTCCAAATGTATAAGCCGGTGCATAGGTACCGATGGTTGTCGTAAAAAGATCGTCGCCTTCTGAATAATCATCATTACTGATCATATATCTTTGGGTTTGGTTCGCCGCGGTTGTTGTAATGGTTGTGGTGCCCAATCCTTCGCACTGGGATACAATCACGCTGTCTTTGGCGGTCGTCGTCAAATTAACGCTATGGGCAGTTCCACTCGCCTGGGTTACAAATGTGACGGCTCCAATTGGGTTCGTTTGAGCCACGCCAAAGTAACTTAAGGCACCGACATGTATAACCTTGTTAGCCCCGCCCGAAATATTTACCACAACGTTGTCATCCCCGATGGGCGGGTTGACCAAGTACCATGTTTCTAGGTCCATGGCATTCGTTGCGTCTTGATTGGCCTTGGCTAATGTCAAACTCTCACCCGCATAAGTACAGGAAGTCACACTCACAGCCGCCTGTATGTTCACTTGAACCACCAAAAAAGAGTTGTTTCCATTACCAATGGTGTGAGCGACCGTTAAAGACTGGGCACCAGCAGTCCTTCCATTGGTTTGGGAATCAAAAGTGAGAACACAAGGCAAGGGAGTAGCAGTTGGGGTCCAAGTCGGAACGGTCCCAATACAGGAAAGCGCATAGATAGAATAACCATTGGTACCAGCGGAGCCTCCCGTCGCGTTCGCCGAATAAGGAGCCTGCATGGAATCGTAAGGTCCACCTGTGATCGTTTCTGAATATTCGGTGGCCGTGCTATTGAAATAAACTTGCGCGGTCGTGCCCGTAAAGTAAAACTCAAGCCAGTAACTTCCAGCGGGGAGGGCGGTGGGGGGGATAGCAATCGCATTCCAACCAGCCACAACAGCTACTTGTGCACTTTGAGCCAACAGGGTTCCAGGAAATCCATTATCATTTTTATAAATACCCACGACCCCCATCGCATTTGCGGAGGCTGCGGCCATGTCGATGTTAATGGACGTTATGGTGGCGCCACTGGACAATGTGTAAAGCGATCCATCCTGCATGTTGACTTCATTGACGCTGGTGTTGGCGCCTTGAGTCGTTAATCCCATAGTTTGAGGCGAGGAGCAAACAGGTGTCGGTGTAGGTGTATTACACGCTGGCGGAACGATATATTGCAGGTTATTAGATCCTCCAGTCGCTCCTGTAAAACCGTAATAAACAACAGAAACTCCGCCGAAGACACCGTTAATCAGATCGCGGTAGTAAGTCATGGTCCTTGCAACCCCGCCTGAATCGACAATGGTATAGCTCAACTCGCTACTAACCGGCATTGATGAATTCGGTGCCCAAATGATTGTGACTGGGGTAAGCGCTCCGGTAATGATCTGCGCTCCAAAGGTATAAGGACAAGCCACCCCCGGAGCGCCGGCATAGGTACAAGAGTTGACCCCGGTGCCGTTTTCTTCAACCTCTAATTCCCCATTTCCGAAAGTCGGTTTGTAAGTGTTCACTAAAAATGCGACTGAGGGTGTAACAGGAAATACGCCCGAATAACCCAGGCAAGCACCACAAGGAGTGCCATTTCCACTGATAGCAGAAAGACCGCGTGGATCGTTTTGAAGTACAAAAGCGATCCCATCAGCGCCAGCGGTATTAGCGCCTAGAAAAATATTGTCAACGATCGTAAAACCTTGGGAGAGAGTTACGGGAGCGGTATTCCAGCAGGCTCCACTTTGTCCAGCTGTAGCAGTAGTTAACGTCACTGCTCCATCCGGCCCTGCAGTTGCATTCCCTACCACCGACCAGCTTGGACAGGCTTGAGCAAACAATGACTCTTTCCCTGATAAAATAAGAATAAAGGCAAATAAGAAGAATGAAGGTGAAATGAAAGATTTATCAAATTGGGAATTATTATTTAAAAATGGACGGCTATTACTTTTGATTTTGTCTATAAATTTGCATATTGATACCAAGCAAGAAACTTTGTATTTGAAAAGTTTCTTGCTCATCTCTAATTGAAAATTGGTTTTAAATAATTTTGTTAACAAGTCTTCTCCCCAAAACATCAAGATTAACCGGAGACATTGTTAACCGGTTAACCTTTAGTAATTATACCGTTAAACACGTGACAATATTCAATCCTGGTATAAAAAAAGGCCTAAATTGTGGCCTATTTGGGGGATTTTCCGATGATTTTGGTGGGTTCTTGTTTTTTATTAGAATCGATACAGAATTGACTAGCTAGGTAGACTCAGTAACTCAACAAATTTTAAATCCCAGCTTCTACCCTTGGGGCATCTTGCCAAAGGGTATCAAGGTCATAAAAATTTCGAGCCTCAGGTTTAAATATATGAACCACAATATCGATGTAATCAAGAACATACCAATTGGTGTCTTTAATACTTGGAATTGGCCTTAAGCCCTTCAACCGCTTTAGACTATCCTCCACCGAATCGGCTATGGCTCGAATTTGGGGATCTGATGCCCCGCTGCAAAGAACCAAGTAATCGGTATAATTCACCAGTTCCCCAACCTGCAAAGTTTTGATATCAAGAGCTTTTTTCCCTTCCAGTGCCTCAATGATTACATTTAAAAGAATTTTATGTTCAGGTTTCAAATTAACCTCTTGGATTCTTGCGGACTTGTTCGATTGCCCGCGCTAATTCAACCAACAAATCAGTTTTAAATTGCTGCCGTAGTTCATCTGCCCGAGTAAACAAATATCCTCGCTCCGTTACAACATATCGAGGCGGAAGCCGATTCAACGCGATGGCCAGCACATCCATTTTTACTTTTTCTACCGGTTTAAATTCGCCATAAGTTGAATCTTCCAACATTTCTTCAAGAGTTCTTCGAGCGGCTTCTTCCATGAAATTAATAAGATTCATAAAGCAGTCCTAAAGATAAAATTTTTGGTTATGGATGTATTGTTCCACAGGTTCAGGAACCAGATATTTAATGCTCTTCCATTCACGAACCTTTTGTCTAATAACGCTCGAGCTAATATCAGAAACAGGTATATTTTCAACGATGATGTTATCTAGAAGATTGGCATCCATGGTTTTAGTAGAGGCGCCCAAGATTTTATAATTAAATATCTTTCCTGCGTCATAACCAGGTCTTGGAACCGCAATAAACTTGCTTATTTTCAAAAGGGTTTCAATATTTTTCCACGTGGATATCTCGATTAAAACATCGGCGCCGACAATAAAATAAAGCTGTGTTCCTTCGCCATATGCATGCGAAAAATGACGAACCGTATCAATAGAATAGGATCGACCGCCTCGATCAATCTCAAATTCCGAAACCTCAAAGCAGGGGTTCCCTACAGTAGCTAAATGAGCCATGATAGATCGTTTTCTTGCATCCACTAGATCTGTTGGATCTTTATGTGGAGGAAGATTACAGGGAACAAAAATCACTTTATCCAGATTGTACTTGGCGCGAATTTCTTCTGCAACGATCAGATGTCCATAGTGAATCGGGTTAAAAGTTCCGCCGAATATAGCGATGGCTTTAGTTCCGGTCACTCTCCCATATCCTTCAAGAACGAATCAATCATATCTCCCGTGAGAAACTCATTACCCGATTCGGTGGATGACGTAATACTTGATTCCGAGGGTTTATCCTCTGGTTGAGGTTTCTTAGATTTCTCTCCCCCCTGTTTCTCTTGCTCTCCCGAGGAAGATTTCTTGGTCGGCGATTCAGAAATGACTCTTCCTTTAGCGGTTTGAATAAGTCGGTCTAATTCGTCACGACTCAAGCCGCTTGTCGCGGAAACCTTCATTTGCTGAGTTTGACCCGAAGCGACATTTTTAGCCGCAACGTTGACAATACCATTAGCATCAATGGAAAAGGTAACTTCGATTTGAGCGGCTCCCGCAACGGCTGGCGGAATTCCCAAAAAAGAAAAAAAGCCCAAGGTTTTATTGTTGGCGGAGAGTTTGGACTCGCCTTGAAGAACCTTTATATTCACCGAGGTTTGCATGTCCTTCACGGTAGAATAAAGCTTACTCATTTTCGTAGGGACAGTCGTATTCCTGGGAATAATCGTGCTAAAAGTACCGCCTAATGTCTCAACTCCAAGCGAAAGCGGAGTAACATCCAACAGCAATGCGTTTCTTACATTGCCATTTATGATTCCCGCCTGAATAGAAGCACCCAATGCCACAGCTTCATCGGGATTGACTTTTGTGTTGAGCTCTCGATTAAAAAATTTTTTAACCGTTTCACGAACCTTAGGCATGCGAGTCATTCCCCCGACTAAAATAATCTCGTTCAAATCGGACGGTGCGAGATTTGCGTCTTTCAACGCCTTTCGGCAGGGCTCTAATGTCCTTTCCACTAAGGGGGCTACCAGTTCTTCGAAGATTTCTCTGGCGACAGGATAAGAAAGGTTGAGTGGAATACCGTCTTTCTTTGCAATAAACGGCAGGTTAATTTCAGTTTGAGGAGATACAGAAAGGTCGCATTTGGCTTTTTCAGATGATTCACGGAGTCTCTGGATAGCAACCGGGTCTTGCCGCAAATCCAAACCTGTTTCGGATTGAAATTTACCTAATACCCACTCCATTAAACTTTGGTCAAAATCATCCCCGCCCAGATGTGTGTCCCCGCAGGTCGAAAGCACCCGGTACAAACCGTTCAAAAGCTCCAATACGGTAACGTCTAATGTTCCGCCTCCCAAATCGTAAACGGCGATCTTCTGATTTTTTTTTGTGTCGAAATCATAGGACAGCGCTGCGGCAGTAGGTTCATTAATGATTCTCAATACCTCAAAACCCGCAATCTTACCTGCATCCTTCGTGGCTTGACGTTGCGAATCATTGAAATATGCCGGAACCGTAATAACTGCATGAGTTATTTTTTCACCCAAACGCGATTCAACATCTTGTTTAATCTTTTGGAGAATAATGGCTGAAATTTCTTCGGGAGATTTCAATTGACTATCGAGCTGTATACGGATGTCGTTGTTTTCAGACCCTGTCAAATCATACGAAACGAGGGTTTTGTCCTTCTGAACATCATCATCTGCAATTTTTCGGCCTATAAACCGTTTTATGGATGAAACGGTACCTTTGGGGTTGGTAAAGGCTTGATGTTTGGCGTCCAAGCCTACTAACCAGTCCCCCTGGGCCGTTAATGCAACAACCGAGGGAGTCGTGCGGTAGCCATCTGAGTTTGAAATGACAGTAGGCTCACCGCTTTTAAGAAAAGCCACGCAGGAATTGGTTGTTCCCAGGTCAATCCCTATCGCGTTGGAAGATGCACGTTCAGGCATAACTTTTCCTTACCTATGCTTTCTTTCCGTAAACATAACCCATGGCCAAACTAAGTACTTTTTTGGTCTCTGAATCATCCGGGCTATATTTCAAAAGTCTTTCAAAACAAGAAACTGAGTCCTTAAAATTTCCCTGATAACCATAAAGAATCCCTAGATTAAAATGGGCGTTTACAAACCCAGGGACTAAGCGAAAAGCAGTAACCCATTCATGCTGGGCTTGGTTCCAATTTTCTTTATCTTCAAAATATTCATTTCCTTTTTGAAAATGCCCTTCGGCTTCCGTTTCTTCCTTAGATTTTCCTATCTTTAAAAGACCTTTTTTAACACCAACCAATTCCCCGGTCTCTTTACGTATATCGTTGCGGACTTGAAAATTATAAATCTCTCGTTTAATTGGATCGCTCAATACATTATAAGCTTCGACGATTTCCATAGTTTTTTCTACAGCCCAATCCTGCCTGCCAGGATTCGTATCTGGGTGATGGGCAAAAATTAATTGTTTATAGGTTTCCTGCAAATGCTGCAGGTCAATAGGGGGATATATTTTGAAAATTTCATAGTAATTTTTTTTCGCCACTTTGAGTAACTCCGTCGAACACTTGGGACTTAAGTTGTATTTTAACAGCCAATTTTGGCGAGACTTCTATATTAGCATGATTAAACAAATATTTTAGGGGTAATTGGTTTCCAAAGTATGGATCGAAACCATATTGTCCCTGTGAACGGCTTCTTCCGGAGAAGAAAATCCCAATTTTTCTCTGATTTCTTTGGTGCGAAGGCCTTTTATCATTTCCAATTCTGCGGAATCAAAGCTTGATAAACCTTTGGCTATTTCCAACCCCTGTAAATTTTTTATTTTGACCACATCCCCTTTTTTCCATTCCCCCTTGATGAATTTGATTCCAGCGGGCAAAAGACTCTTATGTAGTTCAAGCAAAGCCTTACTCGCCCCACCATCCACACAAATTTCACCTTTTGTTTTCATGCTCCACGCCAGCCATCTTTTATGACTATTCATCCTTTTGGAGGATGGATAAAAATAGGTTCCAACTTCCCGCCCCTCATATATTTTTTCAATTATTTTGAAATTTCTTCCATTTGCGATGACCATGGGAATGCCTGATGACATCATGCTTTTGGCTGCTCGAATTTTTGTGACCATACCCCCGGTCCCTACGTTCGACCGCGATCCGGTCGCGCGTTTTTCAAAACTCGGATCCCAAACTCGCACTTCCGAAATTAATCGGGCTTTGGGGTTTCGACTGGGGTCTTCGTCATAAAACCCATCTGTATCCGTTAAAATGACCAATAAATCAGCCGCAATCCAATTGCTCACCAACATGGAGAGGGTATCATTGTCACTGAACTTGATTTCTTCAACCGCTACCGTGTCGTTCTCGTTTACGATGGGGATAATTCGATGGCGAAGAAGTTCTAAAAAAGTGTTATGGGCATTTGAGTAACGTTCTCGGTTCGACAAATCTTCTCTTGTTAGAAGAATCTGGGCAACTTTTAGATTTTTATTTTTAAAGGTGCTTTCATAGGCCTGCATTAAATTGCACTGACCAACCGCCGCCAAAGCCTGTAACCGAGGAATTTCTTTTGGTCTTTGTTTCAGCCCTAATTCATGCATTCCCGCTGCAATCGCGCCAGAAGTAACAACTATCGAGTCAACGCCAACCAACTGTAGCCTTCGAAGCTGGCCAGCCAATGATCTTAAAAATGGTTGTTGTATTCCCCGCTTCTTCCCTTCCGTTAATAGGCTGCTTCCCACTTTGACGACTAATCGTTTGATGGTTGGCAATTGCCTAAGTTTATTTTTCATAGGCAGACGACTCCAGACGGTCGGATGCAAAAATCAATTCTTTGTCCCCAAGAAATACCGTATCGCCCGGTTTTGCTCCCAGACGGATCAGTTCACTAGTCACGCCCAATCGTTTTAGTATTTTCTGGAACCGCTCCAGCGCATCGCGACTTTCAAACCGGGTCATTGCAACCCACTTCTCAATCTCCCGGCCGGAAACGTGAAATCCCTTATTGTCTTTCCAAGCCTTGAAACGTGATTTTACTTCATATTTTACTTCAGGTGCAGGCCCCATTTCCTCAACGGGTAAGGGTTCTTTAATTCTTTTCCAGGTTTCTTCAAGGAGGTCCGAGAGTCCTTCACCGGATACAGCTGATAATAAAAATACTTTTTTTCCCTTTTTAGATAAATTTTTTGCCCATGTAAGAGGTTTTTCTCTTTCCGATATTGCATCCAGTTTGGTCAAAACAAGAATTTGAGGCGTTTTTTTGAAACGCAGACTATGATTAAAAAGTTCTCGATCTATCGTCTTGATTTGAGTATTTAAATCCTTGAAATCCTGAACGCCCGTCATATCCACTAGATGAAGAAGTAGCCTTGTACGTTCCAAATGACGTAAAAATTTGATCCCGAGTCCCTTTCCTTCACTAGCACCCTCAATAAGCCCCGGGACATCCGCCATGACAAAGTTTCGTCCTTCAGAAAGAGAAACGACACCCAATTGTGGCTCTAAAGTCGTAAATGGGTAATCTGCTATTTTCGGTCGAGCTTTTGAAACTCGTGAAAGAAGGGTGGATTTTCCAGCGTTGGGAAAACCCAAGAGGCCTACATCCGCTAAAAGTTTCAATTCCAACCGAAGTACCTTCGTTTCGCCAGGTTCACCATTTTCAGCTAGACGAGGTGCCTTTTGGGTTGCAGTGGCAAATGTGGTATTCCCCCTTCCACCTCGACCGCCCCTTGCCACAAGAAAAGTTTGCCCACTTTCCCTCATATCAGCGATTAACTCGTTTTCAGGTGACCAGATCATAGTTCCAACCGGCACATGGATGATCACCGACTCGGCGGCCCTTCCGTGTTGGTTTTTGCCCTTTCCATGCTCCCCATGCTTGGCACGAAATAGGGGCCGATAGATAAAATCCACCAGCGTTCTAGTATCAAGTCGGGCCTCCAGAATAACGTCCCCTCCTCTTCCTCCATTTCCACCATCTGGCCCCCCGCGGGGAATATATTTTTCCCTGCGGAAGCTGGAACACCCATTTCCGCCCTGGCCCGCTTCCACGGTAATGATGGCTTCATCTACAATCATGAGAATTACTTTCCACCCAAGGTTTAAAATGTCCCCAAATAAAAAAACCCCGCCCTGTAGGACGGGGTTCGGTCTGGTTAGTTCTAGGCCGGCTGAGGAGCGACACTTACTTTTTTAGTACCACCACGAAATTCCCGGAAACTCACTTCACCTGAGATTTTTGCAAAAAGAGTATCATCCTTGCCTACCCCTACATTAAGACCTGGTTTGTAACGAAGGCCTCTCTGCCGAACCAAAATGCTTCCCGCCGTCACAAAATTCCCACCATGGGCTTTTATTCCCAATCGCTGACTATTGCTATCTCTTCCGTTGCGGGTGGACCCACCCGCTTTATGCTGACCCATTTTCCTTCTCCCTTTGGTTTAGGCTTGTATGATTTTCTCTATTGTAACTGATGTAAACTTGGGACGAGACCCCTTAGTTTTCATGGTGTTTTTTCGTCTCGTATAACGGAAAACTCGTATCTTTTTTCCCTGAGAATTGATGAGAATCTTTCCCTGTACTTTAGCTTTCTTGACGTCATCCTGTTTGACACGTAATTTCCCATTTTCTTCCAAAAGCAAAACTTGACTGAATTCAACAGAATCTCCAGGGTTGCCGCCCAGACGGTCCACTTGAATCACATCTCCTTCGGCAACACGATATTGTTTTCCCCCGGTTTGTATGACGGCGTACATTCAAAACCTCCTCAAAATGCGGCCCTTTTCCAGAGCCAAAGAAAATTGAGTTTATTCAGGGGATATGCGGTTGTCAAGCTTTTGTCGGTCTAATACCAGAAGAGAAGACCGAATAAATGAGTACTCGCAATGAAACTAGAACTTATTTGTGAAGGCCGCCAAGCATACCCTAATTCATATTCAAGTTTTCCTAGGTTATACCTGAGCCCGGCACCCGCCGAGAACCCACCGCTAAGATTGTTGGGATCACTAAAACGATAACCAACCCGGAGCGCCAGAATACTACGATGCCAATATTCAACCCCTATTGAACTTTGATCACCTTCACCTTGGACATAAAAGCCCTCAATACTAGCTAGAAGGGTTGAAGAAGGCGTAACGATCAACGGACGAGATAAAGCTAACCGAAGGGTTAACGGCAAGGGATCCTGGGCACCATCACCCGGTTGGTATTGAACTGCGGGCCCAATATTCTGAGCCACCAATGCAACATCTGTTTCTAATAGTTGTAGTTTTATTCCAAAATCAACAGCTTCCACAAACGCCGATTCATTCCCAAGCATCGAATAAAGAGTTTTAAGGGACCCCCCAACCGCCACTGCTCCAAATTGTTGGCCGTCCGCAATCGTCAATAGATAATCACTTGCGTTCACAGGAGGATCGGTTGCCAGGGCGTTAGCAATTGTGGGCATCTGGCGATAAATTAACTGTACCCCAATGTTCCCATAGCTTTTGGTAGGAACAGCCACGGAGATTGAATCAGTTTCCACATTTGCAAAGCCCTGGATATCATCCAACCCTAAACTATATTTGGAAACCCTTGCCAATCCGGCCGGATTGTACCCAATTACATAAACATCATCTCCTAAAGCTGCATAGGCTCCGCCTAAAGCCGCCGGCCGTACCCCAACAGGAGTTTTCAAAAGATCGGCCCCGGTCGTTCCGGCGCCCTGCGCAAATAATTCCGAAGGTTTCGCTTGAAAGAGAAATATTAGAATGAAAAGGAGTCGCCAGGAAATTTTCACCATGTCAAACTATCACTCGTCTCTAGAATGGGTCAAGGATTGTCGGCTTAGAACTCACCTCTCAGACCCAGACCGCCGGATGTAGGTGTTGAAAGGCCTGTATCCGGCCAGGAATTCTCCCCCACCCCGCCCTGAGAAAGATAGGCATAAACACCCAAGACTTTTTGAAACCGCCATTCTCCACCTGCCTCCCAGAACCAATCAGATCCGGCCGGCTTTCTTGATAGAATCCAAATTCTGGATTTTCCCCAAAAAAGAAAATCAAACTCAACCCCCGAATCAGAACTCCAATTTCCGGTTTGGTCCTGTAATACCTCCCCATCCAACCGCAAGCTTACGGAATTTATTGGTGATCGAATGGAGAAAGGAAAATTGATTTTTCCTTGAACACGACCACCTTTTTCATTTTCAGACGAAAATTGAAGATTTAAATATTCCAAAATCCAATTCCATCTTTCAGCAGACTGCCATCCCAGCCCAGCCTCCCATTGCAAAACGTTGCCTTCCGTATCCACAGACTTTGAGCTTTCCAAAAACAGGTTCAAATCATCCCGAATCATTTTTAAACCCGCAAGCCAATTAAATTGTGTTGAGCTGTCATTGGAAAAATCAACCCGAAAACCTCCATGCGCGAGAAGAATTCCGATGGCGTCCACCCATTCTGAGTTTTGTATGTAAGCTTTTTGCACCGGATTCGATCGCGAGTCCATGCTCCAATCTTGAAAATTATATCCAAAGCCCCATTGGCTTTCAGCCAAGCCCGCAAGATTGAGCCTTCCGTTCAACAATCCGCCTCCTTCCTGCACCTTTTGGTCTCCATACCCTGTTAAAGCTAAAAATGGGTTTAGACTCATCGTAACCCATTGCCCATCATCCCAATTGAGTTTGGGAGTGAACACAGTCCAATAAATATCTTGGGCTTCTTGAAGCGCTAATGCGGAAAGTGAAAAAGCATAGGACGAATCATGAAATGGTAGGATCACGCCTTGGATTCCATAGGAGGGGAAAGAAGAAATATCTCGGTTTGTGCTGTTTTGCCGGAGTGATCCCGAAAATGCAATATCACTATTGCTCATTTCGAAAAAACCATTCTCTGAAATATCCCCCGAAATTCCGCTCGAAAACCTTCCTTTCGTTTCGTCCGTAAACTCGTTTTTTTGAATCACCAAAGCACCCCCGGCTCCCATGGGTCCCCACCAAGCTGCAGAAGGCATGTCAAACCAAAGGGTGGTCCATCCCCCTGGAATTTTCGGCACGAAAGGAGCCGCGCCAAACGGATTTGGAATATCATCAAAAAATAGTCCGGGAGAGCGTGAAAAATATCCTATTCCGGATTTTGCCCGGGTATTAAAGAAATCCCATCCGGGAAGTTCCGCGCCTTCCCCAACCAAAGAATGAAACTCGCGTTCATCAGGTAAACGCTGAATCTCCGGAGGGAGATCACCCAGGTATTGGGTTACTCCTGGAAAATCCACAATTTCCCCTTCCCCAAACGGTTGGTAGGCGTCAAGTGAAACTTGGGCATGCAAAGAAAAAAATTGAAAAATGATTAAAAGAACAAAGGAAATTATAGGCACAGAAAACAAACCATCCTCCCCGGGAATTCGCGGAAAATGGAGCGGGCGATGGGACTCGAACCCACGACGTCCAGCTTGGGAAGCTGGCATTCTACCGCTGAATTACGCCC
>CAZGKT010000071.1:0-5986 GCA_964525605.1 uncultured bacterium
TCGCCCACACCGTCTTTTACAACCATTCCCCCGACGGCCACTTTCACCCTGACGGCATCGTCAACGAGAACCAACACCGGCACGCCCACCACTACCGCCACGAACACTTTGACCCATACTCCTGTTCCGCCAACCGTTACGAATACCCCATTGCCCTTGACCGCCACATCAACGAATACAACGACACCGACGGATTCAATGACGGCTACCGCGACAGCCTCCCAGACTCCAACGGTTACCTTGACATCAACTGGGACGCCGTCCCTCATCGGTTCACCTTCGGTTACTCCCACCCAAACCTATACGTTCACCTTGACTTCAACTCCTAACTCCCCACTCCTAACTCCTACCTTTACTTCCACCTCCACTTCCACGCCCCCCTACACGCCAACGTCGATATTCACCCCGAGCGCGACAGCCTCCCAAACCTCCACCAATACCTTTACGTTTACTGGGACCGTGACAATGACCCCAACGAAGACCTTCACTCCGACCCCGACGATGACTTGGACGGTCACCGGGACCTATACAACGACCCTAACGGCTACGCCCACACGAACTTCAACCGCAGTTTACACACCGACTTCCACGGCCACGGCCCAGGTGTTGGTGGGAACTCCCGTTCCTTTTCCCAATCCCGTGACAGGCCCGGGACCCGTACGAGTGCAGGTCATACTCAGACAACCCGCCTCCTGGCTGACGATCAAGGTCTATACCCTGGCCTTTCGAATCGTGAATGAGGTGAGCTACGAGAACATGCCGGCGGGGCCCAACGATTTTCCGTTGGCCCTGACCGACAAGATGGGGGGGGAACTGGCCAATGGTCTCTATTACCTAGAAGCAACGACTCCCCAAGGTCATTCCATGGGGAAATGGTTGATTCTTCGTTAACCTTTTCGTTTCGCCTATCCCAATTCAACAACAGCGGGAAAGCATTGAAAACAAGGGTAATAAGTCTTCTTTAGACGATATAAACCCCGACATTCTTATAATGTCCTCAAGCTGGGACGAAATAATAACTATGCTTGATAAAAATATTGCTGTGCTGGAGCAAAAATACGGAAAGACATTTGTTACACCCCACAGTGTAGTGTTCACAAAATATCTTCCTGAATTTTAGGGCAAGCAGAGGCAAAATTTGGAGCGAGCTTTGACCTAAAAAGGACGAGCAAGACTCTTTAAGCCCTCGGATTAGACGATCCTGAGCGGCCGCCAACGGGGGCCACACCGGCTTGTTCCATGGCCATGCGAAGAGAAGACTTGGCGGTCTGTTTCTCCGACTTCATACGCTCGTTGTTGTTCAAGATTTTCTTGCGCATGCGCAGGTTCAAGGGCGTGACTTCCAGAAGCTCATCATCCTGAATATATTCCAGGCATTGTTCCAACGAGAAAATCGTCGGCGGCTCCATGGTTAAGGCTTCGTCGGATGACTTGCTTCGCATGTTGCTCAAATGCTTGGTTTTGCAGGGGTTCACGGCGATATCGTTCTCGCGGGTATGTTCCCCGACGATCATGCCCTCATAGACTTCCAAACGGGGGTTGATGAAAAACTTTCCACGGTCGGCCAACTGGAACATGCCGTAAGCCGCGGTCACGCCGGCTTCAAACGCCACCAGAACGCCTCGGCTTCTGCCGCCGATATCGCCCTTGTACTCGCCGTATCCGGAGAATACGTGATGCAAAACGCCCTCGCCCTTCGTGTCGGTCATGAACTCGGTACGGAATCCCAACAGACAGCGGGAAGGAATCAAAAACTCAATACGGGTCGCCACCTCGGATAGCGGCACCATATTCTTCATCTCACCCTTGCGGGCGCCCAATTTTTCCATGGCAATACCCACGCAATTGTTGGGCACGTCCACGATCAGGTTTTCGTAAGGTTCTTCCAGATTTTTATCCACCATCTTGAAAATAACCTGGGGTCTGGAAACCTGGAACTCGTAACCTTCCCGGCGCATGGTCTCAATCAAAATGCCCAAATGCAATTCGCCGCGTCCAGCGACCTTATAGGCATCCGGGCTTTCGGTATCGCTGATCTTCAGGGTGGGGTTGGCCTCGGCTTCTTTATATAAGCGGTCCCGCAAGTGGCGGGAAGTGACGAACTTCCCTTCTTTGCCGGCGAAGGGGCTGTTGTTGACCGAGAAAACCATGGACATGGTGGGTTCGTCGATGGCGATGGAAGGAAGAGCGGTAGGGTCCAACGTAGAGGCCACCGTTTCCCCAATCTGTACGTCTTCCAGCCCAGCCAAAAGGATAATGTCTCCCGCCGCGGCTTCCTGGCACTCGACCTGCTTGATGCCGTTGTAAGTAAAAAGCTTGGTAGCGTTGCTGTTGACCTTGCGGCCATCCAGCTTGATGAGGGTAATGGGATCGTTCAACTTGATCTTGCCCCGTTTGACACGGCCCACGGCCATGCGGCCCAGATATTCATTATAGGAAGTCGTCGTCACCAGCATCTGGAAAGGCGATTCCAGGTCCACTTCGATGGGCTTGAAATGCTTCACGATAATGTCAAACAGAGGTTTCAGGTCGGTGCCGGGTTGTTCCAGGCTCATCGAGGCTTTGCCTTCGCGGGCCACGGCGTAAACGACCGGGTAGCCGATTTGGTGCTCATTGGCGCCCAGGGCGATGAAAAGATCCAACACGGCGTCCACCACTTCGTGGGGCCGGGCGTCTTTGCGGTCGATCTTATTGATGACCACGATGGCGTCCAGGTCTTGTTCCAAGCTCTTTCGAAGAACGAATTTGGTCTGGGGCAGGGGGCCTTCCGCCGCGTCCACTAACAGAAGCACACCGTCTACCATCGAAAGAATGCGTTCCACTTCCCCGCCAAAGTCCGCGTGACCCGGCGTATCGACGATATTGATGCGGGTTCCATTCCAAACGACCGAAGCGTTCTTGGAAAAAATCGTGATTCCGCGCTCTTTTTCCAGGTCGTTGGAATCCATGACCCGCTCTTCCATATGTTCATTGGCTCGGAAAACACCGGATTGCCGGAACAGGGCGTCCACGAGCGTGGTCTTACCATGGTCGACATGGGCGATAATGGCGATGTTTCGTAAATCTTCCCGACGTGACATAAAAATTTCCTCTTTGGTCCCGCGATTAAGGTTAATGATTGGCTGTTCGTTGACCGGCGAAAGGCGAAAAACAACGAAAAAGGCCCCTGGGGAGGCGTGAGTATACAGAAAAGGGTATGGAAATTAAAGGAGCAAACCAAATTCCAACGCAAAGATGCCAAGATAAGCGAAACAAAGGCCAACACGAAGTCACGAAGACACAAAGAAAAGCTTACTTTTTGATACCTTTGATAACCAAGCAGCCACTTTTAGAGGTGTCCCAATTTCAGTTTAGGTTACCCAAAAAGGTTTTCTTCGTGTCTTATTGGCTTTGTGTTGGATGTATCTTTTTCGCGCCTTTACGACCCAAAAATTCCAGGAGGACTTGAAGAAACACCTCCGGATTGTCCCTAAATACCGCGTGGCGGGCCTTTTCCACGGTTACAAAGCGGCCCTTTGGGATCAACTTTTGAATCTTTTCAGCTTCTTCGGGGGACACGTAGTTACTTTCTGCCCCCTTCATAAAGAGGATCGGACTCTGGACCTGAGGAAGGAGGCCCGAAAGCTCCTTGGCCCGGCCAAGCCTTTGGGTTTCCAACACCCCCGGAATGGAAAAGATCCAATCCCAGGTTCCGTTTTCTTTCTTCTCGAACTGTCCCTTTTCAAAGGCCACCATCTTGGGGCGATCGGGATATCGGGTCTTTAAGAACTCGTCCAAGACGGCTTCATCCCGGAAGGGCGTGGGATATTCCGCAAAATCTTTTTGCGCGTCTTTCCAACGTTCAGGAGCCGGGGTCAAGGTTTGGTCGATGATCGTGAGGGATAGGGTTCGGGCCGGAAACAATTGGGCGAAAACCAGGCCATTGCGCCCGCCCGTGGAATGCCCGACCACATGGGCCTGGGCCATCCCCAACGTTTGAAGTAGGGCGGTGGTATCGATGGCCAGATCTTCGGGGGAATAACCGGTCTCGGGCTTCTCGCTCTTGCCATGTCCCCTCATATCGGGGGCGATAACCTGAAAGCCTTCTTTCACCAATCGTGGGGCGATTTCATTCCAATCGGTGTGCTGTGAGGTCAGCCCGTGAAGCAGGCAAACCACCGGGCCTTGTCCGCCCCAGTCCTCGACATAAAATTTTCCGCGAGAGGTTTGAGCGTATGGCATATGAATGGCTCCAGACTACTTTGGCGTCATTGCGAGGAATGTCCCCGAATAGGCGGCGATGATGACGTGGCAATCTCAGTTTAAATAAGCTTTTCAAAAAATCCAACGCGAACGGCGCACTGGGATCGCCACGTCGCAAAACGTCCCGATTGGGGCTGCTCCTCGCGATGACAACATTAGCTTAACTATGACAAATTGGAACCTAGCAAAACATGCGACTCTTTTTATTTCCTTCCCTACCCCGTAAAATGCGCCACCATGAAAGCCACAGAGAATATAAGAGCAAACGACCCTTACGCGGCTTTCCGGTTCCCCAACTACCGTTTCTATATCCTCGGGTTCTTCTTTTACGAGGTCGGGGAACAAATGCTTCGGGTGTTGGTCGGCTATGAGATTTACCAAAGAACCCATTCCACCCTGGCCTTGGGCTTTATCGGTTTTGCCATCTGGTTCCCTATTTTTCTTTTTATGCTGCCCGGCGGCGCCGTGGCCGACCGGCATAGCCGAAAGACCATCCTCCGGATCGGTACGCTTTGTTTCCTCCTCTGCGCGGTAGGGCTGGCCCTTTCCCCCCAGGTTTCCCATCCCCTCCCCCTGATGTACGGCCTGCTGTTCTTGAGCGGCTTGACCCGGGCCTTCAACGAACCGGCCCGCCGGTCGCTTTTGCCCCAGTTGTTGCCCCGCAAGCACCTCACCAACGCCATCACCTGGACCAGCAACATCAACCAGATGGGCATGGTCACGGGCCCGGCCCTGGGCGGCATCCTCTATGCCCTGATCGGTTTTTCCAACGCCTGCTTCCTGGTGGCGGCCCTGGAACTGGTCGTCTTCCTGAATTACGGAACCATTCGGCTGTCGACTCCGGTATCCAAGGGAGAACCTGTCAGCCTCCAGTCCCTTCGGGCGGGTTTGGGTTTTGTCCGCCGGACCAAGCTGATTCTGGCCACGATCACCATGGATCTCTTCGTAGTGCTTTTCGGGGGCGCCACCGCCATGCTGCCCGCCTATGCCGACGACGTCCTGCGATGCGGGTCGGTCGGTATGGGTTGGCTGCAGGCCGCCATTCCCTTGGGCGCCTTCCTCACCTCCATTTTCATGGCCCACCGTCCCCCTATGAAAAAAGCGGGGCAAACCCTGCTCTTCGCGGTGGCGGGCTTCGGGGTAACCATCATCGTCTTCGGGGTTTCCCGCTGGTTCTGGCTTTCGTTTGTGGTGTTGTTCGTGGCCGGCGCGCTGGACTTGGTCAGCGTCATCGTCCGATCCACACTGGTCCAGGTTTTGACTCCCGATTCCATGCGGGGGCGGGTCAGCGCCGTCAGTTCCGTCTTTATTTCTTCTTCAAATGAGTTGGGGGGGTTCGAGTCAGGGCTTGCCGCCTCGCTTTTGGGACTGGTGCCTTCGGTGGTGGTGGGAGGTCTCGCCAGCGTTCTGGTGGTTTTTGCCGTTGCACGGATTTGGCCCGAAGTGATCCGTTTAAAATCCCTGGCTCAACTGAAGCCCGCGAACTGATATCCGGGATAGACTTGAAATCACCACCCCAGTTGCCACCTGAGCGCCGATTCCAAATCGGGATAATAAAAATTAAACCCGGCGGAAGATAACTTGGCGGGTTGGAAGTCTACTGGTGGTTCTGGCCGTCACCAATATCTGCCCGAAGTCGCGAGGATTAAAAGACTTTCAAAACCACAGCAAAAAAACAAAAACGAATTTAGCCACAGATACATGGGATTCATTGGATTAGCCCCACAACAAAACGGCTTTATCT
>CAZGKT010000071.1:6086-11945 GCA_964525605.1 uncultured bacterium
TATCGGCGTGCATCCCATGAATCTGTGGCCAAGATACTGCTTTGCTTTTCGCCTTTTTTCTAAAAATCTTTGTTTTACTTTGAGTCTTGGCGTCTTTGCGTTGGATATAGTAAAAGCCAAAACGAATTTAGCCACAGATGCATTGGATTCATTGGATTACCCCCACAACAAAACGGCTTTATCTTATCGGCGTGCATCCCATGAATCTGTGGCCAAGATACTGCTTTGCTTTTCGCCTTGGTGG
This sequence comes from uncultured bacterium, assembly GCA_964525605.1. Classification (GTDB taxonomy): domain Bacteria; phylum Oederibacteriota; class Muellerivitia; order Muellerivitales; family Muellerivitaceae; genus CAVTWJ01. The sequence continues at coordinate 6,331 of CAZGKT010000071.1, forward strand.
TGAATGTTTAGTTGTTCGGTTTTCCCAACTGCCATCTGAGCGCTGATTCCAAATCGGGATAATAAAAATTAAACCCGGCGGAAGATAACTTAGCGGGTTTGACGTTCTGGCCTTCCAGCAACAGCGCCTCTCCCATTTCCCCAAAGATGAGTTTCACAACAAATCCCGGCAATGGCGCAATCGCAGGGCGCTTCAAAACCTTCCCTAAAACCTTCGTGAATTCCCGGTTCGTCACCGCCCCGGGGGCCGTGGCATTCACAGGGCCGGAGATGTCTTCCCGATAAAGCAGTTCATGAAAAATACCTACCAGGTCTTCCAGCGCTATCCAGCTCATCCATTGTTTTCCCGAACCGATCACGCCCCCCGCCCCCATAAGGAAAGGGAGAAGCATCTTGGGCAGGGCGCCGCCCGAAAGGGACAACACGATCCCCGTTCGGACGTGAACCGTTCGGATGTTCGACCATCGGGCCGGGTCCGCCGCCCTTTCCCATTCTTGGCAGGCTTCGGGAAGAAAACCCTTACCCGGAAAACTTTCCTCGGCCAAAACCTCTTCACCCCTATCGCCATAGAACCCGATGGCGGAAGAAACAATGAAAACCTTGGGTTTGGTTTTTAATTGGGCCAGGGATTCGGCCAAGAACCGCGTGCTTTGCACCCGACTCTGGCGGATGGTTTCCTTGCGTTCGGGGGTCCATCGGGAAGCCCCTATATTTTCTCCCCCGAGGTGGATGACCGCGTCCGCCCCTTCCAAAAGGTTCTTATCAATCTCCCGCTTCTCCGGGTCCCAAAAGATTTCGCCCTTATTCACGTTCGCCAACCGCCGTACCAGGGTGTGCACCTCGTGCCCGGCGCAGGAGAGGAATGTTTTGAGTTCTTTTCCCACCAACCCCGAAGCGCCCGCCATGACGATCCGCAGGGGCTTGGCGGAAAAATGGGGTTGAAGCCGTTTCAAATCGTGCAGGGTCCGCCCATGGCGGAAATAAAATAAACGGTCCAGCTTCTTCTTGATCCATCCCCCCGCGATCAGGGCTCCCAACCCGCCTAAAGGCAATTCATAATCCACCCGGTCCAGAAGGCGGCTGTTTTCCGGGTCGATCGGTTCAAACCCATGGGTGTGAATCCACTTGGCGAAAGGGCCTTTCATCTGCTCATCTTGAAATTGCTTGCCCGGCACAAATTCCAGGTGGAGCGCCTCCCACCTTTGGTGAAAGGGGCCGACTTCCAAAACTACCTTTGCCCCTTCCTTAACCCCGCCGGTTTTTCCAACGACTCGGACTTTTTCAAAAGGGGGAGACAACCTCTCCAGGGCATTAGGCTGGCAGTACCATTGGAAAAGTTCTTCCACTGGAACAGGGATTTCAGATATTTTTTCCAACAGGGGCATACCGTAACCTCGAAGAATAGAGTCGAAGGGAAGATAGGCTTATTTCTCTCACCTTTTCAAGATTTTCCCAATTTATAAAGCGACAAAACAGCCCTTTTCCTTTGTTTTCAAAACGAAAGAGACTTTTGCAACTTTTTTTCTCCCGCGTCCGTCCAAATTTGTGAAGGTCAGTAAAACCCAAGGGAGAAGAAAATGAAAAAGATAATCGTTGTTCTCTGCGCTTTGTTTTTCGTCGGAGCCACCGGATTGGCCATGGCTCAAGACGCGAACGGACATAACCCGGCGATGAGCCCCAAAGCCCGCCTGAAAAGACAGCATAACCGCATCAAGAACGGCGTGAAGAGCGGGAAGATCAGCAAGTCCCAGCACAAGCAATTAGCCCAAGAAGGAAAAGACATCAACCAAGAGCGCAAAGCCGATATAGCCAAGGATGGCGGAAAGCTCGACAAGTCGGATCGCAAGTCTCTGGAATCACAAGAGAACCTTCGTTCCGAGCAGATTCACCAGGACAAGACGGGTCAGTAAGTCTTTATAAAAAGATTTGGTTCAAAAGGCGGGGAAACACTTCCCCGCCTTTTTTATTTTCCGTTTATTCCCTTTTCCACTAGGGTGTGGCACCGGTTTACGCCAAGGGCCGTGGTCAAGCTGAGCGGCCGGGTTTAAGGTATTGTGAACCGAATCAACCGCGAATAGGTGTCTGACAAATAGTCATTTGAGCCTCTCGTTGAATCAGCTGAAAAAGCCTGTAAAAACTATTACCTGGAAAGGCTTTTGCGAGGCGACCGCTTTTTCACGTGCTTCATCATGGCCGGATAATATAATGATCCGCACTGAATCATTAGTCGGCGTTTCCAGAGAAGGCCATCTGGAAAATCCCGACGTTTTGTTTGTTCATCGTATTTTATTTTTGTATCGAGGAGGATGGGATGAAAAGCTTTTGGAGTCTTAAGAGTGGTTTGATCCTTGTTTTAGCTTGGTTGTTGATCCCCGGTCTAATTTTAGCGGACAACAAAAAACCCAATCCCAAGCCCACACCGAAACCCGCACCCAAGCAGGCACCCAAACCCGGGCCAAAGCCAGCCCCCCAGGCCGCCAGGCCCATCACCCCGCGGCCCAAATGGGCTACCCAAGCCGGTCCCCGTCCCATGGCTCCCCATCCGGTCCAGCGCTACTATGATCCCCGTCCGGTTCCCTCGAAGTTCAGGACGATGGGTGTGCAGCATTTCCCTCCGCGCTTCGAGCGCAGCCGTATGATGCCCGAGGAAAGGCGGCATGTTGAAATCGTCCGTCCCCAGCGCGGGCCCGACGGCGCCGAAATCAGGCAAAGGGAATATGACCGGGCCACTTTTTACCATGATCCCTACATCATCAACCACATGGCCTATATCGACGGGGGGAATTTCGCTTATGACTATCCCAACGAGAACGTGCCGAACCGTTACTATTGGCATTACGACCCGCAAGGGTTTATGTACAACCACTATTACGATACCAACGGCTTCCACTACTACGGCTTTTACCTCGGGGACCGTTACTTCTTCACCCGCCGTTTCCAAGACCATTGGTGGTGGTATGACCCAGCCGCCGGCCATTGGGTGTTCTGGAACGACGGTCACTGGTATGCGCAAGATCCAAACTCCGGCAACCTCTACGTGAACAACGGCGGGGACTATTTGGCCACGGACGGCACCAGCGCCAACCTGAACTTGAACTTGGGCGGCGGTGGCGGCGGCGTGAACGTCAACGTGCATATCGGCAATTAAGGCCGCGCCGCTCAGGCGGCGGGAAAATGGCTATGGAATGGGGTAAGTCAAACCCCTCGTTTCAAGCCGATTCATCCAAAGGCGGGGAATCACTTCCCCGCCTTTTTTATTTATCCCAATCTTGTTAATGTCTCAGCCTCGATGTCATTGCTTGGAGTGTCATGACATTGGTTTTAGCGACGAAGCAATCCAAGTTTATGGGTAATAAATACGGTTTAGGTTTTTCGGCTCTAAAAAGTCCAATACGAAAACCTACCATGAACTTAGATTGCCACGCCGCAAATTTCGGGGCTCGCATGCCGACCTTTCATAAAACTTATAAAGAGGTCGGTATAGTGCCGATAAACCGAAAATTCATACAATTAGTTAATCGGTACAATGACACCAAAATCATCATCGGTTTAAACCCTTGAAACCCACCACCCACCAAGATCCCCTTAAACTTCTCAACCGCATCTATGGCTACCCATCCTTCCGCGGGAAACAAGAAAGCATCATCCGCCATGTGTTGGGCGGGGGTTCCTGTCTGGTGCTGATGCCCACCGGCGGGGGTAAGAGCCTTTGTTATCAGATCCCCGCCATGATTCGGCCCGGTTTGGCGCTGGTCATTTCACCCCTGATCGCCTTGATGCAAGACCAGGTGAGTGCCCTGGTTCTAAACGATGTGGCCGCCGCCTTTTACAATTCCACCCTGGATGGGCGCCAGAAGGATGAAATCCGCAAGCAAGCCCAGCTAGACAAGCTCGACCTCCTATATGTAGCCCCCGAAACCCTGAACACGCCCGGTTTTCAGTCTTTTATCCGCGACCTGCCGTTAAGCCTCATCGCCGTGGACGAGGCCCATTGCGTTTCCCAGTGGGGCCATGATTTTCGGCCCGATTACCTGCTCATCGCCGACCTGCGCGGGCATTTCCCCTCCACGCCCCTCGTGGCCCTGACCGCCACAGCGGACCCTCAAACCCAAAAGGAAATCCGCGAGCGGTTGGGCCTGGCGAACGACCCGGTTTTCTCATCCAGCTTCGACCGGCCCAACATTCGGTATCAAATCACGGTGAAAGACGCGGGGCGCGAGCAATTGCTCGACTTTATCCGTACGAACCACCCCGGCCAGGCCGGAATTGTCTATGTGCTCAGCCGGACGAATACGGAAGAAACCGCCGCCTGGCTTTCGCAAAGGGGCATCGAGGCCCTGCCCTACCACGCGGGCATGGAAGCCGCCCTTCGCCGCCGGCACCAGGAAAGGTTCTTGCGCGAGGAAGGCCTGGTCATGGTGGCCACCATCGCCTTCGGCATGGGTATCGACAAGCCCAACGTGCGCTTTGTGGCCCACCTGGGCATCCCCAAGAGCGTGGAATCTTACTACCAGGAAACCGGCCGGGCCGGGCGCGACGGCGAACCCGCCTCGGCCTGGATGGCCTATTCGCTGGATGATGTGGTGAAACTGCGCCGCATGATCCAGGGCGGAGAGGGCGACCAGGCGCACAAGCGCCTCGGCGGTCAAAAACTCAACGCCATGCTGGGACTTTGCGAAACGGTTCAATGCCGACGCCAATCCCTGTTGACCTATTTCGGCGAAGCGCACCCCGGAAACTGCGGGGGTTGTGACAATTGCCAGAATCCCCCCAAAACCTGGGATGCCACCATCCCCGCCCAGAAAGCCCTCTCGTGCGTCTTCCGCACCGGCCAGCGTTTTGGGGCGGGCCATTTGATCGACCTGTTAATTGGAAATGAAACCGATCGGGCCACCCAATTTGGCCATACCAAGTTGAGCGTTTTCGGCGTGGGCAAGGATTTAGAAAAGAGAACCTGGGATTCAGTCTTTCGCCAGTTAGTTGCCGGGAATTATCTAGAAGTCGACCTGGATGGCTACGGAACCTTCAAACTGAACGAAAGATCATGGGCCGTTTTGAAGGAAGGCCAAAAGGTTTTTTTGAGGGAAGACCCGCCCCCCCGCGTCAAGGTTAAGGGCGCCCGAAGGGACAAAACCCCCGCCAAGCCCCCCGCCGAATGGACCAGCCAGGATACTTCCCTCTTCGAAGCCCTTCGCGCCTTGCGCCTACAACTTGCCAAGGAACAAAACTTGCCGCCCTATGTCGTTTTTCACGACAGCGCCCTTCGCGAGATGGCCGCCCGACGGCCCAAGACCCTCTCCGAATTCGCCCAGATCCCCGGAGTGGGTGAAGCCAAGTTGAAGAAGTATGGACCTGCGTTTTTAGAGGTTTTAAAGAAGAGCTAGTTTTCCATTAAACGAAACCCGGTATTCCCGGCAAACAACCCGCATTTCCCGGTAAACGGTATTCAGCATTCCGGGAATTTATTTGGCACGATTACCAGACCCCCGAAGAACCTTAGCAATTTAACGAACCCCTACCACGAGGCTTCCAGCCGAGTGGTACGCCTTGGGTGTCCCAATTGCATAGGGCAATTGGGGCACCGGGGTGGCACGAATACCGGGGTGGCACGAATAC
>CAZGKT010000072.1:0-10555 GCA_964525605.1 uncultured bacterium
CGAACAGGGATGAGAGCAGGCGAAGTTTCAGGAAATAGGGAACGAATTTCGGGTAGACCTGCTGATCCAATGCGAAGCCAGCGGGCATGGCGAAGATCGCGACCCAACAAATAATCTTGAATAGGCGTCGTCTTCCAAGTTTGTTGTACTCCTCGAATTCAATTTTGAGCTCGGGCTGGTTGGGAAATAATTCGCTCATTTGGGTTTCCGAACCTCAAGAAAGATATTGATCCCCGTCGCTTCGGTCTTGATTTCGCAAGAACCTTCGGGGGCCGATTCGGGTTTGAGGGTCTCCATTTGCGCTTGATCGCGGTAGATCAAATGCCATTCCACCAAGCTTTCCATGATGTTGATAATAGGGTTGGACGGAGTCACGTTCGTGGCCAGCAGGAGCCCGCCTGGCGCCAGCAATCCATAGAAATAATCCATGAGTTTTTTGCAGATCCGGTCCTCCAAGTAATCGAAAAGCCCCGCCACGTAGATGAAATCGTATTCGCTTTCCCGCGGCCGATCGGCGGGTTTAAAGGTTTCCTTGAGGATATGGTTGACCGATCGTTTGACCATCGTGATCGGGGTTCCCCGATGGTGTAAGCGTTTCAATTCGGTCAAGGTCTTGCCTGTGTATTCCAACGTTTCGTCATTGAAGTCATATAACGTAAACTCGGCCTTTTCGCACAGGTCGTCCTGGATCAGGAAATTCTGGATCTCTTTCGCAGGACCACAGGCCATATCCAATACCCGCAAGGGGCGTTTTTCCCGGCTGACCCGCTGGGTTTCCTCGTTGAGTTTCAGGGTGAGGTGCTTGATGCGGTTCCGGTGGGCCTCGCAAGGAGGCGCGTTGACGAACCAAAGATTCACGATCTTCGCGAAGAGGGAGCTTCCCTCCAGAGGGTCCCGAAGCATCATGTTCACCATTTCGTAGTCCCCCGCGTATCCCAGGGGTTTTTGAAAAGTGCGGTAAACAAATGGGGAGCATAGTACGATGGGGTGCATTTGCCTCCGACTGTAAGCCCGGTGGAGTGATTGCAACTCCTGGGGAATAGAGTTTGAATTTTGCTCGAATCGCTCAAAAAGGGCGTTTACGGTGGGAAGGATGGGGTCCTTTAATTCCATGATGACCTCCCGCTCCGTCTGGAGACGGTCGCCGGCGGGGTCCGACCGGATTCCCATTTCGACCTGTTCCAGCCAACGGCGCATATCCATCATGAAGGTCTGCATATCGGCAATCACGACCTTGAGGTCGTTATTGACCTTTTGAACTTTCTCCCATTCCTTCAGGAACTCGGCGAATTCATTCTGGAGTTTGTCTTTATGGTGGATGGACGTGAAGAGGTCCACGTCCAGCCAGCTTTCCTCAAGGGTGCACTCGCAGACCAACAGAATGCCCGTATTGACCAGGGTGCTCACGACCGCCCGGCCAGAGTAGATAAGCCGGTCGTTCATGATCATTTTGAAATCATTGAGGACCTCGGATAATTGAAGAATGCTGTAGGGGTTATAAACCTCGAAAACGACCGTATACCGGGTCAAACGGAGCAGGGTCGCGCGGAATTCCGTCCCCTGACTGTTCCGGCAAACAATGAAGGTGTCTTTACCTGTTGATATGGACATATCAGCCTTTGGGTCCGGCGAAGTGGATCGAAAAAATGGTTCGCTTCTGCAATTAAGTTTCCTCGCAAACCCTCATTATAGTTTGTTACGACGGGTGATCCGTTTAAATCAACCGTTCTTGAAAAGCTCCATCAGAATTTTCGAACCATGCCGAGCCGCTACACCCCTCACGCCGCCCATCATCGCGCCTGCGATCCCATGATTTCCAGCGTCCGCCCCCACCAACAACAGGCCGGGGAGGGAGGTCTTGGGCTTCAGGCTCATCAAGCCATACCGCCGGGGAGTCCCGGGGAATCCATAGATCGCGCCCCCGCGGTGTCCCGTGAAATGTTCGACCGAAAGGGGCGTGGAAAGCTCGGCATAAGCCACCTCGTTTTGAAACCCGGGAATTCTATCCTCGACAAAATTTAAAAGCGACTGGGTGATCATCGTCTTTAATTTCCCGTAGTCCGAACCCCGCCGCTTCCACTTGGTTCCGGCCCAGGAGCGGAAGATTTGGTGGTCGAGGGGAGCGATTAATTCAGCGGTTGGTCTTTTGGCGAGCGGATCTTTGATCCCGGGGAAGGAAAGATAGCAGGAAGAAGCAACCCCTTCCGCGAGAAGATTCCGTCTTTCCCAAATGGAATCGTGGTCGAAATCGTCAAAGATCCAGAAATTTTGTCCATGAACGCCCAAAGGCTCACAACGTGATTTCAACCCCAGGTACAACGTCGCCACTCCATAACCGCCCTCCGAAGAGAAAGCTTGGAGTTCGGCGGGGTCACATGCGGCCCCGGAGAGGAGCTTCGTGAATGTGTTTTCCGCGCCTGCATCGGAATAGATCTCAAGCGCCAGGAAAGTTTTGATTCCTTGGAGGGTTTCAACTTCCACACCGACGGCTTTACCCTGTTCAACGAGGATGCGCCGGACCCGATGGCGGACCTTGAGGTCACCGCCGGTGGATCTCACGACCCGTTCCATGGCTTTAGACAAGGAACCGACGGGGTAATAACCCCCGTCCAAATAATGTCTCACGATGATGGCGTGAACGCCGAAGCTTGAGAGTTTGGGGGGCAATCCATAATCTCCCCATTGGGAAGCGAGGAGGCCTTTGAGCCGATGGTCTTGAAAATGGGAGTCCAGGTAAGCTTTTAAAGTTTGGAGCGCCATGTCCCGGCCCATGATGGAGGGCTTCTTTTCGTCGGAGGAGGAGGGAAGCGGGGAACGGCCTTGTAGATCATTGGCCGCAGTGTCCACATCGCGGAAGTAACGTTCCAGGGAGGCGGATTCAGTCGGAAAAAGATTCTCAAGCCTATCCAAATAGTCCTTTCGATTCGAGGGAACCTCAAATGTGAGACCTGGATAAAGGAAGACCTCAAAGGGATCTTTCATGGCGATCCAATCCACCTCCCCTTGGGTGATGAAATCCATGATTCGCCGCAGGGGATTGCCCCGATTCATCTCGCCCACGTAATGAAGCCCCACATCCCAGCTGTAGCCACCGGGGCGCTGAAAGGTATGGGTGAACCCTCCCAACTTGAAATTCTGTTCCAATACGAGGACCCGATAATTTTTGATCCTGGCTAAGACTGCGGCCGCTGTCAGGCCGCCCATCCCCGATCCGATTACAATCGCGTCATAGGAATCTTTTTCATCCATATAGGCATTCGTGTTCAAGGACTTGCTTTTGAATCCAAAGGCTGTTCTCGTCCCAATGGAAGATTTGGAGCAGGGGAAATGTTTCTTCTCCCGTTTCCGCCGCCAGGGCAAGGGTGTAACCCTCCGCTTTAAAATCTTTGGAATAACAATTCCACCTTCCGATGGTGAACCTCTCCGGGGGGGGAAGCGGTATATTTCCTAAAGTGAAGGCCCCTTTCAGTCCGGTTCCCATAGCTTTCCCCATAGCCTCTTTAAGGGTGAATAGGCGGAAAAAACCGCGAGATTTTTCATTTTGGGGCAAAGTTTCTATAAAATCGCTTTCCTCCCGGGTGAAAAACCGGCGCGCAAGGATTTGGCATCTCGATTCGGACTCCATAGTGGCTTCCACCTTTTCGATATCCACGCCAAGTTCCATCCGTCCCACAGCCAGGGCCATTAAACCTTGTGTATGCGAAAGGTTGAAGGGGAGGGAAAAATTCCCCAAAAAGGGTTTTCCATTTGCGCCCTGGGCGAAGTTTAACTGGTTCATCCTTTGCCCGGTGTAGCCCGAGAGAAAAAACCGAACCATCCAACGCGATAGAAGATATTCCCTTTGCCGATTGAAGGACCCCATCGAATCAAAGGATCTTCTTTCCTCGACGCTGAGAGTATCCCGGTATTCCTGGGCCCAGGGAGACTCGATTTCGGGATTGAAAGGGAGAAGATAAAGATGAATCTCGGCGGGTGATAATATCGGCGCCTTCCATTTCTCAATGCCCGGCAACAGGGCTGGGGAAAGAAAGGCCTTCATCCCGCGCCCCCGTCCAAAACTAGGACGCTTCCATTGAGATATTCGGGCGCGTCGGATGCCAGGAAATAAACGACCTTGGCCACTTCTCCGGGTTCGCAAAATCTTTTCAGGGGAACTCCCTGGAGCAGGGCTTCCTTGGCTTGGGGAGAAAGCTGGTCGATCATGGGGGTGGAAACCCCGCCGGGGGCCACTACGTTGGCGATGACCCCATAGGGACCTGTTTCCTTGGCCAGGGCCTTGGTAAAGCCGATGATGCCGGCCTTGGAAGCGGAGTAATTGGTCTGCCCCGGCAAGCCATGGATACCGGATACGGAGGAGAGGTTAATGATCCGCCCGTTCTTTTTTTTCATCATGTCGGTGGCGAATCGGCGCGTCAGGTGGAAAACGCCCGTTAAATTGGTAAGCAAAACGTCCGACCAATCCTCGTCTTTCATGGAAAACAGAGGTTTGTCCCGGGTGATCCCGGCGTTATTCACCAACACGTCTACGCTTTTCTCTTCCGCCAGAACGTCCTTGTAGAACCGGTCACAGGCTTCCCGGTCGGCCACATCGAGCGGATGGGCTTTGGCCGTTCCCGGGAAGCGGGTCTCGATTTCCCGAGCCGAAGCTTCGTTGGAATGAAAAGTGAAATGAACCTTCCAACCCGCGGTGGCGAAGGTTTCCACCAGACTTTTGCCGATGCCCGAGGAACCCCCGGAGATGACGACTCGTTTCATGGCAGTTTGATCTTTCCGAACAGGAGTTTACCGGAGGCCACTTCCTCCCCGTCCACGAAGCATTTTCCCTCGAAGATCCGGTTGGTTCCGACAACCTTGGTGATGGCCACGTGGGTTTCCAATTGATCCCCGGGGAAGAGAGGCTTGAGGAAACGGAATTCCAGAACCGTCCCGATCGCGTCAAATAGGCCTTCCACCGAATGGCCTTCCGTCAACCGGACGAGGATGGCGGCGGCCTGGGCGAAGCATTCGATGGTCAACACCCCCGGAAACACCGGGCACTCGGGAAAATGTCCCTGGAAATGGATCTCGTTCACGCTGATGTTTTTGAGTGTACGGAGTTCCTTTCCCTTTTCCCAAGATAGAACCTTGTCCACCATCAGGATGGGAAAGCGTTGTTTGAGAAAAGACAGGTCCGGGATTTCCTCCCGGGCCGTCTCAGGCGACATGAAGAAGCCCCTCGATGACCTCGGCGGCGGCGTTGACGGTCCGCATTTTCACCAAAAGGTCCGGGTCGAGGATGAGATTAAACTCGGTCTCAAGCTTGGCCAGAAATTCGAGGGCCCGCATGGAATCATACTTGGCCATCTCGGTAAAAACTTTATCCTCCGCGACGCTGGCGGGTGGCACGTCGAACATTCCGGCGATGATTTCCCGGATCTTTGATTTGATGACTATTGTTTCCATGCGTCAGCTCCTTTTTCTTCGTCTGATTCTGACCAGTGATATCCTGCGCTCCTCGACCGCTACCGCGCCCACGACCCCGACCGACTGGGACGAAGAAAGAAAGCTAACCAAACTTGCCAATCCCCCCAGCCCCAATTCTAAAACGGAAGGCTCGGGAATAAAGCGGAAAAGGCCGGGGGGAAGCAACGCTTCGACCGGCGTACCCTCCGGAAGCCCGATCCATTCCGCATCCCTAAAAAATTCGGATAAACGATGCTTAAAACCTGTGGATAAGATTCCATCCGCTTTCCATTGGGCGGTAACGTAATCCTCCACCTGCAGAAACCCTTCTCCCTCATCCCCTGTCGCCAAAAACAAAAATGCTCCTTCTTTAACTTTAAAGGACCCCGTTTGTTTCACGGCCAACCCCGCTGTTTTCAGCAGGTCGGGCAGCTTATCGGCGGCTCCCACCAGGCAGCGGTTGAAGAGGCCCCCGTTCATCCCTTCCCAGGCGAAACCCAAGGCGTCAATGAAGGAAGTTTCTCCATTGGTCAGGGTGACATTGGGTCCTTTTAATTGAAGCCAAATTCCAATCCGGCTTCCGGCGGCATTGGCCACGGTGTTTGGAAAATCCATGGGATTGACGGTCTGGGGACCCTTGAGGAGTGCTTGTCGGTCGAAATCCACCGAACTTTCAAGCGCGCCGAAGGCGGACCCTAAAATTACCGCGTCATCCGGTGAGGGTCTGGGGGGATTTTCACCGCGGAGGAAAATTCGTCCGGCCGCCACGCCCGCCAACAGGGAAAGGGCGTCGATGTATTTCGGCGATTGTTCTGGAAAAAGAGCCGAAAATTCATCGGGTAAACGGGTTGGATCCAAACCGTTTTGACCAAGAATAGCCGAGGCCGGGTGGGTCAGAATGAGTGGTTTCATGAGGGTGCTCCCGGTTTCACCAGGACCAGGCAGGAGGTATTCCCCCCGAAAGCGAAAGAATTCGAAAGCGCCACCCGGCCCTGGAAGGCTCTCGCCTGGTTGGGCACGCAGTCCGAGATGCAGTTTTCATCGAGTGTTTCCCAATTAATCGTCGGAAGCAGCATCCCCTTATCGAGGGTCAGACAGGTCATGACGGCCTCAATGGCGCTGGCCGCCCCCATGGTATGCCCGATCATCGACTTGATGGAATTCACCGGGACCTTGGTTTCCGCGCCCAGGGCCTTTTTAATGGCCGTGGATTCAGTCTTGTCGTTGGCGGGGGTTCCCGTGCCGTGGGCCGAAATAAAATCCACATCGCCCGGTTTCAGGCCCGCTTGTTCCAGGGCCCGTTCAATGCTGGACAGGGCTCCTTCCCCCTCAGGGTGGGGGGAGGTCATGTGATGGGCGTCCATACCCAGGCCGTAACCGGCCACTTCACAATAAATATGGGCTCCCCGGGCCTTGGCCTTTTGTTCCTCTTCTAATAAGAGGACACCCACCCCCTCGCTGACCACCAGCCCCTTTCGGTTGGCGGAAAAGGGCCGGCATTTGTCCGGGGTCAGGGAAAGAAGCCGGTTGAAGCCCGCAAAGGCGACCCTTGAAAAGGGATCCACTCCCCCGCAAAGAACCGCGTCCAAGCGGCCCTGCCGGATCTGCTCAAACCCCCAGCCGATGGCGTAGTTACCGGACGCGCAGGCGTTGGAGAACACCAAAGATCGGCCGCTTAAATTGAAGTAATCCAACACGGAGGAGGCGATATTGGAAGCCTGGACACGGTGAAAAGAGGCCGGGTCCATTTCCGAAGATTCCTGAAGCGTATGAATTTTTGAAAGGCGTTCCGCCAATTGAATTTCACCCATTGTGGTTCCGAAGAAACATCCGAAACGAATGGAATCAATCTCACCTGATGTGAGGCCCGCGTCCGAAAGGGCTTCCTGGGAACCGAGGATGGCGAATACGGATGACTTTTCAAACCGATTTTGGTTTTCGCGTTCAAAAGTTTCTAAACGCTTTCGATCTTTAATTTCGCCGCCGATCTTCACCCGGTAGGCCGAAGGATCCATGCGTTGAAGGGGAGCCACTCCCGATTGTCCCTCCAACATCGCCTGCCACACCGAAGGGACTCCATCACCCAGGGGGCAGATAACCCCTAAACCGGTTACAACCACTTTTGTCCGTTGCATTCAAAACCTTTCAACCAGATATCGGTATTAAGGAAAACCATTCACCTTAGTTTCACGATAAGGAATTATATGAAAAATATGCAGATGGTTATTTGGATATACATGAACACGCTATCGATCTGATCGCCCAAATACATTTGAAATGGGCACATTATATTCTTCAACTTTAGTTGAGTTAAATATAACAGTTAATCAATTATTGATATCGGCTTGTAAAAAACAAAAACTGTTGTTTTTTTGTCTGTTTGAATTCAGCCCAGGGTAAGGGGTCCGCGCGATCGGGTTTAAAGGCCGTTTGAAGGGGAGTGAGTTGTCCGTGTGGGAAGCAATATTCACCCTAGCAACCGGATTGGGGCGTTGGACATGAAGGCCGACGACTTATGCGATTTTATGCGGGGAATCATAATTATTTCTTCAGGGTACGGACGACTATAATTAAACCGAGTAAAGAGATATTCAAAATCAATTTTATTTCCCAACCACTGACCCGGCGCAAGAAATAAATCCGAAAGGATTTTCATTGCCCAAGTCAAACCCTCCCGGTTCCCCAACCTACCACCCCTGCAAACGAGTTTTCCGTGCCGGAGTCCCTCAACCATGACAGGACCATCGACCCGAGTCCTGGTCGTGAACGAGAATCCGGATGATTTTGGTTTTCTTCTGAATCTGTTTTTCCAGATCCCCAACCGTTCCTACCAAACGGACAACGTCTCCACCGCCCAGGAGGGTCTGGAGGCCCTGCGCCGTCAAGAGCACGATGTCATCCTGGTGGATTTCAAGCCGGGGTCTGATTTCGGGTTTGATTTCCTCCGCCAGGCGATCCAAAAAGAAAAGTCTCAAGTCCCCATCATCATCCTATCGGGTCTCGAGGGCCATGATTTGGATTTGGAATCGATGAATCTGGGCGCGGCGGATTTTCTCAACAAAAACAAGCTGGACCCCGACATTCTGGAGAGGTCCATCCGGTACGCGTTGGAGCGAAAAAAGACCGAGAAAGCCCTCCAGCGATTGGCGACCATTGTGGAATCCAGCGAGGACGCCATTTACTCAACCACCCTGGACGGGGTCATCTTGAGCTGGAACCCGGGCGCCCAACACCTCTACGGTTATACCCCGGAGGAAATCGGAGGCAGGGACCTTTCCCTCCTGATGGCCCCGGACCGGGAGATCGTGTTCCGTCAGATTTTGCAGACCGTGAAAAACGAGAAGGGAGTTTCCAATTTTGGAACGGTTCACCGAACCCGAAACGGGGACGATCTTTACGTCACCGTCACCGTTTCCCCCATTAAAGACTCCACGGGGCAGGTGGGGCTGGCTTCCATCATCGCTCGGGACGTCACCATCCAGCGGAAGGTGGAGGAAGTGCAAGTCCAATTGGCGTCCATCCTCCAGCAAACCACCGACGCGGTGATCGGGGTTGACCTGGACGGAAACATTTACCAATGGAACCGCGGCGCCCAGATCATGTTCGGCTACGAATTCGAGGAAATAGTCGGTCAACCGGTGAGTTTATTGTCCCCCGAGGCCTTAAGGGAGGACGCGGAAAAAAACACTCGGATCATCCTGGGCGGTCAAATCATCGCCGATTTCGAGACTTTTCACGTCAAGAAAAACGGCGAAACTTTCCAGGTCTCTATCACCCTGTCTCCCCTCCATAATTCCAGGGGAAAAATCTTCGGGGCGTCGGTGATCATCCGGGATATCAGCCAAAGGAAAAAAGCCGAAGAGTTGCAAAAAAAGCATGAAGAGCAAATGCGCCTCACCCAAAAGATGGACGCGATCGGCCGCCTGGCGGGCGGCGTGGCCCACGATTTCAATAACCTTTTGACCGTCATTGGGGGAAACGCCGATTTTCTGATGTCGAACTTGAAGAAGGATGGTCCCCAATGGGAAGAACTGGAGGAAATTAAAAACGCCGTTCGCCACGGCGCCGCGCTGACCAAACAGCTCCTGGTTTTCGGAAAAAAGCAGGTTTCCCAGCCCCAGCCGGTCAACCTGAACGATTTGAGCGTTGAAATGAACAAAATGCTCAAGCGGGTGATCAACGAAACGATCCACCTTTCCATCCTCCAGGGATTGAAATTGCGGTCCATCATGATTGACCCGGGGTTGATGCAGCAGGTGATCCTCAATCTGGTCCTCAATGCCTGCGACGCCATGCCCAAGGGAGGCGAGCTGATCCTTGAAACGGGGAACATCCCGAAAGAAGAGTTGGAACTGGAACACCACCCCAGCCTTCCCGCGGGCGACTATGTGCGCCTCAACGTGACGGATTCGGGGTCCGGCATGGATCTTGAAACCCAGAAACACATTTTCGAGCCCTTTTTCACGACTAAAACGGATAAGGGGACCGGGTTGGGGCTGGCGACCGTCTACGGGATCGTCACAAACTGGAGCGGTCATCTCTTCGTGCATAGCCGCCCCGATATGGGTTCCACCTTTACTATTTATTTCCCAGCCCTGCCCGAGCAGGCAATAAACGGGGCCAAGCCTAAACAAATCGCCTTGATCCCTCATGGGGTGGAAACCCTATTGGTGGTGGAGGATGAGGACCCCCTTCGGAAGATTTTTGTGCGAACCATGAGAACCTACGGTTACAAGATCCTGGAAGCCGCCAACGGCCAGGAAGCTCTGAAAATAGCGGGGAACCACCCGGAGCGCATTCACCTTTTAATGACCGATGTCATGATGCCCAAGATGAACGGGAAGGAACTGGCGGATGAGATAAAGAAGAGCCGTCCCAAAACGAAAATTCTTTTTATTTCAGGATACGCGCGGGAAGTTCTCACCCAGCAGGGATATTTGGAATCAGGTATCCACCTTATCCAAAAACCTTTCGAACTGGATGATTTGGCCATGGAAATCCGAAAGATCCTGGACGAAAAGTGAGTCGGATGGAGGAAGCCATTCCGTTATCTCCGGGATTATTTGTTATATTTATTTTTCATTTGGGCTCGTTAAAACACCGCTGTAAAACA
>CAZGKT010000073.1:0-9723 GCA_964525605.1 uncultured bacterium
AGGAGTACAATACAAAACGGCCGCACAGTTCGCTGGGGTATCGGCCACCGGCCCCAGAAGCGTACAGCATTGAGCCCGTCAGTCAATTCAGGCCCATGCCGACGTCAAGAAACTGAGTCTATAGTGTGAGATACGGGGTGGTACTAAAACCGGGGGCAGGTCAAGGCTTCGAGAATTAATTTTTTCTCTTACAAAGGAATTAAAGCTACTAAATAATTCGGTTTCTTTTTTTGTGATTTCGGATTTGTTCTTAAGATTTTTGAGGACATAGTTAGTAACGCGGTCATGAAGTTCAAACGGAAGTGGTCGATCATCGTTATTAAAGTCGTCTGTCTGTTTAGGATTTCCAAAAACGGGTAAAGTACGATTGCATTCTATACCGGCTTCTCTGTCAGTTGCCCCTCGCTTTAATAACTCAATAAAAATACCCATCCAAGTTCCTTCGTCATTTAAAGTAATTAACCGACGCTCAACATCATTTAATCCCCACCACCAGATAACATCTTTTTCACGCACATCGTCTCTTTTTAACAATTCATAACGTGATTTGAACCCACCCGCCATTAATTGAATATGAGAATCCATTGATTTTTCTTTACCTAGAAATATTTCTCCTAAATTCTCGGGTAAGTAATATGTTCCGTTTTTCTTTGATTCTTTAATACAAACTCTTACAGCATTTTCAGCAAGCTTCAATGCTTGTTCAAAAGGGATGCCGCCTGCGGCTAGCAAATCGACATGATTTTTTACCAAGGCCTTCTCAAATTCAGTAAATGGATAAAAAATACTTTTGATTTTTTCAAACATTGAATTTCCGCCTTTAATTGGCAAGGCTTACTCAAACAAGTCGATTTTTTCTGTGGATAAAAAAGACTGGAACTTGAGTTTATTATCCAGACACTGCATTAAATTTTGGACCTATTTAGTTTAGTCCCAAAAGGGAGGACTATTTATAATATCGAATTATGTTTAATAAATGGATCGTTTTGGCCGTTTCTTTGGTGGGTCTTCTTATGAGAATCATTAAACCTGAATGGTTTTACGAGCCTCTTCGCCCTTTTCTAACAGCAATAATTATTTTGGCGATAGTTTGGTGTCTGTGGATGGCCTGGAAAGAACATAGTTCATTTATACGTGTTGTTCCTCGTTATGGAATGGTTAAATTTAGTCACGAACTAATAGTAAAAATTATAAATAATTCTGATTTTCAAATCACGGTCACCAAATTTGGATTTATCCACGGTTGGTTTGAAAAATTCAGAATAATTAATCTTGGTATCGTCAATTCTAAGAAAGAAGATTCGATCATATTTTTGCCAGTAACTATTGAACCTCATGATGCAAAAGAATTAATTGTTCGGAATGACCATATTCAATGGCAAAAAGAAACTGGAAAAATTCATGGTGTCTATGTGGAAACGGCTACAAACCATATTTTCAGTGGCAAGGATAGCAATTTTAATAGGGCAGTAGAACGGTTGAAAAAGGCTTAACTAAATTACCGTAAACAAAAAAGCCCCCGGAATTACCGAGAGCCATTGTTTAAAAACAGGGATAACCGAATGCTTAATGGTTGGGTTAAGCGCCCTTCACAAGTCTTTTGGTAGGAACACCTTTAATCGACTTCTCTAAAAGCTCTTTCCAAAAAGGATCATGGCTCACTTTTTCATGGGCCGATTCCAACATGGCTTTCAAGGGCTTGCCTTCGTTTTCGCGGTCCAAGGTTTCACGAACCTTCCGCATCCAATCAACGGCATGAAAATCATTACTCATAACTCAACACCTCTTTTGGAGTCCGTATCTCAATGGCCGGGTAACCTAATTCCAAATTGACCGCTTGGAAATGGCGGATACGCCCCAAATTGACGATATGCTTGAAGTTCCAACTTACCAAGACATCGGTCCCGCCGGTCGTCGCCAAGGCCACATGCAAAGCGTCAGCCCTAGAACCTGGGCCAATTATACCCCGTTTAAGATAAGTTTCCGCAAGCTCAATGGAATCCTGGGTGTCGGGCAATAAAACCTTGTGTTCATTCGGGATTTCCAGCAACCGGTTTTTCACCGCCTGGGGAGCGCCCTCCAATTCCCGGACAACCAGCTCGGAAATGGCCATTAGGAATTTTCCGCTTTTAAACTGGGTCCAAAGCGCAAGGCTACCCTCGGAAAATTCGGCGTCCTCACAGCCTCCGATCACGGAAGCGTCTGTGTAAATAACTAATTTCTTCATCGCCTGTTCCCGGAATCAAAGTTCATGGGATTCATAATAGCTTTTATTTAAGGACCCAATAACCGAAAAACAAGCGTTCTTCCCGTGTCATATACGTGTCATTCGGTGTCATTGAAATCGAGTCTTGACCGTCGCCAACTGCCCTTGACCGTCACCAACAAAAAAGGCCTTTGCTTGGTCGGGTCACTGAAACCCTTACAAACAAAGGCCCATTAAATGCTGATGGGGACTGTGAATTTAAAAGTGGTGCGCCTGGAGGGACTTGAACCCCCAACCTACTGATCCGTAGTCAGTCGCTCTATCCAATTGAGCCACAGGCGCGTCGGCCTTTCCTAAAAGCCCCGGAAAGGACGAGTATATTACCCAAAACGGCTTTTTTACCGCAAGGGGAAAGGCCCGGGGAGAAAAAGCGTTATTTGTCCCAAAACCCGGCCAATAACAGGAATCCCACCGACATAAAAACCAGGGCCGCGAACTTTTGAAGCGGAACCGGGTTGAACAGTTTTCGGGCCTTGCGCCCGATCCAGATCATGAGGCCGGAACAGATCCAAAGGGCCAGGGTTGAGGCGAGGAAGATGGTCCAAGAATCCTTCGGCCATCGGGCGATGAGTGTTACCGCCGCCAGTTGGGTCAGGTCGCCCCACTCGGCGATAAAAATTACCGTGAAAGAAGAGACCGCTGTTTTTAGAAAAGTCTGTTTCGGGGTGAATTTCTCGTTCAATTCCTCGCGATGGCGCCAAATCAGGAAGGCGAAGATCAAAAATAAAACCCCCGCGCTGGCGTGAACGAAGGAGGGCGGAAGGAGGGCGATAAGTCCTCCGAAAAAAACAGCGACCAGGTTTTGAATCACGTATGCGGCGGCTACCCCAGCGAAGACCCCGAGAGGTTTATACCGGCTGGCCATCAGGATGGTCGCCAGGGCCGTTTTATCAGGCAGTTCGGCCAGGAATATAAGAAGGAAAGTGGAACCGAAAAGGGGCAGGTTGAGCGTGGGGTGCGTTAAAAGTGCGAAATTCATCGGCACAGCTTAATGGTAGAGCTTTAACCAGGCAACAGATAGAAACAGGTTAATAAGTTGTTAAGGTTGGAACTTTTATTTATTTGATTTCGTCTTATTTTCAGCAGTCGATTGAAAAACGGGGAGGGAACGGATGAAACACCTATTGGCCTGGTGGGTGATGTTGTCATTTGTAGCCGGAACGGGGTTGGCTTTGGCGGATGCAACCCCCAAACAACTTCACAAAGCAAAGCACAAGCTGAAGAAACAAATCCACAATGATAAAAAGGATATCGCGCAGGACCGGAAGGCGAGAAACGAAGACCAGGCGGCCGCCAAGAAAGCGCTGGCCACCGGCCACGATGGCATCGCCATCAAGGACGAGAAGGCTGCGATCAATGAGCAAAAAGATATCAACGCGGACAAGTCGCAGATCCACCAGGACAAAAAAGATATCCATGCGATTAACAAGGATCTCAAAACCGATAAAGAAATAGCGCAGGATCGGAAGGCCAGAAACGCGGACCAAACGGCGGCCGAAAAGGCCCTTTCTACCGGCCACGACCAGACCGCCATCAAGGACGAAAAGGGCGCGATCCAGGAACAAAAGGACATTAATCAACTCAAGGGAGATTCCAAAGGCGGCAAGACCGCCACGGACGATTGGGAAGCTCAATCGTCCGGTACGGCCCCTTCCAAAGCACCCGGGGGTGCCACTGGAGCGCAAGGCACCGGGGCTTCAGGTTCGGGAGTCGGAGCATCCGCCGACTTGGGAACAGCGAGTAATAATATGAACTCAGCCGCGGATCCACACAGTTCCACCGTACCTGCGGGCCTGAAAGATTCGAACGGTGGCCCCGTCAATGGGAACGCGGCAGGTCAAGCCAGCGGCTCTCCCGCGGCCAATACTTCGAACTAAATCTTTTTATCAGTTGATGGAAGGGCGGAGCCAAACGGTTCCGCCCTTTTTTTATTTCCGGGTCTTTGGTTTATTTTGAGATTAATGATAAAGTCCTGATTGAAAGGGCCCGAGCGCTCTTGGTTTTGAAAAATTAAAGGGGAGATTCATGCGAAAGGGTTATTCGTATTATTCAGCGGTTTTAGCGATTTGCGTTTTGGGCATCCAGGCCTGCGGCAGTAAGAGCAATCCCACTACCGCAATCAAGGGCCCCGCATCCTATTCCTCCGGGGCGATTACGGTCGTGGGCAGCGGAATCTATCAACCCTACGGCATCACGTTTGACAGTTTCAGCGGTTCCGGGGACCTTTGGTTTGTCGCCAATAGCAATCCGGGAACGATCTATGGATATACCTCGGCCGGGGCCGCCGTTACTTCCTCCCCTTATTACGCCGGAACATCCACCTATGATTATCCCGACCAAATCAGCACCGATCCCAGTGGATATTTATATGTTACGGACTATTCAAACAATCAAGTCGAGGTATTGACCCCTACCGGCGCTTCGGTCGGTATCGCCGTTTCGGGTCTCACCCACCCCACCGACGCGGTAGTCAACGCGGCTGGTACCACCCTCTACATCAGCGAGGAAACGTCCCCGGATGTGACCTTCCTGACCTATACCATTTCGGGTACGAGTTATCCCAAAACCTATAATCCCGTCTCTAATAGTTTCCCCACGGGCGGCGGAGCCTACGACCCCAATCGAAACACGGCCTTGGCTTTGGATTCGAACGGGAATGTTTACTCGACGGATTTCAACGGTAACGAGATTTTGAAATACAGCCCCACCGGCGCCAGCCCGGTGACCTTTATCCCCGCCTCCAATTGGCCCTGGGGTATCGCCTTTGACACGTCAGGAAATCTATTCGTGACGGAACAAACCAGTCCCATGTTTATCCAGGAATACAGCAGTACGGGAAGCGCCGGGGTATCCATCGGGGTGCCCGCCAATTCGAATCTGACGGGTCTTACGGTGGATGGTTCCGGAAACCTGTTCGTTTCCGATAGCTATCATGGCCAAATTCTCGAATTTAAAAAATAAATCGCGGATGTCAAATCCATTCTGAAAAAGGCGTTCCTGATAAAGGAGCGCCTTTTGGTTTACGCCCACTTTTTGAAGACGAAAAAGACGGCCCCGATCATAAAGGCGAACCCCACCAGGTAGTTCCACTTCAGGCCTTCCTTCAGGTAGAAAACCGAGAACCCGCAAAAGACCAACAGCGTGATCACCTCCTGAATCATCTTCAACTGGGCGGTGGAAAACTCATAGCTTCCGATGCGGTTGGCCGGCACCTGGAAGCAGTACTCGAAAAAGGCGATACCCCAGCTCACCAGGATGGCGATCCATAAGGGCGAAGAACGGTATTTCAAATGCCCGTACCAGGCGAAGGTCATGAAAAGGTTGGAAACCAGCAAAAGGCCGATGGTGCGCATGGGGAAGTCTCCTGGTGATGGTTTAGTTTGATGAGATTAATCTCAAAATTCCTCGGTGCGCAACCTTCCAGCCGGATATATATACGAGGCTATCGGTTTAACGGCTTGAAGCGAGGGTGGGGAGGTCCTAAACTAGCGCTCCATTTGGCGGAAATCGAAAGGAAAAACCATGCCTCGCCCGCTGTTTCTGGACGCTCTCAAGAAAAAAGTCCTCATTTTTGACGGGGCCATGGGCACCAATGTGCAAGTATATAACCTCACGAAAGAGGATTTCGGGGGCAAGGAAGGCCTGAACGACTACCTGGTTATCACCAAACCCCAGGTCATCCGCGAGATCCACGAAGGTTTTTTGAAGGTCGGGGTCGACTGTCTCGAAACCAACACCTTTGGTTCCAACCGCCTGAAACTCGAAGAATACGGCCTGGGCGACCGCATCGTCGAAATCAACACCGCCGCCGTTAAGCTGGCCCGCGAATTGGCCGACAAGTATTCCACCCCCGACCATCCCCGTTTCGTGGTGGGCTCCATGGGCCCCACCGGCATGCTCCCCGCCTCCGAAGACCCGGACCTGGGCAAAATCACGGTGGACCAACTCGAAGCCATATATTACGAACAGGCCTGCATCATGATCGACGCGGGGGTAGACGCGCTTCTCGTCGAGACCAGCCAGGATATCCTCGAAATGCGCGCGGCGGTTTACGGCTGTCACCGCGCCCGCACGGAAAAGAAATCACCCGTGGGGCTCATGGCCCAGACCACGCTCGACACCACGGGCCGCATGCTCCTCGGCACCGACATTGGTTCGGTGCTTTCCACCTTCTCGCGGCTTCCCATCGACGTCATCGGCATGAACTGTTCCACCGGCCCCAAAGAAATGAAAGATTCGGTCCGCTATCTCAGCCAGTTCTCGCACATCCCCATATCCACCATCCCCAACGCGGGGCTTCCCGAAAACCGGGCGGGCCAGGCGGTTTATCCCCTGAAACCCGAGGCCCTGGCGGCCTCCCTCAAGGAATTTGTCGAGGAATTCGGGGTCAATATCGTGGGCGGCTGCTGCGGCACCAGCCACGAGCATCTGCGCCAGGTGGTGCAGGCCATCGGCACCCAGGCGCCTAAAAAGCGCGAGGTCTCTCATATATGTGACGCCTCTTCCATGATCAAATCGGTCGCCCTGGACCAGGACCCGAAACCCCTCATCGTGGGCGAAAGGGTAAACGCCCAGGGATCGCGCAAGATCAAGCAGATGCTCTTGGCGGATGATTACGACGGCATGGTCACCGTGGGCCGGGGCCAGGCCGAAGGCGGCGCCCATGTGCTGGATGTTTGCGTGGCCGTGACCGAGCGGACGGATGAGAAGGACCAGATGATGAAGGTGGTCAAGAAACTGGCCCTGGGCGTCGATACCCCCCTCATGATCGATTCCACCGAATCGGATGTCATCGAAGCCGCCCTGAAAATCTATCCCGGTAGGGCGCTGGTCAATTCCATCAACCTGGAAGGCGACGGCGGCCGTGTGAAACGGCTCTGCCCCCTCATTAAAAAATACGGCGCCGCCGTGGTGGCCATGACCATCGACGACCTCTATTTCGACAAGTCCAAGCCCGCCGAAAAGGGCATGGCCAAAACCGCCGCCCGCAAGTTGGAAGTGGCCCAGAAGATTACCGACATCTGCATAAACGAATACGGCATCCCGGCCGAAGACATCGTGTTTGACGCCCTCACCTTTACCCTGGCGACAGGCGAGGAAGAATTCCGCAATTCCGCCGTGGAAACCATGGAAGGCATCCACCTCATCAAAAAGCAGATCCCGGGCGTGCGCACCGTGCTGGGTCTTTCCAACGTGTCCTTCGGTCTTTCCAAACCGGCGCGCGAGGTTCTCAACTCCGTGTTTCTCTACCATTGCGTCCAGGCCGGCCTCGACATGGCCATTTTGAACCCCGCCGACATCAAACCCTACGCGGCCATCGCCGAAGAAGAACGCAAAATGGCCGACGACCTGGTCTTCAACCGGGATTCCCAGGCGCTCGCCACTTTCATCCAGTATTTCGCGGGCAAGGCCCCGGTCGAATCTTCCGGCCCCGCCGATCCCACCGAGGGAATGTCCCCGGCCCAAAAGGTGCATTGGAAGATCGTCAACCGAAAGCCCGACGGCATCGAAGCGGACCTGTCGGAAGTTTTGAAAGTTAAAACCGCCGTCGAGGCCCTGAACACCGTTCTTTTGCCCGCCATGAAGGAAGTGGGGGACAAGTTCGGCGCCGGTGAACTGATCTTGCCCTTCGTGCTTCAATCGGCCGAGTGCATGAAGAAAGCGGTCTCTTACGTCGAGCAGTTTTTGGATAAATCCACCGCCACCACCAAGGGCACGGTGGTCCTGGCAACTGTTTACGGCGACGTTCACGACATTGGCAAGAACCTGGTGCGCACGATTCTCGCCAACAACGGTTATACCGTTCACGACCTGGGTAAACAGGTGCCCATTTCCACTATCATCGCCAAGGCGCAAGAAGTGAAGGCGGACGCCATCGGGCTTTCGGCCCTTCTGGTCGTGACCTCCAAGCAAATGCCCATCTGCGTACAGGAACTGGAAAAGCTGGGCCTTCAATATCCCGTGGTCGTGGGGGGCGCCGCCATCAACCGCCGCTACGGCTACCGCATCAGCTTTGTGGATGAAAAACTTTACGAGCCCGGCGTTTACTACGCCAAGGACGCTTTCGAGGGGCTGGATATCTTGAACGCCCTGTCGGATTTGGCCAGCCGTGAAACCTTCCGCAACCGTATTAAGGAAGAGGCCCTGAAATCCAAGGCCTCGGGTTTCGCCGAGGTGAAACAGGAAGAGGAAGAAGCCACGCCGGAAAAATATCCGCCTACGGTGAAACCGGCCCTTACGATCCCGAAGAATCCCTTCGCGGGAACCTCCATCATCAACAAGGTGCCTTTAAGGGAAGTCTGGCCCTACCTGGACCTGACCCAGCTTTACAAGCTCAATTGGGGCGTGAAGGGCAAGGACTCGGATGAATATAAGAAGCTGATCAAGGAACAGTTCGAGCCCATGCGCCTCAAGATGCAGGATGAGATTTTGGCCAAGAACTGGTTCGAGCCCAAGCTGGTTTACGGGTTCTGGCTGGCCAATTCGGATGGCAACGACCTGATCATTTATGACGGCAACGACCCCAAGAAAGAGCTGGAAAGGTTCAAATTCCCCCGCCAAAGGGTGGGGCGCCACCTGTGCCTGTCGGATTATTTCAAACCCGTTTCCTCGGGCGAGAAGGATGTCGTGGCTTTCCAGGTCGTCACCATCGGCAACAAGGCTTCCGAACTGGTGGAGCAATTGAATAAGGATGGGAAATACACCGAAAGCTATTATTTGCATGGCCTAGCTGTGCAAACCGCCGAAGCTATGGCCGAGTGGATTCACCGTCGGGTCAGAAAAGAATGGGACCTGCCCATCGGCCAAGGGAAGCGCTACAGCCCCGGCTACCCCGCCTGCCCTGAGCAGTCGGATCAGGAAAAGTATTTCAGACTTCTTGATGCCACCAAAGCCATCGGCATCACCCTGACGGAGGCCTTCATGATGGTGCCCGAACAATCCACCAGCGCCATCGTGATCCACCATCCCGAATGCGAGTATTTTGCGGTTAGATAATCGAAACGAACTACGATGGTTTATTTTAGAAGGTTTTTTGGGGACAGGACGCAGAGCTGCAGAGCGTGACAGGAGGGAACTTCATCCCTTAATCAGCCCACCATTTATAGAACTTTTAGCCAACCATAGACTTCGTTTTTAAAAAAGAAATCCTTTACGAGACTACACGCGCATTTTTTAAAAAAATCGTTAAGCTTTTGATTCAAAGGAATAAATTAAACTTATTAGTACGGTTCATGTCATTGCATAAATTTTGACACACTAAAATTGATTTTAAGTTTTAGGGAATTACAATTACCGCTAATTTGAAGGCCGAAATAACGTTCAAATTAATTCTTATCTTAAAACGCCCAAACAAAAATTCTTTAGATCGTTTAACCGACCAAACGTAAAAAGTTACAATTATTTGATGTATTAAAATTTATTTCGGATTAATAATTCCGAATTAAGAAATTAAAAAA
>CAZGKT010000074.1:0-8741 GCA_964525605.1 uncultured bacterium
CAGTAACGGTGGAAGTGTTGGTAACCGTAACAGTCGAAGTGAGGGTGGGGGTCAAGGTGTTGGTGTTCGTTCTAGTCACCGTCGAGGTGAGAGTCGAAGTAAAGGTCGATGTATTGGTTGACGTCCGGGTGGAGGTCGTGGTCATGGTTTGAGTGGGAGTTGAGGTGGAGGTGTTTGGCGCGGTGGTATTGGTTACCGTGGGCGTGGAAGTCAGGGTCTTGGTGGTTGTCACAGTGGAAGTGACGGTGGTGGTAAAGGTGGAAGTGGCGGTCCGGGTCGTGGTGGATGTCATCGTAGGCGTCACCGTGGAGGTGGTGGTCCAAGTAGAAGTATTAGGCGCCGTGGTATTGGTAAGAGTGGGGGTGTTGGTTCGGGTGATGGTGGGCGTTACGGTTGAGGTGAAGGTTTGGGTTTGGGTCGGAGTGATGGTTTTTGTGGGAGTGAGTGTGGGTGTGTATGTTTGGGTATTGGTGTGTGTGAGGGTGAAGGTGACAGTCGGTGTGTTGGTGTTTCCCGTTACGCATCCTGGAAGTTGTGAGGTGGTGGTGTAAATCTGGCTGCAGGTACCCAGGTTGATGGGGCCCAGCGTCACCGAACCGCCCTCGGCGTCCGTCACGTCAAAATAGAACGGGCCCGTCGTACTATTGAGATTGTCGTTGCCAGCCCCTCCTCCCCAATATTCGTCGCCGCCCACCCCCTCTGCCCCCAAGACCATCGGGGAGAAGGACCCGCCGGAGCTGGCAGCCCAGCCGACGCTGGTTATGGGTAACGACATGTTCAAAAATTGGATCGGGTTAAAATACTGGCTACAACCTGATTTCCATTCGTATTGGATGTCACCCGACGCGTCGTTACCCATCAGGCCCAAGGGACATTGAGTGAAATTCCACTTGATATTGGCGATGCCAGGGGCGGCGTTGTTGGTCAGGGTGTTCCAGCAAGGGGCATTTAGGTCCAGCTGGTTTGCGGACGTACAGGTAGGGCAACTGTTAACAATCATGGCCGTAACCGAACCCCCACCCGCAGAAAGCTGTATGCTGACGCAGGCCCCACAAACCAATCCGTTCTGGTAATCGTCCGTGGGGTTGGAAGCGATGGCGCAGGAATAATTGTAGTTGTAAGACCCGGCTGGAAAACCACAATTTCCCCCCCCGTTGGTCGTCGAAGTGTCATACGTGGCGATTGTGGTATAAACCGTGGGTGGATCGGCGGGGCAGTACTTGGAGTTGGCTACGACTTGGGGAAGCGCGTTACCCGTGATGAAAAGGCAACCCATGGTTAAAATGACGGAACGAAGATTTGGATGAAGGACGCGAAATTTATAGGTTGTGGTAAATTTGCTATTCATTTTCCCTCATCTGCAGCAATTGAACCGGTTACCATTAAAAACGATTTCAGTAAGATTAAATGGTTCGTTTCTAATTCTTTAAGAATCTTTTCGTAAGTTTACCCTGAATTTCTTAATTTTTCCTGGTTTGTACAATAAAAAAGGGCTTTTTTAATCATTTGTTTCAGCCAAGTTGAGCGTTTAGATGAAATAAATGTGACAAATAGAGCATTAAAAGAAAACACTCGAAATTGGGGCTTTTGGAATGGTAATTAAAAAGGCTGCCCTTTTGGAGGGGTCTATTGGTTGGCCAAATTCGAATAAAAAAAGCGACCCCGCTTTTGGCGGGGCCGCTTGAAAAGGGAAACTAAGTTTAGAATCCGCTCAATAAAACTCGATATTATCGAATTTCACATGACCGGACCCAAATGTAGAGGCTCCGCCAATGTTCACGAATACTTTAACCATCGTGATGCTCGCGGTATTAAGTGAACCCCATGATGCTACCGGGAAAGTCATGGTCGTCCAACCGCTCAGCGTGATATTGGTCCAAGGGGTTTGGGGCCAATTGGTTCCATCTCCCAATTGGATCACTCCGCTCGGATAATCCCCGGGAACGCAAGATGCGTCGATCCAAAATGTAGCTCGGATACCTGAAAAAGATGACCCGTTAATAGGGACGGTTGGGGACATTATCATCCCCGCTGTTTGGTTTGCGGCCGTAAAAGTGGCCATCACATCGGCACAATCGTTGCTCATGTCACCTGGCGAGGAAACTACCAAGTTGGTCCCCAGGTCCGGTGCGCCGATGGTGACCCAAGTCCCGACGGTATCGGTGAGGGAACCGCTCTCAAAGGTCCAACCTTGTATATACGTGGGAGCCACTGGAGTCGGGCAGGCGCCGGTAAAGACCACACCGATATTTCCCATGTAGATGTTCCCGGTTGGCGTACCCCCGGATTGATAGATGAACTCATAATCGTTAATGGTCGCCGGGGCACTAGCCGAGACCGTGAAGGTGACGGCCTGGGGTCCCGCAACCAAGGCGATTGCCGCCGTGGCAAATGTGCCGCCATTATTGGTTTGAAGCACCAATTGATCCCACCCGCCGTTACCTGAAATCATGGAAGCATCCACATCCAGATCGATGATGATTTGGGTCATGCCCGCGGAGGGAATCGGGAAGAAACTGTTGATGTCGGCGATTTTGCACCACGTGTTTCCTGTCGTTATATTGCAATCGATGGATTGAGTCCCTGTGGTGACCCACGCCGTAGAAGTACTTACGGTCCCGTAGCCCTCGGCGGCCCAACTGTAGTTGTTTTCCACCACAGCCTGGCAATCATATTGAAGGGTGCAACCACCCGAACTCACCGTGGTGTTGGTGGAGGTCGCGGTAAAGGTGTTTGTCGCGTTGACGGTATTAGTAATTGTCATGGTGACGGTAGGGGTTTGAGTGGAGGTCACGGTGGATGTCACAGTGGGCGTATCCGAGATGGTCGGAGAAAGAGTCCAAGTCGGAGACGTGGTCACTGTGAAGGTAAATGTGCCTGTGCCCGTGCTGGTCACCGTGGGGGTCGTCGTGGGGGTGTTGGTCGGCCCGTTGGATGTGGCGGTGAAGGTTTGAGTCGGCGTCTTGGACGGCGTTGGCGTCAAGGTGTAGGTCACTGTTTTAGTAAATGTGGGCGTGATGGGCCCGGAATAGTTTGCAGTTGCGGTTCCGCTGGAAAGTCCGGTAATACCCGTGGAAGTGTAATTTCCCGAAAGGGTGGTTCCCGTATTGCCGGAGCCGGTGAGAGTACCCGTAATAGTGATGCTAGAGCCGTTGGATAAAGTGATCTGATCGCCTGAAACAGCTCCGGTCAGGGTAATGGGACTTCCGCCGAGGGTTCCAATTACGGTAACAATGTTCCCGGAGGTGGTGACGTCAACGGGTGAAGTGGAGTTTGCGGGAGGGCCAAAAGTAATGTTCCATACGCCGCTTTGAGGAATGATTTGAGTGGGAGCCATGGTTGGAACGGTTCGGGTGCAGCCGACGATTACGGCAAAAGCAAGAATGGCGGCTCCAACGACATAATTCAATTTATTGAAACGTCCCATTTCGTCCTCCAGGATGAAATAAAGCCGGAATTGGAGAGGCACCTGCGGAACAACCCGCACATATTAGCTAAAAAATGGCCGGATGACGCAATATTGCGTCATTCAAACGTGTTTTATCACGTGGATTGTAAAACGAGTTTAGTATACCACCGTGAATCCTTGTTTTGGGAGGGGGCGAAAACCTTGCCGATTGGGGAAAACGGCATCCTCTTGATAGCGCTTTTCAGCGAATATAAACCGAGTCGTATAGCCGGCTAGAGAAAATTGGAGTAACAAGTTTCGGCTTGTTTCAACTAAAGATATTTATTTGACCGATCGGTTCCATTTGGTGTTTTATTGTTGGCCTTCTGAAATGTTGTCCGATCAAAGGGGCGTTGATGCGTTTTCAAAAAGTGATTTTTGGATTAGCACTGTTTGGATCCCTGACGCAATTCGCGGGAGCCAGAGGGAATGAATTGAATTGGGAATCGTCTGCGACCAGGGACAAGGCTGCGGCTAAGGTCGCCGAGGTTGATTCGGTCATCCAACAAGACACATATAAGGATGATTGGCAGTCACTCAAGGCTTACCAGCCGCCCGACTGGTACCGGGACGCCAAGTTCGGCATTTTCATCCATTGGGGTCTCTACTCCGTCCCCGGTTACGCCAACGAGTGGTATTCCCGCAACATGTACCAGCAGGGCGATGACGCCTTCAAACACCATGTCTCCACCTACGGTCCCCAGACCAAATTCGGCTACAAGGATTTCATCCCCCTCTTCAAGGCGGAAAAATTTGATGCCCATTATTGGGCTGATCTGTTCAAGAAGGCCGGGGCCAAATATGTGGTGCCGGTCGCCGAGCATCATGACGGTTTTGCCATGTACGATTCCGAATTTTCAGATTGGACCGCGAAAAAGATAGGTCCAAAGCGGGATGTGATCGGGGAACTGGCCCAGGCGGTCCGCTCCGAGGGCCTGGTCTTCGGCTTGTCTTCCCACCGGGCCGAACATTGGTGGTTCATGAATGGAGGAATGAAGTTCGATTCGGATGTTCAAGACCCCAAATACTCCGACTTTTACGGCCCCGCCCGCCCGGACGATACCGCTCCGGATGAAGAATACCTATCAAATTGGTTGGCCCGTTCCTCTGAACTAGTAGATAAGTACCATCCCCAGTTGATCTATTTCGACTGGTGGGTCGGCGAAAAACCGGTCTTCGATCCCTTCCTTCGCAAGTTTGCGGCCTATTATTACGACCGCGCGGCCGAGTGGAAGGAAGGCGTGGTCCTCAACACCAAGGACAAGGCCTTCGTGCCCGGCACCTCCATCCAGGATGTGGAAAAGGGCAAGCTTCCCGGCATCAATCCCGCACCCTGGCAGACCGACACCTCGGTCAGCTGGAAGTCGTGGGCTTATCTAAAGGATGACTCGCTCAAAGACGCTGGGTATCTCATCCGTTCCCTCATCGACACCGTCAGCCGCAACGGAAACCTTCTGTTAGATATTGGTCCGAAGCCTGACGGCACAATCCCGCCCGAGCAGGAAAAGATCCTTCTGCAGATCGGGGATTGGCTAAGGGTGAACGGGGAAGCCATCTATGGCACACGTCCCTGGATCACCTATGGGGAAGGTCCAACGAAGGTCGAGGGCGGGAAATTTAGCGAGTCGGATGTGAAATACCAGGAAGGGGATGTGCGCTACACGCGGAAGGGAAATGCTTTGTATGTGATCTGCATGGTCCCGCCAACCCTTCCAGTGACTTTGGAGAGTCTGGGCTCCATGGACATTCAAGTGAATAAGGTGAGTTTGCTGGGGTCTGCCCAGAACATTCATTGGAATCGTTTGCGGAATTTGTTAATCCTCGCCCCTCCGTCTGTGGGGGGAGACCGACCGATCGTTTTCAAGATGGAATTGGGGGGATTCACCTTGGGATCTTGGCCGGTTCAAACACATGGGAATCAGTACACCGTGAGCGGTTATGTGCAGAATTATGGAACGGAAAAGATCACGATACCTATCAGACTATTGGACGGTCCGAAAAAACTGGAATCCCGGGAGGTGACGGTTGAACCTGGAACCGAGCATGATTTCACTTTTACCCAAGCTTATTCCAATCCGGGAATGTACCAGGCTTGCCTTGGCTATGAACTCAAAGGAAAGAATTCAACTCAAACTTCCTATAACTATTGGGGAATCGGGTTGCCTTCCATCGAATTAACGGGCGAATGGCTATTCTCAAAGGGGGACGACCCATCTTGGAAAATTACGGCTTATGACGATCAAGCCTGGGACAAGGTGAAGTTGCCATGCAAATGGGAAGATTTTGGTTACGCGTGCGACCATTGCTATGGTTGGTACCGGCTTCATCTCAAGATCCCTAAAGAATGGAAAGGGCACGGCTTGATACTGCCCCTGGGCAAGATCGACGATGCGGATATCACCTATTTCAACGGCAAAGAGATCGGTCGGATGGGTGACGAGAAAACAACGGCCTGGAACCAAGAACGGCGATATAAAGTTCCCGCCGAGATCATTAACTATGGCTGGGATAACGTCATCGCCATTCGGGTTTACAACATCACGGGCGGAGCGGGATTGTATGATGGGCCACTCGGGCCGGTGGAAGTGAAGTAGTTGTCATTGCGAGGAATAGCCGCCGAATAGGCGGCAGTTTATGACGTGGCAATCTCAGTTTTAATATGCCTTAACAGACGAACGCGAAAGGCGAACTGGGATCGCCACGTCGCCAACCGCCCCGATTGGGGTCATGCCACTCGCTGCGGTGCGAGGGGCCTTGCGATGACAGACAAAACGCAAAGAGGAAACAATGAAAATTTTGAATATCATCCTAACATTGCTTGCAACCTTCGGAATCCTGGGCTGCACCAGCAACAAACAGGCCTCCTACCCCATCAAGATCGGCCTATCCATGGATACTCTCCGCGCGGCCCGTTGGGCCCAGGATCGGGACATCCTCACGGTCAAATGCAACGAGCAGGGGGTCGGTGTCCTCGTCCAGTCAGCGGATTCCAATGACGCCCTACAGAATTCCCAGGCCGAGAATCTGCTCACCCAGGGCATCAAGTGCCTGGTGATCATTCCCCACAACGCCAAAAGCTGCGCTTCCATCGTGGAAGCGGCCCACAAGATGGGCGTGCCCATCCTTTCCTATGACCGGCTTATCCTTGATAGCGACGTGGACGCCTATGTCTCCTTCGACAACATCAAGGTGGGCGAGATGCAGGCTTCCACCCTCGTCAATCTACGCCCCAAGGGCAACTACGTACTCATGGGCGGGGCCCCCACCGATTACAACGCCATCCTCTTCCGCAAGGGCCAGCGGAACGTGCTGGACCCTCTTATAAAGATGGGAAACATCAAGATTGTGGGCGACCAGTGGGCCGACGATTGGCTGGCGGTCAACGCCCTGAAGAAGATGGAAAACATCCTCACCAAGAACAACAATCAGGTGGACGCGGTGGTGGATTCCTACGACGGTACGGCCGGGGGCGATATCCAGGCCCTGGCCGAACAGGGTCTGGCGGGCAAGGTGGTTGTTTCCGGCCAGGATGCCGAGCTGGCGGGCTGTCAGCGCATCGTGGCGGGCACCCAGACCATGACGGTGTACAAACCGGTCAAGTTCCTGGCCGCCAAGGCCGCGGAGATCGCGATAGACCTGGCCAAGGGCCAGCCCCTGCCAGCTGCCCCGATAACTACGAACAATAATAAGAAGGATGTACCCAGTTATTTTCTCGATCCCATCGCGGTGACCAAGGACAACATGGTGAATACGGTCATTGCCGACGGTTTCCAGAAAATGGAAGATGTATATAAGGATATTCCCAAGGCCCAGTGGCCCCAGTCGGGGAAGTGAGCTGAGATTCAATCTCGAAAGGCAAAACAAGTTTTAGCCACAGATGCATGGGATGCATAGGATGGATTAAAAAAACCGTTTTTTTTTTTAGGTTAACGACTAAATCAAAAATCTTTTGCCTTATCTCATGAATCCCATATATCTGTGGCTAATTAGCTTTTTAAAAAGGACAAATAATGAAAGTACCCAACCTTAAAACCCTCACCCGCCCCTCACGGGTTACACTTTTCCCGGCGGCCTGTTCCCTCGACCTTGGAGACGGCAGTGAGCGCGGCGAATATGTGAACCAGGATTACATCCTCACGGTCCTCAAACGGCCCCACCGTTCCATCAACCTGATGTATTGCTACTACCCCTTCGACAAGGGTTGGCCCCTCCGGGCGTCGGTGGCCCACAAACCCAAGGGCGACCGGGATTGGCCCTATCCGTACGACGATTATTTCCCCTTTCCGGGTGGTCCCAAGGGCGACCCGGAAGGCAAGGCCTTCCAAGAAATGAGGGATATTCGCCGACACGGGCAGGATGTCACCCTGACCCTGACGATGGATTGCGCGGTTCCCGACAGCCATATCCGGGTCATTGCCCGCCAGTTAAGGCCCTATGGTCGCCTTCGCTTGCGCTTGAACCATGAGTGCGACGGGTTTTGGTTCACTTTCAATCGTCGCTATACATATACCGAGGTTGCGGCCTTTTTCGTTCACTTCTCCAATGTATTAAAAGAAGAAGCTCCAAATGTCCAGCTGATGTGCTGTTGGGGCCATACGGTGAATATCAAATCCAACGTCCTGTCCCACGAAGGGGAGTTGGCCCCCATCCTGGATGCCTCCGACCTCTGGTCCACCGACAAGTACACGACCCTTCATTACGCATGGCCGAGAAAGAGCTGCGAGCCGGGGGGGCGAAGAAAAACCTACAACATCGAGAAGGTTTCAACCATCTGGCGCCAGCTTCGTGCCACCCACAGGCGGTTTTGCGAACTCACGGGAGAAAACAAGGGATTGGAGATCGGCGAGTTCAATGCCGACGGCAATGTGGGTGGGGAGGAATTCCAGGCAAAATTGAACCGTGAATTCTACGGTCTCGTGCTCAAAGAAAAGCCCGCCTTCCTGACCGGAATCACCTTCTACCAGTTCAGGGACCGGGGCCGCCTAGGCCTCGAAAAGGAAGACCCTAATAACCCCCTCAATGGCCTGCCGGCGCCATTCCTTGATGAGTACAAGAAAACCATCCAGCATCCCCATTTCCTTCCCCGGGAAAGCTGGGCCGCCAATACCGGCAGCCTCAAGATGGTCTGGCGTTCCTCGGAAGATTCGGAAGGGCTGGGCTATGCGGTGAAGCTCAAGAAACGCCCGGTTTTCGTGGAACTCTTGCTGGACAAAAAGGCCAACCTGATGATCTGGGCGGGCAACCAATGGTTCTATAAGAAGCCGGGGGTCGAGTGGGTGGATGTGACCATGGC
>CAZGKT010000075.1:0-8069 GCA_964525605.1 uncultured bacterium
GCGTCGCGGTTCTCGTTCATGCTGATGCTCCCGGTCACACCCTGGTAATTTTTGACCGAAGCCAAGGCGTCCCGAATATCCTGTCCGGAAAGGGTCTTAGCGCTTTTGAGCGCTTGGGCCAAAACCCCCGCCGCGTCATAAGCCAGTGTGGCCAGCGCGTCCGGCACATGCCCCCAGGCCGCTTGGTATTTTTTCACGTAGGCCTGCACCTTGGGGTCTTTCGATTGGGCCGTGAAATGATCCGAATGGTAGCACCCCTCCAGAGCCTTGCCCCCGATCTCGAAAAGCTTGGGGGAATCCCATCCGTCCCCGCCCAGCAAGGGCTGTTTCAACCGCAGTTCCCGGGCCTGGCGGGCGATGAGCCCCACCTCGGTGTAGTACCCCGGAACAAAAATCACATCGGGCTTGGTCGCCCGGAGATTGGTGAGCTGGGCCTTGAAATCAATATCGCCTTGAACGTAACTCTGGTCCGAAACTATTTTTCCGCCCTTGGACAGGAACCGGGTGATGAAATAATCCGCCAGGCCCATGCTGTAGTCGCTCTTCTGGTCGCGAAAGATCGCGGCGGTTTTCGCCTTCAGTTTGTCGATGGCAAAATCAGCCATGACCTGACCCTGGAAAGGATCAATGAAACAAACGCGGAAAATATAATCCCCCACCTGGGTGACCTTGGGGTTCGTGGATGAAGGGGAAATCATGGGAATCTTGTTGGTCTGGCAGATGGGCGCCGCCGCCAGCGAGAGGGAGCTGGCCACTTCACCCAAAATGACCTGGGAAGAGTCCTGGGTCAAAAGCTTGGTCACCGCGACCGCGGCTTCCTCGGGTTTGCCCTGGTCATCCACCGTGGTGACGACCAATTGTTTGCCGCCGATGCCGCCCGCGGCGTTGATCTCGGAAATCGCCAGGAGCAGGCCCTCGTGATTGGATTGTCCAAAGGTGGCCTGAGACCCGGTCAGGGAGGCGAACTCTCCGATACGAATCTCGTTGGGATTCGGTTTCGACCCGCAAGAAACGGTCAGAAGGGCCGTCACCATCAGCCAAAAGAACAAACGATTCATAGTCGACTCCTTCAAGACTTGGGAATGCGGGCTAGGATAGGCAAGTTGAAGGAGAGCGTCAAGAATGGGGGATGACCGGAAAACCTTAGGGCGTGACCGGAGGAGCGGGTAATCCCGCTGATAATTCCCCTCGCCCCCTATTCCTTCCCAGGCCCGCAAAAGCAAAGACGGCCGTGGTCAACAAGAGACCCGATAACAAGCCCACGCAAGCTTTCCAACCGCCCCAGCCCCAGAGAAACCCGGGGATCAAGGAACCGGCGAAACCTCCCAGGTAATAAAAAGCCACGTAAAGGCCGACCGCCGATGCTCGGGCCTTCCCCGCCCTCTCCCCCACCATTTTGTTGGTCAAGGTTTGGCAGACAAATACCCCGCTGCAACAGAGCGCGATCCCGGCAACCACCCAGGGAAGGGACGGCACCAACGTGAGCAAAATTCCGCCCGCCGAAACCGACAGGGCCGCCGCCAGGGTCAACCGGGTATTCAAACGATCTACCCTTCGTCCCACGAGGGGCGTGATCACCGCCCCGATGAGATAAACAAAAAAGAGGGCGCCCAGGGCGGAAGGCCCCAGATTGAAAGGCGGCTCGGCCAGGTAAAAAGTGACATAAGTAAAAGTTCCCACCAGGGAAAAGAGCAGGACGAACCCCACCGCAAAAACGCGCTGAAGCCTAGAGTTTTGAAGATGGTCCGTCATGTTTCGAAAAGCCGTTCGGGTATCGGCTACCTTTTGGAATTGTTTGGCCAGGGGAAGCCAGGAGGCCACGGCCCAGGCCAACTGCAGGGTCAGAAGCCCCAGCCCGATAAAGGCCCAACGCCAACCCCAATAGGCGGCCGTCCATCCCGAAAAAAAGCGCCCCGTGAATCCCCCCACCACGGTTCCCGTGACGTAAACGGAGGTAGCGAACCCCACCTCATGGCGCGGCCATTCCTCGTTGATATAGGCCACCACCACGGCAAATACCGCCGGGGTGAAGAGACCCTGCAGGAATCTCCAGAACACGAGAACCGTCAGCCCGGGGGCGGTCGCGGTGAAGAGGGTCGTGACTCCCAATAGACAGATGGAGGGAACAATGACTCTTTTTCTCCCCCGCCGGTCGGCGATAAGGCCCGTGAAGGGAGCGGCCAGGGCCACCGCCAGGGTGGCCGCTGAAACGGTGAGGCTCACTTCCGTCTTGGAAGCGTTGAAAAGAGTTTCAAAATAGGGGAGGAGCGGTTGAGTGGCGTAAAGGGGTAGAAAGGCGCAGAAGCCGGTTAATCCTACGGCGAGGGTTTTGAGGTCGAAACGGGGGGCCGCCGGAACTTGTTCCCGGTGTTTGGGTTTCAAAATTTCTTTCCGTAGAGCCTCAGTGCGTTCAAGACCACTGAAACGGAGGAAAGGGACATGGCCAAAGCCGCCCAGGAAGGCGGCACGGCACCGAAAATCGCCAGGGGCAAAACGATCAGGTTGTAGCCGAAGGCCCAGAAAAGATTTTGGCGGATCACTTGGAAAGTGGCCCGCGAAATCTGGATGGCTTCGACCACCTTCATCAAACTGCCTTGCATCAACACCATGTCCCCGGCTTCCTTGGCCACATCGGTCCCCGAGCCCATGGCGATTCCCAAGTCGGAAGCCGAAAGAGCCGCCGCGTCGTTGAACCCGTCCCCGACCATGGCGACCTTTAACCCCTGGGATTGAAGTTCCCGAACATAGCTCATCTTTCCTTCCGGACTCATGCGGGCCTTCACGTCGTCCAGCCCGAGCCTTTCACCCAGGCGGCGCGCGGCCACCTCCCCATCCCCGGACAATAGGCAAATCTTCAAACCCAAGGCTTTCAATCGATCCACCACTTCCTTGGAATCGGCCCGCAGGGGGTCTTCCATGGCGAGGATGGCCACAATTTTGCGGTCCACCGCGACCAGTGAAACGGTCTGGCCCCCCTGACGGTAGGCTTCCGCGTTGGCCCTCGCCTGGGAGGAAGCCACCACGCCTTCAATGGACTCGATAAAGGCTTTGGTGCCAATGGCCACCTCGTGCCCTTCGACCAATCCCTTCACTCCCGCTCCCGGTATTTCCTCAACATTTTCAACGTTGGGAAGGACCAGATCCAAAACCATGATTTCTTTCAAAACCGCCGAGGCCAGGGGATGGTTCGTGCGCATTTCCAGGGCGGCGGTGTATCGCAACAATTTTTCCTCGCTCCAGCCTTCCAGCGGAACAAAATCAACCAGCCGGGGTTTTCCCTCCGTGAGGGTGCCCGTCTTGTCAAAAGCGATGGCGTCAATTTGGCGGGATTTTTCAAGAACCTCGGCCCGGCGGATCAGGATGCCCCTCTTCGCCGCCACACCGATGCCCACCATCAAGGCGATAGGAGTCGCCAACCCCAGGGCGCAGGGACAGGCGATGACCAATACCGAGATGGCGTGGGTCAACCCCACTCCGAAAGAATGGCCCGCGATGAATATCCAACCCAGGAAGGTTAAAAGAGCCAGGATCAAAACCACGGGTACGAAAACCGCCGCCGCCTTGTCCGCGGCCCTTTGAACGGGAGCCTTGGACCCTTGGGCTTCCTCCACCAACCGGATAATCCGGGAAAGCGCCGTTGTATCCCCCACCCCCCTGGCTTTTAGAATGAGGGTATGCGTTCCATTCATTGTTCCCGCGAAAACCTGATCCCCCATGCTTTTTTCCACCGGCTCCGCTTCCCCCGTCAGGAGCGATTCGTCCACTCGTCCGCGGCCTTCCTCGATATCCCCATCCACGGGAAAAGCTTCCCCGGGCCTGACGCAAACCGTATCCCCGGGAACCACTAAATCCACCGGCAGGTCCTCTTGGCGGGTTTTTCGGACCAGGTGGGCAATTTGAGGCTGCAGGTCGAGGAGAAACTCCATGGCTCGATTGGCCCTTTGGCGGGAAAGGATCTCCAAATAACGGCCCAGGACGACAAAGAAAATGATAAAACCCGCGGCCTCAAAGTAAGAAGGCCCGCTTGAGGTGAAGACCGAAGGAAGGGATGAAAGAAAAGCGGCGGAAGACCCCAGGGAGACCAGGGTATCCATGGTCACTTCCCCGTGCCGCAGGTTCCGCAAGGTTGCCTGGTGAAAGGGCCAGCCCACCACCAGCCAAAGGGGAAAGGCCAGTACCAACTGTTGCCAGGGAGAAAAGTGAATGGGCCAAAACCACATGAAAAGGTGCTGCATCAGAAAAGGGAAAACCAACAGGCCGCCGGCCAAGACCCGCCAGCCCAGCCGCATTCGTTCTACACGGTAAAGATCGGCCGATTTATTTTCCGGCTGGTCCGGTTTTAACCGATAGCCCGCGTTTTCCACCGCCTGGACCAAGGACTCGGTCCCCAACAAGCGGGAGTCCGCTCGGATATAAGCTTTTTGGCGGGCGAAATTGACGTTGGCCGTCAGGACGCCTGAAACCGTCTTTAACTTATTCTCCACCCGCGAAGCGCAGGAAGCGCAGGTCATGCCCTCGACAGAATAAACATGCAACTGGGAAATTTCCGTTCCGGGTGTATGGAGTCCGGTAAGCGGCGTCTTCTGGGATTCGGTTTCAGGTTCGGATAGGGTGGGGGGGATCACGAGAGAAGGCCCGCCTTGTATCCTTCTTGTTCCAAGGCCCGTACCGCCAGCATGGTGTCTATAGGAAGAGCATGATGAAGGATCGCTTTTTTATCGGACAGACGGACCTCGACCTGTCGGACGCCGTCGAGGAGGGACAGGGCATGTTGAACCGTTTGCGCACAATGCTGGCAGGTCATTCCCTCAACCCAAAGTGTGGTCTGGTTCATGATGGGTTCCTCACGTCTTAAATTAAGGAGAAATTCCTTAAAAATAAAGCTGACAGTAATGAAAGAAGTCTCCCGAAATAAAACCGAAACTGCCTAATTTCGGCCATTTGGGTCTTTTCCCAGGGAGATAAAGAGTTGAATTGGGGGTTCCGGAGGTCCCATAATAACGCCTTCATTGAGTCCCTTATCCATTCTACGCAGTCTGCAGGGGAGATTCCAAACTATCCATCCTTAACCCTTAAGTACGGAGGAAAACATGCCATCCACGGAACGTTTCAACCTGGTCCAGAAGATCATTCAAAATCACCTTGTTTCCGGAAAACCGATCGCGGGCGAGGAAATCGGCATCCGCATCGACCAAACCCTGACCCAGGACGCCACCGGAACCATGGCTTACCTGCAATTCGAGGCCATCGGGATCCCTGCGGTCCAAACCAAACTTTCGGTTTCTTATGTCGACCATAACATGCTGCAGACCGGCTTTGAAAACGCCGACGACCATCGCTACCTGCAATCCGTGGCATCCAAGCACGGAATCTTCTTTTCGCGGCCCGGCAACGGCATTTGCCACCAGGTTCACCTGGAAAGGTTCGCCATACCGGGACAAACCCTTCTGGGTTCCGACTCCCATACCCCCACTTGCGGCGGCTTGGGCGAGCTTTCCATCGGAGCGGGCGGCCTGGACGTGGCCGTCGCCATGGGCGGAGGCCCTTTTTACCTGAACATGCCCAAGGTTCTGCGGGTGGAACTGAAGGGCAAATTAAAGCCCTGGACCACCGCCAAGGATATCATTCTTGAGGTTTTACGCCGTTTGACGGTTAAGGGCGGGGTCGGCAAGATCTTGGAATACACCGGCCAGGGCGTCAAAAGCCTTTCCGCCACCGAACGGGGCACCATCACCAACATGGGCGCCGAGCTGGGTGCCACCACCTCGATTTTCCCCTCGGATGAGAATACCCGTGAATATATGAAGGCCCAAGGACGGGGCAAGGATTGGTCCCCCCTCTCGGCGGACGCCGGCGCCGCTTATGATGAGGAACTCATCATCGATTTGAACAAGCTCGAACCCCTGATGGCCCAGCCCCACAGCCCGGACAACGTGATCGAAGTTTCCAAACTCAAGAATGTGGAGGTGAACCAGGTTTGCGTAGGATCCTGCACCAATAGTTCCTACCGCGACCTGATGGCCGTGGCCAAGATGCTCAAAGGCAAGCATATCCATCCGAGCGTTTCCATGACGGTTACCCCCGGCTCCAAGCAGGTTTTTGAGATGATCGCCAAGAACGGAGCCCTGGCCGACATCATCGCCTCGGGAGCCCGCATCATCGAATCGGCCTGCGGCCCCTGCATCGGCATGGGACAGGCGCCTCCTTCGGGCGGAGTATCCATCCGCAGCTTCAACCGCAACTTCGAGGGTCGTTCGGGCACCCGGGACGCCAAGGTGTACCTGGCTTCGCCTGAAACCTGCGTGGCTTGCGCCCTCACCGGCAAGATCACCGACCCCAATACCCTGGGCAAAGCCCCCAAGGTTGAGATTCCCGACAAGTTCACCTGGGACGACGACGGCATTATCCCTCCCGCCAAAGACCCGAAAAAGGTCGAGGTGGTTCGGGGGCCGAACATCAAGCCCCTGCCGATCAAAGAAGCCTTGGCCGATTCCCTGGAAGGCATTCTTCTGTTGAAAGTCGGGGACAACATCACGACCGATCACATCATGCCCGCCGGGTCGAAAGTTTTGCCCTTTCGTTCCAACATCCCCAAAATTTCCGATTTTGTGTTTGAGGGCGTGGATACCACCTTCTCCAAACGCGCCAAGGAAGCCGGGGGAGGGTTCGTGATCGGGGGGGATAATTACGGGCAGGGATCCTCGCGCGAACATGCCGCCCTCGCGCCCATGTTTTTAGGGGTCAAGGCCGTCATCGCCAAGAGTTTCGCGCGCATTCACCGGGCCAATCTGATCAACTTTGGCATCATGCCCCTTACCTTCGTGACACCCGCCGATTACGAAGGTCTGGAACAGGGCCAGCAGCTGGCCATTCCCGATTTGAAGCAGGTCCTCCGGGGCGAGCATCCCTTTCCCTTGAAGAACATCACGACCGGCAAATCGTTCCAGGTGATTCATAGCCTGACCGAAAGGCAGAAGGAAATCATCATGGCCGGGGGCTTGCTGAACCACACCAAACAAAAAAGCGCCGCCGAATTAGAGGCCTCCAAAACTTCGAAACCCGCGAAAACCGCGAAGGTTAAGAAAAAATAACCGCGAGTTGATTCTCGGAGCCCCGCCAACCGGCGGGGCTTTTTTGTTTAGGGGTGACTGCCATGCCTCCAGAAAACCAAAACGAACTGATTCTGGATCAATTCACCCGGCAAGCGGATTCTTTCGCGGCCCGGATGGCCGCCGAACCCTTTAACCAGCTTTCCATCGATCTTTTACTCCAACGAATTACCCTCAAGAAAAAAGATTCAATATTAGACGTTGCTTGCGGACCCGGCCTCTTGGCCTTGGGGCTGGCTTCCCAGGTGAAAAAAGTGACGGGGCTGGACCTGGTTCCCGCCATGCTGGAAAAAGCCCGGGCCTTCCAGGCGGAGCGGGAAATAAAAAACGCCGAATGGGTTTTAGGGGACGTGAGCCATCTTCCCTTCAAGGACCGTCAGTTCCATGGGGTCGTCAGCCGTTTTGCCCTGCACCACTGCCCCGAACCAGCCCTTTTGCTCCGTGAAATGAAAAGGGTCGTGAAAAAAAGCGGGTGGGTTTGCCTGATCGATATCACTCCCCCCGAGGACAAAGCCGAAGCCTTCAACCAATTCGAGAAACTAAGGGACCCTTCCCATTCCCGGGCGATTTCCATGCCCGAATTGAAGGCCCTGGCCCGGGACGCTGGACTGAAAAACATCAGTTTCGATTTTTGCGGTCTGGAAAGGGAATTGGAAAAACAATTATCGGGATCTTTTCCCCAACCCGGGGATGCAGATAAAATCCGCCAAATGTTTGAAGAGGATCTACAATCCGATAAACTCGGGGTTCAGTGGCGGCGGATCAACGGAGCGATTCACTACACCTATCCGGTCACCCTGATGGTGGCCTTTCAGTAAACTTTTCGCAACAAGGAAATTATGGACAACCCTATCTCTAAAAGTCCCGTCGATTCTAAGATGAATATCGATATATCGCCCCGCAAACCCGGAGAGGCGGTTCTTTATACCGGGCCCCACCTTTGTGTGACCTGTGCCCAAG
>CAZGKT010000076.1:0-7805 GCA_964525605.1 uncultured bacterium
GGCGGCCCTCTATGCGTTCGCCCGCACCGCCGATGATTACGCCGATGAGGAACAGTATGAAGGCCGCCGGATGGAAGAAATCAATAAATGGGAAAAGGCCCTTCGGGACGCATTGAAAGGAAACGACGCTCCCCCCATTCTTCTCGCTTTTGCCCATACCCTTCATCATTTTAATATCCCGACTTCTCTGCCCTCTGCCCTTTTAAAAGCCTACCGCATGGACCTCAAGGTCAAGCGCTATAAGAACTGGAAAAGTCTTCTTTATTACTGTCGTCACAGCGCCAATCCCGTTGGGCGGATGGTTCTATTGATTTCAGGATATCGGGAGGAAAAACTTCATCGTTGGTCTGATTTTATTTGTTCGGGCCTGCAGCTCATTAATTTTTGGCAGGACACAGCCGTTGATTTGAGGCGGGGAAGAATTTATTACCCGTTGGAGGAACTGAAAAGGGCCGGGGTCAAGGCCGGTGATTTTCTGGCTTTGAAGGATTCCCGCCGGGTGCGGTCCTTGGTTCAAACATCGGTTGATTTCACGGAAGCCTATTTCCGCCGGGGATTTCCATTGTTAGAAGCCGTTGAAGGAAGGCTCGGGCTCGAAATCCGGGCCACCTACCTGGGAGGCCAGGGAATCCTCTCGAAAATCCGCGCCCTGGACTACAATGTGCTTCAACAACGTCCCGTCTGGAATGCCTTCGACAAGGCGTTTCTGGCCCTCAAGGCCCTCGGGGGCAACGTCCGTTCTTAAGACCCTAACTTGAGAAAAAATTTAATTTTAGGAATCCGCTTGAATCACCCCGATGGCTCCCTGGAAAAGAAATCCAGTTTCTATTTCCCGCTTTTGCTTCTTCCCTCTCCCAAACGAGCGGCCATGGAGGCGCTTTACCGATTTTGCTGGATGGCCGACGAGATCGCCGATGGAAAAAACCCTCCAGCCCAAAAGAGAACCCAGCTTCGACTTTTGAAAATGGAACTCCAAAAGGCTTTCCGGCAAAAATCCAAAGATGCCTGGATGGTCCGTTTCCAAGAAGTGATCCGGGACTTCAACCTGACCCCTGAACCGCTCGAGCGCGTTCTCAGAGGCGTGGCCCGGGATTTGAAACCCGTTCGTTTCAAGACCTTTAAGGAGCTTCACGCCTACGCCCTTCAAGTGGCAGGCGGACCTGGATTGGCCAGCATGGAAATATTTGGTTTCAGGGATGAAGCCCACCGGATCTACGCTGAAAACCTGGGCGTTTTCCTTCAACTCGTCAACATCACTCGCGACTTCAGGGAAGACCTGGGGCTCCACCGACTTTATTTTCCTATCGAGGATTTCCGACGGTTCCATTTGATCCCGGAACACATCGAAATGGGAAATTCCCATTGGCCGCCCTTCGTGAAATTTCAACTCGATCGGGCCTGGAACTTTCTGGCTCGTTCTCGATCCGTCCTTTCCACCCGGCAAAGAGCCGAACTTTCCACCGCCGAAGCCATCGCGGCGGTTTACGTGAAGCTCTACCAGCGTCTTTATGAATACCCTTACACGATTCTGGAAGGAAAAAGATCGCTCTCCCGGGTCGACAAGATCCTTTCGGTGACCGGGGCCCTAGGCCGATGTGCCGTTGGAAAGATTCTGTCTTGAGTTTATGGAGTGACCACTCATGGCGAAGGTAATCGTGGTGGGCGGGGGATACGCCGGTGTTTCGGCCGCGACCGCGCTGGCGGAACAGGG
The DNA here is from genome assembly GCA_964525605.1 of uncultured bacterium. GTDB lineage: Bacteria > Oederibacteriota > Muellerivitia > Muellerivitales > Muellerivitaceae > CAVTWJ01. The sequence continues at coordinate 1,712 of CAZGKT010000076.1, forward strand.
TTTCACCGTGGACCTGGTGGAAACCAGGTCTTCCCTGGGCGGCCGGGTTTATAGCATTCCGCCTGGCGAATCCTTTCCGGCTCCTTGTGACAACGGACCCCACTTATTCCTGGGCTGTTACCGCGATACCTGGACCCTCTTCAAACGCCTCGAAGTCGAAAACACGTTTCATTGGATCAACCCCCTGGAAATCACCTGGGTTTCACCGGGAGGCGTATTGGCCCGTTTTACCTGCGCCCGTCTTCCCGCCCCCTTCCATTTGGCGGTCGGATTGATCCGATCGAAAGCCTTTCCCCTGAAAGAGAAATTTTCACTGGCCTTGGCGCTTCAACGTTTCGCCCGAAAACCTTTTTCCATCCCAAATAATGTCCTTACGGTGGAAGATTTGTTGAACCATACAAGACAGGGCCCGCTTTCAAGGGAAAGATTTTGGGAGCCGCTCTGCCGGGCGGTGATGAATCTCCAGCCTGAACAATCATCCCTTCCTGAATTCGGGGAAGCCCTTCATCGCGCCTTTTTCGGCACCCGCGCGGACAGCGCGGTGGCTATTTCGGCCAAGCCCCTGAGCGAGCTGGCTTTTCCCAAGGTCGAGGGTTTTCTTCGCCAAAGGGGCGGAACGGTTCACCTTGGCGACCCGGCCCGGCATCTGCGCCTGGCCAGCGGGCCCTTCGAGGTGGAAACGGCGTCCCGAAAGATTTTCACCGGGGAAGCGCTCGTGCTGGCCCTTCCTCCCCGTTCCCTGGAAGCCCTTTGGAGCACTTCCGACCTTCCTTCACCGGTTTCGGCGGAGAAGATGGGCCGGTCCCCGATTCTCTCGGTCAATTTGCTCCTCGACCGCCCGATCATGGAAGCCCATTGGATGGGACTTCCCGGCGCTCATTTTGAATGGGTCTTCAACCGCAACGGCAACTGGGGGTCTCCCGGTCCGGGTCAATACTTGAGCCTGGTATCCAGCGCGGATCATGAATTGGCCCGGAAGAATGATAAGGAAATATTGGTTCTGGCCCTGGAGGAACTCCAGCGACATATCCCCCAGGCCCGGGCGGCGCAACGGCTTCATTCGAAAGTGATCAAGGAAATGACCGCCACCTTCGCCTTGACGCCAACGGCTTCCCCCTCCCGGCCCCCTTGCGAGACGGTTTTTGAAAACGTGTTTTTGGCTGGGGATTTCACCGCCACAGGCCTTCCCGCCACCATTGAGGGAGCCTGTTACTCAGGGCACCGTGCCGCCATGAAAATCAAAGAGTTTCTTGTATCAAAATCAGGATCTAAAGCCGAATGACGGCATCCTTCCGAAAAAAATTAATCACCCTGTGCTCCTCGCCTTGGTTTTCTTTTGGCATTTTTTGCTTGGCGAATATTTTGCTCTCGCATTTCCCCATGACTTGGAAATTAAAACTTGAAATTGGAATCATGGGGATTCTCCTGCCCTTTTTACTGCTTCTACGCGCCAACCACACGCTTCAACCGGAAGAACCCAACCATCCCAAAGGGGCTTTGGACTTCCAACTGCCTTCGGTCTTTTGGGTTTTGGTTTTATGCGGGGCGGTTTTCGTGCGTTTCTACCGGCTGACCACTCTTTCCACCTGGCCTTTCGTGGATGAAGGATATTCAGGATTTTTCGCTGTTGAATTGAGCGAAAAATGGAGCTGGCATCTTCTTTATTCCTACTGCCAGTTCCCTCCTCTTCATTTCTGGCTGCTAGGGTTGTTCTTTAAACTGTTGGGCCCTTCTTTGAAAAGCTTATGGCTTTATCCTGCCCTTTTGTCACTTCTGGCGATCCCCTTGGTTTATCTCGCCTCTCGTCACTTTTTTTCGAAATCCCTTAGCTTGACGATGACGGCTTTCTGGCTTTTTGGTTATTGGCCCCTCTTTCTGGGCCGCCTTTGCTTAGCCCAGGGTCTTCTTGTTTTGTGGCAATTGGCGACCTTCCTTTGGCTGGGGCATTTTTTACGTCAGACAAATCCACAAATAAAGAAGTGGAATGGATTTATTCTGGGAACATTCATTGGAACAGGTTTTTATGTTCATTTGCATTGGCCCGTCATGGCCTTATGGACCTCCCTCATTGTGTGTTGCCACTTATTCCAAAAGATCTTTAGGCAACCTCAACTCTTTTTATATTTCCTAATCCCCACGATTCTTTTACCTTTGCCTCTGCTCATGGCTTTTCGAAATGGAGAGCATGCTTCCTACCTTCATTATCTTTTCATTTTCAACGGAAACACCTCCTGGCCTGTTCAACTTCGAATTTGGTGGAGTTACCTGAGCGCCCTTTTCTGGGGCGTTGAACCGAAAGAATTTGTCTTCAATCCCGTTTGGGGCGGTTACCTCAATCCTATTGCGGGCGCTCTCTTTTTTCTGGGATTCGCCGAAATATGCCGTGAGATAAAAAAACGGGAGAATTTTTTCCTTTTATTGGGCTTCGTTTTGTTGACCGCGCCCGCTCTATTAACCCGGGATTTTGAGATGCTTCGGATGACTCTGGTGCTTCCGCTCGTTGTAACTCTAAGCGCCTTGGGCGCAATGAAATTGATCCTTGGACTCCCTTCCCCGAGCTCAAAAATCATATGGGTTGTCCTGTTGATCTTGATGGCGGGCTTGGATTTCTATCATCTGGAGGGGCCTTATCAGGCTCGATGGCACTCGGTTGAAATCACTTCCAATCGTCCATCCAAATTGCTGGAACGTTGGCGGGCTTACCAAATCCTCTCATCCATGTATAAAAAATCGGGGCCTGGGCTCATCCTGATGGAGTTTGATCGGACTCCCTTTGATCAAACCTTGACGACAGCCCTCTATCCATTCAACGCCGCGAGAAACCCAAGCTTGTCCCCCCTCCAGGTTCAATGGGCCGGTCTTTTAACCAACATCAATTACGCGCCCTTTCTTGCCAAGCGATTTCCCAACTCCAAGTGGTTTCCCTTGCCGGATAATTCCGACCCATCCCAATCCACCCTGGTTTTGGGGATCCTGCCCATGGATCCGGTGAATCAGAAAATCGTGGACCATTGGCTCGTGGTTGAGCAAGCCCTCCGGATGGAAACATCTCAATTGCTCCAATTGCCCATCAACCAAACAAATCCCAAACTCACCCAAAACCTATATTCGATCCTCCCTTTGGCGGATAAAGACCCTTTTTTAGAATCTTGTATCGGAGAAAAAATCTTTTACAGCGAAATGACCAATTCAAACTCACCTGGAGTTTTAACGGCCCTCCGTCGGGCGCTGACCCTGGGTTATCCCTCCGCCAATTTGTATAACGATTTGGGGGTCTATTGGTTTACCGCGGGGAATGCCTTAAACGCCCGCAAAGCCTTCGAGGCCGCTTTGCATTCACCCCTCCATCACACGAACGCCGGTGTCAACCTTCAGATGATTCCCAATCCTTGAAAAGAAGTACAAGCGGGTTTGCCCTTCCTTCTTTCGATCTCATCGTCTTGGAGTAAAATGTCCCGGATGAAACCTGTCACTTCCCCTGCCCTTCATTCCAATCCCTGGTTCTACTTTCTTCTTTTTTCCGCGGCGAATGCCCTTCTCTCCTACGCCCCCCTGACGCTTGGGACCAAACTGGAAATCGGTCTGTTCGGTTTGATCGTTCCCTTTACGATGTCCCTGATTTTTCTTCCGTCTCCCCGGTCGGCCCCGCCGTTCCTTTATTCAAAAACATTCTTCGAAGCCCCGGCGGGGTGGGTTTGGGCTCTTTTAGGACTATTGGCTTTTCTATTGCGTTTCGACCGATTAACCACCTTTGCGGTTTGGCCCCACTACGACGAGGGACTCACGTCTTATTATGTTCTCGATCTTTGCCGGCTTTGGAAATGGAAACTTTTTTTCGGGAGCAATCAAACTCCACCCCTTTATCTTTGGGGATGGGGTTTGGTTTATAAACTGGTTGGTCCTTCGCTCTTTTCCCTCTGGCTTTTTCCCGCTCTTATTTCACTCTCGACGGTTCCGTTAGGCTACCTGGCCGCAAGGCAATTTTTTTCAAAATCCCTTTCCCTGATAATTGTTCTTCTTCTTTCGCTCGGTTTCTGGCCGATTTTTTTAGGAAGATTTGCCGGAATACCCGTTTTGTTGCTTTGGGGTGAATGCGGCGCACTGGCATTGCTGGGTTGGTTTTTAAAACATTCCACTGAAAACTCAATCACGCGTGCCCTGTGGCTGGGAATGGGCGTGGGACTTGGATTTTATATATATACTTCCTGGCCGGTCGTGGCCTTCATGGTGGGAGTTGCGGTTCTGGGGACTTTTTATGCGAAAAAAAGTCTTATTGAAATAGGAAAAATTTTTTTCCTTTTTCTTTTTTCTTGTCTCGTGGTCATAACGCCACTTTTATGGGAGGTCTTCTCTATCCATTATGGCCAATACCTAAAAAATCTATCCGCCTTAAGCCACTCGATCCCGATTTCAGAACAACTTCTTGTTTCTTTTTCTTATCTCAGTTCTCTTTTTTGGGGAATGAACCCGAATTTCCATACTTATCAACCCGTTTGGGGCGGTTATTTAAACCCGATTCTGGGCGCCCTATTCTTGTTAGGCGTTTTGGAAATAGCCCAAAACCGTCGCAATAGACTTTATCTATGGCTGGTCATGGCCTTTATCATTTTTCTTTTACCTGGAATTTTAACCCGCGAAAGGGAAACTTTTCGCGTGGTTCCGATATTGCCCGTTTTGTTAACAATCACCGCACTCGGCTTGGGCCGGCTTCTTGAAACCGCCGCCTTCAAGAAGAACGCGCTGATCCTTTCTCTGGTTCTCCTGTTTTCGGCGGGGCTGGACTTTCATCACCTGGAAAAATACCACCAGCTTTGGGATTCCTTGGACAATTGGAAAGGCTACGCCAAATCGTATGAGCGCTTTAAAGCGTACGGTATTCTGGAAAACATCCGTCAGGTGGAAGGCCCGGGACTTGTTTTCTCCGACTTTACGCCGGGCCTTTGTGACCAAACGTTGAGCCTTGCCGATTACTCTTTTAACGGGGTCGAAAACCCTTCGATCCCAATGGAACAAGCGCGTTGGACGGCGCTTTTAACTAACGTCAACTACAAGCCTTTTTTAGACAAACGATTTGGGCCTTCCCGCGCTTACCGTCTTTCGCCGAATCCCCCGCCGCCGGATGGAGGCTGGATGCTCTGGATCGTTCCCATCACCCCCGCGTCACGAGGGGTTTTCGAAGGCTGGATCCAGGCCAACCGGGCCTTAAAGCCGTTCATCGAAGAAAGCCTGGGGCATCTTTATGGGCAATCGTACGAGAAGGTGTTAGGCCGGTTGAAGGAAGCTTACAGGGCATACCCGCCCGATCCCTTTTTGACGTCTTCTTTCTGGGAACAAACTGCGGACGTCAACTTCAAACAGATCCTTTTTCAGTCTCCCCCGGCCGGTCAAAAGGATTGGTTTCAGGAGGCGGAGATGTTTTCAACAGGGACCCGGGGAGGTTACCCTTCGGCCCATCTTTTTTTTCGTTCAGGAATTTTTCTCGAAAAGGCGGGACAGCCGGATCAAGCTCGGCGGGCTTTTCAAAGCGCCCTGCGGGCGCCCGTGGATTTTACCGATTCCCAACAATACCTTGGTATGCTAGGCAAAGAAGAAAAAGGTCTGACTGGAAAATAAATGGCACCCTCCGATTTCCTAAGCCTGGATTTGCCCGCCCAATGCGAGAATTTGGCCGGTGAGATTAATAAGGTATACCAGCACCTTCCCTGGGCCGTTAAAAACGAGGCTGTGGCGCGTCTCAAGCGCCAGATACACGAATTGCCCGAGCAGGTCAAAAAAGCCCGCACCTCCTCCAGTGCCCTCAAGACCCAGAGGCACTTGAAGGAAGCCCTGGGGCTTTCCCACGAATGCGTGCCCCTGATGTCGCTGTGTCTGAAGAAGAATCTCCTGTCGGACGAGCTTCACGACCGGTGGATCAAACGGCTGGGCGCCATTCAGATTCAACTGGAAGAATGGCTGGGGGCAACCGGGGGGAAATAAAAAGCGGATTATTCTTTCGGGCCCTGAAGCATGACCCGAATCATCGTTTCCAATTGAAGCGTCGAATGCCGGATTCCCTGATGCTCTTCCAAGAGATGGTTGGCTTTCCGAAGTACTT
>CAZGKT010000077.1:0-7375 GCA_964525605.1 uncultured bacterium
TATTCGACTCATTCGGCTCATTTGACGAAAGACCGGTGTGAGTCGATTAGTCGAATTGGATAAACCAAAGAGCCCTCTTGGGCATCTAAAAAGGTTCATGATCAACATGATCGATACTAAATCTAATCCCCTAAAGCCACCCGGTCATGGGCAGGCTTGGTTTGGGGAGTACCCGATTTTAGGCGGGTAAAAGCGTCTTTCTTCGACGCCAAACCACCCAACCCCAAACGAGCCAGGCGACCAGGGAGACAACCGCCCCGATCTTCAAAGGCGTTGGGTCGTACACCATGCGGACCTTATAGGGTCCCGCCTGGGGCAGTACCACGGCCCGAAACGCCTCATTAGCCTGAATAATGGGAACGGGGGTGCCGTTCAGCCATGCTTTCCACCCCGGGAAATAGGTGTCTGAAAAGAAGAGAAGACCCGGCTTGGCGGTCGTACCTTCCAGCTGAACTTCGTTATTTTTATAGAGGGTGATGTTGGCACCCCCCAAAAACTCGGGATGGCTATCCGGTATGCCGTCGGGTTTGTTTTCCAGGTAAGTTTCCTGGGAACTGTCGACGCCGTTTTCCCGAATGATCTGGCCAATTTCGCCCTCCGGGGGCCGCAGACGCCATCCTCCCGTCACATAGGCCCGGGGAAGCGCCTTGGTGTTCAGGATCGTATTGTCCGTCAGGGGCTTCCAACGGGGAGGCGGATTCTTAAACCACGGTTCGTGGTACATGTACTTCAATCCGATCACGTCGCTGGTCTGGGCATCGTAATTTTCGTTGATAATTTGAATAAACCGACCCGACCATTCAGGCGCGGTATCTTCCCAGCAACGGACTTCGGCGATCTTATTGGTAATATCAGCCGCGATATCGTATTCGGGCTGGATACGAGGATAGGTGGGGTCCGCGAGGATCTGGCTGGCGATTCCCTTGGGGAATAGCTTATCCGCCCCCGTAAACTCGTCGGGCGGGGCCAAGGAAACCATTTTTTTGTCGAAATTCCACAGATCAAGAGCCGTCAGGGCCACCAGGACCACCAAGGCCCACCGCCACGGATCTTGCTTGAGGATCGGGAACCTCCTCACCCACTCGGTCAGGGCCAATCCGGCCAGCACCGCGCCAAAAAAGCAAGGAATGATCATCATCCGGCCCAGGCAACGGTGGTGGTTGAACAAGGGCACGTGATAATAGAAGAAATCAAACACGGTTTTGGATACCGGATTGTCATTCCCCATGGCCAGGAGGGTCAATAGGACAATCGCAAAGGAAAACCAGGCCAACCGGGGGGTTTTCCGCCAGATCCAAACGCAGGAGAAAACCAGAAAAAGCGGGACCAACCCCAGGTAATTGCCTACTTCGGTGTAGGCGGAGATACCCTCGGCGGAGTTGTGGCCATCCATGTAACTTCCCCGCATCGGGTCCATGAAAATCGAGAGATCGATGGGGCAATAATGATCGACCATCAGATCGTTGTAATTGAAATGCCATCGATTTGTCGTCTGGACGTATTCCATCTGGGGCAGAAGGGCAAAGGCCGAGAGCAAGACATAACCCGCCACGATCCCCAGACCCGTCCAAGCGACGGTTTTGAAACTGGCATTTTTGAAAATCCAAGCCCCCAACAAGTAAATGCCCACCGTCATGAGGGTGTATTGGCTGAGCTGGGGAAAGCCTTCCAGAAAACTCAGGGCCGCGAGTCCACCGCCCAGGGCCACCCAAAGGATTCGTCGGTCATTCAGGGCCTTTTGGGCGCAATAGAGGATCCAGGGTAAATAAGCCACGGGCTCGAAAACCAGAAACTGTCCCTGGTGCAGGCGGATGAAGGTGTACCCCCCCATGGCGAAGGCCATGGCCGAAATCAGCCGGCCCTGCCAAATGGCGCCCCAGAGACCCATTAAAAAGTACATTCCGAGGGCGGCTAAAAACAAATGACAGAAAAAGTCCACCGTCACGGCCAATGTGTGAGGAAGGAAGAAATGTAAAATATTGAAGGGGGAACAGGCCCCGACGCCCGGCCAGGCATAAAAAGGAATGCCCAGGTGGTAAAAGGGGTTCCAGAAGGCCGGATCACCCGCCTTGAGGCTCTCCGTCCAATAGACCTTGTAGGGGTAGTAGAACTGGTTATCCACGCCCGCGAAGGTTAACCCGGGGTTCGACAAGGGCTGCCAGAAAAGCACAATCGAAAACAAAAATAAAAAGAGGGGCGCGTATACTCGAACTTCCCGGCTATCCCGTAAAACTTTCGTTGAGGCTTTTTCCCAGGAAGCCAGCCAAGGTACGAGCGAAAAGGAAAAAAACGAGGTGACGAGGGAAATCACGGCTAAAGCGGTGAGTACACCCCCTTGGGCGTAGATTTTGTCATGGAAAGACTGGACCGCGAGGGTCGCAAAAACCAACCCCAACGCCCAATGGAGCCATTGGGGCAGAATCGTATGGGGCGCCTTGGAAGATTTGGGGCCTTTCCCTTTTCCCTTTCCCTTTTGATTTCGCGGCCGTGATTTTTTCTGGGTGGGCATTTCTTCCCTTTCGAGGACAATTTCGATTTATTGATCGGACGAGGAATATAGCCGTATTTTATCGGATTTCGAAAAGGGGAGTAACGCTTTCTTCTCGGATAGGGTCCGTTCCATTTCCCGGGGAGAGCCGTTATAGTAGCCCGGTTTTCAGGTTTATCCGCCCCGGAAGGCTTTCATGACCAAAATACCGCTGTTTCCCGTGCTGTTCTTTTTGGCGGCGTTCCTTCCTTTCGGTTTTTTCCTTTTAAAAGCCCCGGCGGTTTTGGACCGCCATTACACGAATATCATCTCCAACGATCCTCAAAACGGCCTATCCCAAAGTTTGGCGGCCCTCACCAACTCCCAGAGCCGGCTTCAAAACGAACTTTATCTGAAGGCCTTGAAAATCGCCTCTTCGGTGAATGTTCAAAAAGCCTTGAGCAACCCCAAAACAAAATTTGGGGATTTCCAAAAGGCCCTGGGAGACGCCCTGGAGCCTTCCTCGGCCATGCAAATCGTGATTTCCGACCCCGGCGGGAACGCGCTTTATAACAACCTGGGATTGCCCGTTCCAACCCCCGCGCCAACCCCCGTCGCTCAAAAGAAGAGCCCAAAAAAGAAAAGCCATTCCGCGAAAGCTCCCGCGCCCCTTTACCCTTCGATTCTGGGTTGGCCCGGGATCAATAAGGCCCTCACGGGAAATCTCCAACAAGGCGCGTTTGATAAAGAAGGTCATGCGTTTTGGGGATGTTACCTGCCTGTTCCCGGTCCCAAGAACACCCTGAGAGTTCTTTTACTCGCCATCCCCCTGGATTCAGCCTGGGTCGAGAGGCTTTCCCAGGAAACCCTCAATGACCTGGTCTTTTATTCCCAGGGGCTGACCCTGGTAAGCTGCCAAAGCACCGCTCCCTCTTTGGATCTTTCCAAATTGGTGGCGCCTGAAAACCATCCGGAAAAACGTATCCAGTTGGAGTGGGACGGCCTGCCCTATCTGGCCGATGGAATTCGAATCCAGGGGATCGACGGAAAAACATTCGGCACCCTGGCCCTATTCCAACCGGTTCGAAAAACCCAGACGGTTCTGGGAAACCCCTCGTCGGACCTTCGGCGCCTGGGTCTCCTGTGCCTGGGGGTGATGACCCTTCTGCTGGCGGGGGCGGGCTGGGGTTATGCCGCATCCATGAAACAAGCCCTGGTTTCCATCGCGGGTATTAAACACAGCTCGTCCACTTTGGTTCTTCCCGTCAAGCGCTTCGACGAATGGGGCCGAATGGCCCGATCCCTCAAGGAGATGTGGGACCGTTTCAAGGAAAAGGAACGGGTCTCGCTCATCCTGGGTAAATACATGGCCCCGGACATGGCTAAAAAAATTCTGGTGGAAAAAAACTTTTTCGCCCTGGAGGGGGAAAACCGGGATTGCGCTGTGATGTCGGTCATCGTTCGCCAATCCGTTTCTCTGGAAGACACCCTTCCTCCCATGATTTGGGTGGAAACGTTGAATCGCTATTTCTCCCTCATCCACGACTCCGTCGCCCGTCACGGAGGGCTGTTGGATTATTTCGTCGGAAACCAAGCCCAGGCCGCCTGGGGCGTTCCCTTTACCGTGGAGGATATGGCCCCGAAAGCCGCCCTGGCCGCCCTGGAAATCATGGAAAATCTCGCGGCCCTCAACGCTGAAAGGGCCGCAAAAAACGAACCCATTCTCGAACTGTCGATCGGCCTGCACTTAGGCTCCGTAGTGGCCGGGAATATCGGTTCGGACCGGTCCTACGGATATTCGGTCATGGGAGCCACGGTCGAAATGGCGAAAGAACTGGCCCGCCAAGCCGTTCCCCGGCAAATTTTGGCTTCCAGCGCTATCCAGCAGTCGGCCGGGGATCAGGTTAACACGAACGCCTTACCCCCATTCATCGGGGAGGGAAAAGAGAAAATATTCCCTTATGAAATCACCCCGAAGGTTTAATAGGCGTTCATCGGAAATTTAAGTCCCTTCGGTTGGGTGCTTCCCCAAGAACAACCGACCTGCGAGGTTCTTTTGCCAGCCCCTTTGAAATCAAACCCCAACGGCCTTTTTCACAAAAAATTATTGGACTGGTATGACCGGAACCAACGGGACCTGCCCTGGCGGAAAAAAACCAGCCCCTACCGCACCTTCGTCTCGGAAATGATGCTCCAGCAAACCCAAGTCAAAACCGTCATACCCTATTTCGAACGGTTTATCCGGGAACTTCCCGATTGGAATGCCCTGGCCCAGGCGACCGAAGAAAAAGTTTTCAAGTTGTGGGAGGGACTGGGCTATTACCGCCGGGCCCGGAACCTGAGGGCCGCGGCCCAAAAGGTGGTCGCCGACCATGGGGGACGGCTCCCCGAGTCCCATGCGGAAATTTTGAAATTGCCGGGGGTGGGCCCCTACAGCGCCGGAGCCATACTCTCCATCGCGTTCCAAAAACCCTATCCCCTGGTGGATGGAAATGTCATCCGGGTTTTCTCCAGGCTTTTCCTATTGCGCGGTCCCCTCAAAAGCGGGCCCGGCCTGAAAAAGGTCTGGTCCCTGGCTGAAAAAAGGGTGCCTCCCAAGCGTCCGGGTGATTACAACCAGGCCCTGATGGAACTGGGGGCCACGGTTTGCCTGGCCGAAACACCCCAATGCCTTCTGTGTCCCCTGCTTTCCCTTTGCGGGGCCGCGCGAAAAGGCGTTCAAGGCGAATTGCCCGAAACCGAAAAAGCCCGCAAGAACCTGGAAGTGTGTGTGGCCGTGCTCCTGGTTAAAAAAGGCGAAAAAGTATTGACGAGAAAACGACCCGAAGGGGAGCGGTGGTTGAAGGGCATGTGGGAGTTCCCTTCCGCCGAGGGTGAAACCTTCGAGAAAGCCCTGCGACAACTCGAAAAACAATGGAAGGTCCAAGCAAGCCGGCAGGAACTAAAGGAAGTCAAACATCAAATCACGCATCATAAGATTCGCATGAAAATTTACCCGGCCCGGACCGCCGGGGGAAAAATACCCGCCGGGGCTCGATGGGTCACTTCGGCACAATTGAATTCCCTCCCCTTCTCGAGCGCGCAAAACAAGCTTCGAGCCTGGGTTCGTTCCGCCGAATCCAAAGGTCCCCGGGCGGTTCCCGGAACCCTTTTCGCGCTTCCCGTCAGGAATTGAAAAGTTTCCCGAAAAACTCCGTCATCGCCTTCCACGATTTCTCATCCGCGCTCTTGTTGTAAAGGGCGCCTTTCAACTGGCCCTTCGCTTCCGGGTTGGTGAAACTGTGCTGGGCGTCGGGATAGGTAATGACTTGGTAGTCCACCCCCGCGTCCGTCATTTCCTTTTCAAAAGCCGGGAGCGAGGGAAGGGTAAAGCCATCCGCCCCTCCCTGGTTGATCAAGACCTTGGCCTTGATGTTCTTGGCGTCCGCCGGGGTGGGGTTGTCCAGGCCGCCATGGAAGGTGACGATTCCCTTGACCGGCGCCCCGCTTCGTCCCAGCTCCAAAACCGCGGCTCCGCCGAAACAGTAGCCCATGGCCCCCAGTTTGTCCGGGTCCACGTTGGGATATTGCTCCAGTTGGGCGAGGCCCGCGTTGACCCGCCTTCTAAAAAGCGCGCGGTCTTTGTAATAAATCGACGAGGTGGCCATGCAATCCTCGACCTTTTTGGGCCGGACTCCCTGGCCGTAAATATCGGCGGCGAAGGCCACGTAGCCCAATCGGGTCAGTTTTTCCACCCTGGATTTCACGAACTTGCCCAGACCGGTCCATTCGTGTACGACCAGGATTCCGGGTCTTTTTCCCTGAAAGGAATCGTCATAGGCCAGATAGCCTTCCAAGGTCGTGTCGCCCTCTTTATACTCGACCGTCCGGGTCTGCAATTTGGCGAAAACGGGACTGGAAGTTGTCAAAACCACCAGGGCCAACAGCCAAAGCATCTTTTTCATTTCGAGTCCTCCAAAGGTGGGATGGCTTCTTATAAAGGATGCCTTCCCCAAAAAACAAGATCACCTTGCTTATTCGCCTCCCCTGGAGGGATTTTGTTTTTTGGGCTTTAAAAGCCCGCCGAAGCCCCGCGTTCGACCTGGCAACTGCCCATCAGGGAGCTGACAGCCTGGGCTTCGAGGGGGTATCATAGGGCTTGCCCGTTGATGGATTGATCCAGGGAGAATCCGGGCAAGTTCTGTTTTTCTAAATTATTCATGAAAAAATGGGACTGTTTGGTTGGTCCATATCTCAACGCCGGGGAGGAACCCATGGCTATCCGGAAAGAAGCAAAAGTCTCGACCTTTTTGAAAGAGGTCAATCTATTTGATGGGCTGGAAAGCAAAATCATCAATGAAATTTATAGAATCGGAATGGTCCAGAATTTCAAGAAGGGTGATTTAATCGTCCGGGAGGAACAGCCCGCCGGCTGCCTTTATATTCTCATTACCGGTAAAGCCGAAGTGGTGATTTCCCACAAGGGAAAACCCTCCCGCAAAGCCCTGGCCAAACTCAACCGCGGATCAGTCATCGGCGAAATGAGCGTTTTTGACGGGGCTCCGGCTTCCGCGACCGTCCGGGCCGTGGAGGATTGCGACGTTCATATCATCCGGGGTTCCGATTTCGAAGCCTTTCTCCAGAAAAACCCGAAATCGGCCTTTTTAATCATGAAGTCTCTGATTCTTTCTCTCTCCAACCGGTTGCGCCGCACCAACCTGGCGCTCTCCCTCATCGCCTAAAAAAAAAGCCCCGCTGAATACAGCGGGGCTTTTTTGTTTTTTCAGGCCGCTTTTTAAAACTAAACTCGTTTTTTTCTTAGACCTTCCCCGCTCAAAATTACAAGCGGGCGGGAGGCTTATTTTTTTCTACCTCAGCACAAGCAGTTTTCCGATGGCCCTTCCGTTGTTCGTCGTCACCACCACGTAA
>CAZGKT010000078.1:0-7128 GCA_964525605.1 uncultured bacterium
ACGGGACGGATGACCAGGGCGCGATCGTGACGAACGGGCATTATGATGTGGAAATCCATTACGAAGACGGGACGGGCGGGGACCAGGTGATCACGCGGGGTCTGCTGGTGGAGTCAACGGGGCGAACCCATCCGAACGACATGGTGTACGCGAAGCCGAACCTGATGACCTGGCGGACGGGATATCAGACGACACTGGCGGTGGATTCGGCGGATACCTACACCTTCCAAGTGAAGGTATATGACGTGGCGGGAGAGTTGTTGAAGGATGTTCCGGTGAAACCCAACGGCACCAACCAGGTAAAAGCGGACTTCTCGGACCAGGCGACGGGGATGTATTTCGCAATGGTAGAGTTGATCAACCCTCAGGGTGGTGTGGCCAAGCGCCAGGCACTTAAAATCGTTGTGGTGAAGAAGTAGAAACGTCCGCAAGGTCCAACGCGTTTAAAAATCCAGTAAAATCAGAAGATTTAAAAAAATTGCATTCAGCTCAGGGAGAAAAATGTCTGATCATCTCTCGGGCTTCCGAATTATCCGGGTTGAGTTGAAGTGTGTCCAGAAGGCAAAGACGGCCCAGCGAAAAATCACCAAGGTGCAAATTTGAGACGCTCAACTTGTAATAGATTTCCCAGTATCCACCCCCTGCTTCCTGAAGACATTTCAGATAAAGCGAACGCGCTACTTCGTATTGACCGGATTTTAGAGTGAAATAGCCTAAGCCTAAAAGTCCAAGAGGATAGATTTGAGGTTGGTAGAATCCGCTGATCCATTTTCCCAAACGGTTCGGATTGATTTGCTTGACAAGGGTAGAAATTTCATCGTCAGGTAGTATGGAAATTCCCAGGGTGTGGGTCAGGCTGAAGAGGTTTATTGGATGAAGCTGGAGCGCGTAGTCTTTATAGGCGAAAATGGCGGCGCAGGTATCCAAGTAGATTAGCCGCCATTCCGGGTCGCGTTGGAGTTGCTCCACCCATGGTTCGCAAGCGTTGTAATCCAACAGGACTAATTGGGGATGATACCGGGCGATCAAAGATTGAAGGCCGCCGGGTTTGTAACTGTCGGTGTAATCCCGATAGAAATCATTCCCGGGCACTTCCAACCGTCCATCAATGAAGGTCGGCTGGGGTGCTTTCCAGTCCAGCCACCCTCCGCAGTCAAGGCTGTTGAGCATCCGCCCGTCTAAATGATTTTCGTTTAGAAACCGGGCAGCCTCCTGGGGGAGACACATCTCCCCGAGTCCGAAACCTATCCGGTCCACCCGCCGGTCGGAAATATAGTAGGCATTGGTGGCCACCCGCGCACTGAGCGAAAGAACCAGAAATAAAAAAATATAGGGAATGAGCTTGGGTCTCCAAACAGCTTCTTCTTTCCCGTCAAAACAATCGCGGAGCATCGCTGGCAGGTAGGGAAGCGCCACCAGAATGAAAAGAGGAATATTGCGGATGGCGGTAAAAGCCAAGTAACCAAAAACAACAGTCAAAACAATTTCATGGAATTTACGTTTTCGCCATGTGAGCGCCGAAAAAAGGAGGATGGCAAGGGCGAGGAGAAGGAAAACAAAAAGATGAAGGCCGGAATCATCATGTTGGCCCAAGAAAGAAAGCGATTTTAAAAAGGAGGCGAATTCCCCGATGGTTTGTTTATGCAGATCTGAACCCTGGAGCCGGGTCCAGAGAACGAAGGGGAAAGCCACCCCTTTAAAAAAATATGGATTCACCAAGTCAGCTGCGATCGAGAGAATCCCAGCCCGGATCAGGGATTTGTCCAACTTTTGACGGTGGAGATAGCCGCCAATTGCGTGGACCAGCAAGGCGGCCCATCCCAAAATAAACAGGCCTTCCATGTTGACCCAGATCAGTTGGATCAAGGGAAGCCAATAGAGATAATTTCTATTTTTTTCGCGGAACTCCAGGATAAGAAGGGTGAGGCCAAGAAAAAGCCATGAAAAAACTTCAGGACGGACGATAAAGCGCCTTTCTGACGCCAAGATGGCCGCCAGAAAAAAGAAGCAGATCCATGGAGGGGATGCTCCGGCCAAACGCATACGGCGGGTCATAACCAGGAACACAAGAAGAAGCACCACCACATTCAGCAGGGTTAAAAAGGGATAGCCCAGTGTTGTTTGGAAAAAATAAAGCAAAATTTGAAATAGCCAATGGGAATCCAAATAATCTTGGCCGTTTTGGGTGTAAGTGAACGTGTCTTTGGAAGGAAAGGAAAGGTTTTGGACAATCCAGGAGCCGGCTTTCAGGTGGAAGCCCAGGTCATAAGTTTCAATTTTTCTTGTTGAAAATAGGGCAAGAAGAAGTAGGCAGCTCAGAAAAACATAAGTCCAGGGGTTCAATATCAGAAAGTAGCGGGCGTTGGAAGGGTGGGCGGCAACCTGAGAAATTGGTTTAGCCGTGGAGTTGGTAATAATCTGGGTCATAGCAGTTTCACGGTTGGTCAGGTCTCATAATTATATGTATCAGGGCCAATTTATCAGTCCTCTTAATAAATTTCCTGGACATCAAGGAATTGGATGACTATTCAAATCATGATAAGCAAAATCAACCAATAAACCCATGTTTTACGCGCCGTTTTTACATTCGCTTTTGGCAGAAAAAGTAATGGAAATTAAACTATCTCAAGCCCCATGGACGGCGCTGGAAATTTCAGCATTAACAACGCAAGGTTCTCATCTTTTGTCCTGTTCGCTAATTTCGATTCAACTAAAAGCCTTGGGCGTATAACCTGGAGATTATGGAAACTCGGACCCGGGACGGGATGTGAGGGGATAAGGCCTTGAATGGGAGGCTGTAAATGGCGTCAAAGGATCGTACCCCCTCGAACGTTTTTGTAGGCACAATACCAAACCCGTTGAGCTTGCTGACAACGTATCAGACTACTCTGGAAGTGGATTCGGTGGAAAACATCCCCTATAAGGAAAAATTGACAACGTGGCCGGAGAGTTTGTTCATGAATGGCCCTGTGAGATCCAACGGTACGAATCGGGTGATAGCGGACTTCTCAGGAAGGGCTGCGGGATTTATTTCCTTATTGTTTTGTTGGTCAATTTACAAGTCGGGGTCGCCATAAAGTAATGCCTCCGTTCCCATACTGTTTTTCCGCTATAATCCATTGTCAGTAGAATACAATTTATTTTTCCTGCGGAGACTTGCTTGTCACATTTTTTTCTGTTGTCCTTCTTAGGAGTTTTGCTGTTTGGGTTAAGTAACAAAAAGGCATTTGGGGAAGAAACATCAATACCAACCCAGGCTCAAACACAAAAAACGATTGCGCCTGTTGATGTTGAACGGGCACCCCTATTTCATTTTCTTGCTTATTCCCAAAAAGGTGAAATTTTATCTTCCGATTTTATTGATACGGTTGGAAATGTTAAGGATGAAGAAATCACCCGATTGTTGCAAACGGCCAAATCGTCCGCAAATACGGGGGAATGGCTCGGATGGATTGGCGCGGGCGCGGCGTGCTCTGGTTTGTTGCTAACGACTTCAAATAATACGGGAACGTCCAATTTAGGACTTGGTATTTTTTTAGGAGGGATCAGCCTTCATATAGCCCATGATCTTTTTCTGGATCAGGCTGATACCGCATTGTTCAACTCCGTCGAGAGATATAACCAATCCTATTGGGGTGAATTGGATGACTCCTCGACGACAAAAGCATCCAGGGGTTTAAGCCCCATTCATACCCATTTTTCAACTCTTGGTGGGTTTGAATATCTATGCGCAGGAAAAAAACTCGAAAACGATGGAGATTTTAACCGTCTTTTTGTGGCGTCGAACGATTTTTCGGTGCAGCGTATGTTCAAAGATTCGCAAGGTTCTGGAACAGCGGGTACCATCCTGGAAGCGGTCGGGGGGGCGGGGTGCTTGGGGAGCGCAGTAGGCTATTTTTCAACACAAAATTCAGGAAATAAAACCGGCTATGCCTGGATTTTTGTTTCAAGCGCGGTTGTGGCGTTGGTGGGGGATTGGTTCATGAAAGACTCGGAATCGGGAAAATTCAATGCGGTCCAAAGGTACAACCGCTTTGCCCGGGGTCAGGAAGCGGTTCTTCCCCAAGTGCCTGATAATGAAAAGGATTTGTTAAATTTCGGTTCCCAGGCAACAACAGAACATAAAAATCCATAAAAAAGGCCTTAAACCTGAAGAAAAGGTTGAAAGAAAGGCCTAAAAGCGGGATATTGTTGAAAGGTTTTCTGAGCAAAATTTGACCCCCGTCAAAGACAGCTTGAATTTACTAGTTCCCAGTTTCCATGTTTTAATTGCTTTGTCGGCTTGATTTATGGGGATGTCTAAATTCCTTTTTTGTTTATCAACAAAGTGCCATGGTGAAATCTGTTGATTTCTAGCGGTTCGAGAACAAAGGATTGCAAATCTACCCCGATTGGGCTTTTCCCGTTATTTAATTTAAGGGTTTCGGCATGATGCGATTGTTGGGGTCGTATGTTTCGCCCCTTGGGATGGTTTCAGCTCTTCCGACTTTGAAATGGATCATTTCAGGCGAGTTCCACACCACTTTTAACCCTTTTGGCATCCATACCGTTGGAGGAAACATAGTTTAACGGGAAATAAATTCGGTTGCTTTGGGATCAAGGGTTTCAAAGTTCGCGTTGATGAAGTTTAAACCCGCCATTGTTGGATCAATTCACTGCCGTTTCGCTGTTGTAGCCGAATGAATATGCTGATTTAAAAAGGGAATCTGAAGATACCAATTTAAGGAAGGGAATGATCATGATTGAGACACCTACCAAGAAAGACGAAATAAAGACTGAGGATCAGTCCGATGTTCTCCAAAAACCCAACGCTAAAACCTGGGATGGACTCTCGCGAATGGCATTCGCCGCTGATTGGAACCCCGAAACCGCAATTGACTGGAGTCACCCGATTGAGCTGGGCAATATTAAAGAAGGTTGGATCAACATTCTTCATTATTTTTATGAAGGGGAATGGCAGGGATTGGAAATCATCCAACGGTTGATGAACAAAGCCGCCCATCTTTACAAACTTAACGACATGGTGACCTACTACTCCACCCAATGCTACGACGAATCCAAGCATCTCTTTGTTTTTCGCAAGTATCTGTACAAGCTTAATTCACCGCCTGCCAAGCAAAAAGCCTTTGATCTACTCGTTGCCCTTTCAACCAATGGGCCCATGGCTGTGGAACGCTGGATTTTGGCCACTTATTTTACAGAAACCATGGCGGGATCCATTTTTCAGAGGTCCCTTGAATTGGAAGCCATTGACCCCACTGGCAAGGAAATGATCAAACTGATGCTCAAGGACGAATCGCGCCATATTGCCGGAACTCGATTGGGCGTCCAGACTTTGATGGATCATTCGGGTTGGTTTAAGACCAAGATCTTGAAACTTTGGTGGGGTTTGTTTGCTCGTCTAGCTGTTTCGGAAATCCGCCGCTTGAAACCCTACGGTGACCAGGTGGGGATGGATCCCGAGTACATCCTTCAGAAAACCTACGCGAAAATGGCCGAAATGGACGAGTTTAAACAAAAGTTTCTGACGGATGATTTTTCTGGTGGATTTTTAGGAGTAAAGGCAGCTGCCTAGGCCTTAATAAGAGAAAGGGAAGCTTATGGGAAAACGTCTTTATGTTGGGAGCCTGCCGTTTCAAACGACTGAGCCGCAACTGGCGGAAATGTTCGCCCCTTGTGGGACCGTGGCGAGCGCGAAAATTATTACAGACAAGTTGACGGGCCGGTCCAAAGGTTTTGGGTTCGTCGAGATGAGCACGGACGCCGAAGCTGACGCGGCCAAAGAAAAAATGAACGGATTCGCGATCGGAGACCGCAAAATTGTTGTAAACGAGGCTAGGCCCATGGAAGAGCGTAAATCCAACGTGCCCTCCAATGGTGGCGGAAACAGGCGCGGGCCGGGCGGCCCTCCTGGGGGGGCGAACAGCAACGGATTTTCCGGTCCCCGAAACAATTCTTACGGTCAACCTCGCCAGAACAGCTGGGGCGGCGGTGGTGGTGGACATCGCTCCGGAAACGGCCAAGGCGAATCCCGCGGCCCTTACAATCCTAATCGAAATGGCGGCGGGGCTGGATATCGGGATGCGAATAAAAGCGGCTACCAGGGGGGCTTCCGGGATACCGGTGGTTTCAACAGCCGAGGTGACGCGGGTTTTGGCGCTCGCCGGGATGCGGGACGGCGCAAGAGCTGGGGTGATCACGACAGCCGTCGTCAGGGACAAGGCGGAGGTGGCAACCGCCCCCCCTTGGACGACAATTTCGGAAACCGCTAAACCATCAAAAATCCAATTTAGCCACAGATACATGGGATTCATTGGATTAACTGCCGCCAAAAAAGATTTTAAGACTAAAGTTTTAGTATTAGGTGTAAGTCTTAATTCTCAAATGTTTTAATCTTAATCTCATGCATCCCATGAATCTGTGGCCCATCTTTTGTTTTTTTGGGAATCCACGAATCTTGTTCAATATTTGAAAGAGGAGAACCTCTCCATTGGAAAAATTATCCTTCATCCCCCTGGGGGGATTGGGCGAAATAGGCAAAAACATGGCCCTGCTGGAATACGGCAACCACGCGGTCATGATCGACGCGGGGTTGATGTTTCCAGACGACCGGCATCCGGGCGTGGATTACATCATTCCCGACTTCAACTTTCTCGCCGAAAAGCCAGGCTATCTATTGGGGGTCTTGCTCACCCACGGCCATGAAGACCATATCGGCGCCGTGCCTTACCTGCTTCAAAAATTAAACGTCCCTATTTACGGCACCAAACTGACCTTAGGGTTTGTGAAGGCCAAACTGGAAGAATTTAAGCTTCCCCAAGCGCCCCAATTGATTGAGGCGGACCCCAAGAAGCCCATCACCCTGGGCGATTTTCTTATCGAATTCATCCGGGTCACCCACAGCATCGTGGATGGCTGTGGCTTGGCCATTACCACCCCCCGGGGCGTGGTGGTGCATACTGGGGATTTCAAGATCGACCCCACCCCCATCGATGGGGTTCCTATCGACCTGAACAAATTCGCCGATTACGGCACCAAGGGCGTGCTGTTACTGCTTTCCGATTCCACCAACGTTGAAAGGGATGGCTATACCCTTTCCGAGAAGGTGGTGGGCGAGGAATTTGACCG
>CAZGKT010000079.1:0-6977 GCA_964525605.1 uncultured bacterium
ATGGGGGGCCGAGTAAAGGCCCAACCCTATTTGATGGAAGGCTCGATGAATTAACGGACCCAATGAAGGCCTGATGATTCCCCACCCCATGGTGAAGACCCAACGACTTCAATCCAGTCTTTTGATTTTCAGGGTTTATTTTTTTGGCTGACGGCGGATTCATCTCGAATGACAATCTGCTTATGCAGGGTGACCGAACCGGATTGAACTTCCACTTGATAGGTTCCCGGTTGGGCCAAATCCCCGTTTTCCATTTTCCCTTCCCACTGGAAACTCCATTTGCCCGGTTTCAAGACACCCACATATAAGAGACGGATTTCTTTCTGGGCGGCATCCACGACGCGAAGGGTCACTAACCCCACGGTTTGCCGTTCCACCACCAATTCCAAGCCGTCATATTTTGTATCCGGATTATAAGCTTCGGGTTGGACCATACCCAGGGGTTGAGTGGTCGCGAGAGGTGCTGGGAAGAAGGTCGAGCCGACCTTTTGAGATGGAACTTGGGAGTTCAACAGCGGCTTGGGTGCTAAAGAAGGCGTCATTTTCTCCTGAAGGGCTGGTAGAGCCTTCGGTAAAGTAGTTTGTACAGGGGAGGATTGGGTATTCACGTAATAAACCACAGAGGCGCTGCCCACCATGAGGGCCGCGATCACTTTGAGCGTCATGGACCCGCCCAAACCCGAACCGCCCAGGCCTGAACCACTTGCTCCGCCAGCACCACCACTCGGATGGGGGAGACCCGTTTGTAGATAAGCAATCTCCGCAAGCCTGGCGAACCGAAGGGATTTCTTGGGCCCTGTCGCCAGTTCGCGGGCCAATTGTTCCTCTTCTGCCTCGGTCAGGTCGCGCTTGAAGAATTCTTCCATGAGGTTTTTTTTCATGGCATTTCACCCTTGAGGGACTGATGGACCAATTCCTTAAGCGTTTCCCGGCACCGGGCCAATTGGGACATGACCGTTCCGATCGGGACTTTCAGCCTTTTGCCGATCTGGGCGTAACTTTCCCCATCGCGATCCCTGAGAACGATGATTTTTCGACATTTTTCGCTCATCGAGTTAATCAATCCTTCCAATAGCTTCTTCTTATGTTCCAACCGGCTTTCCGCTTCCCTCTTGGCGGTTTGACTTTCAGCCTGGGGGACCGTGAGCAATTCCAGATCCTGTTCCAGACTCGCCAATACCCGCTTTCGACTGCGGATCCGCTCGTAGCAAAGGTTCACGCAGATATGAGCCATCCAGGTATAGAGGGTGCTTTGGGGTTTGAATTCGGGCAGTTTTTGGAGGGCAATCAAAAAAGTTTGTTGGACAATATCTTCAATGTCCGAATCCTGGTACCCAAGAAAATGGACACAAATCGGCTTCAACCGATTCGAGTGATCCTGGTAAAAGCGGGTTTTAGCGGCCTCATCCCCTGCCAGGATCTTCTGGATCAACTCTTTCTCGTTCAACTTCCTTCATCCTTATAATGATTTGAGATGTGGATTTATTCCATTCTTATTGTGGAAGGCGTCAAAGAAGGGATTGGTGTCGGGCTCAAGACCACCCCCGTTTCGGTCTTCTTATATTTAATGAGCCATTTTTTTAGGTCCGGATTGTTGGGCCTTAACCTCAAAACCTGCTCAAAACATTGGATCGCTTCCGCTTTTCGGTTCGCCTGGAAATACAGCTGTCCCAATTGATACCACACTTTCGCGTCCATGGGTTTTTGTTGAACAAGGTTCTGCAGGTTTTGGAGTTTTTGTTTCCAGGCGACCCCTTCATTTCCGGGTTCGGGAGTCTCCTCCCCAAGGCTAAAGACCAGTTTGAGCTTTTCCGAGGGTTTCGGCGTTGCGGTCGGTGGAACCGATAAAGTGGGTTGGGGCTGTGGGAGGGGGGAGGGAATCGGTGTCGGGGTGATCCAAACCGTGACGGGTGCCGGCGCGGGAACCGGCTTAGGGATGGGCCGATACTGGACCTGAGTTTCCATATCCTCATTCGGGTGAGTTGGAGACTCGAATGGGTAGGTCAAACTAATCCGATTGGATTCCCCAAGGTCGCCGTAGGGTTCGTAGGCATAGTCAATCGAGAGATCGTTCAAATGAATTCCCAGCCCGGCGGTGAAACCGGTCAGCCCCTGCCATTGGTTGTTGACCAGGGAGCATAGATATCCCGCACGGAGAGCGAGCAAATGGCCCAGTTGGTCTTCCAGCCCCGCCTGGAGTCGGTTGACGCCAAAGGGTTCGAAGGATCCGCTGACGGCGAAGATTCCCTCTTGATCCTTCATCCAGTCGAAGGAATAGGCGCTGCCCACTCGGATGACTGAATCCGCAATGTAATAACCCTGGCTGGTTCCAAAATTCTGATAGGAAGCTCCCAGGCTCAGCGTGTGAAAAGGTTTCCAGATGACCCCGGCGTCCCCAGCGATATTCGTAAAAGACGCTCCGTTCCCTGGGATCGCTTCATCATTTAAATGGAGTCCCAGGCCCGCCGAGAAACCCAAAATCAATGAGTGTGCATAGATCAATCGGCCTTCCCATCGGCCCGCCGAAAGACTACCCGTGGGTACCCCATTCGCATCCCTTCCCGTGAGCGTCCCGTAACTAAGATAACCGACACTGAGGCCCCAAGCACCCCAGTCCCCCGCGGGCATGGCGAACGAAATTACATCCTCCGTCAGGTCTTGAAGGTAAAAATCATGGTCGAGGGTAATTTGGGGATCGGGGAGATTTGCCAATCCCGCAGGGTTCCAGGCGAGGGTCGAAATATCCCCATCGATCGCCACATAGGCTGAACCCATGGCAATGGCCCGGGCTCCATCTCCCATGTCCGCCAAAGGAAATAAAAGCTGCGAGTAGGGTTGGGGAACGGTTTGCGCCTGGAGCCAAAAGGGCAAAACCAGGAATGAACCCAATATTAAGATAAAGGACGGATTAACTTTCATGGACACTCATCGGCCTTCAAGCTCGAGATTTTTTATTATTACCACGGCGGCCCTATGGACTCATTTAAAAACTAGGGACGGACCAAGATTTTTCCAATTCGCAATTTGTCCAGATTCCCGGAGTCGTAAGTTAAAGTCAGGCGGTAAAAATAAAGACCCGGTGAAAGACAGCAAAGATAAATGGTACTGGTCTGGAGGCCCTCTCCCTTGGGTTCGGAAAAGTTCAAGACTTGATCACCGGCCTCATCGAACAGGACCGCTTGAACCGTTCCCGAAGAGGTCATGTTATAAACCAAATTGATATACGACTGGGGTTTAACCGGCAAGGGGTAGGAATAGGTCGCTCCAGGTTCGGGAGCGTCCAGAGCGGCCGCGTAAAAAGGAAAAAGGGACTGAACTGTCAGAACCATAAAAATAACAATCAGGTATTTCATTTACATTTCTCGTTAAAACTTAAATGAAGGCGGCACATTTTAACAGTTTGCTTCCGCAGGTAAAGAGTTCTATCCATCGCAATTTTATTTAAAAATTTTTGGGAATAAAATCCCCCGAGCAATCATTATAGAGTGAGGTTTATTTGACCCAGCAACAACAATTTTTTCCGGAGGATGCGGGATGAGAAAATATTTATTCTATATCGGGTTTTTAATTACCGGCTTTTCAGGTTTACTCGGATGTAACCCCCACAACTTCCCCTTGAGTCCCTTGACCACGCCAACCGTCTCTTCGACGGCCACCCTGGGAGCTTCCACCACAGCCTCCATTACCCTATCCAGCACGGCGACCCATACGGCGACAGTTACCACGACCAATACACCCACAGCCTCATTGACGGGCAGTCCAACCTCTGCCGTTACGGTGACTTCTTCTCCCACCGTGACGAGGACCGCGACACCCACCAATACCCTTAATACCGGGGCGACCTCAACCAACACGGTTCAGTTCACAACAACCTTCACGATGACCGGTTCGCCCACTCCATCCTCCACGAAGACCGGCACTCCCACCGCTACCGCCACCTGCATTATCTTCTCGGACAACTTCAGTTCCAGCAACTCGCTGAACAACTACAACTATTTCTTCGCTGGTAATCAGGCCGTCACTACGGCTTCCGGGGCCGGTTACGCCGTCTCGGGCAACACCCTGCAAAACACCCACAACGGCGGCCTGGCTGTTTTGACCAGCACCAATTACAACCCAGCCCTCACCAGCTACACCATCCAGGCTGATTTTGAGATGGATTCCTATGCGGGCGGAAGCGGCCTTTTCGGTCTGGCCTTCTATACCGGCAATAACGGCTCCTTCTATTCTTTCCAATGGAACGGAGACGCATTGACCGCCTCCGGTTCTCCCAACTGGGAAGTTGAGAAGAACACTGGATCACCCAGCGTGAGCTTTACCTATCCCGGCGGAGGCGTGCAATCGCCCGCCTATGTGTTGGGTTCCACCGTCCACATGAAAGTGGTGGTGAGCGGAAACAACTTCATGTGTTACGTCAACTTGAACGACGGGGTCGGCGATCGGCTGATCATGAACGTCACCGATTCATCCTCGCCCTACACGTCCGGGCCTGTTGGCATTCGAACCTACGGAACGACCAGTCCCAATGTGATCCGTGTTTCGAACTTTACCGTGAGTTCCTGCGCGGCCGTTCCGACCGCCACCTTTACCCCGACTCTGAGCCCCACGGTGACTTCCACCTCCACGATCACGAATACTCTGCCGCCAACCGCGACTTGGACCGGGACTTCGACACCCACGGCGACCTGCGTTATTTTCTCGGATAATTTCAGCAGCAGCAATTCGTTGAACAACTACAACTACTTCCAATCCGGCAACCAGGTTTCGAGCACTGCCTCCGTTTTGGGTTTCACTGTCGCGAACAACACACTCGTGGACGGACCCCTGGGTGGTTTAGCAGTACTCACCAGCACCAATTACAACCCGGCCCTGACCAGCTATACCATCCAGGCTGATTTTGAGATGGATTCCTATCAGGGAAACTTAGGCCTTTTCGGGCTCGCCTTCTACACCGGTAGCAACGGATCCTTCTACAGTTTCCAATGGAACGGCGATGCCGGTAACGCCAATGGTGGCATTCCCGATTGGGAAATTGAAAAGAACACCGGTTCTCCCACCGTGACCTTTACTTATCTTGCTTCCAAAACCATCGCCCCGGCCTACGTGCTGGGATCCACCATCCACTTGAAAGTGGTAGTGAACGGGAACAACTTCATGTGCTACGCCAACATGAACGACGGTGTAGGTGACCGGCTGATCTACAACGTCACCGACACAAGTTCACCCTACACCAGCGGCCCGGTGGGTATCCGAACCTACGGGATCAACAGTCCCAATTTGATCCGGATTCAGAATTTAACCGTCAGCTCCTGCGCAGCGGTCCCGACGCCCACTTCCACCCTGACCCCGACGGTGACTTCTACTCCCACAACCACGAGCACTCTACCGCCTACCGCCACTTGGACCGGGACCTCGACGCCCACAGCAACCTGTATCCTCTTTTCGGATAACTTCAGCAGCAGCAACTCGCTGAACAACTACAACTACTTCTTCGCCGGCACCCAGGGTGTTACCACCGCCTCCGGGGCTGGTTATGCGGTCGTATCCAATACTCTTCAAGACACCCACAACGGGGGCCTGGCCGTATTGACCAGTACCAATTACAACCCGGCTCTCACCAGCTACACCCTAGAGGGCGATTTTGAGATGGATTCCTATGCCGGAAACAGCGGCCTCTTCGGGCTAGCGTTCTATACCGGCAGCAACGGATCCTTCTACAGTTTCCATTGGAACGGGAATTTTTCCACCAGCATGGGAAGCACCAAATGCTGGGAAATCGAGAAAAACACCGGCTCACCCTCCGTCAGTTTCACCTACCCCGGAACCGGTCAATCGAGCCCGGTTTACACGCTGGG
This sequence comes from uncultured bacterium, assembly GCA_964525605.1. Lineage (GTDB taxonomy): Bacteria > Oederibacteriota > Muellerivitia > Muellerivitales > Muellerivitaceae > CAVTWJ01. The sequence goes on from CAZGKT010000079.1 coordinate 5,856, forward strand.
AACCACCATCCACATGAAGGTCGTGGTGAAGGGGAATAACTTCATGTGCTACGTCAATATGAACGACGGGGTCGGCGACCGGCTGATCTACAACGTCACCGACACCAGCTCGCCTTATACTAGCGGCCCGGTGGGCATCCGAACCTATGGAACAACCAGCCCCAACGTGATCCGAGTGTCGAACTTCACCGTCAGTTCCTGCGCGGCCATTCCGACAGCAACGTTTACGCCGACGGCCACGACGACTTCCACACCGACGATCACTTCCAGTCCCACGCCCGAACAGACCTGCACCTCGGTGATTTACACCGATAATTTCAGCACCAATACCTTGGCCAATTATCTCTATTACTTTGCTGGAAATCAGGCGGTCACCACCGCTACCGGCGCGGGTTACACAATCACGGGGGGCACTCTGGAGGACACGCTCGACGGAGGCTTGGCGGTATTGAACAGCTCCTACTTCAATCCCAACACCACCAACTTTTCCATCCAGGCCGATTTCGAAATGGATTCCGTTGCGGGCGGCAACGGGGCCTTCGGACTGGCTTTCTACACGGGTAGCAATGGTTCCTTCTACAGTTTCCAATGGAATAACGATGGGGCCAACGCGGATGGGGGCACTCCCGATTGGGAAATCGAAAAGAACACCGGTTCTCCCAGCGTGTCCTACACCTATCCCGCTTCTGGAACCACAACGCCCGCCTACGTGCTAGGCACCACCATTCATTTGAAAGTCGTGGTGAATGGCGATAACTTCATATGTTACGCCAACCTCAATGACGGCGCGGGGGACCGGTTGATCTACAACGTCACCGACACCAATTCGCCTTATACCAGCGGCCCGGCGGGCATCCGCACCTACGGCATCGGCAATCCCAACGTGGTGCGAATCAACAACTTAGCGGTTAATGGCTGTCCCTGATCTAAGCATTAAATAAAAAGATTAGGTCTCACCTGAAACGCCCGGGTTCTACTCCCGGGCGTTTTTTTATATCTACATCCCTGTTGAGCGTTTTAATACTTAAGGATCCTCGGCCGCACAAGATTTAATCGTGAGCTTACCGATGCCAGCCCTTGTAGTTGAATTTCCAAGAATTGAAGGTCCGCCAGGGAAATAGC
>CAZGKT010000080.1:0-5708 GCA_964525605.1 uncultured bacterium
AGGCGTCCCAATGCCATTTAGCATTGGGGCAGCCAAACCTTATCCCTCGCCTGGTAGGCTCGGGATAGGCGCCCCAAAGGCCCATAGCCTTTGGGACCGCCAAAGAGAATCCCTCGCCTGGTGGGCTCGGGATAGGCGATAATTGGGCCGTAAAGAGATTAGTGTTTGCGGCAATGGAAGGAAAAAAGGATGAGGACCCTTTTATCGTTATTAGCCTTAACCGGGTTGCTGACGGGCGGCTGTGCCACGATGATGACCCGGAATTTTCCCAAACCCCTGGACTCCCTCACGATTGGTCTGTCGAATGATAAACCCGGCTATCGGTCGGATTGGCCTTCAGGCGCCTATGAGATTCCCAATACCAACATCTATGTCTCGACGGTGAATGGGGACCAGGACGTCAGCGGTGCCCAATTTCTTTTCGGTATTATCGGCCGGGAACTCGCGGGCGGGGCCATCGCCGGGGGCGCCAAGGACAAAATGAACGGGCAAGAAAGCGCGTTGGATTTTGATCTGAATGCCATGACGGATGATGCCCTCAAAAGGGTACTGGCCAAGTCGAAGGACACCCAAAGGTTTTCCATCGAACCCAACGCCAAGGCAAGTTCGGTACTCTTGACCCCCTACGTGGTTTTCAGCCATGTCGACGATAACAACGCCCGGATGTGGGTGGTTTTGAACGTGGAATTAAGGGGGGAGGAGCCCTGGTATTGCCGTTATCTCGCGGGCGTGGGAAAGCCCCGGCCCATGTCGGGCCCCGGCAGCTGGACCGAGAACAAGGGGGAAGCGGCCGGCCAGTTGATCGGCTATAACCTGGACCGGGAATTAGAAGTGATGTTTTATGATTTCGACGGCAAACTGCGAAACCCCAACGTTCCGCTGGCCTATTACAACGGAAAATGGATGTTTTACCGGACGCCCCAGCCGGTCGAGGTGCAGGTGTTGAAGCAAACCGATTATTTCGACGTGGTGCTTCCCCAGATCGGGGACGGCCAATACTTCTCAGGCGTCAACATCCTGCCCAAGGATTTCAACGAGCCCGCCCAACCCTGAAGGGTCGGGATCGTCCGCTTCCGTCCTTTTTCTTCTTTTTCGGCCTAAAAAACCTAATTTGTCAAAACTCCGAAAAAAATAATTATATCTGATATACAAAAAAACACTGCCCAACCAATGTCCTCCTGAAATCGGCTGGAATTGTTGGGAAAATCGTCAAGGTCCAATTTTTAAAACCGATGTACGTATCACGGGTAAAAAAAATGGACGACCCGTGAAATTTTGGTTAGAAGTGAGAAACTATGATTGGTGGTAGCGAGGGTGTACGAGCGCGAATGGGTCGGGAAGACGACAGGGGAGATGATGACGATGGCTGAAAACAGGAAGCAAAACGGAGGAAAGAAAAATCCGGCGAACGGGACAAACGGCGTCAAGAAAAGGGGACGAAAACCCCTGGGGGGCTTGAGGATTATCCTCCGATTAACCCCCCAAGAAGTGCAGGTGCTGGGAGAAAAGCAAAAGGAACTGGGCTTGAGCCGGACGGACCTGATTCGCCGAGCGATCGATGCCTACTACTTCACCAAGCGCCGTGAGTCGGACTGGGCTAACCCCAACCAGTCCTAACCCTAATCGACAGGAGGAATCGCGTCAGCGGGGGTGACCCCTCCACTGGTTCAACCTGATTTATGCCCGAACAAGACGTTCCCGCAGGCTCCACCCAACCCTACTCCATCGACCTGCGGCCGCGAGGCGTATTGTTGCCGCCGGTTCACGCCGAGGAATACCAGACCGGTCTTTCCCCGGAATCACACCCCGAAGTTTCGCGGCCGAGGCTGAAACGAAGCCGTCCCCTCAAATTCGCTTATCCTTGTCCCTTCTGCCTGGAACCTATTCCTCCCGGTGATCTTGATTCCGCCCGACCCTATCCTCTCTGCTCCATCTGCCGGCACCTGATCCTGGACGATTGGCTGGTTGTCCCCCGGGCCCGGTACGGCCGGTCTGAGGAAATGGCCTTGCTGTGTTTGGAAGCTCTCTTCATCCGCGATTGGCGTTGGGGGGAATGGGTTACTTCCGATTCAGCCCCCCGCGGGAAGGGAAAGGCTCCGGACCGCCTGGACGAGGAGAACTACAAGGCCCTGCAGTTGGGGGTTTCCCTGATGGTGGAAAAACAGGATTACTTCATGGGGAAACCGGGTGACCTGGAGGAGGGAGTGATTTCCTTTTTGGAAAGCCCCGTGGCCGGTTTCGGGAACCTGGCCCATCTTCTGAGGGACACGCGAAGGTTCAGGAAACAGGCGAAGGATTTGGGGGTGAGAGGGGCCGCGATTAAAGAGATCACCCCGTTCCAGATCAGCCTGGTAACGGCTACCTCCGAATGGGCCTTCGAGACGGGTGGTAAAGACCGCGTCTTGAGGCGCTTGGGCCAAAGACTTTAGGTTCAGGCCCCGACTCAAGGTAGCCGGAGGTTGTCCATCCCCGTCCTGAAAAAACACCAGGGGGGCTATATTTTACCCTCCGGTTTGCCCAATAATTTTGCTTGTTGTTCCAATCAATAGGCAACAGGGGAGAGCGAAATGAAAGGTTTATGGCATCGGGTTCGTTTCAACGGCCGTCGCATCGCTTATGGGGTTGTTTTGATGGGTTTGGCGGGTTTAAGCCGGGCTGAGGATTTTGTTCCCAACCACATCCCCCTAAGCCCCCAATTGGCCGAACCCCATGACGCCTGGGTGACGCTGGTCCCCGGGATCGTGCTTACCGTTTTGAGTTCCTTCATTTGGATCTTCGGTAAAAAAAGAGGGAACTAAGCTTCATCCTCTAATAAAAGAAATATCTAAAGGGCCGGGCGGCGGGTGCTTTTTCAACCTGCCCTCGGCCTTTTTTATTTGAGGGGCCTGGCATATCAAATTGATTGACCCAGGCCCGAAAGCTATAAAGCCAGAAAGATTGCTATCTATTTCCCTCCATAGCCCCTAACGTGGCCCTTGCGAATACAAGTTCAAGGCCCCCCAAGGCTCCAAAGGAATTCACGATGGATGACATGTTCAATACCAAACCGAAAGTAGCGGCCCCGATACCGGTGCAAGCCGTTGTTCCCGTTGCCCCAGTTCCAGAAGCGGTCGCCGCCCCGGTCGCAGGCGCACCGATCCAGGCCGCTCCAGTGGAACCTCCCCGCAAAAAAAAGACAACCTATGGCGGAGGCGGGAAATTTGGCGGAAATAACCGGTTTCAAAAGGGCAACAAGCCTTCAGTCCCTTCTAAAAGGTTTTAAGCCAAACTCGCTCTTCGGTTGATGAGGCTAGGGTGACGGTGTAGCCGAAATATATTTCATGACGCATATGCTTCGTTGATTAAACCTACCTTTTCAATCATCCCGAATTCGGAATTTTTATCCCCGAAAAAGTTTCGTCATTCGGAAAACCTTTAATGGAAGTCAAAAATCACGTCGTTTTGGTCAGGGATGGCCAGGATGCTTCCGATTATCTCAATCAAAAAGGGCCCCACTCCCATGCCAAGCGTCCCGACCTGGTATTTCTGGATTTGAACCTGCCTCGCAAGGATGGGAGGGTCATCTTGCGGGAAATAAAAGAGAATCCGGGTTTTGCGGATGTTCCCGTCGTGGTATTAACCGCCTCCAGCTGGGAGCAGGATGTGATCGAAGCCAATGATTTCAGGGCTGACTTATATCTCGTGAAGCCGTCCGACCTGGAACCCTTCATGAAAGCCATGAAATATATGGAAGACTATTGCATGAAAAAGATCGTTCCCCAAGGGCCTTAAGGGAACATCGCCGGCCTTCTTCGTTTGGCCGGGTTTTTCCATCCCCTACCGGTCCCCGCCGTGGACAACCAGAAATACGTTTTATGCCTCCAAAACCTTAGGCACTCTTTTTTCCGTGGGTAAGCTCTCTCTCGAAGACAATTTTAACACCAAAAGCATGAAGCACCTTTTCAAGACTTGAAAGGGTTGGATTACCCTTTTCAGAAAGCATGGTGTAAAGAGATTCTCTGGCTAGTTGTGTTTCCTTTGAAAGTTTTTTCATGCCCCCAAGGGCATCGGCCACGTTTTTCAAGGCTTTTAAAAAGTATTTGAAGTCGCCAGTTTCCCAAGCGGCGTTAATGTATCTAACCCGTGTTTTATGATCTTGAAGTTCTTCAAACAAGTATTCTTTATGGTCTACCAATCCGAATTTCATTTATTGCCCCCTTTAAAAGCCGCCCAAAGTTTGGTGGCCTTCTTTATGTCGCTGTCCTGGTTGTCTTTCTCTCCCCCACAAACCACGACGATAATGGCTCCCTGATGGTAGCCGTAATAAACCCGAAAGCCCCTGCCGTAATGAATCCTTAATTCCCAAAGGCCACCGGTTTTTGGCAGGTCATGATGATCGCCAAAATTCCCATCTTCCATCTGGTCAACCGCCGTCCTTATACGATCCTTAGCGGTTTCATCCTTCAAACGACGGTGCCACTCCTTGTACAAAACTTTGCCATCTACTTCCAAATATTTAACTTCAAATGGGCGTTTTTCCATGTTTTCCTAAGTGTAATATATATATTACGTTCTGTCAAATTGCAAACAACAACTGGGTTTATTGCTGTCCACGACGGGTCCCCGTCGTGGACAGTAAAACAGTTTGTACCGCCTTTTATCCAATTCAGGAAATAAGCTTGTTGAACCAAGGAGAAGATTTAAAAAGGCGGAATTGGACGTCATCTTTGATCTTGGCCTTATAGGTTGGGTCCAATTCGAGAACCTTTTTGACTTCCGATATTGCTTTTTTCTTATCCTGATTCGCCCAATAAGCCAAAGCTAAGTTGTAATGGCCTTCGACATATTTAGGATTGATCTTAATTGACTTTTCCAAAGACTCGATGGCTGCACCCACCCGGTTGCTTCTTAAATATGCATATCCTCTTAAGCCGTAAGCCGTGAAGTTATCTGTCCCGTATTTAATAGCCCTCGAATAGAAATTGCTGGCTTGCCAATACTCTTCATTTGCATTCAAAATATTTTTTTTGGTTTTCCATTGCTCGCCTTGGAGAAAATGAACTTTACCAGTATTGAGGTATGTAATGCTTATCCTATTCAAAGTTTCGTTCACTTTAGTTGAGTCATTGAGCTTTTTCCAACCATCAAGAATGCGATACAAATCATCGATATCAGGCCATGGTGTAGTCACCGGATCCTTTTTAACGATTTGCTCGCACGAATTAATCGTATTTTCAAAATATCGGGAGTATTTATCATTCTGAATAACGTAGGCACTCTTAACCGGGTCGAAAGCATAAACATTTATATCTGGCATATCATAAAGGCCATCATATTCGCCGGTGTCAACAATAAGTTCAAAATTACCATCTTGATTTATATCGACTAATTTCAAATCCGTAATGTCTTTTTGGTCAAAAGTGAACTGATATTTCTCGTCAAACCATTCAAGAACTTTTGATTTAATATATTTAAAGCGGGGCACTCCTATATGTGGATACAAAGTGAATAAAATTTGAGACTTGGGGCCTTTTCTTAAAGCTTTAACATCCGTCTCTTCATGTAAAATCACATTACCGTCATCAATAGGATCTGGGTTGTACACAAATTCATTTTTACCTTTACTGGAAATCGTAATATTCAAAAGGGCTTGATCGCCCTCTTCATCTGTTTTCTGTAAACGCCGTTCCAAAAGTGTGACGGTCTGAGGGGTCAAAAGGGCGGTCGAA
>CAZGKT010000081.1:0-5340 GCA_964525605.1 uncultured bacterium
GGTGGAACTGCTGGTGACCTCCGTGCTCGTCGCGTTGGCCGTGTTGGGTATGGTCGTTCCTGACAAACCGGAAATGAGAGTGCAAAGAACCTGGACCGAACTGCTGACGGGGGAAGTGATATAGGCGGGGCTAATGTCCCAAGTGACGGTGTTCACATTTTGGGTACCGCCATCATAAACGGTTAATATGTTGAAGTTGGAGGGTATCACGTCGGTAATGACCATGTTGTGGACGTTGGACGCCTGGTAATTGATGGTGAAGAGGACTTTACTCCCAATGTCGGCGGTGGAGCCTTCCGCGACCTTGTTGAGGGTGATGTAGGGAGCGGGTAGAGGAATAGTGAATGAGGTGAAATTTTGGAACTGAATATTATTAATACTCGGGTTCCAATAAATGTTGTTTTCCCCCATCGCGATGACGACGTAATAGGTCGTGCCAGGGGTCAAGTTGGAGGGGATCGTGATGGAAGTGTTGTAGGTGTAGGTGCCCAAGGGGACAGAACTGGTTTGGCAACCGGGTCCAAAGTTGCTGGTAAGAAAGGGGGTTTCAGGCAGGCAATTGTCGCCCAGGACCGTGTACTGGCCGGCGGTTCCGCCGGGTTGAATGGTGTTGAAGGTGCTGACCACGACGCCCGTGACGATGGGTTGGTTATTATTAGTGGTTTCGGTATAGGACCAAGAAAGAGAAACGGTTTGTCCAGGTGAGGGCGAAGCGGGATTCATGGTGATGTTGGTGATATTGGTAACATTGGCGAAAGAAAACCCGGTGCCGATAAGCCAGAAACCAAGCATAAATTTGAAACGATTTTTCATGGACCTATTTTCCGCCAAAAGATAAATGGTGAATAGGAACTTCTTCTAAAACCCTATGTTTTAATGTTAAATTACCACATTGTGCAAATAAGTCAACGTGGGGGCCCTCAAACGCAATACCTTTGTGAATTTTGTAAAGCATTGTCATTGAAATTTGATTTTTTTAGACGGTGAATACCCGATTCGATTCGTCTAAATAAGTAGGGGCTATTATCGGTTCAGCCTTTCTTGAATCCTGGCGGAGGTCAAAGGTGATGAGGTTTAAAAAGGGGAAGAAGATTACCTATGGGTGTCTTTTACTGTTTTTGGTTATTTCTCCTTCCGGTTGGGCTAAAAACGACGGCGTGGTGAAAACCGTTTCCGGAACGGCCCTTCCCGGCGACTTTGACGGAACCCTGGGCGAATCCTCCTTCTTATGCCCCAACGGGGTGGCGGTGGATCGTGACGGCAACCTATTCGTCGCGGACACCCTGAACAACGTCATTCGAAAAATCGGCTTTGTGGGGACGGTGTCCACCCTCGTGTGGAGAGGGCCCGAGGACGCGCCGGGGGGGCCGGCGACCACCGCACGGCTTAGCGAACCCGCGGGTGTCGCGTTGGATGCCGCCGGAAATGTTTATATCGCGGAGCGGGGCGGGAACCGGATCATTGAATTGACTCCCCGGGGCGTGATGACCGTCTTGGCGGGCATCGGCCAGGCGGGATCAACCGACGGACCGGCCACCCTCGCGGCATTCAACGGGCCCTCCGGGGTCGCGGTGGATGTTTCCGGAAACGTTTATGTCGCCGACACGGGCAACCAATTGATCCGGAAGATATCCCCCGGCGGGGCGGTGACGACCCTGGCGGGTTCGAGAAAAACTGGTTTGGCTGACGGGGCGGGAGCTTCCGCCTCCTTCAACCAGCCCACGGGGGTCGCGGTGGATTCCACGGGAGATGTTTTCGTCGCGGATAGCGGCAACAACTTGATTCGAGAAATAAGTTCCACGGGGATGGTCTCCACCCTCGCTGGGACAGGGCAGGTAGGTTCGACGAACGGCCCAGCCGCGGTGGCTTCATTCAAACGACCTTTCGGGGTGGCCGTCGATTTTTTTGGGAACGTCTTTGTCGCCGATACGGGGAACAATCTGATCCGGGAAATCACGCCGGAGGGGGTGGTCTCCACCCTGGCCGGGTCGGGCCAAAAGGGTTCCGCCAACGGCTCGAAAACCGCCGCCTCTTTCAAATATCCCCAGGGGGTCGCGGTGGACCGTACCGGCAATGTGTTTATCGCGGATACGGGAAACTCCATGATCCGGGAAATCCAGTAAACCTTTTTAAAACCTTCTATATATATGACCTCTCCGGTGAAAAGCGCCCGAAAATAGATCAAGTTCCTCAAAATCAAAGGGCTATACTCTGCCCATCCATTTGTGGGGCGGTCAAGTTTGGGCCGGGGCAGGAAGGTATTTCAATTGAGGGAAGTAACCATGAACAAAATCGTAATTGGAAAAGGATTGGTATTTATTCTGGCAATGGGAATGGTTTCCTGCTTGCCCGCCCGGCTTTTGGCCGACGCGCAACCGGATCCCGCTGATTTCGACAAGGGAACTCAAGCCGCGAACGCGCAGAATTACACCCAAGCCCTTCAATGGTTTAAAAAAGCCGCCGCCCAGGGAAATTCCAGCGCGGACCGATGCATCGGCGTTTTTTACGATAAGGGCGAGGGAGTCACCCAGGATTACAAGCAGGCCATGAAATGGTACCTGAAGGCCGATGCCCTGACCAACGCGAACGCCGATGTTTGTATCGGCGCTTTGTATGAAGCGGGTCACGGAGTGAGTTTGGATTACAAAGCCGCCATGAAGTGGTATCAAAAATCCGCGAACCTGGGCGATACGAACGGCATGGTCTGCATGGCCGTCATGTTCGACGAGGGCGAAGGGGTCACGGCGGACGACAAACAGGCCTTTTCGTGGTTTAAAAAGGCGGCGGACCTGGGCGATTCCAATGCCGAACGCGGCGTGGGCGTCATGTATGAGAATGGTATGGGGGTTCCCCAGGATAACCAGGCGGCCCTGACGTGGTATCAGAAGGCCGTGGCGGACGGCAATACGGACGCCCAAGGAAATCTCGACTCACTCAAGGCGAAGATGGCCAAGTAAAACCCGACCGCAAGAATCGAACCGATCAAATAAAAAGCCCCGCGATTGAAAAATGGCGGGGCTTTTTATTTACAGGTGTTTTTGAAGAAATCGAAAGGCTTCGGGAGGCCCCAAAAGATATTGATTTGTCCCGGCAATTTGGCCGGGTTAAGCTATAGCCGTTTTGTGGGAAAGATTTATCTTAAGGGGGCTCTATGAAAGCCGCGAACAAACCGATGCCGGCGCTTGAAACATTTCCCATCTGCACCCGCGGACGTTTCGCGTTTTTGTTTTTTTTCTATAATCCCGTTTTCACCTTGTTTTGTCTTTGGGGCGCTTGGACGGGTTACAAGACCCATGATGTTTCCCTCGTAATCATCGGGATCGTCGGCGCCCTGATTTTCCTTTTTATTGAGTTCGGCACTTACCGAACCAAAGCCGCCTATATCCAAACGGATGGGGATGGCATCCGGGCCTATCGGGTGTTTGGCCCTCCGTTATCACTGGCCTGGAAAGACCTGACGAGGGTGAGGCAGATCACGGGCGGCAGCGGATTGTTCCTTAGCGGCAAACAACCCAAACCGAAGTTAATGATCCCTTCCAGCTGCGTCCGATTTGAGACCCTTCGGGAAAAAATCTTCGCCCAATGGGATAAGAACCAGCGGTCCCTGGATTTACCCCTGGCCTATAAGGGTTTCCCAGGCCGTGTCCTTACCCTCGATACCCACGGGATCCGGGTGATGGGGTTCACCCGAACCATCGACCTTTATTGGAAACAGATCAAAGCCATCGAGTGGGGCTACGGCTATTTCCTGGGCCGTCAAAACCAGATTTCATTTGTGAAGATCACGACTTTTGAGGGTCAGACGGTCTATCTACGGGGTTTCGGCGGGCAATTGCCGGAGATCTTCATGACACTCCAAAGAGCCCAGCGCCGAATTTTGAATATTCGCACCCGGAAGGACGAGGCGCCGATCCATCACGTCGATTCGAAACTTTCCATCAATCTCTGGCGTTTCGCGCTTACGGGGGTTCTGTGGGTGGCGATTCCCGGCTATTTCGCGGTGAAAATCCATTCCGATCTGTCTTTCTGGGCCTTCGGGATCGTACCCGGTTTCGCCATGATGTGCCTCCTATTCTGGGCGATGAAGCGGGAAGCGGCCGTGGTAAGAGTGGCCGCCCCCAAGGAAGAGGTGCCCGTCGGCGTGGGATACCTCCTGATGCTGTTCACCTTCCTGGCGGCCTTTGGATTAAGTTCCTTCCTCGCGGCCAAGCTGGGCCAGTGGGAGATCAAACGGGTCAAGGCCCGGTTTGCAACGGAGGGGTTTGGAATCGCCATGCCCGCCAACAGCCCGAAAATTCTCGACCGGGACAACGGGGCGACCTATTTAAGAAAAGCCAACGAGACAGTTTCCGCCTCGGCCCTAACGGGGAACGGCAATGGCATGGAATGGCAAAAACCCTTTTACGGCAAGTTGAGCCAGTACGATCTTTTGATCCAGCTCATGGATCATTTGCAGAAAGGGCCCCTGAGCAAGGCAGATGAAGGGCAGGCGCTCCGGCTTTTGGCCGTCCATCAGGACGGCATCCGTCTTCTCGAAACCGCCCAGCGGGCAAAAGCTTTCGACTGGGGCATGGATTACACCGTCAAGCCGGCCTACCTGATCGAGACACCCGCCTTGCCCGGTTTTTTAAACTGGGACCGCCTGATGACCTTGAAGGCCTACCTTCAGGCCAAGCAGGGCAGGGGAAAGGACGCCGTGGTGAGTCTGCGCACCTGTCTGTTCCTGGGGAACGCGGCCCGCCAGTCCGAGACCCTTCTCGGGCAAATGGTCGGGGCGGCCTGCGACAAGATCACCTTGTCTCGGGCATCGGCCATCCTCGCCAACATTCCCGCGCCCCTATTGGAAAAGGATCTGCTTCCGGTCCTGGGGACAAAGGGCATGACGGACGCTTTCATGGCCTCGGAAGAATTCGGGCTTTACGCCCGGTGGGATTGGAAGGAAAAATTCCGCTTTTTCCCCGCCGAGCCCTTCGAGCTTCATGACCTGGCCTGCCTATACGCCTACAAGCTTCGCAAGTTGGAAGCCCTGCAATTACCCTACTCGAAGCAGAAAGCCGCGCTGGACCAGGCGGACGACGCCTACCGGCGCAGTCCCTGGTGCATCAGTGAGGACATCATCACGCCCGATTTCAATTACCAGAACAAGGTGCTGGAGGCCGTGGCCGAGGCCCGCCTGGCCGCCGCGTCCATCAAGGCCCGGCTATACCATCAACAATCTCATCTCTGGCCCTTTCAGGTGAAGCCGTGGGCGCACCTGACCGAGGAGGAATTTGTGGACCCCTTCTCGGATGGTGACCCCCTGAAGATCACCTCTAAGAAAATTGGTATCCAGTTCTCCAG
>CAZGKT010000082.1:0-5267 GCA_964525605.1 uncultured bacterium
CGCTTTTTTCCAGCACCTTCAGGTGCTTGGAAATGGCGGGCAGGCTCATCTTGAAGGGCTTGGCCAGTTCCTGCACCGAGGCTTCACCCGAGGTAAGGCGGGCCATCAGGGCCCTCCGGGTGGGGTCGGCCAAGGCCTGGAAGGTTTCACTGAGTTGATCGGTGGGCATGCTTCATCCTTTGTATTTAACTAAATGGTTAAATACAGGATCAGAGAGGAAAAAGTCAACAGGAAGGAGAAAATTTTTTTTAGGAAACAAGACGGGGGGATGGTGCTCTATTAAATGACCTCTCACGGCGGGTCGATAAAACGCCGTGAGAGGTCTAACTTTATTTCTTCTCCACCAAATCCATTCCGCACTTGGGGCATTTCCCATCCGCGGTTTTGGGACCGCTGTAATCGCCCATGGGGCAAACCCAAATGGCCTGGGCGGCCGGCTTCACCGCTTTTTTCTTGGATTTCTTCGCCTTGGCTACCGCCTTCGGCGTGGAAACCGGAGTTGAACTCGCCATCGGAGTCGACATCCCAGCCCCATTTCCCGCGCTATCCGCCCAAAGCGATGGTGCGACCAACAGCAATGCCGCTCCCATCAAACTACTCAATAACCTTTTCATAACCTGCTCCTTTAAGTTTTTGAACCGGCCTGCAAACCTTGGGCCGGAAACATCGTCTTCCCTAACGCGCACTCAAACCTTATCCGATTCGTTGAACCCATTTCCAGAACCCGGCGGGTTTTTCGGGGTTCACTTCCGTGTGCCATTTCCAAAGCGTGAAGAGAACCGGGTACACCAAAAGTTCCAGAAGGAACGAGGTGAAAACGCCCCCTACCATGGGGGCCGCGATGCGTTTCATGACATCCGCGCCCACGCCCGTGGAAAACAGGATCGGCACCAAGCCGAACCAGGCCGCCGACACGGTCATGAGCTTCGGGCGAAGCCGTTTAACGGCGCCGTGCATCACGGATTCCTCGAGATCCTGAATGCTCTTCATCTTTCCTTCCTCCCGGTATTTCCGGTAGGAAAGGTTCAGGTAAAGAAGCATCACCACCCCCGTTTCTGCGTCCAAACCCGCCAGGGCGATGACCCCGACCCATACCGCCACCGAGGTGTTGTATCCCAAGATCCATAAGAGCCAAACCGCACCGACCAGGGAAAAGGGCACGGCCAAAAGCACGATGAAGGTTTCGGTGAAGGATTTGGTGTTGAAGTAGATCAGCAGGAACACGATGAGAAGGGTCAGGGGAATCATGACCTTGAACCTTTCCGCCGCCCGGATCATGTACTCGTACTGGCCGCTCCAAGCCAGGCTGGTGCCCACCGGCAGGTTCACTTTTTGCGCGATGGCTTTCTTGGCCGCCGTCACGTAGGTTCCGGGATCGATCCCCTCGATATCGACATAAACGTAAGCGGCTAGAAGGCCGTTTTCGTCCCGGATCATGCCCGGGCCCAAGGACAAGCCGACGTCGGCCAATTGGCCCAATTGGACCTTGCTCCCCGAGGGGGTGGTCACCAGGACACGCCTTAATTTTTCAACGTCGTCCCGGAAGTCCCGGGCGTACCTCACGCTCACCGAGTAGCGTTCCCGGCCTTCCACGGTCGTGGTGACGGTGTCCCCCCCGATGGCCATCTCGATGATCTCGTTCACGTCCTCAATCTTCAGCCCGTACCGCGCGATCTGGTCCCGGCGGGGCGTGATATCGACGTAATAGCCGCCCGTCACCCTCTCGGCGTAGACACTGGAGGTTCCCTTGAGGGGCTTGAGGGCGTTCTCGATCTCGATGCCTGCTTTTTCGATGGCCTTGAAATCGCTGCCCAAAACCTTGATGCCGATGGGGGTGCGCACCCCCGTGCTGAGCATGTTGATGCGGTTGATGATGGGCATGGTCAGGGCGTTGGTGTAGCCGGGAAACCGAAGGGCCTCGTTCAAATCACGCAAAAGTTTTTCCTGGGTCATGCCCTTTCGCCATTGGTTTTCCTGTTTCAAGAGGATGGTGGTTTCCACCATGGAGAAGGGAGCCGGGTCGAGCGAGGTTTCCGCGCGCCCCGCCTTTCCGAAAACCCGCTCCACTTCCGGGAAAGACTTGATGATCTTGTCCTGGGTTTGGAGAACTCGCGCCGCCTCGGTGACCGAGATCCCCGGCAGGGTGGTGGGCATGTAAAGCAGGGAACCTTCCCATAAAGGGGGCATGAACTCGCTTCCCAACCGCGAGAGGGGAAAGAAGGTCACAACCACCAGCCCGAGAGCGGACAAAAGGGTCTTTTTCCTGTTTTCTAAAACCCACTTGGCCGGTTTCGAGTAAACCCGGTCTAAAAAACGGTTCAAGGGATGTTGATCCTCGGCCAATATTTTTCCCTTGAGAAAAACGACCATGAGGAAAGGCGTCACGGTAATGGCGAGAAACGCCGCGAAGAACATCGAAAAGGTCTTGGTGCAGGCCAGGGGCGAGAAGAGCTTGCCTTCCTGCCCCTGCAGGGCGAACACCGGGAGGAACCCGACCGTGATGACCAGCAAGGTGTAAAAAAGCGAAGGCCCCACTTCCTTGGCCGCGTCAAGAATCACGTCTGTCCGGGTTCTTTTTTTTTCGGATTCTTCAATGCCTTCCTTTGTGTCTTTCGCCTGGCCCGAAGCCACAAGCTGAGGGCCGCGATTTGGTTGTACCAGTTCCGAATGGGAACTGGTCGGGTGTCTTTGTGTTGGACTTGGGTTTTCTTTCCCCCACTCCTCCAATCTCTTGCAGGCGTTTTCCACCATGATGATGGAAGCGTCCACCATGGCCCCGATGGCGATGGCGATGCCCCCCAGGCTCATGATATTGGAAGAGACCCCCAGGTATTTCATGCAGATGAAAGACATCAATATCGCCAGGGGCAGGGTCAGGATGATGACCAGGGCGCTGGGAATGTGCCACAGGAAGATCAGGCACACGAGCGCGACCGCGATGGCGAGCTTGATCAATTCATGAGTCAGGGTTTCGATGGATTTGTCGATCAGTTCCGACCGGTCGTAAACGGGAACGATCTCCACCCCCGTGGGAAGGGAGGGCTTGATTTCTTCCAGCTTTTCTTTCACCCGCTCGATGACGGCGAGTGCGTTCTCGCCGTACCGGGCGGTCACGATGCCGCCCACGACTTCCCCTTGCCCGTCCAACTCGGCGACGCCCCGGCGCACCTCCGGCCCCGTCTGCACCCGGGCGATATCCCCGATGAAGATGGGAGTCCCCTGCTTGTCCCTGCCCACGACCACCTTTTCCAGGTCGGAAATACCCTTCAAATACCCCAAACCCCGGATCATGTATTCGGTCCCGTTGATTTCCAACAGCCGCCCGCCCACGTCCCGGTTGGAGTTCCGCACCGCTTCCAAAACCTGGCCGAACGTCACGTCATAGGAGGCGAGGGCGTTGGGGTTGACTTCCACCTGGTACTGCTTGGTCTCCCCGCCAACGGTGGAAACTTCCGCCACGCCCGGCAGGCTCTGGAGCTGGTAGCGCAGGTTCCAGTCCTGGTAGCTTTTCAGTTCCGAAAGGGTGTGTTGGCCGGTCTTATCGACCAGGGCGTACTGGTAGACCCAGCCCACGCCCGTGGCGTCCGGCCCCATCTCGACCTTCACCCCTTCCGGCAGGGTCCCCTGGACCTTGGAGAGGTATTCCAACACCCGGCTCCGGGCCCAGTAGGGGTCCGTGCCGTCCTCGAAAATAATGTAGATATAGGAATAGCCGAAATCCGAGAAGGCCCGAATGCCCTTCACCTTGGGCGCCCCCAAAAGCGCCCTTACGATGGGGTAGGCCACCTGGTCTTCGAGGATGTCCGGGCTCTTCATCCACTTGGCGTATACCACCACCTGGGTGTCCGAGATGTCGGGGATCGCGTCCAAAGGTATGTTCTTCAAGGCCCAAACGCCCCAGAGAACGACCACCAGCATCCCCAGTGAAACCAGAAACTTGTTTCTTCCGCACCAATCGATCAATTTGGAAATCATTTTGAACTCCTTTTAAAAAAGCCATTAGCTTTTGGCTATTAGCCTGTAGCCAATAACCAACGGCTAAAGGCTACTCACTGCTTTGTTACTTTTCTCCGGCGAAAGATGACGTGATTTTCGAATCGGCGTCGATGAGGAAATTCGCCCCATCGACCACCTGTTCCCCATCCTTCAGCCCGGAGGTGACTTCCCACAGGTCGGTACCCTGGTAGCCAGCGGTGATTTCCCTAGGGGAAAAAGAACCCGGTTCCGTTTGGACGAAAACATAGCGGTGGGTTCCCGTATCCATGACCGCCGATTGGGGCACGCATAAAAGGGGTCCGGTGGCCGCCAGTATGTCCACGTTGGCAAAAAACCCGTTCTTCATGGGTTGGTCCAAGGTGATCTTGACCCGGGTGACCCGCGATTGGGTTTCGTCGTAGGGGTAGATGTGGGTGACCTTGCCTTCCACCCTTTCCCCCGAACCGCTCAAGGAAGTCACCACGGCCTTCTGCCCGGTTTTAACGAAGGGAATATCAAGGGCATAGACGTCCGCCACGACATATCGGCCGGAGGATTGAAGGGGGTTCCTCGCGGCGAAATTTCCGGCCAGGGCCGCGAAATCCCCGTCACCCCCGGCGAACCGCCCGCCCGTGTGGATGACCCTTGTCAGGATAGCCTGATGGGCCGTCGCCAGCCTCACCCCGATCAGCTGTTGCTTGTAAGGGCTGATCTTGACGGGGGCCAGTCCCTGAAGCGCCTCGGGGGCGCCCGCCGCCGCAGTGTCTTCCTCGTAAACCGCCACCAAATCCATACCGCAGGGAGCCTTGCCCGGCTTGTCCCTTTTGTAATTGGAATCCATGGGGTCGACCCAATACTTGACCTTCTTTACATTTGATTGGACGGGAACCGGTTTGGGGCCGCACCCCATCGGACTTAATACCAAGATTCCACCGGTCATCATGATCATCAGGCCAAGCCAAAGGATCTTTTGAATATTTCCAAAATGAATTGTTTTATGTTTTTTATTAAAAATGTTGTTCTTCGCGTCTTCCTGTCTTCGCGGTGAAATTCTCGGTGTTTCCCTATTTGTTTTCATGGCTGTCTCCTTTTAAATCCCCGGCTTGATAATCCAACTCCGCCAGGGCCTTTCCGTAATCGGCCTGGGCCTGGTAATAACTGCGGAAAGTTTCCAGGTAAATGTTGTAGTTTTCCACGAACTCGGCGAGGGGCATTTCCTCGTTGTGGTAGGCGAGCTAGGTGGAAGCCCAGGCTTTTTGGGTCTGTTTCAAAAGACCCCCCTGCTCGTAGAG
>CAZGKT010000083.1:0-5175 GCA_964525605.1 uncultured bacterium
AACCCTGAATAATCGCATGATGGGTTTTCTTCTAAGCAGTGGGTCACCGGTTCGATCCCGGTCAGGCGCACCATTCTTCAACAGCTACCCAACAAAAAGGCTTCTTTCGCTTCGCTTTTCAAGTTAGGCTAGCCTTACTGATAAGTCTTTTCTCCCAACCTTATAATCAAATTAATCTTTACAATTCAGTGGTCAAAAATTACACTTTTATGGCTTTTCTCCCGGACCCTTTTTTCTCGCGAAATCATGGGAAATCAACCTGCTGGTGAGCCCGGTTTGGATGGGCCGCCAGCTTGTTTGTTTCTGGCCTTTTGGCCGGTTGGGGAGCGGCTGGGATGGCACCGTCCCTGACCCCGTTTCGGAAATGCATGGTGGGAGTAGCTCAATTGGTTAGAGCACCAGATTGTGGATCTGGGGGTTGCGGGTTCAATTCCCGTCTCTCACCCCACTTGATCCGGCCGTCCTAACGGTCCGGGGTTCCCGTACCGAGGTGGAGGGTAGTGTGATTGCTCCCGCGCGAATGCTGGATTGATGCGCCTGTAGCTCAGTTGGATAGAGCGACAGATTCCGGATCTGTAGGTCAGAGGTTCGAGCCCTCTCAGGCGTACCATTTTTTAAATAATGGTGAACGAAGTTTGCCAGGATCAGTTGAGTCGTGGGTGATTAGCTCAGTTGGTAGAGCAGCTGACTCTTAATCAGCGGGTCGCAGGTTCGAGCCCTGCATCACCCACCATTATTTTAAATTTCTTGAGGCTCAGTCAGATTGAAGTTATTCGTTTCGAGAAGGAACATCCTTGATCATGGCCCTCAAAAAGCCCACCCCCCTTTCCCGCTCCAAGTTGCTTAAATCTCAGCCTTTTATTTCGATCGTCATTCCCGTACGGAACGCCGGACGAACATTAAACGAAACGTTCACTTATTTATTCGGCGGAAAGACAAAGAATGGAAGTTCAATCAGGGGAATCAGATATCCTGTGGATAAAATGGAAGTTATCTTGGCCGATGGCGATAGTTCCGACAATACGATGGAGATTATTAATAATTGGAAGAGAAATCAAAAGTCAATTCGCTTCGTCAAGGTTCACAACTGCAATTCTCCTGGCCATGCCCGAAATGCGGCGCTCAAATTGGTCAAAGGAGAATACATACTTTTCACCGATGGTGACTGCGCCCCGAATCAGGATTGGGTTGATAACCTACTTGCTCCTTTTTTTAAAGATGCAGAGATTGGAATGGTAGGCGGGGAATTGGGCACCCTTCGGTTCGACCCGGCTAATAAAATGGAGAACTATTGCGAACAAGTGGGTTTTCTTTCAGTGGGTGATCGGATGCATCTTAAAAATGGAGGCTATTACCCTTCGGCAATTGGCAAAGCTCCCAGGGAAGTTAATGGAAGTCAGACCTGCCCCTATTTTGCGCCGGCCAACATGGCTGTCAGCCGAAAGGCTGTTTTGGCATTGGGGAAAAAATATTGGGGCGAGAACATTGCCGAGGATGTGGATTTCTCCCTGCGTATTGCAAAGGCGGGGTTTAAACTATTTTTTCAGCCTTCCGCTGTGGTGAAAGTGGTGCCCCGGGCAAGTCTCCGACAGTTTTGCCAGCAGGTTTGGGGTTACGGTTTTAGCCGTCCGCTCGCGGTTAAGGCTCATGCCAAGAGGGTTTTGGAATTCCGGATTCAATACTTTGGCGACAAATCCATTCTGATCCCTTTTCCATTCCAAACCATGATTTATTGGGGAGATTTTCACTTCATGCATCTGTTCGGGATTTGGGCCATGGTCCAAACCCTGACAAACCAATTTTCTGGAGAGGCTTTGGACGGTAATATTTTTCTTTTATGGGCTGTTTTTTTAGGATTCCTGTTTAAGTATTTTCTGCCGGTGCTTACAATCCAACCCGCAAAAGATTTCCTATTATGGACTTGGATCCGATATCGGTCTAATTTAGCGATGCTTTTGGGCGGTTTGCAGGGCTCCCTGAATTTTGGGCGCCTGTATGTTGAATGGAGCTGGTGAGCACCTAAACTCAAAACGAAAGAGGGACTATGCGCTACGGATACTTTGATGTAGACAACAAAGAATACGTGATTGAGAAGCCCGACACGCCGGTGCCCTGGATGAACTACCTTCACAACGACGAATATTGCGCCCTAATCTCCAACAACGCCGGGGGATATAGTTTCCACCTTTCCGCCCGAGACAAAAGAATTTTGCGTTATCGGCTCAACAACGTTCCCATGGACCGCCCGGGCCGTTACATTTACGTACGCGATGAGGAGGATGGGGACTTTTGGTCGGCAACCTGGCAACCGGTCTTGAAGGACCTGGGCGAATATAAAACCGAAACCCGACATGGTTTCGGCTATACAAGGGTCACTTCGGCCTATAAGGGTTTAGAAATGGACACCCTTTATGTGGTTCCTGTGGACGACAATCTTGAACTATGGCAGTTGACCTTGACGAACCGTACTTCCCGGCCTAAGACGCTCACCCTAACCTCTTACGCCGAGCTTTGCCTCTTTTTTGCCCAGAACGACATGATCAATTTCCAGTACACCTATAACATCGCTAAGTGCTTCGAAAAAGATGGAATTATTCACCACACCACTATGATCGAGAACGCCGGGCACTATGCCTTTTTTACCGCTGATAAACGTTTTTCTTCCTATGATTGTGACCGGGAAAAATTTATGGGACCTTATCATTCCGAAGCCAATCCCCAGGCGGTTCTAAACGGGAAATGTTCCAATTCCGAGGCGAATGGAGGCAATCCCGTGGCCGCCACGGCCATACCGGTTATCTTGCGGCCGGGCGAAACGCAGACCATTACCTATATTCTGGGTGTGGCTCCTTCCATTTTGGCTGGGGCTAAATTGGCCGCCAAGTACCGCAAAGCTGGAGTTGTTGAAAAGGTCATGAAGGATTTGAAAAAACATTGGGAGGAAAAGCTTGGCTCCCTGACGGTCGATACGCCAGATCATGACATCAATCTCTGTCTGAACCAGTGGAACGCCTACCAGGTTCACACAACCTTTAGCATGTCTCGTGGTCCCTCCATCTACGAGGGTGGAATCGGACGAGGAATGGGTTTTCGTGACAGCAATCAAGATGTCCTCAGCGTCATCCACAGTGTTCCGCAAAAAGTGAAAAAGCTCATCACTGATTTAGCGAAGAACATGTTTAAGGACGGAACGGCCTACCATCAGTTTTTCCGATTGACCGGGGAAGGGGACGGCAAAGGTTATTCGGATGATCCACTTTGGATAATCCTATCCACGACGGCCTACGTGAAGGAAACCGGGGACGTCAAGTTTTTGAACGAGAAAGTAAACTGGGCGGATGGCGGTTCAGCCACCATGTACGAACATTTGCGGGCGCCCTTGGACTATACCTATAAGAACGTGGGGACGCACAAGATCCCTTGCATGGGTTTCGCCGACTGGAACGACACCCTTCAAATTAACGGGCCCAAACCTGGAGAGAGCGTTTGGGTCGCCGAGTTCCTCGTGAAATGCGCAAGGGATTTCGTAGAGTTGGCGAAAACCCTTGGCAAAACGGCCGATGCGAAAAAATACGAGAAGATGGCCAATGACATGGCCGCTCGAACGAACAAAGTGTGTTGGGATGGGGATTGGTACGCCATGGCATTTGATGGTTGGGGCACCATGCTGGGTTCCAAGAAGCAAGCCGACGGTAAGATTTACTTGAATACCCAGACTTGGGCGGTCATTTCGGGAGTGGCTGATTCCAAAAGGGGCCCGGTTTGCATGGACGGCGTTAAGAAATACCTGGATTCAAAATACGGGGTCGCTCTGATGTATCCGGGGTTCAAGCATTTCAGCCCCCGTTTGGGCGGGGTTAGCACGTTCCCACCCGGACTCAAGGAAAACGGCGGCATTTTCTCGCATGCCAATCCTTGGGCTGTGATTGCGGAGACTATCCTGGGCCGCGCGGATATCGCCATGAAATACTACAAACAACTGCTGCCTACAACAAAGGACCAGATTCAGGATGTTCATAAGGCCGAGCCATATATTTACGCTCAGGCGATTGCTTCCCGGGAACACAGGGATTTCGGTTTCGCCCGCAATTCCTGGTTGACTGGGGCCGCTAGCTGGAACTTCGTGGCCGCCACTCAATACATTTTGGGGGTGAGGCCGACCTATACCGGTCTGGTTGTGGACCCCTGCATTCCGAAAGAGTGGAAAGGTTTTCAGGTATTACGCTTGTTCCGCGGAATTGAATACCGGATCAATGTGAAAAATCCCAAGCATGTCAGCAAGGGAGTCACTTCAATAACCGTGAACGGGAAGAAAATCCAGGGAAACATCATACCGGTTCAAAAGTCTGTGAAAAAAGTCGAAGTTGAAGTCGTATTAGGCTAAAACTTTCGGGAGCCTCCCCGCTTTTGAGGGTGGGGAAGCTCCCAATTTTTAAGGATTGGACCTCGAACCGCTTCACAAAAGACCACATTAGTGGGGTTCGTTGACAGCCCCCCTTCATCATGTTATAAGAAGCCTGCATTAGCTTTGAGCGGGGAAGAAGGAGCCGCGTTTGGTCGGAATCATGACGTTGAAAGTCGCCGCAAAAAGCAATCCCTCCACCGTGGCCGGTGCTATCGCCAACAACGTCCGGGACGGCAAGAGTGTGGAAATTGTGGCCATGGGACCTGAAAGCATCAACAATACGGTCAAGGCAATCGCGATTGCACGCGGGTTTCTGCGGGGGGATGGCATGGATGCCTATTTCAAGCCCGAATTCATTCATCTTACGATTGACGGGGAAAAGAAAAGCGCTATTAAGTTCATTTTGAGCGTAGAAAAAACCGAAAAGTAATACGATGAATTCTGAGTCTGAACCCTGGCCCCTGGGCCGGGGTTTTTTATTTTGGGGCGAATAGCTCAGCTGGTTAGAGCACCTGCTTTACACGCAGGGGGTCACAGGTTCGAATCCTGTTTCGCCCACCATATTTTTCAACGGTTTTACGACTTCACTTCCTGGTCGGCAAGGGTCCGTGTCATATCCGTGTCAAACTGCCGCTCCACCTGCCTTAGCGCGTTCACCCGGTCCTGCCGGTCGATCCGGTTGTACCGTTTGAACATCGCATAGGTCTTGTGGCCTGATATGGACATGATGACCGAGTCGTTCACCCCCGCCTTCCGCAAGTTGGTCACCG
>CAZGKT010000084.1:0-5174 GCA_964525605.1 uncultured bacterium
ACCCAAAACTCGAACCTCGACTTGTGGTCTCGGTTTAGGGGATCCATCGTGGCCAAAGGATTAAAAGTCGCTTCATTCAAAATGGTCCGCAAACAATAGTTTCTGTAAGTTGAATAACCGTCCAGCCAACTTTATAGTGTCCCCATGCTTCGCCAGCTTTCCATCAAAAATTTCGCCATCGTCGAATCCGTGAGCCTGGAGTTCGGGCCTCATTTCAACGTCCTGACGGGCGAAACCGGAGCCGGGAAATCCCTTATCGTGGATGCCCTCTATTTTCTCTTGGGCGACCGGATCGATTCCGAACTGATCCCCGCCGGGGGCGAACGCACGGTGGTGGAGGCTCTCTTCCAGATACCTGACGACAATCCAACCGTGAAGTTACTCCGGGAAAAGGGAATTGACCCGCTGGGTGGAGAGATTCATATCAAACGGGAATTTACCCGTTCTTCGGGTAAGACCCGCAGTTTCATCAACGGCGAAATTGCCACGGCCGCCCTGGCTGCGGAAGTGGGGGAGGGGCTGGTAGATATCCACGGCCAGCACGAGCACCAGGCCATCTTTAACACCCACAAGCACCGCCATTTGATCGACGCCTTTGGTCATCTGGAGCCCCTACTTACCTCAACCGGGAAGGCCTATCAGGTTCTCAAGGCCCTTTTGACCGAAAGGGAAACCCTGGGGGGCGATCCCCGAGAAATCGCCCGCAAGACCGATCTGTTGGAATTTCAGGTCAACGAAATCGCGGCGGCCAAACTGGAAAACATCCAGGAGGCCGAACTGCTTCAGCATTACCAAAAGCTCAAACACGCCGAAAAAATCACGGGTTATTTACAAGAAGCCCAACGGTTTATGGATGAGGAAGGCGGGGGTGGATCGACGGGCCTTTTAGGCACCGCGATCGGGCGCCTCAAGGACGCGGCCCGGCTGGACCCTGATTTAGAGAGTTTCGTTGAGACTTCGGCGGCCCTGCAGGAGGGCCTCAACCAGTTCTCCTTCGATTTAGCCCAAAAATTGGAAGGTTATTCCTTCACGGAAGAAGAGTTTGAGGAAATAACGATCATTGTCGACCTGCTCACATCCCTCAAAAAGAAATACGGGGGGACTGTGGCGGAGATTCAGGCCTATCACCGGAAAATATCAGACGAGCTAAAGGCCCTTTTGGGCAGAGAAAAACGGCTGGCTGAGATTGAAAAAGAAATCTCAAAGGCGGCTGAAGATTATTTAAAACAGGCCGATGCTTTAAGCCGTCAAAGGGCCCAGACGGGGGATGCGCTGGCTCACCAGGTCGAGGAAGCCCTGAAAGAATTGGGCCTTACCCACGCCAAGTTGGGCGCTAAGTTGACGCCGGTGGAAGATATCGAAAGCCCCGCCAAACGGGAAGGGAAGGGGTTGGCGGTAACCCCTCACGGCTACGATAAGGTTGAATTTATTTTCTCGGCGAACCCCGGAGAACCCATGAGGCCGCTGGCCAAGGTGGCTTCGGGTGGGGAAGCGTCGAGGGTGATGTTGGCTTTGAAGGCAGTCCTGGCCGAAAGTGACGAAGTGAACACGCTTATTTTTGATGAGATCGATACGGGCGTCGGAGCCCGTACCGCCTCGGCGGTGGCGGGACTTCTTCAACGGCTTTCGACAGCCAAACAGGTTTTTTGCATTTCTCATTTAGCCCCCATCGCCGGGTTGGGCGATTACCATTACCAAGTATCTAAAATCGTTGAAAAGGGCAAAACCTTGGTGAATGTTTACCGTTTAACGGATGAAAAGCGAATCGATGAACTCGCCAAGATGCTCGGGGGGGAACCGATTTCCGAAACCTCTCGCACGCATGCCAAGGAACTATTTGCAAGAATGCGTCCTTCTTAGGTAAGCTGAACAACAATTTAGCCGTTCAAATACAATTTTTCGGGGGAAAAGACATGAAGTTTTTGAACCGTTTGTTGTTGGCAAGTTTGGCTGTGATCTTTGCGATGAGCCTTTGCGTCACTGCGGCAACCGCCCAGACGAGCTCCTCAAAGAAGAAAAAGAAAGCCGCGGTTGCGGCGGAAATCAAAGCGGAAAAAAAGGCTGAAAAGAAAGCCGAAAGAAAAAAGATCATTTCGGGAACCAACCTGGATGGACGCGCTGGTTTGTTTTTCGCGGATACCTCGGATGTGGCACCGGTTGGCCAATGGCAGGGTTCTCTCCACGCAACTTGGTCCTCACCCGCCGCGTCGTTCAATAGTTTCTCCTTTCCCCTGGGCGCCCATTATGGGGCCGCCCCGAACGTCGACCTTTCGGCTGGGGTGAGGTTGGATCTTCTGTCGGAACCGAGCTACACCATAGGCGGTTATGATGGGATTCCCCAACAAACCCTTGGCGGTTCATCCACGGATTTCACCGTGCTTTTGGGTGGGAAATATAAAATCGCGGCTAACAGCAAGGATATGCCTGATTTCAGCGTGGGTGGCATTATCTACATTCCGACTTATACCGGCGGAGATGTGGTGTTCATGCCCAAGGGAACCGTCACCTATGTTTTGCCAAGCGGTCTTTTGTTGAATGGCGATTTCGGAATCGGAATCAGCAGCGCGACCTATGTTGAGTGCGATGGAGGCGTTGGATTTCCCGTCAGTCGGCAAGTCACTCTGATCGGAGAAATTGGAGCCAACCAATATGGCAATGCGGATTCCCAGTTGGCTCTCGGAGCAAGGTTTGATTTGTCCGGGACGAAACTCCAGGCTCTCTTGGGTGTGCCGTTGAACGGCGGCGGAGTGCTTTTGGGCGCGGGCATCATCCTGGCTTCCAACTAAGCTTTTTAAATATAAACTTCGATAAATCAAGCCGGTTCCCCTTTAAAAGGGGAACCGGCTTTTTTATGATGGGGCCATATGAACGAAATCCATTTACGGAAAGCCCGGCCATCGGACGCGAAGGCCATTGTGGGCTTGATCGCATCCTATTCCACTAAAGGGCTTCTCTTGCCCCGGCCCCAAAACCAGATCATCGATAAAATCCGGGATTTTTCGGTGGTCGTGCAGGAGAGTGACCCGGCGCTTCTGGGGATTGTGGCCCTCCACACGGTGGGAGAAGACCTGGCCGAGATCCGCAGTCTGGCGGCGCGGGAAGATTGGAAAGGGAAGGGCATCGGGCGTCAATTGGTTGAATATTGCCTTTTGGAAGCCAAAGAATTGAGCCTTTCGCGGGTCTTCGCCCTGACCTACCAGACCGGTTTTTTTGAAAAACTGGGGTTTAAGAAAGTTGAAAAATTGACGCTTCCACAGAAAATATGGGGGGATTGCGTGCACTGCGCGAAATTTTCCGATTGCGACGAGGTCGCGATGCTTTTGACCCTGGATAAACCATGACGGAAACCACGGCGGTCAGCCCCACGGACCCGAAGAAAAAAAGTCCCCGGCCCGGGCCGGTTCGGATTCTATCCGGCTACTTCGTGGACTTTCTTTTTGCCGCATTCCTGGCCTGGGTGGGCTGTTTCAGCTTCAACGGGCCATCCTATTGGATGCCGGTCACCTTTTTCTTGTGGGGCCTGGAGGTCTTTTGGTGCCGGGAGCGGCTGATTCCCACTGCGGGCGAGTACGCGTTGGGCATCCGCTACATGAAGTCCTCCTCCAGCCATGTTATCGCCGATATTCTCGTGATTCACCCCAAGCTGGTTTTGAACGGTTTTCTCCTCTTTGGCGGGGTGGTTGATTTGGCCTTTTCGTTTTGTTCCTTATGCGGATGGACGTTTCTGGGGAAGGCCGTCATCGGGGGCTTTATTCTCGAATCGCCATTTTCATTGGTTTACTGGGTGGTGTATGGCTTCTTGTTTTTCCTGGCCGCGACCTCCCTGCTGGGCGGATCGAAAAACGCCGTCTGGTTGGTGCCCCTCATTCACGCCTGGTTTTTATTCGACTTCCATCAATCGTTCCAGAACTGGACGATCGTGCTCACGAACTCCCTGATTTTCACCCCTTGGGTGACAGCCCTCATCCTTAACCTTGGAAAATACCAGTCCACCTTGATCCTGGGTTTGTTCTCCCTTTACAGCCTTTATCTTCTGGCCGTTGTGGCCTTTTCCCGCAAACACCTCGTTAACTGATTTCTCCCAAAATTTAAATCGCTGTATGATTTACCCTGAAGGGTTGATAACGACCTGTCTCCCGAAGCTTAGAGAGCGCTGGGATTACGGGGACCCGGATTGGACTAGGTGTTGCCAAAGAAGCTTCTTGAACAAACAAAATCAACCCCTGATATGAGGGTATTACAAAAGGTAATAAATAAATGAGAATCTCTTTGGAAATGGTTCCGCGAACTAAAGAATCCATTTTGGAAGAAGTGGAAAAGATTTCGAAAAATCTAAATAAGGTGAACGCGATCAATATTCCAGATTTATTGCGATTTGATTTAAGAAGTTGGGTGGCTTGCGGATATGTGAAACCGTTTTTTCAAGATGCCATACCCCATTTTCGGGCTGTGGATATTAACTTGAACGAACCCTTGCCGATGGCCGCTTTTCTTAAGGAAAATCGTTTAAAAGAAATTATTGTGATCAGCGGCGATATTCCTCAAGACATGTCCCGGAAAATGTATCCCTCCGATGTGTTGGAAGTCATTAAAAAATTCAAGATGGAAATTCCAGGAATTAAGATTTATGCCGCCTTTGATCCTTACCGACAAGGAATCCACAAAGAACTCGATTATGCCCATGCCAAGCGAGACGCGGGCGCAGATGGTTTCTTTACCCAACCCTTTTTCGATCTACGCCTTTTTGATATTTACGCGGAATTACTCCAACCTTTTGAGGTCTTTTGGGGAGTCTCTCCAGTTTTAAGTTTGAACTCGAAGCATTATTGGGAAACGAGAAATAAAGTGATTTTTCCACAGGAATTCAAACCAACCTTAGAATGGAACCGTGATTTTACTAAGTCTGTATTGAATCGAGTTACCTCCATGGACGGCAACGCCTACTTCATGCCTATCAAAGCCTCGCTCTTGGATTGTTTTAAAGGGATTCTCTGAAAATAGTTTATCTGTCCACGACCTGTCACTCACCCTATGCCCAAAAGGGCTACGGGTGACACGCCGGCATACCCACCGAAGCCTCGGCGGAGGTGGGAGCTTAAGCGTAGGATGAAGGGGTACTCGGATTGGACAGCGTGCCAGCGAAGGTTTGTAGAGCCAGCAGGTGAGGGAGTAGG
>CAZGKT010000085.1:0-4917 GCA_964525605.1 uncultured bacterium
CTTTTTCGACTAAACGACATTCTTCTGGTATAGGTCAACCTCACCAAATCCCCAATTTTCCACTGGCATATCGTCGTCCACGCAGACCCTGTAAATACCTTTTTTGTGGTCAACGAAAACAACCATGCCGACAATTTCAATTTTTTTGTGGATCAAAAGGTCGCGAAGCTTGAATTGAGCTTTATGCATAGGGGCATTATAGGGCACCCAGGCGTAACACCAAGAAAATAGCGGTCAGCGCAAAGGAAAACGGGGACCCAATCCCCAGAAGAACTAAACCTTCCGCCGCGTGAATTCCATTCCCCGATTCGATGACCCTTTCGCTTTTCGAAGGACAGAAACCCCCTTTCCATCCCCGGATCACGCGCCCCGACTTTTCTCCGTCAACCTTCCTCGATGCTGGGAATAGCGCCCGACTTTCAGCCGCTTGTGGTTGGCCCTCCAAGCGCCGGTTTAAGCAGGTATCTTTTCGACACCACCTATTTCCTGAAATCGGTTCTCATTGAACAAATTTTCAAAAAAGTTCCCGCTTTATGCGGGGACTTTACTTACAATGCCCCCATCTCAGTGGGGAGGTCGGAATATGGCGGAGACAGCAAAAATTATCCTAGAAGGCAAAACCTACGAATATCCCATCGTGGTGGGCACGGAAGGTGAAAAGGCCATCGACATCTCCGCGTTGCGCAACGACTCCGGTTACATCACGCTCGACCCGGGCTATGGAAACACGGGCTCCTGCCAGAGCAGTATCACCTTCATCGACGGCGACAAGGGAATCCTCCGCTACCGGGGCATTCCCATCGAGGACCTGGCCGAAAAGTCTTTCTTCACCGAAACCGCCTATCTGCTCATGTACGGCGATCTCCCCAGCGAGAAACAACTCGGGTCCTTTTCCGAACGGCTGAACAAATCTTCGCTTATCCATGAGGACATGCTCCACTTCTTCACCGGCTACCCCAAGGGCGCCCACCCCATGGCGATCCTGACTAGCGTGGTGGCTTCCCTCTCGGCCTTTTATCCCGTCAAGGACAACCTGGACCCGGCCGCGGAAGAAATCATCATCGCCAACATCATGAGCCAGATCCGCACCATCGCGGCCTTCTCCTACAAGAAGTCCATTGGCGAACCGGTGGTTTATCCTTCCAACAAGCTGAAGTTCGTCGAGAACTTCATGAACATGATGTTCGCTTCCCCGGTCAAGGATTACGTTTTGGACCCGGACATGGTCGAGGCGTTGGATTTGTTTTTCCTCTTGAGCGCCGACCACGAGCAAAACTGCAGTACCTCCACGGTGCGCATGGCCGGCTCCAGTCTGGCCAACATCTACGCGGTTATCGGGGCGGGCGTCAGCGCCCTTTGGGGCCGCCTGCACGGCGGAGCCAACCAGGAAGTCATCGAAATGTTGGAGATGCTTCGAGAAACCAAGACCACCCCGGAAAAATTCATGGAGGACCTGAAAAGCAACAAGGGCAAACTCATGGGTTTCGGCCACCGCGTGTACAAGAACTTCGATCCCCGCGCCGCCATCATCAAGAAACTTTGCCATAAGCTGCTCAAGCGGCCCGGCATGACCGACCCGATGTTCGACATCGCCTTGAAGCTGGAGGAAATCGCCACCCATGACGATTATTTCCTCAGCCGCAAACTCTACCCCAACGTGGATTTCTATTCAGGCCTCATTTTGCGGGCTATCGGCTTCCCGGTAAACATGTTCACCGTTCTTTTCGCCATCGGCCGCGTTCCCGGCTGGCTGGCCCATTGGAGGGAAATGCGCCAGGACAAGCAAACGCGCATCGCCCGTCCGCGACAGATTTACCAGGGCCCGAACACCCGGGCCTACGTTTCTATTCACGATCGAAAATAGCCTTTTCCTAGTCCTATCGAAATCCTCAAGCGGGCGCGTTCGCCCTTAACGAACGCGCCAAACCCACCTGCATGTACTTTTGGGTTTAAAAACTCAGGGCTTGGATGATCCATTCCAATTCTTTTTCAACAGGAACTTCGGGTTAAGCGCCTTGAACCAGGTCCTTAACTTCTCAAGGGTCGATTTAGGAATCCTCCCCCGCACAAGGGCCAGAACCCTTTCCCTTTCTTTGCTGTCGCCGTAGGAACCCCAACCGCTCTTTTCGACCATTTCCAGTTGGAAGGCAGATGCGCGGTTTTTCCCCGCGCCGGCCAAGGAAAGCGACAGGGCCTTTTGCCCGAAGGATTGCCGTTCGGCCATCCACCCGATGAGCCTCGCGTCCTCCCGCGCCAGCCGGTTAAAGATACCGGATGCCTCCCCCTCAAGTTCCCCCATCGTTGAAAGGAGAATCCGGCTTTCCTTCTCAAATTCAATCACCTTGGCGCCCCGAAGGGAAAGCTCAGTCTGCATCTGGTCGTATTCGGGGTCGTAACCCGTGACCCATTTCTTGTAACTTCGAAGAAGGGCGTTTTCGTTGCCCAGGACAAACCTCATATCCTCAACGATCAACTTGAGCCTTTGTTCCCGGCTCATTTGCGGCAACGGGGTAGTCATGAGATCGGCGATGAGATTGTGACGGCAGATGGGGCATTCTCGAAACACGCCCTTATCCGGCACGGTGGAGTGGGGTTCCAGGCAAAAGGGGCATTGGATCAGCGATTCCGAGGGAACGGACGCCGCCGGATCGCCTCCATTCCCTTCCAATATCTTTTGGGCCGCCGGAGGAGACATGTTTTTCTGGATTTCATCCAGCAGTAAGGCCGTCTGAAACTTGGACCAAACATTGTCCCCCGCGCCGTTCACGATGCGCTTATAGCACCAGTTGCAGGGAAACATCTGCTGTCCGCTCTCGGTGGCCAGATAGACCGAATTTTGGTCCAGTTTTTTCTCAGCCTTGGCTCGGGGGTCCAATTTCCAGGAGCAGTTTTTATTCCAACGCAAAATCTGGCCGATATAGGCCCCCAGGGCCAGCACGTAGGTCTGGGTCATTTCCAGGGTCATGCCGGTGGCCAGGTAATCCTGGTGCAATCGATGAAAAACGATTTCTTCCAGCTGGCGGACCGACTCCACCTCAAAGTTCAACTCGATGGAAAAATTGCGGGAGATATCATTTTGGACGCTGTAGGCGAGAGCCTTCATCAAACCATTAGCTTCGTCGTCCTGTTCGTCCGGAGGTATTTGCGGATGGGGCATGCGGTAACCTATGCGACCGTCAAATCGCGTAAAGGGGAGGGGCTATCCTCCGGCTTGGACGTCATCTCGAAATCCATCCCCTTGACGGGTATCGCGTCCCCCTTGGAATCCTGCCCCGAAACCGAACCCTTCAGCGTGGCTTCCTGGCACTTGGGACAGCGCCATTCCGTCACGGTTAGAACGTAACAGGCGGTTTTTTTCATTTCCGGGCTCTTCACAAATTCAGGTGTAAAGATCCGGTCCTGTGTTCGCTTCATCTCGAGCAAATAAGAGGTGGTTTTAGGGTAACTCCCCTCCCGAATCAGGCCCCGGGCCCGGTCCAAAGCGGTCCCGAAGACATTCGAATCATCCATGGAATAGTAAATCTTAAACTCCCCTGACTTCTTCTTATAAAGAGAACAGCGCGCGCAATAGGAGAAAAAAAACGAAAAGAAGAAGGCGCACACGAGAAAAGTGAGGCCGCAAAGAACCAGGTTCACCGCAAAATACAACCGGGTGACGCCGGGGCCAAAGTCGTGCTCCACCTCATGGGTCAGGCCGTCCTGGATCACGGTTTCCTTCATCTGCATTTGTAGATAGTCCAGAAACATGGAAAACCCCATGGGTGTCAGGGCCGCCGGGGCGGTTTGAGAAGCCGGCAATCCCGATCCCGCGTCCCGGAGAAAATTGCCAAAGTAAAACCCCACAAAAGCCAGTGCCGCCGCCAGGGCCAGGATCTTCAAGACCTTTCCCCGAAAGGCTAGGGAGAGGAGCCTTCCGGCGAAGCAAACGGGGATGGCCAATAACACGCCCAGGCAGACCCCCTTCATGGGTAAAACGCCCAGCACAAAACGATCCGCGCCAAAGGAAGCCTCCGGAATCAACCCAGCGACGATACCCACAGTGACCGTAAAGAGGGATAGAAACAGCATTTTTATTTTCATCCTATCCTTTATCTTTCACTGTAGCTGTTCGGGCATTCAAGCGAAAAAGAAAAACAAAAGCTAACACGAAGACACAAAGACACGAAGGAAAACAAAGGGATTTGGCGCTAACCGGGATCCAATCAGCCCAATTTTCACCCCTACCCCTCAAACCCATATTTTCTTTTCAAGAGCTTTGAGAGTTCGGCGAGGGTTTCGTAGACCCGCTCGGCATCCGGGATTTCCAAGTTTCCGGTTCCGCAAGAGGGGGTCAGGAGGGCCCTTTCCGCCAGCAGGCCTAAATCCAGGCCATTCCCCACCAAGTCATTCAACAAACCTTCCAGTCGGGTCGCCAGGACCTCGAGGGAATAGTGGTGAATTTCACCGGAAGTGGGAACGATGCCCCAGGCAAGAAACCCTCCGCGCTCCAGGTGGGTCTTGACCGAATCGGCATAGAGCAAAAGGGAATCCCCAAAGTTGAAAGCGTCGAAACTCAGGATATCCATCCCTGTCTCCAGGGGAATGCTCCAGTCCGTATTCCCGCAGCAATGGATTCCGGAAATCGCGCCGGCTTTTTTGACCGCCTTCACCACTTCGGAGATCATGTCGGATACCTCTCCGCGTTTCAAGAAATGGTAGCTGGGAAACAGGAGCGCCGTCAGCATGGGCTCATCGATAAAGCAAATAACCTTTTGCGCATAGGGTTGGAGCCGCTGGATTTGCCAAAGACACTTGATCTCCGCCAGCTTGACGCAAAGGCCCCGTAACTTTTTGCTCATGTACAGGGGTTGCTGGTCCTGGTCGGTGATATTCAGGGAAAAGGTCAAGGGCCCGCAGGTCTGTACCTTCACCAAGGGC
>CAZGKT010000086.1:0-4729 GCA_964525605.1 uncultured bacterium
CGCGTTTACCCGCCAAGTGGAAGAAACCACCGGGGTGGGGGTGGGCGTGACGGTTCCGGAGGGTTGTTGGTAAACCCGGACATAGTCCACCAGCATCGTTTGGGGAAAAGAAGTGCTGGCGTCCGGCGAACCGGGCCAACTTCCTCCGACCGCCATGTTCAGTAGAAAAAAGAAAGGGCTGTTGAATTCGTAAGTGCCGCCGGCGCTGGAGCACGCGGCCGCAGTCTGGGTTTCAAATAGGACGCCATCCACGTAAAACTGCACCTGGTCCTGCTGCCAAAGAAGCCCGAACGTATGGTAGGCGTTGTGATAAAGCGCTCCTCCGGGCAGGGAATAGGTTCCGGTCGGATTCCAATTGGGAGCGTGAAGGGAGCCGTGGTTGAGTAGTTGGTCGGCCGCGTTCCCGATATTTTCCATGATGTCCATCTCGCCGCAGGCGGGCCATCCGACCGAGCCGATATTATTCCCCAACATCCAATAGGCCGGCCAAATGCCGTCGCCATAGGGCATCTGGATGCGGGCTTCCATGTAGCCGTATTGAAAACTTTGGAGGCCTGAGCTCAAAAGGCGGGCGGAGGTATATCGGCCAACCTCGCCGTAATTCGTACTGCCGGGCTGGGTATCGATGGCGATCAGGGCCAGGGCGGAACCGTCGGTGGCGTTCGGGTCATCGACGATCCGGGAGTTGTTCGTGCTGGTCGTGTAGTTTTCTAATTCGTTATTGCCCCAACCGCCGTCGCCCGTGTCGTAGGTCCAGTTGGCGGGGTTCGGGGCGCTCCCCAGGGGTCCGTTAAACTCGTCGCTCCAAACCAGGTTGTAGCCAGCGGGAGGCATGGCCCAGGCCGGGGAGGCGGTAAATAGGTAGGAGATCAAGATCGCAAAAGCGCTTAAGCGCGCTGACAAATAAAACGACCGCCTTTTTGGCCCCGTCCCGATTTTTTCAAAGGTGATCGTCATGTTTTCCCTGCTGAAATTGTTTCAAGGCCAACCGTCAAGCAGGCCCTGTCTTGTAACGATTTAAAGTTAACCCCGTCGGGTCAAAACCACCATGTACAGGAATAACCAATGGATGGACGATTTTGACCATGGGGCATGGGAAAAGCGGTTTAACCTCCTGGTGGTATTTCCGGGTGGGGCCTGTGGTAGGTGTTGTGGAGGGTCTGAACGATGGGGTTTTTTTGGGTGATCCACTCGTTCAATTTGGACACCTTGAATTCCTTGGGTGAGAGCCCATAGACCTTCTTGAAACTCTTGGAAAGATGGAAGGCGTCATAAAAACCGGTGGAAGCGGCTATCTGCTTGAGGCTTTGGTTGGTCCGCCTCAAAAGATTGGCGGCCCGATCCAACCGGACCATTTTGGCGTATTCCAGCGGGCCCAGGTGCAGGGACTTCTGGAAAAGCCGGCACAGATTCTCGGGGGAAGAATGGACCGCCCTGGCTAATTCCGTCAGGCTCATGGGCTCGGGCGGGTCCAGGGAAGTCTTGCGGGTGATCACCTCCACCGAACGTTCGACCAGTTCGGGTACCTGGGAAGCCAGTTGGGGTTTTACGCCGACCTGTCCGGAAATATAACTTCTCAACATCAGTTCCAAAGTCGGAGCCATCAATTCGGTCCTTTTGGGTTCTTTCAAGGTGTCGAGTTTCAATAAATAATTGAATAAAGGGCGAAGCACATCGTTGTCCGCAATCTTCCGGGAAGCCGGTACGCCTTTGGGGGGGATGGAAAAACCGCCCCGGCGGGGGACGTCGAACTGGACATAGGCGTGGACGGTCCGGCTTCGGGTCGACCATTCGTAGTAATCCCTGACCCCCGGACGCCGGAAAAGAAAAGTGCCTTCCTTGCCCTGGATCACGGCTTGGCCGAAGGTCGCCTTGACCTCGCCTTCCATGATCCAGATGAGTTCATAGTTATCGGAAACTCTTGGACCATAGGTGGCGCCCGGAGGGTCGGCAGTGACTCCGGTGACCACGACCCAGAGGGATGGGAGGGATTTTGTCAAAACGGCTCCTTCAAGAGAAAGACCTTTGCTGAAACTCCTGGTTCTTTAAGACTTGGGTGTCCAATGTCAACATGGGCCGCTTCACGTCAGCGTTTTTCCCGGAAGATCCTCAGTGATCCGGCCCGGTTTCGCCCGTTGCGTTTGGCCTGGTACATGCTTTGATCGGCCAATTTCATGATCATTTGCCCGGTGGCGGTTCCTTTCAAGTAGGTGGCTACCCCGATGCTGAAGGTCACCTTTTCATTCTTTTCGGCCATGGCCGGGACATCCGGTATCGTACCTCTCATTTCCTTCAGGAGCCTATTGACGACCACTGTAATGTTCTGGGGCGGTGTTTCGGGAAGAATGACCGCGAATTCCTCACCCCCGACCCGCCCGACCACGTCCGGATTGCGAAGGGTGTTTCTCAGCAGTTGCCCCACCTGGCAGATCACCCGATCCCCGGCGTCATGGCCGTACTTGTCGTTGATGCGTTTGAAATGGTCAATGTCGATCTGGAGCAGGCTGAAGCAGCGTTTGTACCTTTGGCATCGTTTGATTTCCTGCGAAAGGGCCTTGTCGAAATGCCGGCGGTTGTAAAGCTCCGTCATAGGATCGGTCAAGGAAAGGCTCATCGCCTTTTCATGTATCCTCAAGGATTCGATGGCCAATCCCAACTGGGTGGCGTAGTTCATCAGGCTGGAAACGTCCGACTTCGTGATGGGACGGTTCAGGTGAAGGTTGTCCACGGCCAGGGCGCCGATGGTCTTTTCCTTTCCCACCTGGATGGGCACTACGGCGTTGTTGATCACTTCCACCCGGTAGTAATAGCGCCGGGGGATTCGGTCCGGGATATTGTTGGAGAGAAAATAACTCATGCGGCCGTTGATGACATCGACCAGGGGGACCTTCCCAGGGGGTGTGGCGAGGGAAAACCGGTCTTTGTTATGTTCATATTTGCCGTTCGCGCCGATGCCCAGGGCCAACTGGAAATGTTTTCCGTCCGGGTCCACCAGGAAAATACCCGACCGCTTGAACCCCATCCCCTTGCGCACCGAATCGACAATGAGCTTGAGCAGGTTCTCAAACACCAAACCCTGTCTCATGCCTTCCATAACGCGCCGATACATGAGGATCTCATCGCTCAGAAGCCGCTGGCGTTTGAGGAGCTTTTTGATTTTTTCAGGATAAGTCTTTGGCATTGAAGCTCCGTTTAAAGGGGGAAAAATCGCCGGATGGCAAGATTTTATCATTTATTAAGGCAGGGAACCGACTCTTTCAAACAACCTGGTAATCCATACCGGGATGAAAAAAAGCCCTAAACCATTGCCCCGGTCAATTTCATCCATCCCTTGGATAATCCCATCCATTCTTCCGCGTCCGCGGCGGGGGTTTAATACTTCCAACCATCTTGAAGGATGATCGGTGAGGAAATATTGAAGCGCCTCATCCGAAGGCCACTTCCAATCTATTGGCCTCAAAACGTTTTTTATTCGTCTTCTGAAAGGTTGGCTTGAATGCCCACTTCACGAAAACCAAGGAAATTACCCGGCCTGGCGGTTTTAGCCTTGTGGGCGGCTCCCCTTATCGTTCACGCGGTTTCCTTGATCCCCCTCAATTCCGGTATGCAGATGACCTGCCAATTCGTCAACAACACGGGCGGCCAATACACCAACAGCCAGATCTATGTGGTGGCGATCTCCCAAAACTCCGCCGGTCAATATTGCCACCTGGACGCCGCGGGCGACATGGTGCCTTGCGTGGCGGGGGAGAATGGCTCCGCCTACTTCCTTTCTTTAAGCGCCTTCCCGGGATTCCAATTTCCAACCGTCATGACCTCGGCCCGGCTTTATGTTTCGCTCGGGTCGCCCCTGAATATCCCCATCAACCCGGGAACCCCGGTGGGGATCGCCTATCCCAACATCAGCAATCCCACCGACCCCAACATCAACACCTCCTTCGATTGGATCGAGTACAACATCGGCAACGGCCAGATCTTCTGCAACACTACCCAGGTGGATATGTTCGGCATCTCCATGCTCATGGACCTTTACGACAATGGCGCCAGTGGGCCCACCCTCAACGGGGAAGTAGGAACCACCGAATCCACCAGTGCCCTTATGAGCGAATATCTCTCCGCCGTTCCGACCGCATTTGCCGGGCTGGAAGGCCCGGTACGGATCGTCGCGCCCCTCCATGGAAGCTTCGGAACCGGAGGCGCCAACGCGGGTTATTTTGACGCCTACATCAACAGCGTCTGGACGCAATACACGACCAGCCCTCTCATCATCACCTTGAACACGGGAACCTATACCGGTCGGGTCGGCGGCGACGGGCGGTTGGCCTTCACCACACCGGGGGATCCCAACACCTATTACGTGAGTGAACCCTCGACCAATGATGTTTGGGGCGGAGCCGGGAACCTGGCCACGGGGAACGGAACTGAACTGGCGCTGGAAGCCCAGATCTGCGCCGCCTTTCACCGACATGTCATCGACAACGCGGCCAACTTAAATAATGTTCCGGCCTACTACCTGACTGCTCCAACGGATTATTACTCCTCGTTTTGGCACCAACACAATGTCAACGCGAAGGCTTATGGCTTTTGCTATGACGACGTGAATGAACAAAGCTCAAGCCTCGTCAGCAACAACCCCCGGGCGATCGTGCTTTCCATCGGCGGCGGGGCCGCCCTCACACCCACGATGACGCCCACCCCGGTGGTTTCTTCCACTTGGCGGGTAAACGCA
>CAZGKT010000087.1:0-4282 GCA_964525605.1 uncultured bacterium
TGGAAGCCAACCTGCGCCTGGTCATTTCCATCGCCAAGAAATACACCAACCGCGGACTGCCGTTCCTTGACCTGATCCAGGAAGGAAACATCGGCCTGATGCGGGCGGTGGAAAAGTTCGAGTACCGCCGCGGTTATAAATTTTCAACCTACGCCACCTGGTGGATTCGCCAGGCGATTACCCGGGCCATCGCAGACCAGGCCCGCACCATCCGTATCCCGGTGCATATGATCGAGACCATCAACAAGTCCATCAAGGTATCCCGCGATTTGGTCCAGGAATTGGGGCGGGAACCCATCGCGGACGAAATCGCCGAGCGCCTGGAAATGCCGGTGGAAAAGGTGCGGGCTATCCTCAAAATTGCCCAGGAGCCCATTTCCCTGGAAACTCCCATCGGTGAGGAAAAAGACAGCCACTTGGGCGATTTCATCGAGGATAAAGATGTGATTTCCCCGGCCAACGCAGCGGCATTCGTTCTTTTGCAGGAGCAAATCTCAAAGGTTTTGAATACCCTCAAGGAACGGGAAGCGGAGGTTTTGCGGCTTCGTTTTGGATTGAATGACGGATATCCGCACACCCTGGAAGAAGTGGGGAATACCTTTAAAGTGACTCGCGAACGCGTCCGGCAGATTGAAGCCAAAGCCCTGCGCAAATTGCGCCATCCATCACGAAGCAGAAAACTAAAAGGCTATTTGGATTAGAAGAGGATAAATCCAGGCGGGCCCGAAGAGGGTCCGCCTTTTTTATTTTGTTCCCGGGGTGATGATTTCAGTGATGTATCGACAAAATCATGGACAATCTGCGAAAATCACGGGCCCGTTGGTTTTGAAAAAACAAGGCGATCCGGTAGATGGGGCACCCCCTGCGGGGACCGCCTCATGTTTTTTAGAAGAATTGAAAATTAGTTCATGGGGCATTAGCTCAGCGGTTAGAGCAGGACACTCATAATGTCTTGGTCCCTGGTTCGAATCCAGGATGCCCCACCAATTTTGCGAAGTACGCAAAATTGCCCTGAGTTGTTTGAGTACCTTACCCCTTATCAGCGGCCTGTCCCCCATAGCTTGCAGGGTGGTGGATGAATTTTTAAAGGCTATTTTTAGATCTTACCTAGACCTAATAGCCAAATCATCCTTACAATTTAAAAAAATCCTTCGGCTCAATCATCGAATCAATAAAATCCTTTTGAGTTTTCGGTCAAAAGGTTCGATTAGATAAAGGATATAAACCCCGCTTGCGCAAGGGTCGTTGTATTTGTTCCGGCCGTTCCAGGAAACCGTGGTCGGCGGGTAGGGCTGGCTGAGATAGGTATCGATCAAGGTCACGATATGTTCCCCGGCCGAGTTGTAAATCACCAGCTTCAACGGCCCGCTGGTTTGACTGTATCCCACGGTGATCGAAACCGAACCCTGGGAGGAGTTATACACGTTTTGATTGACGTAGAAAATATCCCATCCTCCCGGCTGGGGGCTCAAGGTGGGAGAAATCGTCGAGGTCGGGGTCCAACTGAACGTCCAGGTAAAGGTGGGCGTGACGGTTTTAGTGAAACTGGACGTGGAGGTCGGGGTGTAAGTTTGGCTCCAAGTCGGGGTGAAGGAACTTGTGGCCGTAAAAGTCGGGGTAAAGGTGAAGGTGGGGCTGTGAGTCGAGGTAGACGAGAAGGTCCAAGTCGAAGAAAAGGTGGGTGTGAAGGTAGAAGTGGAAGTCAAAATGCTCGTCCAGGTGAAAGTGGGGGTCACCGTTAAGCTATAGGTCGGGGTGAAGGAAAAGGTGGCGGTGAAGCTTGGAGTCGCGGTGTAGGTAAATTGGGGAGTGTATGTCCAGGTGGGAGTAACGGTTTTCGTTGGGGTGTTCGTGACCGTAAAGGTATAGGTGGGAGTGAAGGTTTGAGTGGGGGTCCAGCTGGAAGTGGCGGTATTGGTCACGGTCGAGGTGTTGGTAATCGTGAAGGTGTAGGTGTTGGTGGCGTTTGGAACGGGGGTATAGGTCCAGGTGGGCGAGTAGGTGAAAGTGGGGGTGAAAGAATAGGTTATCGTATTGGTGATGGTATAAGTATTCGTCGGCGTAAGCGTGTTGGTTTTTGTATTGGTTGCCGTTGAAGTTTTCGTGGTTGTGAAAGTGGATGTGAAGGTCGGGCTGAAGGTGGGTGTGAAGGTCGAGGTATAGGTCGAGGTCAAAACGGGGGTGTAAGTGGATGTAGGTGAAAAGGTGGAGGTGGGGGTCTTCGTGGATGTGAGCGTGGGCGATTGGGTATAGGTGAAGGTGGGGGTCACGGTATTCGACGGGGTATAGGTGTTCGTCCAGGTATTCGTGTTCGTCGTCGTCCAAGTCATTGTGATCGTATGGGTGGGGGTATAGGTGGATGTGATCGTCGCGGTGGGGGAGTAAGTTTTTGTGTTCGTCACGGTGGGGGTAAGGGTAGCCGTGGGAGAAAGGGTATAGGTTTTGGTTGGGGTATAGGTGTTGGTCGAGCAGGACACCGGAACCGCGGCGGTGGTGGTCGGCTGGGGGGTGCCGCCCCAGCTCACACCCGCCGCATTGAGGATGGTGCAGGAGAGGGAAGTGTTGAAGTTCGAAATATTGGCCAACAGGGTGACGCAGGAGCCGTTTCCCCCGAAACCCGCCGGAAAAGTGAAAGCCGCCCCTCCCGAGACCGAATTGGCGCTGTAGAGCTGTCCCGGAGGGTTGTTGTAGGTTACAAAGGGGCCGTTATACCCTCCCCCGACGCCTCCCAACATTTGGTCCCAAACCGTCACGGGCGATTGGACCGGCGCGCCGTTGTTGCAAACCGTGATGGTCCAAGGCACGGCCGCGCTATAGTTGCTGGTCGATGGAAGGGACGTGACGCCCGGAACCTTTTGGATTGTGAAATCAGGCGGGGTATAGGGCACTTCGTTCAGGGGGCATTCCCCACGATAGTAAAGGACTTCATTGCCGTTGTTATCAATTCCCGTATTGGCGATCGAGGTGAAAGGTTGGAGCTGGCCTGTCTCGGGGCTGTACATGGGTTTGAGCCAAGGATCGTTGACCACGACATTTGCGTTCGTGACTTGAACCGGAGTACCGGTAAAATATTGGCTGACCGACCCGGAGGGATACCCCGTTTGGTACCAGTAATTTCCCCCGACGGTCGCGGGGGCGCTGACCGGGTTCGAGGTACCGGGAATGTCGTCGTAAATCGTGTAGCAGGAATCGGTATTTGAGAAATAGGCGTGTTCGCCGTCTTGGCAGGTCACGTCGATGACCCAGGCGGCCATCACCACGCTGGGAGTGAGGTTGATATTCTCGGCCGCGATCAGGTTCGTCCCGGCCACAAAATCACCGGGTGGAATGGAATAGGTGGGGATGGACGCGCTACCCCCCGCGTTGACGAAGGAAACGGGGGAGGTCGTAATCAGGGTTCCGTTGATCCAAAGATACAACTCATCGTCCGCGTCCGCGTAGAGTGTGGCGGATTGGGGAACGCAAGCCGCGAAAAGGGAATGGGTTATGGATACAACCAAAGAAAAGAATAAAACCGATAAGAGTCGTCGGGATATTGATTTATTAGAATTTGGTTTCATCGACATTAAAGCCTAGTTTAATTTTGGGTTTGGTTCAAAAACCCTTGTTCTTTCAAGTCAGCATTAAATTATCGCACAAAATTAACTGACTGAGTCGCGGGCCATCTTAAAATCCGAAGCGAAACCATTCTTCAAAATAATTTTTATATCTTCGTTAAAATAATAACCTGAGCGATAAACTTCTAATTTGTTATCCACATTTTTTTGTGTTGGTTTGATTTTATTTAAATTTTTAGAAATTTAATTTACTCAACCGACCTGCTTATCGACACCCGTCGATGGATCGAATACCGATCTGTACCGTTTATATCGGCCTAATATCATCTGTGGAAAAGGGGCCTTTAAGTAACTCTTCACAAGCGCAGTCTATTTTTTTAGTTCGGCTTGTATTTGTGATTCGATGTCCTCAGGTTTTTGTTTGGAGACGAAGCGTTTCACCGGTTGGCCATTGCGGTCGATGAGAAACTTGGTGAAGTTCCAGCCGATGTCCGTTTTACCATCCGGGTCGGGTTCGGCTTTTTTTAGGTACTGGTACAGGGGATGGGAATTGTCGCCATTGACCTCAATTTTCGCGAAGAGGGGAAAGGTGACGTTGTATTTGGTACTGCAGAAGGTCTTGATATCACTGGCCATGCCGGGTTCCTGGCTGTGGAACTGGTTGCAGGGGAAGCCCAGAATCACGAAACCCTTGTCCTTATATTTCTCATAAAGCTTTTCCAAAC
>CAZGKT010000088.1:0-4081 GCA_964525605.1 uncultured bacterium
TAGTTGAGGTACCGGCCACCCGCCAAGCGGCAAAGGGTCTTATACGATTGGGATTTGTCGATAATCATAATGTAGGGGTTCATGGGAAGATTCTTGATGAGAAGCTGGTTGATGCTGAAGGACTTGCCCGTGCCAGATGACCCAACTACAAGCACGTTCCAGTTTTCCGTTTCCCTGCCCCATAGGTTCAAATGAACCATTTCCCCCGAAAGAGTTTTTCCTATTGGCACCCCATCGGTATCGGCTAGGGGCTCGTACAAACAAGGAATCGCGTTAGCCATGACCGCCGTTGCCTGTAGATGGTCATGGCCCGCTAGGTCGGTCGCCTGTGGGATCGTCGAAAGGAAAAGTCTTTTTTGCTCCGCGTACCCGGAAAGCGGGTGGACGTTCTTGAACATCCGGGAAAGGCTCTCATAACTTGACGAAAGTTCCTTTTGGCTTTTGGAAAACAAAGTGATGTAGAGGGAAAACTTGGCAAGTGATGTTTTCCTTTCCGAAACGAGTGAAAGCACGCTTTGGCGGTAATCCAACGCCGCTTGGGCGTCGAAGTTCATCACATTCTTTCGTTTCCACAAGGCTCCCTGGTCGCTTTGGATCTGTTTTTCAACGATGGATTGGGCGTGAAACAAATCCACCCCTTTGATATAGAGGGAAACTTTGAAATCGTCGGTGCGTTCGTAAAGTTCTTGGAAAAATAGGTTCTGCTCATGAAAGGAAGGAAATTCCGTCACGTAGAGGGTCTTTCCAAAGTTTTCACCCACTTTGAAAACTTTCGGATCACTAAAATCCCAGGGGATGGGAGAGAGCATTTCCCGTAAGGTTTGAATCCCGTATTCCCCCCCCGAATAACCTGAGGCTTTTAGAAGCCTGTCAGGATTCCCACGGAATCTTTCCAGTGATAACTCCTCATATAAGAGGGTAATAATTTCCTCTTCGGTGGCCTCCTGGGGCTCCAAACCCACGATATTGAGTTGCGAAACCCAGGATTTACCGCGCCGCAGGACTTCCTCAATGGGTGTAGTGTTCGCTTCCTTTTGATTTTTTGAACCCTGGGGCGGGGGAACGGTAAAAAGGACATAAGAGCGGTAATGACAAATCTTTTCATCGGAATAAAACCGCCTGAGCCAGTTCCTTAAAAACTCCGGGTATTGGTTCCTGAAAACCTCCGGTGCATTCTCATGAATCCTTTCTTGAAAACGCCGGATAACGTCTTCAACGTCCGCTAAAACCCTTTTGGTCAGGAATTGGACTTCCTCCCCGCTCCTCAAGTCCGCCAAAACCGAATCCAACCTTCTTACCTTTTCCCCCAAAATATCGGGATCTTCCATCCAAGGGTTTAACCCCCCTGCCAGTTTGAATAAGCAGGCGTATTGTTCGGGATTCCTCAAGACGAGATAACCCGGTCCCACCGACCGAATCCTTAATAACCCAGCGACAGGGTTGTTCTTAGGCTTGGAAGTGAAAAATCTTTTCATGTTTCCAACTCACTCGGTTCCCCTCCGGGGAAGTAGTTCTTCGGTTCGTTGTTATACCGGATGATGTTTTCCAGGTGCTTTTCAGGCCAAAAACTCCTCATGACGAAATAAAGGGTGGCGAGGGTGAGGATTCCGAAAAAGATTACAAGGGACCCTTCCAGGCCCCAGAAGATCATGAAGCCGACGAAAGCCAAGGCGTCCCCGATGAAAACGAACATCAGCTTGGTGAAATCGGATGAATAAAAGAGGCCCCACATTTTGGATTCCTTCTCAAGGGGTATCGCCATTTAAGCCGTCCCCTTTTCCTGTTGTCCCTGTCCAGGCTTTTTATAGTCTTTCCCTTGTTGGAGCTTCTTTGCGTAATCGGAAACGAGCTTGCGTTTTTCCCTCTCATTGGTGGATAGGCTCCCTTCGTTTTGGGAATCCCTTTTCAGGCTTCCCGCGATGGAGTCTCCCGAAAACTTCCTGAGGAAATTTGATACCGGGTTGTCCTGGCCTTCCGGCTTGGGTCTGCCGCCGATCCCACCCAATTTCGCCATGACGTTCAAACCCTTCATGGTCCTTTGCGCGGCCAAGGCACCACTGGCTGTCCCAACTCCAGGAATCATGGAACCAATGGCCGCCCCAGAGGCGGTAGCCATGGCTTGGCTGGTTTCTCCTGTCATCTTCTTCATTGCCCCAAAAGTCCCAAGCCTTGCCTGATTTGCCCCTACGGCAACCCCCTTGGTGTCACGGGTGAACTGTTTGTAGCCCTCCCCGCTCAAATTCCCTCCCTTGAAGGCAGTGAAAAGGGACGCGAATTCATGGGCGTTGGCGATCAGTTGAAGGCCGGCCAGAACCGCCACCGCCGTCAGAAGGCTGTTGACCCCGATGGTTTCCACCCCCCAATTGATGTTTGGGATCAGGTAAAGTCCGACCAAGGTGATGGCCCAAATGACCGAATAGAGCAGGAGCTTCACGAAGTAACGGGCCGCTCCCCAAAAGATGGGAGCCGTCGAGGGGTGCCCCAAACAGCCGATGAAGATGGGGCCAAGGATGAACAGCACCCAAAGGTTCAACACCTGGAAGAACTTCGCGAAAATGACCGAGAAACAGACGATGAGCCCCCAGATGGCGACCCCACATTTCAAAAGTCCCGCCGAGAATTGGGCCAAACGGCTTGTCGATGGAGCCGCCGCCGTGTTTGTTGCCGTCCCGATGTTGGAAGAAGCTTGCCCTGATTGCTGGGGATATTGGACCCCGTTATCCTGGATTAACCCTTGGAGCGAAAAGTTGCTTTGGGTCTGGCTGGGGATAACCGGCTGACTTCCGATGGTATCTGCGCCCTTTGAAATGAGAACGTGGACAAGGGTGGGCATTCCAAGGATAAGAATGATCCCGGCCATGGCCTGGAAAAACCGATGGTTCCCTTTTTCGGACTCCCCCGCCGAAACCGCCGAATAGCAGTTGTAAAAGCCGATCACCACCAACCCTAAGGCAACTAGATAAATAAAATTCCAGGTAATCCCCTGGACCGTGATGAAATTTCCCCGGAAGTCATATTGCGACAACTGGAAGGCGTTGGTCCCACCACCCGAGTTCAGGTCGATATTCTGGAAACCCTGCAAAACCCCCGATGTCCTCAATGTGTTCTGGTTGTAGATGTAATAACCCATGGCCGTCACGCCGGTCGTCATGGTGGAAAGAATGGTCGGCCAGCCGAAAAGGCATAGAAACGCTCCCACGAATCCGATCACGAGATTCGGGTCCACAAACCTGTTCCAAAGGCCGGACGACCTCTGCCCCGTGTCGATCACGAACCC
The DNA here is from genome assembly GCA_964525605.1 of uncultured bacterium. Taxonomy (GTDB): domain Bacteria; phylum Oederibacteriota; class Muellerivitia; order Muellerivitales; family Muellerivitaceae; genus CAVTWJ01. The sequence goes on from CAZGKT010000088.1 coordinate 3,278, forward strand.
CACGATAAGAATGAAAAGCCCGGTCCCACTGGAAATCTTCAGGAGATTCAAGACCACCTGGACGGCGTTTGCCCCCGTATTGTTTGAAAGGGCCGTGTAGGTATTGGGTGAGGCCAAATTCGGAATGTATATAAGGAAGGTGCCGATATATTTGTCGTAAATCCCGAATAAAGTCTGCAAGGCCCAATTCCCAATCTTATCCATCCCCTGGGCGACCCAATCCCCCGCGTGTTTCGTCATGGAATCGAAGATCCCAGCCGAGACCCCTTCCTCGATGGTCTGGGAGGTTGGGCCGCTGTCGGTGGATAAAACCGAAACAGCAAAAGCCCTGGGGACTCCCACAAGGCATATAAAGATGAGGGTGAGAAGCCTTTTAGTCATTCAATTTCCCGACAATACGGAACTGACCGGCTTCGCGCCGAATTCCCCTGCCTTGAGGATGACGACATTCAAAACAACTCCCGCCATGAGGATTCCCACGATGGCAAGGACGCTTCCCCAAACCCGGTCTTTGGCGGTCATATCCCCCTTGCTGGAATCGGCCAGGTGGTCCAGGACGTTCTTCACGCACTGTAAAATCTTCCAAAGGCCGTAAGCGTCCAGGAGAAACAGGATGATCATCTTGACGGGCGACAATTCCGGCATACTGGTCAAAGCCTGGGAACAGGCCTCACCCGCGCAAATAAAAAACCAAACCGTGATTCCGACGGTCTTCTTCCAAACGGACTTGTTCCTTTTTCTCATGGCTTACTCCTTCAAGTTATTGTGCTGGCGGTGCCCCGCCCGCGTTGGCCGACCCTTGTG
>CAZGKT010000089.1:0-4032 GCA_964525605.1 uncultured bacterium
GGTAATCAACATAATCGAATCCTTTCCCGCCGGATAGCGCGTTCTTGGCTTTTTGGCATTCAGCGCCTTTTCCACAACTTGGGCAACAACATCCGGGGAGCTTCCCGTTTTTTCGTTCTGGGCGAACACGGCCGCCATTCGACGGATGCCGGCGGCATACAAGCGGGCCCCCTCCGGAGGCATCGCGGTTATCTGCTTTTCGACGCCGCCCAGGGTTTTCCCGACAGCGGGCGTATTGATCGAACCCGGCTCCACGACGATTACGTAGATGCCCTGGGGGCGCAACTCCAGCCGCAGCGACGAGCTCACGGAAGCAAAGGCGGCTTTTGAACTCGCCAGCACTCCGGCAAAGGGTGGACTGAGATGGTCGGCTACCGAACCCGTGTTCACGATGCGGCCCTTCGCCCTGCGTAACAGTGGCAGGAATGCCTGAATCACGCCGATTTGGCCGAACAAATTCACTTCGAAAACTCTTCGTATCGAATCAACCGTTGTGTACTCAATGGGAGAAACAGCCCCGATGCCGGCGTTGTTAAATAGTCCGTCCAATCCATCATTTCCTAATCTCGAATTCACTTCTTCCGCAGCTGCCCGAATTGAGCCTTCGTCTGCGACATCCAGTAGTACAGTTTCAACGCAGTTTCCTGATTGGGAGCGAAGTAGTTCGGCGTCCTGTTGCCTTCGAACAGCAGCGAAGACCCGCCACCCATTTGTTGCCAGCCGGAGGACGGTCGCTTTACCGATGCCGCTGGAGGCGCCGGTGACAACCACGGAACGTTTGCGGCCGATGTTCATGTCAATCCTTTCGATTCAAACAAGGGTTAAAAGGCTAATTGTCTCTTTCCAATTTGTGGTAATAAAAATACGAAACGAACAGGATGCATAAAAACACCAGGGGTTCCGAGGCGCGCAGAAGGCCATCACCGCTGGATAAATGAGCAATAAAAGCCGAAGTAATCGTGATCCCAACGCCAAAGTAGGCGAACTCCTTTATTCGATGGGGTATCGCCGGTATGAGTAACGCCAACCCACCGAATAATTTTGCGACAGTCAGCTCCTTGCGGAACCAATCCGGGAGGCCCAGGTGGGCGAAAGCCTCTTTCGCGGCCGGGCTGAAGCAAAAAAAACAGGCGCTCGCCAGCATGACCGCCGCCACAATGCCCGTGGTGGTCCAATAAATCATTTTATTGTTTTTCATCTTATACTTCTCCCGATTTCCATGGTTTTAAGGCAAAAGCGACGATTCAGTCAGGTGTGGCGACCCGTAGGCGATGACCATCCGGATCCAGGCCCACGAAATTGGTCCCACCGAAATACATCTTCTTGGGTTCCACGATGATTTTTATTCCCTTTTCTTTCCACAGCTTCAATGTCGCTTCAAGCCCCGCGAGATCGGGAGCCAGGAATCCCAATTCGGAGGAAGTTCCCTGAACGGGCGCGGGAGGTTCAACCTTATTGAGCGCCCACAGGGCTAATTCAAAACCGTTTTTCAGTTTGAACAGGGTGTAAAAGGGTGAAGACACATTCGGCTTCAGGCCCAGCAAGTCTTCGTAGAAGGCCGAGCTTCGGGGGATATCGGCGACATAAATCAAAGCGGTTGTGAGTGGGGACATTGAAACCTCCATAGTTGAATGTAAAACGCCGGCTAAAATTAGTTATGGAAAATGCTTTAGTTGGAGAAGCATGGGCGTTTAAAACCGGAATAGATAGACCAGAGAAAACTAAATGGAATATAAACAATAGTTTTAAAAACCTATCAAAGTGATCGAAAGAAGGTTTCGATGATTATTTGACTATCCTTTGATCTCTCCATCGTGAAATTTCAGTTTTGTTTCGTCCGAAGTGTAACGAAGCTGCTAAGTTTAAAAGGGCTTTTTCTTGTCCAATCCTGGTCCCGGTCGTGGATAGGGAATTTTCATTTTTTATCATACATCCGCCTATGACTAACTAATCAATCGCAAACAATCAAATCGAGAGTGAAAAAATCATTTTGATCGATTATTCATTAGCAAATCCTGTTGAAAATTTTAAACATGAACCGAAACGCTGTTTCCTCAGGCCGAATGGTGGTTTGGCAGAGCTTTCCCAAAACCTCCGTAGGGTATGGAACTTGCTTTAATATATGTTGAAAATTAAGGAAAAACCCAACCGAGGTGAAAAGCGTAATGAATCCTAATCCCACTCCAGTCGTGGCGAATGCTAATGGCAAAAAAATCGGTTCTTTTTTCCTCTTGCAAGGCAAATATTCCTCTTATACGTGGATCTATCGCGTAACTACGGATGCGAATGATTTCAGAAGGCCGCCTGACATGGCAGGGTTACTCCTCCAACTCGGCGCGAAGGTTCACGGCATTTGGTATTCATTCGGTGAGTATGATTTAGTTGGAATATTTGAATTAGAAAAGGCTGAGGACATGGCTGCTCTCATGATTGGACTTAAAGCCGGTTGGGAGGGCAAAGCGTTCGATGACCTTAAAGCGACTTCTCTTCTGACACAAGATGAGGCGGCCAAGGCCTGCGTGAAAGCCTCAGAGGGCCTCAAGAAAAGCAGAGACGCAAGCAAAGAAGGACCGCTCCAGGGAACGATGGATTATTCCAACGCTGACTTCAGCAAGGTGCCAGCGAAATAGATATTGGATTCATAAAAAATAAAAAGAGGTGAGGATATGTCGAGCACGATAGAAGCCCAAAAAACTAATGCCGATCTAGTTGAATCCTTTACGCAGGCCATGACCCACGAGGATATTGACGGGGTGCTCAAGCTCTGGTCTCCGGATGGTACATGGGAGATCATGGCTACGGGTGAAACATTCACCGGACTCGATAAGATCCGTCAACTGGCCACAAGATCCGTGGCGGCCCGGATTCATGGCACCGGGGAAGGTCTCTTACCCTTCAACGTCTTCGCCAACGCCGAGGCTACAAAATTCTGCTGGGAGTATGTTCATAAGGGAGAGGTTACCGACAAGTGGCCCGCTTCATCTAAACCACCGGCCCTGGGTACGAAGTTTAATCTTCCCATTGTTTTGATCTGCGAGATAAGCCAGGGCAAGCTGGTCAAGATTCGTGAGTATTTCGATTTGCTGACCTTAACGGAGGCCGGCACCCCGCATCATCTTTATTCTTAAGCCCGATAATTATTCGTTTTGTTGTAACTAGAAAGCTTCAGCTGTTAATAAATAAAAAAGAGGTGCAAGTATACCGACGACCATAGAAGCCATCAAAAACAAAGATTTAGAAAAAGACTCTACAGCTACCCCCTTCTCAAAATTCTTCTGGTCGGCTTTGCGCGACGATTGGGCCACCGCTGAAGCCCAGATCGCGGACGATATAGAGTGGGACATGATGTCCAACAATCAAATTCGTAAAGGCAAGGCTGACGTCCTTCCCTTTCTAAAAGCCTCAAAATACGCCTCGAACAAAGAACCCATACCCATCAGCAACCGCGCCGACAAGGAATGGGGAGTTTAGGAATATTGGAATGTGGGCACAATTGACGCGGGCATCGTCGAGTGCGCGAAGCAATCGAAATGCCCTTTCCGGGCGACATTAACTCCATCATCGGCAAAAAATACAAAGTACCCGTCTGCTTCATCTATCACATCAACGCCAAGGGACAGATAGACCTGCTCCGGGAATATCTCGACACCGCCAGCGTGATAAACCAGTTCAAATAACCAACTCATCTGCTGAGAGAATTACCCAAGGATAAATATGACCCCCAAAGAAACAGCAACTAATTATTGGCGCGCTTGGTCGGAGCACAACCTGGAACATCTTCTCGCGTTGCTTGCCCCTGACTTTGTTTCTCGAAGCGCCCTTAGCCAATACCGCCCCGTCAACAAAGAGTTGATTGCCAAAGGGTTTAAGATGTTCGATAAAGCTCTTCCTGATTTAAAAGAGGAGGTTATCAGCGTTATAGCGGAGGGTGATCAGGTGGCATGCAAAGTGGTAGAAACCGCTACATTTACAGGCCCTATGGAATTGCCGACGGGGTCTATCGCGCCGACGAATCGGTCATATAAGCTTCCC
>CAZGKT010000090.1:0-3881 GCA_964525605.1 uncultured bacterium
TTGTGCTTGTGGGTCTTCGACTTGTGGGTCTTGTGCGTCTTCGGGGGAGCCGAAGCCGCCGCGTCTTGCGCCATCACCAAACCGGAAGTAGCGGCCAAGAAGGCAACTGCCAAAGCCAACACGATCGACTTTTTCATTGAAATCCTCCTCAAAGTGGTACAACAAGCAACTCATCCTACCCAAATTAGACGGAAACCCAACTTTAAATGTTTCACGCTTTTATCAGGCATTTCACGGAGTTTTGTCGTTCGTTTTCCTTTAGTAAAAAACCACTTTTTAGACTTGATAGTTTACCGACCGGTTAGTAGGTTATTGACCATGGTCAAGATCTTGAACGAACAAAAACACGCGGACCAAAAAAAGCGCTTTGTGGCCCAGGCCCGAAAGCTTTTCGCTTCCCACGGAGTGATGGAAACCAGCATGTCTCAGATTGCCCGGGCCTGCAAGGTAACGAAGGCGGGTTTGTATCACTACTTTAAAAGCAAAGACCAGATCTTGAAGGAAATATTCCTATCGCATGTGGAAGAGAAGGATGCGGTCGTAGATCTTTTGAAGCAAGCCAAGAGCCTCGAGGAATGCTTTTATCTTTTGGGAAAGCATCACCTTCTGGAAATGAACCGGCCGGAGCACGTGGAATTGATGAAGATTATGCTGAGCGAAACGATGAAAAATCCCGAAATGAGAAAATTTTACGTTCATTTCATCACCGAGCAACTCGGGTTTATCGTCCAAGAAATTCTCATACCCAAATTGAGGTCCCAAAAACCTGAGAAAGAGATCAACCTTCTCTTCTTTCAGTTTTTTGCCAGCCTCATGCACTATTCCTGGCACCAGATGATGGTGGGAGACATTACGCCCTTGATCGGTGACGGGGAAACCTTTGTCAGAACGTTGGCGAAGACCTACGCGGGGAGGTTTCAGCAGGCGTAAGGTCATTCTATGCCGTCTTCAACGCCCGCGAGTTGTGATGAATTTTATTTAGACAAAAACCGATCTCCCAGGATCTTTCCTCATGAAAGAGGTCGAGGCCCCATCCATGCAAGTTTTTCGGCAAGAGGAGGAATTTCAGGCTTTCGTGGCCGAACACCGGGATCTTTGGCTTCGTTTGGCCTACCGGGTGTTGGAAAACAAGGAAGAAGCTGAAGATACGGTCCAGGAAACCTTGGTCATCCTTTGGGAAAAACGCAAGGAACTGGAAGTGGAAAATCCCGGAGCCTACGCGGCCCGGGCGGTTTGGCTTAACGCGATCAAGCGGAAGACTCGGGAAAAGAGAACGCTTCCTCTGGAGGAAGTCGCCGAGCCGGCTTCTCCTGAACCGTTTCTTGAAACGGACGAGTGGTCCGATTTGGATCCGCTGGAACTGGAAGGAGCCTTGATGGAGCTTCCGGAAGCCCAACGGGTAGTCATCCGGATGAAGTACTACATGGGGCTTTCTTTCCGGGAAATTGGGGAGACACTCCAGATTTCCCTCAATACGGCGGGCAGCCGTTGCCGGTATGCCTTGGAAACCTTGCGCGAGTTGCTGGGAAAGCGCGAATGACCCGAAAGGGTCGAAACGAAAGTGGAGGGGACAAAATGAACGAAGATACGAAGGAAAGAGAGAACGAAAAGATGCAAGCGAATGTCCAATTCCGTTCCGGAGGCACCACGATCGCGGTGGCGGGAATCATCGGGGGCGCGGGCATCGCCCTAGGGTTGCCCCTTATCGTGCTTTGTTTCGGCCAATCCCTCGGATCGACCCTGTTGACGATTTTCGTGTTGACGGGTCTTTTGGTGGGCGGGGTCGTGGCTTTGGCGGCGGCCGTTTTGGGATTGGTTATCCCCCAGCAGGTAAATGGGGCTGGGCCCGGAAACTGGGGCCGGCATGCTTTCAAGCATTGGGCCATGCGCCATTGGTGCGACCAACCGGGAGGGGATTGGAGAAGTTGGACGGAACAGGAATGGAAAGACTGGGCCGACAAGAAAAAAGAACAATAGATTCCATGCAGAACTGCACTAAAACGACATTGAGGCTTGAAATGAAAAAGACGATTCGGATGGGAATGGGTTTATGGCTGGCCGCGGGAATGGCCCTGGCCCAACAAAAATTGGCCCTGGAGGATTACCTCCAACAGGTCCAGAACCAGGGAACGAATTACCAAGCCGCGAAAGCGCAGGCGGAAGGTTACGAGAAAGAGTCCCACCAGCAAGACCTGACTTACTCTCCCCAACTGTTGGTCGGCTATAACCACCTGAACGACCAATCCCAACAACCGAGTCTTCTCGCTACCACTCAAACCTTGTCGGATTCGGCGGGAGTTTCTCTCGTGGATAAGCTGCCGTTTGGGCCTTCCATCGCGGTGGGGTACGCCTTCAATGACATCAATTTGACTTATTCTTCCCAGTTGCTCACGGCCTTCGGAAGCTACGCGCCCTATTTCTTAAAATCCTATTACCAACTCTCTCCGGTGGTTTCCTTGTCGGTACCCCTCTTTAAGGACTTTGGGGGCGCTCAAACCAGCGCCGGGGTGAAGATGGTTCAGTACGGATTGGAATCCGCCCAAAAACTTTCCGCCTACCAACGGGAAGGAGTCCTCTACAACGCCAAGGTCGCCTATTGGAATCTGGCGCTGGCCCGTGAGGAGATGGATATTCGAAAAGACACCTTGGACAGGAATCAAAAAATTTGGGAATGGACCAAGCGGAGGGTGGCGCGCAACCTGGCCGATCCCCCCGATGCCCTGCAGGCAGAAGCTTCCGTGCGGCAGGCGGAATTAGACCTGCAAACCGCCTTGAACGACGAACGTTCGGCCCGGTTGGCCTTGAACCGCTATCGCAACAGCGCGACGGATGAAGTTCCCGAACAATTGGAAGCTCTGGAAGATTCGCTTACCGAAGATAAAGTCGATATCCCCTCCCAAATTCCCGAGCGAATGGACCTGTTGGCGGTGGAAGCTCAAACCCGGCAAAAAAAGGCCACCTACGACGAAACCTACCAAAACATTTATCCCGACATCACGGCCATCGCTTCCTGGAGAGGAAACGGTTTGGACCCCAGCTTCCAGAACGCCAACAACATCGCTTTTGGAACCGACCATCCTACCTGGATGCTCGGTGCCCAATTCAACCTGTCGCTGGATGTTTTCACCGCTGAGCGGACGGCGGAAGGCTACCAAAAAGATTATGAAAGTTCCGTCTTGAGTCTTCAGGACAAAAGGCTGGAAGTGGACCAGGAATGGAGGGATATCCAGGACCGGCTGGTGGACGTGGACAAGCGCCTGGCCATGGCTGCGGATATCGAATCCCTGCAAAAACAAAATGCCGACGAGGAAAAAAACCAATTGGCCCTGGGCCGCACCACCCAGTTTCAGCTTTTATCCATCGAGAACCAATATTCCCTTTCCCGGTTGAGCCGGCTTTCCCTGGTGGCTGAGAAATTGGGGCTCTTGGCCCAGGCCCAATGGTGGCTTTCCAAGGAGCCCGGAGACACAAAATGAACCTTCCCAAACTGGCCATCGACCGACCGGTCTTCATGAGTTGTGTGGTGATCCTCATCATGGTGCTTGGCATCATGGGATATATGTCTCTGGGCGTGGACCTTTTTCCCGACGTCAGTTTTCCCTTCGTGTTCGTGACGGTGCCTTACCAAGGGGCCAGCCCGGAGGAGATCGAGACCCAGATTTCCAAACCCATGGAAGACGAATTGAGTTCCCTTCAGGGAGTGAAAAAGGTTTCCTCCTCTAACCAGGAAGGTTTCGCCGTCATCTGGGTGCAGTTCACGCTGGAGACAGACGCCAAGGACGCTGAACAGCAGGTGCGGGACCGGGTAGCCTTCGTCCGTCCTAAGCTCCCCAAAGGGGTGGATGAACCCATTATCCGCCGGTTCGATCCAACCGATCAGG
>CAZGKT010000091.1:0-3620 GCA_964525605.1 uncultured bacterium
TGGCGGCGGGAGTAAGCGCCGTGGAAGTCGGGAAGGGGCTGGGAGTTGCCGTCTGCCCCCAGGCGTACCCGGTAAAACCGAAGACCAACACCCAACCCAAGCCAAAGTGTTTAAAATGTTTTGGCATAAACCTTTATTCCGTTTTTTTAGGGAATTATATATTTAACTCCCCCTCCCTTAAGGGGAGAGGGTACATTTTCAAGCTATGCCAAGTGTAAATTTTAAAACCACTATTCCAATAATGTCCTATCGAAATCAAACCGGTTTCACTACCCTCTCCGAAATACGAGCCGCCTATTCGATGAGGATTCGGTCTTTTTCGCATTTTCTAAAAAAGAACGCTCAGGTTCAATCCGCCGTAAAAGCTTTGGCCGACTCCGGGTTCGTAATAGGCGAAGTTGGTCGCGTTGAAGGCCACGTAGGCGGAATAGGATTGGTTCAGCAGATTCTCCCCCCCCACGAAGGCGTCCAATTTCAGAAGTTTTCCGATCGTGCGGCGGTATCCCATCTTGGCGTTCCAAAGCCCGAAGGCATTGTTCCAAACGCTGTTGCTGTCGGTGATGGGATACCTATCCACGAACTGGAAGTTGGTCGACAGGTAAAACCCCGGCCGGGTTTCCAGGTCCACCCCCGCGTTGAACTGATTCTCGGGGTTGCCCGTCAGTTGGTTGCCCGCGTAGCTCACATGATTGAGGGTGTACTGGGTGAAAACATAATGCTGGTAGCTGTAGGAACCCCAGGGCTTCACGAGCGACAAGAATGGGTTGGGGTCGTCCACCAGGCGTTCGGAAAGGGTCAGTTCCACCCCCTTATGGTTGGTCCCGCCCGCGTTGACGAATTCGGCCACGCCGGCAACCGTCTGCTGGACCAGTTCTTGGGCGGCGTCCAGGTCATAGATCGTGAGGTCATAACTGAGCGTTTTGTCCCCTAATCTTCCCCGGGCGCCGATTTCATATTGGGTCGCCGTTTCGGGAAGCAGGTTCGGCAATAGGCCCCCGTTGAAAGGGTTTTTCATCTCGTCAAAATCCGGCGGCGAGAAGCCCTGGCTGATATCCCCGTAAACCGAAAACGCATCGTCGAAAACGCGGGAAAGGGCGGCCCGGAGGCAGAGGGTGGGGGTGAAGTTCACGGTGTTGTTGACCTGCGGAGGGGTCTGGTAATCAAGCGTGTAAGTCGTCGAATTGAGGTTCATCCCCGTGGTGAGGAAGGTGTTTTTATCCAGGGTCGCGTCGGCTTCGAAGAATAGATTCTCGTGTTGTTCCGTCCCCTGGAGGGTATAACCCGGGGCCCCCTGAATGCCGTAGTTGTTGATGAAATAGTTGTAGGTGGAAAATTCGTTCATGTATTCCCCGCCCGCGCTCAAGCGCAGATCCAGGTCGTCTGAAAGACCCGTCTTGAAGGTCCATTGGGTTCGTCCCCCCGAATTCTGCATGGTTTTATCCAGCAGGGCCGGGAAGCTTTTGGAATCGGCGAAGGCCCGGTCCATATCGAAAGAGGAGGCGTAGAGGGTCGTTTCGTTTTCCCACTGGTCGTTGAAAACGTAGTGGTTGGAGACCCCGTACCGGGTCCAGAGTTCGTCATGGTGGAGGTTATAGATGCTGTCGGCCGCGACGCCCGCCCGGGGTGCCTGGGTGAATTGGGCAAGGGTTTCAGCGGTGGCGACCTGGGCCTGCTCGTCGGATTGGTTGATCAGGACGGTCAGGCTGTCCTTATCGCTGGGGTAAAAGGTGCCAAGGGCCGTGGCGAAAGTGTGGTAGTCGCCGGTGTGGCTGACATAGCCATCGAACCATTCGGCGCCGTAATTGACCAATACGAAGCCGTTTCCCAAATCCGCCTTGAGGGAACCTTCGGATCGGTAAAGCCCGTAGGAACCCGCGAGCCCCGAGGCTTCCACGCTGGTTTCCCCGGCGGGGGGCTGGAGGGTGTTGAACAAAACATCCCCGCCAACGCCCGCGCCGTAAAGGCTGGAGGCGGGCCCCCGGATCACCTGGGCCTCGCCCAAAAGGTCAACGTCCAAACCCTCCAGGCGGGCGAAACCGTCCGCCTCGTTGAGGGGAATGCCGTCGACGTAGAGGCCGATATCTCGGATGCCGTAGTTGGCCGTCAAACCCACGCCCCGAAGGGAGAGGCGTGAATCGACCATGAAGGCCTGGTCCACCCGGACGCCCGGGGCCGTCTCCAGAACCGGCGCCAGGTTAACGCGGTCACCCCGGTCCAGGTCCTGTTCGGTAAGAACCGAAAGATTTCCGGTTGTCTCCAATAGTTTCTGGTCCGCTCCATAGGCCCGTACCACCACCTCAGGCAGGGTAAGGTTGGAGGCCTTCAAGGGAATGGTTTTTTCACCCGCCCATCCCTGAACCGGAAAGGTGAGGGGCTGGTAGCCTTCTTTTGAGATCACGATTTTCCCGGCGCTGTTCCCTGCTGTTATTTGGAATTTTCCATCGGCGGCTGTCGCAACGGTTTGGGCTCCATCTGAAACCACCGCGCCCTTCAAGGGGGTTTGAAGATAAGCGTCAAAGACCTTTCCCGAAAGGGTGGTTTGGGCCAGGGCGCGAAGAGGGGCCAAGGCCCCGATAAAAAGCAGGAGGAACAGGGTAAATCGGCTCATGCGGAATCGGATATTCGATGGATGAGGGAAAAACCGCTGATATCGGGAAGGGTACATATCTTTTCCTTTCACATGGGCAAGGCCCGCGTTTGGGGCCTCCATGCGAGTTTTTAAATAAAAAACAGGTTCACAGGAAGAAGAGAACTTTCAGACCAGTATCCTACTTCAGGATCAGCAACTTCAGGATCGTCCTCTGTCCGTTCACAGTCACCACCACGTAATAGAGACCGTTGGCCAGGGGTGTTCCTTCTCGATCCACCAACGGAATCGACAGGTTATGAATGCCTTCAGCCAGGTTGGGATAGGTTTGGTCAAAGACCTTGCGGAAGGACACCGTGAAGATCTGAACTCTAACGTTCGAGGCGGCCCCAAGAGTTAATTGGAGCAGGGTGGAATTTCCCACGCTGACCGGGTTGGGATAAAGAACAGGTTTGGCGGGGGTAACGGGTGTGGCGGTCGAACCCGAAGGCGGGGTTGGACTGGGCGTATGGGTGATGGTCGGGGTGGGAGTGGGGGATGGCAAGGGAGTGTAGGTAGAGGTAGCGCTGGGTGTAAACGTGGGCGTTGAAGTCGGTGGAGCCGTAAATGTGGGAGAGATCGTCCAGATGGGTGTGAAACTGTTCAAAACGGTCGGAGTGGAGGTGAAGACAGGTGAATGGGTGGGGGTGGCTGTTGGGGTGTAAGACGAAGTGGCTTGGGGAGTATTGGAGAAGGTGGGTGTTGAGGTGGGGGTATTTACCGGCGTATTCGTTTGGGTCGGGGAGGGGGTGGAACTATTCATGGGGGTCGAGGTGGCCGTGGGTGGAACCGCGGTAGAGGTAAGGGTGGATGTCACCGTGAAGGTGAAAAGAGGGGTCAGGGTGGAGGTCAACGACGGGGTGGAGGTGAAGCTGTTCACCGGCGTGTTGGTATGGGTCGGGGTTTCGGTGAAAGTCGAACTATTGACGGAGGTGGCTGTCGAAGTCATGGTCGGTGGCAAGGGAGTTGGCGTGGAGGTCGTGGACGCCGTGGC
>CAZGKT010000092.1:0-3268 GCA_964525605.1 uncultured bacterium
GCCCTCTACCAACAATATCGGGATGCCATGTCCCCGATCCTGGCCAGGTACGGCGGGGCGTTTAGATACGATTTCAAGGTTTGCGAGGTCTTGAGGTCGGAAACCCCGGCACCGATCAATCGGGTCTTTTTTCTCACCTTTAAGGACAGGGAAACTCATGATGCTTTTTTCTCGGACCCGGAATATAAAAAAGTCCGCGATACCTTTTTCAAACCTTCCGTTCTCAATTCCACATTGCTGGGTGGCTATGAACGGAATGTCTGATTTGATTAAGAGACTCTCACAAAGCCCATTGAACCGGCAAACACTTGGCACCGCAGCCAAGTGTCGATGGCCAAGAACAACTACGGAAATAAAAGTTTAAAATCCTTTAAATCCCGATTGTTTTTTCCTTTCTTGGCGAACTTGGCGTCTTGGCGGTGAAATTTTTGAATTTTTCAGATGTTACGGTTTAAGTTAATGTCTAAAGGGAATGGTCATTCATGAAGTCGAACCTGACGGCGGCATTGATTCTGGTTGCGGTGGCGGGCGTGGCCCAGGCTTTGGCCTATCTGCTTCCCCCCTATTTCACCGAACTTTTCATATTCGCCCTCATCAACGCCATCCTGGCGGTTTCCCTCAATTTAGTGAACGGGCTTTCAGGGCAGTTTTCATTGGGCCACGCGGGCTTCATGGCCGTGGGGGCCTATACCTCCGCTTCGGTGGATGTTTTCCTCTTGAGCCCCATGCACGGAACCCCGATCGGTAACCAGGCCGCCCTCATCCTCTCTCTTTTGGCAGCGGCGCTGGCTAGCGGATTGGCCGGATACCTGGTGGGCCTGCCCTCCCTTCGGTTGCGGGGAGATTACCTGGCCATTGCCACCCTGGGGTTTGGGGAAATCATCCGGGTCGTAATCTTGAACATCCAGGCGGTGGGCGGGGCCAGGGGTTTCATTGGTATCCCCGGCTCCACTTCCGCCTTCTTGACCGCTTTCGTGCTGGTCGCCTGCGTATTAGCCACCCACCGGTTCGTTCTTTCCACCCATGGGAGGGCTTTGCTGGCTATCCGCGAAAACGAGATCGCTGCGGAAGCCATGGGCGTTAATACTACCCGCTATAAGGTTCAGGCCTTTGTGGTGTCTTCGGCGGTGGCGGGCGTGGCGGGGGGGCTTTTTGCCCATTACCTTTGTTTCATCAGCCCCAGTTCGTTCGACTTCATGAAATCGGTCGAAATTGTCATTATGGTGGTCTTAGGGGGCATGGGCTCGGTCTCGGGGTCGATCGTGGCGGCCTTTATTATCACCTTCTTGCCTGAAGCCTTAAGGCCCCTTCAGCAAGTGACCGGGGTGGATTTGAGGATGGTGATTTATTCCCTGAGCCTGATCCTCATGATGCTTCTGCGGCCCAAGGGGATGTTCGGGCGCAAAGAGCTGTGGCAGATGTTTCAAAGAAAAGCCTGATACCATGAAAGCAACGTCCTTTCCCCATAGCTTGACGGGAAGGACCTATCAAAAATTCAAAAAACTTTTCCTGGCTAAGCCGGGCGCCGAAGAAACATTTCCATTCGGGCCGGGGGTGGCGGTTTATAAGGTGAAAGGAAAAATGTTCGCGACCTTGGCCCAGGACGAGGGAATTTGGTCGGCCAACCTGAAATGCGACCCCATTTGGGCCCAATCACTCCGTAAGAAATACCCCTCCATCCAGCCGGGTTATCATATGAACAAGCGGCATTGGAATACGGTGGTTTTGGATGGGTCCCTGCCGCCAAGCTTGATCCGCAAGATGGTGGAGTTGTCTTATGTGCTTGTTTCCCCAGAGAAACGAACCTAGACCCTAAAAATTATTTTACCGACCTTCTTTAGAATCTTCTCCAACGCAGCATCCAGAAATTTGCCCTTTGTGTAAGGATTTGCGACGGGGTTCAAACCGTCTTTTAGCCCCCAATCAACCCCAAATGTTTTTACTTGTTATTCACGGTGTGAATAATTATTATTCATGACATGAATAACATATCAAAGCCTCTTCCCCGACTTCTCCAGGCCACACTTCAGCAGGCTCTGAAACGTTTCCCAGTCGTGGTTTTAACCGGGGCAAGGCAGACCGGCAAAAGCACCCTTATCCAGCGCCTTTTGGACCCCCGCCGGGAATACCACACCCTGGACGACATGGATGTCTTGGAGAGGGCCAAAAAAGAACCGGCGGCTCTGCTTCGCTCCGGCAAACCTATGACCCTGGACGAGGTTCAACGCGGTCCGGAACTTCTTTTAGCCGTCAAACGAGAGGTGGACCGGAATCGTCAGGCCGGACGGTTTCTACTATCGGGATCAGCTAACTTGGCCCTTATGAACAAAGTCACCGAGTCGCTTGCGGGAAGGGCCGTTTACCTGGCCCTTCAACCTTTCACCTTATCTGAAAAGAAAGGCCATGGTGGGCCAGGTCGTTGGGAGGAACTTTTGAATAACCCTTCCAAAGCGGCTAAGGGATACAAGCCCTCATCACCGCTCAAAATCGGTGATTTATTCGCCGGAGGCTTCCCGCAGGTAGCTTTGGAAACAGATCGTTCCACCTCAAGGGCTTGGTTGGAAGGCTATGTTCAAACCTATTTGGAACGGGACTTAAGGGCTTTGTCGGCGGTTTCTGACCTGGCCGATTTCAGGCGTCTCATGCGGCTCGCGGCCTTGCGGTCGGGGAAAGTCATTAACCAGAACGAACTTGCCCGTGACGCCGGGTTAAAACAACCCACGGTTCATCGCTATTTGAACCTGTTAGAAACGTCCTATATCATCCACCGAATCCCGGCCTATGCGGTCAACCGTTCCGCCCGAGTGATTAAGACCCCTAAGCTTTATTACGCGGATACGGCTTTGGCGGCGGTCGTCGCGGGTATTCACACAGCGGAGGAGCTTGAGAAAGCCAATATGACCGGGCACTTTTGGGAAACATTGGTGGTCAACGACCTAACGGCATGGCGGGAAACCGTTGATCCCAAACCAGAGATACTCCATTGGCGCACGACGCAAAACGAGGAAGTGGATTTCGTCGTCGAGCGGGATGGAAAAGTATTCCCCATCGAAATCAAAGCGGCGGATAGGGCCAAGGTGGATGATGCCAAAAACATTCAAAGATTCTTCAAAGAATACGGAAAATCCGTCCCCCATGGGTTCGTGCTTTACAACGGTTCACAGATGGAGGAAATCGCTGATCGGATATGGGCGTTGCCCTTTTCCTTTGCCTTAGGTCTTTAATCCCTTTGGGCCCAATCACTCCGCAAGAAATATCCCTCCATCCA
>CAZGKT010000093.1:0-2885 GCA_964525605.1 uncultured bacterium
AAGCCGCCGGGCTGTCTCATATCCCAGAAAGTGTAATGGCCCCCCTCCTTAACTTTCTCGCGGAAAAGATCTTTCCATTTTGATCCCATGGTTTCCTCAAGCGCCTTTCGCGCGTCGATGTGGTAGCAGGGATGATCCTGGTTCCCCTTGGGATTGTTGAGGTCGATTTCCGTCGGGGCCACGTTCAGGTCTCCCATCCAAAGTGCGGGGGTGTGGGAGTCGATATTCCGATCGAGATAAGCCTGAAGGTCTTTGAAAAACTTGAGCTTGTACTGATATTTTTCGGAATCAATGGCGTAGCCCTGGGGAATATAGGTGTTGATCAACCTTACCCCTTCGTAATCTCCCGCTAAAAAACGCGCCGGTTCTTCCGCGTCCTTGGGGTAAAGCCGCTTCTCGATATTCGTCAGGGGCTTCTTGGAAATAAAAGCGACCCCGTTGTAACTTTTTTGCCCGTTGAAGACTACCTGCCACCCGGCCGATTCGATGGGCTCTCTGGGAAATTCAAAATCCTGAACCTTGGTTTCCTGCACCGCCAGGACGTCCGGTTGGTTCTTCTTCAGCCAGTCCAGAATGATCCCCATGCGAACCCGGATCGAGTTGGCGTTGAAGGTGGCGACGCGGAGCGTTTTCGATTTTTCGGGTTTGGCTTTTGGCGACGGCGCGGCTTTTTTCTTTTTGATGGGAGCCATGTTTGATTTCCTTTTTTCGAGTTAAAACAACAAACTAAACCACACCCAATATCACCGCCAAGACTCCATGCCGACTTCCTAAAAAATTTATGGAAAGTCGGCATGGCGTCTTGGCGGTTAAAAACGTTGTTGTCTTAATGGGTTTCGTAATCGATCGACGCTCTTTCACTCGTCACTTCCTTCACAAAAGCCACTACCTTCTGGTGCTCCGGGTGCTTTTGGTAGCTCTCCAGCCCCTGGGCATCCTTAAACATCGAATCCAGGCAGACCTCATAAGAGGGCGCGGGTTTGCGAAAGTCGAACCCCACCTTCAGTTCCACGATCTGGGGGATGAGGCCCTTCAGGGCTTCCAGCCGATGCTTCAACTCGACCGCGTTTTCTTCCCGGGTTTTTCCCCCGGCGTTTTCCTTCAATTTCCAGAGAACGATGTGGATGAGCATTTAACCGCCTGACTTTAAGAAATGTCCATGGCCCCGTGAATAACCGCTAGCACATCAATCTGATCGGGCTTGATTCGATAAATGATACGGAAGGGGCCTTCGATGACTTCCCGGATTTGATTCGCGTCAAACTCAGGTACTTTTCGTCCGGATTCTGGGAACTCAGCTATTTGGAGGGACCTGGCGGTCAGACGATCAACCGTTCGGTTGGCATATTCAGAAGAATCACGAGCGATATGAGAATAGAGCGCGTCGAGATGTTTTTCAGCCGTTTGGGTCCAATGGACCTTCATTTTTGAAAGCCGTATTTGGCCCTTATTTCACCCGCTTCTTTCGTCAGTCCGGCTTCACTGTCAGATAAACCATGCTCAATGGCCTCAATGACATAAATCTTGTGCATCAGGTCATCCCATGTTGAGTTCAAGGGCATTTGATCGATGAGTTTGTGGGCTTCTTCTTTTTTCATCACTTTTGACATGCGAACCCCCGTTCTTTGTTTAATAGCTTAACAAAAAACGAAATTAAAAGAATTAACCCGGTTGGATTCAAATCCTTTTTGTTTTAACTTTTCGCAAGATTTACCATGGGATTATCCCGAGTCAACGAATCGCAAATCGTGTTTTCTCATAACCTTGAGCTAAACTTTTTAGACCTTAAACGTGATTTTAATCTAAAAATTAACCCCTTTTATGGGTGTCTTCACGTTGAATTTTATGCGTTAAGGTCCCATGCCTCTTTCCCCTTTGGCCCATAGAGCCAAAAAAACCGGACGATACAACCCGCTTTGGATTCTTAGCTGATAGGGGGATGTGGCTGAAATTTATCTTGGCCGAAGGTGATTGGTTTTATCACCCTTTCCGCGTTTTTTTGGCCTTTAAAGTCCGCCTGAAAAAGGCTAACTTATACGGCTCTAAACGGGGGGATTCCCATAGACGCACAGAATCCATAACCACAAAAAGGATTGAATCATGGGATTGTTAAGCGGAAAGAAAGCTATCATTTTCGGGGTGGCCAACGACCGGTCCATCGCCTGGGGTATTGCCCAGGCCTTCCACGCGGAAGGCGCCGAGCTGGGGTTCAATTTCTTGGGCGAGGCCCTGGAAAAGCGGGTCCGCCCCCTGGCCGAGTCCGTCAACGCCAAGCTGGTGTTTCCCTGCGACGTCTCCAAAGACGACCAGATCGATGCCTTCTATAAAGAGGTGGAGAAGACCTGGGGCAAGTTCGACATCCTGGTCCATTGCATCGCCTTCGCCAACAAGGAAGAGCTGTCCAACCCCTTCCACACCACCTCCCGCGCCGGCTTTCAACTGGCCCTCGACGTGTCCGCCTACAGTCTCATTGCCATCACCCGCCCTGCCGTACCCCTGCTGAACCCGGGCGGAAGCATCATCACCCTGACCTATTACGGTTCCCAGAAGGTGATCCCCAATTACAACGTCATGGGCGTGGCCAAGGCCGCCCTGGAAGCCTCGGTCCGCTACCTGGCGGATGATTTGGGTAAAAGGGGCATCCGGGTCAACGCCATTTCCGCGGGCGCCATCAAGACCCTCGCGGCCTCCGGCGTGGGCGGTTTCAAGACCATGCTCAAGACCTCCGAAGGCATGACCCCCTTGAAGCGCAACGTCAGCCAGGAAGAAGTCGGCAAGACGGCCACCTACCTGGCCAGCGACTGGGCCTCGGGTGTCACCGGCGACATCATCTACGTGGACGCGGGCGCCAACGTGATCGGCATGCGTTTCGACGAGAAGAAGGA
>CAZGKT010000094.1:0-2820 GCA_964525605.1 uncultured bacterium
AGAAGCCAAGAGCGGAGGCAAACCCCCGCGGGGGAGGCACCGTTTCAGCGATGCCGAATAGAAAATCGTTGATATTTATTAAGCATATTGTGTGCCGTTTTAATTTTTGTCGGGGGGATGAACTTTTATCATGGGTTTAAGGTTAATCTTCCTCCAAGCTAAGGAGGAATGGGTTTTTCGTTAAAATAATTTTTCCTGGTGGTTCTTCGACATCGGACGAGATTCTTTAATAACCCTTTCCATATTTTGCTTCATCACTGTTGGAATTTATTCACCCAACAAAGTTAACCCTTTTCAGGTTTTGCACTGATTCTGGCTTACATTTAATTCTCGTGCCCGCCAATTGATCGGAACTTCCTAAATTAACTTCAGATTGAGAGAATTTCTTTTCCAAGCCATGGCCCATAAACCCAAAGCCGTATGTTCGATTTCATCAAAGTTTAGGACCCAATTTTTCAAGATTTTCGGCAGCGGGTGTGTAATTGACAGGACACTTCAAAGCCCTCCCAAAGGCTATTCTCGCCTCCTGGTACCGTTTCTGCGCGGTCAAAATAACTCCGTAGTCATTATATAAATTCGCGGCAGGATATCCCCGGCGCAGGGCATTCTCGATGGCCATTCCCGCGGACTCGGGTTCATGGTCCATCTCAAAAAAAACCGATACCTTCTCAAAAAAACAGGATTCCAGAAATGGATCGCCATTCAGGTCCCTTTGAATTCGAGCCATGGACCTCAAGACCTCCTCCAGCCGTGAATGTTCCAAGAGACCTGTCTTTAAATTGCAGTACATCAAAACGGAATAATTGACCTCGTGAAGTTTTTTGTCCATTTCGATCCAATGAAATAGGACTTCCTTGTTCCTGGGAAGCACGGGAACTACCAAAAGATTCAATGTGTTTCCAGCAATCCCGGCGTCCCGACTCAACAAGAACCAACGGCCCTCCGGGAACCGTTTCTGCAAAAAGGGTCGGTAATGCGGGTTGACCAAAACCCCCACCCATTTCGGATCGGTCCCCGCAAACCGGGGATTGCGGGAGACATCTAAAGGCTGGGAAGCCACTAACAGCGTTTGATCTATCGTTTCCAATCGAAATTCCGAAAGAACGGCGCCGTTACCATTGTTCTTACTTTCGTTTTGAAGAATCTGATAGGCTCGCCAGGATTCGATCGAACGGTATTCAGGGTTTCTAAGAAAATCATCGCTAGGCCCACATAGGTGATAAAGGTCAAGTCCCCCCGATAAGACGATCAAAAGAACCGCCGCTTTTCCCCTCCAGCGGTCCGGGACCCCGGAAACCAAGGCTTGGAAGCCTACTAATGCCGTCAAAAGAACCAAGGGGAGGATGGGTAAGACTCGAAACATATCCAGATCCTTGGTCAACAAACCCGGCAATAAATTGACTGCGAAAATCAGCGGAATCCAACGGGCAATGTTTTTCTTTCGCCAGGGACACCATTCGATCAATCCAACCAAGAACAAACCGCCTATTAGCGGGTTGAACAAACCTCCCCAGGAGGGACCGTAAAAATCAATGTTCTTATCTTCTCCCCAAAAGGGAATGGTAAGGTAGGAAAGAACGATCCGCGCTTGATCCCGCCAATCACTCCCGGGAGGCCA
Source organism: uncultured bacterium (assembly GCA_964525605.1). Classification (GTDB taxonomy): domain Bacteria; phylum Oederibacteriota; class Muellerivitia; order Muellerivitales; family Muellerivitaceae; genus CAVTWJ01. The sequence goes on from CAZGKT010000094.1 coordinate 1,619, forward strand.
TATCAAAAGGTCCAAAATATGATTTCCATATCCTTCGTGGAGAGCAGCCCCATTAAAAGACACAAACCCGAGAAGCAAAGGGCATAGAAACAAGAAAAAGACGACTTTCTTACCCCTTACCATAAAAAAATGCCAAACGACCAGGCCAATCGAGAACGCCACCAGTGCCCAGGGGATACTCACAAAAAAGCCGATTCCCACGAATATACCTAGGAACATTGCGTATAGAGGTGCCTGAGAGGTTCCCGATTTCACAAGGAGCGCCAACAACAGGAAACTTCCCCAGATCCAAAACAAAAAAACAATAAGAGACATGCAAAAATTTCCCGTGTAAAGGAACCAAAAATTAAAGGCCAAAAGCGCCGTGGAGAGAACCGCGCATTTCCTTGAAAAAAATAATTCAGCCGAAATAAAGTTGAAAACAAGGATCGCGACCGAAAGGATGGACGGAAAAAGCTGGAGAGAATATAGCGAGACACCTACGACTTTAAAATAGATTCCCAGCAGCCAGTAGAAAACGGGAGGGACCTGGGAATATTGATAAAACATTCGCCAATCCCACTTTTTCATTAATGCCATGGAAAAAACACCACTGATCCCCTCATCGGGGGTAGGCCAGGATGAAAGACCCGACGATGAGTAGAACCGTACGAAAAGAAAGATGGACCCGAGTAGAACCGCCACCCCGATGGATATCGGGGGAATGTTCTCCATCATCAAAAAACCGCCCGAAAATTGAGGCCCATCCTTTCCCCGGGTAAGCAGGGCGTAAACCAAGAGGATCCCCAGGCCAATCGCCAGCCCTAAAACTCCCCAGGGGTTGGAAAGACGAAAATAGGACAGTAAAATCCCCAAAAAAACAAATAGGAGGAAATAAATCCAGGGATTCCTTGAATATCCCCAGCGTTCGCCAATAGGGATTTGGACTTTATTCATAAACTCAAAATGAGCCGCGTATCCGGTAGGTTTCGATTTGGATTATCCAGTTCAATCTCCCAGGCCCCACTCTTCCCGATCCCTTGTCTTTCCAGATGCGTGGGAAGATTCGTGAGGCTAATATTCATGACTTAACAATATCTTAACGATTTACGGGTGGCATTTTCCAACTTTGTAATTTCTGTTTCCAGCTCATGAAGTTTGGAGGCACTTTATGTGAAAATGGACCAGACCATGAACCCTGAACGAATGCCCCTTCCCATTGA
>CAZGKT010000095.1:0-2327 GCA_964525605.1 uncultured bacterium
TACCTCGTTTTAATACCAAGCAACGGAGACGGATCTTGCCAAAATCAAATGTCGAGATGACGAAAGCAAAAAAACTTGTGGCCCGGATGACCCTGCTCGAGAAGGCCACCTTTGTATCCGGCGACGGCTGGTGGCAGACTTTTTCGTTTAAACGCTTGGGCATTCCCTCCATCTGGATGTCCGACGGGCCCCACGGCCTGCGCAAGGCTGTCGAGGCCGATGTCACGACCAGTGTTCCCGCCACCTGCTTCCCCACCGCTTCCTGCCTGGCTTCGTCTTGGGACCCCGAACTCATCCACTCGGTGGGAAAAGCCCTGGGCCGGGAATGCCAAGCCAACGGCGTCCAGCTTTTGCTCGGGCCGGGCAATAACATGAAACGCTCTCCCCTGGGCGGGCGGAATTTCGAGTACTTCTCCGAAGATCCCCTCCTGGCGGGCAAAATGGCCTCCGCCCATATCCAGGGTGTGCAAAGCGAGGGCGTCGGAGCCACCTTGAAACACTTCGCCGCCAATAACCAGGAATTTGAACGCATGACTTCCAGCTCCAATATCGACGAGCGGACCCTTCACGAGATTTATCTGCGATCTTTCGAGATTCCCGTAAAAGAAGCCAAGCCCACGGCCATCATGTGCTCCTATAACAGGATCAACGGCGTCCTGACCTCTGAAGACCCCTGGCTCCTCACCGAGGTTTTGAGAAATCAGTGGGGTTACGAAGGTTTCGTGGTTTCCGATTGGGGTGCGGTGCGTGACCGGGTGGAAGGCATCCAGGCCGGGCTCAGCCTGGAGATGCCCGGAAGCGGAACCTACAACCGGGATAAGATCATCCAGGCGGTTAAAAAAGGCGTTCTTAAAACCCAAAAACTAGATGATGCCGCCGCCAAACTTTTGGCGGTCGTTCTGAAGGTTTGGGAAAGCCGAAAACCCGGGGCAGTTTTCAACCGGCAAGAACATCACCAGTTGGCCCGGCTCGCCGCTTCCGAAAGCATGGTCCTGTTAAAGAACGAGAAGCATTTGCTTCCCCTCAATACCCAGCAAAAATCAAAAGTCGCCGTCATCGGTAATTTTGCCCGCGATCCCCGCTACCAGGGAGCCGGCAGTTCCCAGGTGAACCCCACGAAACTGGATAGCGCCTTCGAGGAACTGGTGAAAACCGGCGGAGATAAACTCAAGTTCTCCTTTACTCCCGGCTATGGCGTAGAAGGAGACGTCTCACCTTCCCTTCTTTCGCAAGCCCTCAAACTTGCCCGTTCCAGCGACATCGCCCTGCTCTTCGTAGGGTTGCCCGATAGTTATGAGTCCGAAGGGTTTGACCGCACCACCCTCGATATCCCGAAGGGCCATCAAAAATTGATCGAGGAAATCGCGAAGGTTCAGCCGAACCTAGTCGTTATTTTGATGAACGGCTCGGCGGTTTCCATGCCCTGGCTGCCCAAAGCCAAAGCCGTGCTCGAAGCCTGGCTGGGAGGCCAGGCGGGCGGCGGAGCCATCGCGGATGTGTTGTTGGGACGCGCGAACCCCTGCGGCAAATTGGGGGAAACCTTTCCACATCGCCTCGAAGACACCCCGCCCTATCCCGAATTTCCAGGGATGGGCGAGAAGGCCAATTACGGCGAAGGGATTTTTATGGGCTACCGTCACTATGACAAACGCAAAATCGCCCCGCTTTTCCCCTTTGGCTTTGGTCTCAGCTACACCACCTTCGCCTATTCAAACCTCAAAATTTCCAACCAGGCCGGCAAAGCCCCTTCCCTTCGTGTCGAATTCAGCGTGAAAAACACAGGCCGTAGGGCCGGCAAGGAAATCGTCCAGGTCTACTCCCAGGAGCAAAACCCGACGCTCCCTCGCCCCGATAAGGAACTCAAGGCCTTCGCCAAGGTCTTCTTGAAACCCGGGGAAACCAAGAAGGTGGTTTTCAAACTGGCCGAAAGCTCCTTGGGATATTGGGACGCCATTCTCCATAGCCGTAGGGTAAACCCCGGCCTTTACGACATCCTGGTTGGATCGTCATCCCGCCATCTGCACCTGGCGAAATCGGTGAGGTTGAAAGGGGATAAGCCCAGCTTCCCGCCGCTTACCGGCGATTCCCTTTTAAAGCGATTCAAGGATCACCCCAAGGGCAAGGCCTTTTACCAGCGCCTCCTGAACGCCACGGGGGTTACCGAAGCCATTCAGCGGCGTCCCAAAAAGTCCAATCTCTCCCAACGCGAAATAACCTCCATCGAAAAGGCTGAAAAAGCCATGATGGCATCGGTGAATGAAATTCCCGTCAACCGAATCGGCGCTTTCTCGGGGGGCCATTTCAAGGATGCTGAGTTGGAGAAGATT
>CAZGKT010000096.1:0-1660 GCA_964525605.1 uncultured bacterium
CGCCGTACCTGGCCAGGATCGGGGACATGGCATCCCGATATTGTTGGTAGAGGGCTTCATTACCGATTTCCAATCCGACGCATCTTTCAAATGACATGCTTTTTCCCCCTCGGGTTTTCCATTACTTCGGCAACTTTAAACTGCCATCTTTGTTAAAGGAAAAGTGGGGGTTCCAGGCCACTTCCCACAAATGCCCGTCGGGGTCGGCGAAATAGCCCCTGTGGCCGCCCCAAAAAACATCCTGCGCGGGTTTCACCATTTTTCCACCGGCCTTCACGGCTTCCTTCAACACTTCGGCCACTTCTTCCTTTTTCGGGACATTATGGGCCAGGGTGACACCCCGAAAGCCGCTTCCCTTCGATTCAACCGTGGCGTCTTTTGCCAATTTATCCGCCGGATAAAGGGCCAGCACTAGGCCGCCCGTGTGAAAAAACACAATGTCACCCTGGCTCGCGGAAGAAGCCTTGAAACCGAGCTTCTCGTAAAACATCCGCGACCGTTTAAGGTCTTTCACACCCAAGGTAACGATATGAACATGTGGTTTCATCGAATCTACACTTTTTCCGGCTGGTACTTGCCGAAAATTCCGGCGGGCTTGAACACCAATATGAGAATCAGGATGGCGAAGGCCAGGGCGTCGCGGTAAGTCGAGCCCCCGTAACCCGCCACCATGGATTCGGCGACTCCCATCACCAGCCCGCCCACCACCGCGCCCCGAACGCTTCCAATGCCCCCCAATACCGCCGCCACAAAGGCCTTGATGCCGATCATGACCCCCATGAGAGGGTCCACCCGGGGATAGGAAACCCCCACCAGGATGCCCGCCGCGGCCGCCAGGGCCGAGCCGATGACAAAGGTAAAGGAGATGATGTTATCCGTGGGGATACCGACCAACGACGCGATTTCATGCGAGTGGGAAACGGCCCGCATGGCCCGGCCCAGTTTGGTTTTCAGAACGATCCATTCCAAAACGATCATCAAAAACAAGGCCGTTCCAAAGGTCGTCAACTGGTGATTGGTGACGGAAATGGGGCCAAACTGGAACAAGGATGTTTCCGGCATGATGTCGGGAAATACCCTGGGCGTGGCGCCGAATACCACCTGCCCCAGGTTTTCAAGAAGCAGCGATACCCCCACCGCGGTAATGAGCAAATTCAACCGGGGCACATTGCGCAAAGGCCGATAGGCCAGGCGTTCCACCCAATAGCCCAGGAAACCCGCCACGACCATGGAGACGAGAAGAATGAGGAGAAATTTAACCAGGCTGGGGTTTTGTTCCGCGCTGAGAGCCGTGGCGGTGAAAAGACCGGCATAGGCCCCCACCATCACGATGTCGCCGTGGGCGAAATTGATGAGGCGCAGGATCCCGTATACCAGCGTGTAGCCCAGGGCGATCAGGGAATAGATGGATCCCAGGGCCAGGCCGTTCAACAAAAGCTGGAAAAAACTTTCCATGTCCGCCTTCAACTTCTTGAACACTCAAGAGGATGCTGGAATCCGAACGGGCCCGATCCCTGCGCAAAAAAACGACTGATTTACGGGTTCACCGTCGAAACGTAAACTTCCTTGCCGCCGGAAATTTTAAGCACCACCGCCGGTTTCACCGCGTCGCGGTTCTCGTTCATGCTGATGCTCCCGGTCACACCCTGGTAATTTTTGA
>CAZGKT010000097.1:0-1649 GCA_964525605.1 uncultured bacterium
CATGGCAAAGGCCGCAGGGGGTGAGGGCGAGCAACAACCCCATGACGAGGATCGTTCGGTTCAGGATCGTGAACATTGATTTCATGGTTAAATCCTACACTCTTTTCAAGAAAATCACAAAGGCCCGTCCAACTTCATGCCTATCATCAGCGAATGGGGTTACCGAAGGATATGATTCCTGTCAGTGATTTGGACGATTTAGGCATGGATTTGGCCCTCTTTAGTGTGGGGCGGCCGCAAACCTTTTCTGAATCGCGCGGTTTCCTGGGGCCTCAAAGTAACGATAGGAAAGCGTCGCGACACAGGTCACCACCAAGGTGTAAAGACCGAACGATACAAATACGCTGGTTTGAATACTCACGCTCATCAAGATCGGCCACAGGAAGTAAAGGACGGAGACATGGAGCAAATAGATTCCATAACAGTATTTGCCCGGAAGCGCGAAAGGTTTGAACCATGCGGATTCAAAAAAGGGCAGATGGATTCCACCCAGCAGCACAAGAAAAACCCCGAAATCCATTATGGGCGTGCTGAGGATGGCACCGACGCCTTTTAACAAATTCAAACCTCCGATCAGGATGGCCAGACCGCCCGCTCCCAAGGCGATCCAATTCCATTGGGGGTGAAGGGATAAAACCGGACCATATTTCTTGCAAGTAAGATAAAGCAGGGCACCCAACGCGATGGCGCCATAGCACCACACGTCACTCCAAAAGAAAACAGGCAAGGCATTCGGCGGGGTCAGGCATGCGCCTCCACCGGATAGACCCAAAAACAGGATCACCTGGGCTAGGAGGATCCAGGCAAGGACTTTTTCCCGTCTCGGAAATTTCAACAGCCAGGGATAGAAAAGATAGAATTGTTCCTCGATCGCCAGGGACCAAAATAGGGACCAATGGAGGCCGATGCCCATCCAGGTGCCCTTGAAAAAATTGCTGATCCAACTGAATGAAACCAACGTCAGCAGGGATGCCCAAAAGGAAGGATCGGCCGGGTCCTGGGGCAGCTTAAAACACCTAAAAAAATTCAGGGAATGATCTTGGAACCAGTAACCCGCGATTCCGATAAAGCAAATGCCGAGGAAGATCTGAAGAAAGAAAAGGGGTAGGAGACGGCCCACCCTTCGTATATAGAACCAGCCCGGTCTCAGGTTGAAAAGCCCCCCCGGCCCCAAGTCGATGATGCGGGTAATGAGGAAACCGGAAACGACGAAAAAAATTGTAACCGCAGAACGGCCCTTTCCCCGAAAGGTATCCCAGATTCCCCTGAAAAGGGGGCTGGGTTCGGGCACAAAGTAGGCGAAGTGGCTTATCAGGACGACCAAAATGGAAAGGCTTCGGAGCAAATCGACAATTTGAATGTTCTCCGTCTGCGGGCGCCTTGTCATGGCTCAACTATAATAAAGAGGAGCATAGCCTTATAGAAAATTGTGCCCTCCATATGAGCGTGTTTATGATTTTGTCCGTTGATTTTGAAGAAATCCGGCGAGGTTCTAACGGTAATAAAGAAATTTTGCAGCTTTATGCCCGGTCTTCGGTTCATGCCTGCGGAAGTATAAATAAAAAAGGCCTCCGTCGAAAATCGGCGAAGGCCTTTAACTTTTATGGCTCCCCGGGTTGGACTCGAACCAACAACCCTGCGATTAACAG